>NC_015144.1:377500-977500 GCF_000189415.1 Weeksella virosa DSM 16922
GAATCTCAATTGATTTCTTTTCCTATGGGTACTTAGATGTTTCAGTTCCCCACGTTCGCCCCTAATTAATAGGTGTCAGGCCTTCAACCTGACGGGTTGCCCCATTCGGAAATCTGCGGATCGAATCGTATGTGCCAATACCCGCAGCTTATCGCAGCTTATCACGTCCTTCATCGCCTCTGAGAGCCTAGGCATCCGCCGTACGCCCTTTGTAACTTTTTTTCTCAAGTGGCCTTCTATAAAATTTTAAATATTAATGAATAATTCATAATAAATTGATTATAAAAAACCTGTAGTACACAACTAATTGTCGTGCTTGTTAATCTTACTCGTTAATTATTTTTTCGATTTATCGTTTTATCGTCTTCTATATGCTTACTATATTTAAATCATTTAAATAATAATTAATTATAGTAATTATTCCAGTATGTCAATGAACTTCTTCTATATCTTGATAGTAAATAACAAGATCTATAGTGGAGAATATCGGAGTCGAACCGATGACCTCCTGCGTGCAAGGCAGGCGCTCTAGCCAGCTGAGCTAATTCCCCTCTTTTTAAGTGTTAACCTCGTAGTCTCAGGCAGACTCGAACTGCCGACCTCTACATTATCAGTGTAGCGCTCTAACCAGCTGAGCTATGAGACTCTTTCTAAACTCTAAAAAGAGCGGTCTTGTTTTATATATACATCCAACATAAATATAAAATATACAAATAAAGAAAAAAACCAAGCAACAAATAGGTTGTTACGTAACTAACACATCGTATGTACTCTAAATATGAGATGTTCCAGCCGCACCTTCCGGTACGGCTACCTTGTTACGACTTAGCCCTAGTTACCAGTTTTACCCTAGGTAGCTCCTGTTACGGTCACCAACTTCAGGTACCCCCAGCTTCCATGGCTTGACGGGCGGTGTGTACAAGGCCCGGGAACGTATTCACCGCATCATGGCTGATATGCGATTACTAGCGATTCCAGCTTCATAGAGTCGAGTTGCAGACTCCAATCCGAACTGAGACCGGCTTTAGAGATTCGCATCCAGTCACCTGGTAGCTGCCCTCTGTACCGGCCATTGTAGCACGTGTGTAGCCCAAGACGTAAGGGCCGTGATGACTTGACGTCGTCCCCACCTTCCTCGCGGCTTACGCCGGCAGTCTCATTAGAGTCCCCGTCTTTAAACGCTGGCAACTAATGATAAGGGTTGCGCTCGTTGCAGGACTTAACCTAACACCTCACGGCACGAGCTGACGACAGCCATGCAGCACCTTGCATTCTGTCCGAAGAAAAATCTATTTCTAAATCTGTCATTATGCATTTAAGCCTTGGTAAGGTTCCTCGCGTATCATCGAATTAAACCACATGCTCCACCGCTTGTGCGGGCCCCCGTCAATTCCTTTTGAGTTTCAATCTTGCGATCGTACTCCCCAGGTGGGATACTTATTACTTTCGCTTAACCACTGAGCCCGAAAACCCAACAGCAAGTATCCATCGTTTACGGCGTGGACTACCAGGGTATCTAATCCTGTTCGCTCCCCACGCTTTCGTCCATCAGCGTCAATATAGACTTAGTAACCTGCCTTCGCAATTGGTATTCTGCGTAATATCTATGCATTTCACCGCTACACTACACATTCTAGCTACTTCAAACTAATTCTAGATCAACAGTATCAATGGCAGTTCTATCGTTAAGCGATAGGATTTCACCACTGACTTATTGATCCGCCTACGGACCCTTTAAACCCAATAAATCCGGATAACGCTCGCACCCTCCGTATTACCGCGGCTGCTGGCACGGAGTTAGCCGGTGCTTATTCATATGCTACCTTCAACTATCCAACTCGTGGATAGGTTTATTCACATATAAAAGCAGTTTACAACCCATAAGGCCGTCATCCTGCACGCGGGATGGCTGGATCAGGCGCTAACCCATTGTCCAATATTCCTCACTGCTGCCTCCCGTAGGAGTCTGGGCCGTGTCTCAGTCCCAGTGTGGGGGATCTCCCTCTCAGGACCCCTAAAGATCATCGACTTGGTGAGCCGTTACCTCACCAACTATCTAATCTTACGCATGTCTATCTTATAGCGATAAATCTTTCAAAACTAAATGATGCCACCTAGCTTTATATACGGTATTAATCCGAATTTCTCCGGGCTATCCCATTCTATAAGGCAAGTTACATACGCGATACTCACCCGTACGCCGCTCTCAATTATCCGAAGATAATCTACCGCTCGGCTTGCATGTGTTAGGCCTCCCGCTAGCGTTCATCCTGAGCCAGGATCAAACTCTCCATTGTAATATAAATTTCTTTATACGATACTGAAAAGCTACTCCAACTCTAATTGACGTTTGCTTGGCTTTATTTTTTCTTCTTGTTATATTATGTCAAATGAACTCCTCAGTTGTTACGCATCACAAAAAAATACCTTATTTTTCGTAAGCGAGTGCAAAGATAAGAATTAAATTTAATCTAACAAAAGTTTTTGAAATTTTTTTTCGAAACACTCTCAGAAGCATAAAACTCCTTCGACTTAATTCCTATATCCGCGATTTCAAAAAACCCTTACACAACTACTCTTCTCGTGTATTGGGAGTGCAAATATATGAACTCTAAAATGAATTAAACAAATAATTTTATAAGATTTTTACAGTTCTTTTTTTAAGCTATTGAAAGTGTGGGCAATAAATATAAATTTTTTCTGCCCTAGTGTTCCTTCGGATCGTGAAATGTATCAAAAATAATGTGTTGCTTGAGGTTTTGTTGCTATCTTTTGGGAAAGCTTTGTGGTTCATCCTACCGAAATAATGTATTTGTTATTGGCTATAAAAAATATATTTTTATTGTGGGTCGACATCAATCTCTAGCCGAACAGACCGATAAACCGATATGGTATGGAGTTTTTCTATCTGGTTTTGCACAAAACGTTTGATTTTTGAGGGTGATTGATTTTCATTTATTTTGAGCATTACTTGCATAATATAGAGATTATTGATTCGCGCAACAGAAGGTTCTTCGGGACCCAACAGTAAATGAGGCATAAAGTGTGGACGTAATAATTCAACGAATTGTTCGGCAGTTTTGCGAACACGTTCTTGGTTTTTATGTTTAAATCTGAACTGAATTAGGCGAGTAAATGGTGGATAATGGAAACTTTTGCGTTCATATAATATATCTTTCATGGTTTGTGAGTAATTATAAGTTGTTACATTTTGCAAAACTTGATGATCTGGATTATAAGCTTGGATCAATACTTTCCCTTGTTCTTCTCGTCTTCCGGCACGGCCTGCAACTTGCGTTAGCAATTGAAACGCTTTTTCGTGTGCACGAAAATCAGGAAAATTGAGCAAAGAGTCGGCCCGAATAACCCCAACCAGAGTTACATCACCAAAATCGAGTCCTTTTGTTATCATTTGCGTTCCGACTAAAATATCTATTTCTTTATTTTGAAATTCTTCGATTAGTTTTTCGTAGGCAAATTTCTTACGCATTGCATCTACATCCATTCTTTTGATGATTGCTGCAGGAAATATTTTTTCTAATTGAAGCTGAATCTGCTCAGTACCAATACCTTTTGTTACCAAAGAATTACTACCACAAGATGGGCAGCGTACAGGTTTGCTTTGCGCATGTCCACAATAATGGCATTTAAGTTGATTGAATAGTTTATGATACGTAAGACTCACGTCGCAGTTCGGACATTCTGGTGTATATCCACATGTTTCGCATTCGGTGACCGGTGCAAATCCTCGCCGATTCTGGAAAATAATGACTTGTTTTTTGCGATCTAGCTCCTCTTGTATTGCATTGCGCAAAATATGCGAAATGTCTTCTGTTATTTCTTTTTCTTTTTGAGCTTTACGCAGATCGACAAGATTTATGCTCGGCAATGGTACTTTGCCAAAACGTTCTGTGAGCGAAATATATTTATATACTCCTTTTTGGGCATAGTAATATGTTTCTAAAGAAGGAGTTGCTGAACCTAAAACTACTTTTGCTGAAAATTTTTTTGCCAAAACCAAAGCTGTATCTCGTGCGTTATAATAAGGCTTCGCATCTATTTGTTTGTACGATGACTCGTGTTCCTCATCGATAATTACCAAGCCAAGGTTCTTTAATGGTAAAAAAACAGCCGATCGAGAGCCTATGATTATGTCGTATTTTTGATGCAAAGTATTTTGCCAAAGTTCTACCTTTTCGTTCTGATTGTATTTTGAGTGATAAACCCCCACTCTCTCCCCGAAGTGTTTTTTCACCCGCTGAACGATTTGTGTTGTTACTCCAATTTCTGGTAAAAGATAGAGCACTGTTTTTTTTTCTGCCAAATAATCTTGCATCAATTGGAGATACAATTCTGTTTTACCACTAGAAGTTACGCCATGCAACAAGGCAATAGAATGAGTGAGAAACCCTGATTTTAATTCTTGCAGTGCATATTGTTGGGCTTTTGTAAGGAGTGAAATACTCTCCTTATCGGATTCCTCTTTGTCTACGCGTGATGACTGAAGCTGATATACTTGCAAGATATTTTTCTCGACCATTGCGTTTATTGCTGCATTAGACGAACCTTGCTTCACCAATTCGGGAACTTTTATCGGTTTTGTAGTTTGTGTTTCTAAGGCAATTAATCGAAGTAGAGTTTCTCTTTGTTTGGGTGCTTTGTCTAATTGCTGAATTGCTTTTCTGAACTCTAATTCATTCTTTTTTAGATCGGGTAGAATTCGTACATAATTCTCTATTTTTGGTGTATATTTTTCATGCAGTTTTTCATCCACCCGAACGACTCCTTTTTCCCACAAAGATTTGAGTACTTGAATTGCAGAAAAATCTTCTATAATCAAAGCAATTTCGTTTACCGAAAGCATTGTTGTATTTTGCAGTGCTTTCACGACCAATATTTCGGGTTCTGTTAATATTTCGATTGCATCGAAATTAGGATCGACCAAACGAACGTAGGTTAAACTTTCTAATTTCAGGGCAGATGGTAACGCATTGCGGTAAACATCACCTAATGAACACATATAATAAGAAGCTATCCACTCCCATAGCTCTATTTGTTTTTGGGTTACCAAAGGTTCTTGATCGAGGAAAGCATGGATGCCTTTTGTTTTATATAATTCTGGCTTATTTTGATGCAATGAGTGTACTATTCCTGTATACAGTTTTTGCGTTCCGAATGGTACCGAAACACGCTGACCGACTTTTATTTGCTGTAAATCATACTTGGAAAGATGATACGTAAACGTACCATTTAACGAAAGTGGTAAAATAATTTCGGCAAAATAATTCGTTGTCATTTTATGAGTTTAGGTTCACAAGTTAATAAGATTCTGATAAGAATTGAAAGGTAAATTTTAGAAATATTTTTTGCATTTATCATCTATAATAATACTTTATTTTTTTTTCCAACATCCATTTTTCATTTGATTGAAAATAAAAGTATAAACTCTTCTAATGTTACAAAATAGATGATATAATAGATATTGCCATTATATAAATGCCATTTTTTTCGATTGTTATTTTTTTATAGTCGCTTTATTACTAATATTTACAACGCTATCGCTCAATAAATATAGAAGTTAAAAGAATAGTTAAATTTATATTGCTTATATATATATATTATATCTTTATACTTAAAATGAATTAATATATTATAATATGAAACTATTTTTCACATTAACCACTTTTTTCACCTTGGCTCTATTTTCTTGTAGCACAAGTATCAAACAAAACCAATTACTATCAGGAACAATTGTAAGAGATTGTACAGGAACTTATATTCGTGTTAATAATATGGAGGACTATTTGGTTTGTAACAATGAGCTGCTTTCGGACAAAAAAGATGGTGAAACTGTAAGTGTTATTTATAATTTTGAGAAAGATTGCAAAGAGCCAGCAGATAAAGCAACTTGTCTGATGTATCATGAACATAAAGGCAAGATTACAATCAAGAAAAAAAATAGTTAAACAAAAAAATCCACTCAGTTCGGGTGGATTTTATCATAACACAGAACAGGTTATTTTATTTTTTTACGACGCTCTAATTCTTTTTCGATCAGCATCAGCTCGCGCCCTGTCTGTCCTGCAACAGAAGTGTTTTCTTGTGCACGACGAATCAAATAAGGCATTACTTCCTTTATTGGGCCATAAGGTAAATATTTTGCAATATTGTATCCTAAATGCGCAAGATTAAATGAAATATTATCGCTCATCCCAAATAATTGTCCAAACCAGAAGTTTGGATTATTTTTCTCGATTCCGTTTTCGTTCATTAGTTTAGCGAGCAATTCACAACTACCTTCATTGTGCGTACCTGCAAATAAACCAAAACGCTCGTGGTGAGAGGCAATAAATTCTAATGCCAAGTCGTAATCTCTATCCGATGCTTCTTTGTTTGGCTGTATTGGCGACGGGTAAGCTTCTGCTTGTGCACGTTCACGCTCTTTCTCCATGTATGCACCACGCACAATTTTATATCCTAGAAAGTAGTTGTCTTTTTGTGCTTTTTCATACATGGTTTTCAGATATGCTAAACGATCGTGCCGATACATTTGTAGTGTATTCCAAATTACGGGACGTTTTTGGTTGTATTTCATCATCATCACGTCGCACAAATCGTCTGCGGCATCTTGCATCCAAGTTTCCTCGGCATCGATCATGATATTAACATCTAATTGATAACCTTTCTCACAAACATCTTCGAAGCGTTTTCTTGTATTTTCCCAAGCTTTGGTTTCTTCTGGATTGAGTTGAGTTTTTTTACCAACTTTTTCCCACAATTCTATTCGACCAAAGGCCGTTGGTTTGAAAACCACAAACGGGATCGAAGGGTTGTTTTTACTTATATCAATAAGTTCGAGCATTACGTCGCGCACGTGATCGAAATCACTTTCTTCTGTTTGCCCTTCTACCGAATAATCTAAGATAGAACTTACGTGATAGCGATACAATTCGTTGGCAACCTTGATGGCTTCTTGCGGTGTTTCTCCACCTACGAATTGAGAATAAATAGTTTTTCTGATGAGAGGCTTCACCATCGGAAAACTTACCAAAAATGGTGCAATATTAAAAATTTTACCTCCTAATTTAGTCAACCCTTCATTTCCGATGAGTTTGAAAAGAAGATGAGCCTTTTTCAACTCTTGATCAGACTTTACTTGAAAAGCATATTCAGTATTATCGAACAAAGACATGCGCTATAAAATTTAGTATAATCAATTAACTTTTTACAAATTTACATATAAAAAAAACCTACAAGCAAACAACTTATAGGTTTTTGTTTATGATAACAATAGAAATTAATAGTTCGAAGTAAAACAACTTCTATTTTCTATTGTTTAGCAGCTCTTTTCGCGTACTTACTTCTAAACTTATCAATACGTCCTGCGGTATCTACTAATTTTTGTTTACCTGTATAAAAAGGGTGTGAGGTAGAAGAAATCTCCATTTTCACTAACGGATACTCTACTCCATCAACCTCTATGGTGTCTTTTGTTTCAGCACATGAACGCGTAATAAACACTTCTTCGTTTGACATATCTTTGAATGCCACTAAACGATAATTACTTGGGTGGATATCTTTTTTCATAAAACTATGATTACTTATTCAACTTTACTAACGGAGTGCAAAGATAACAAAATATCTATACTAAACAATAAAAATAAAGTAAATTTATTCTTTATATTTGTTTGATAATTTAAAACCAAATGAAATTACGCAACATCTTATTGGGCACTACTCTTTTGGGTGGTATTGTGTTACAATCTTGCCGGGATGATTTTGATTATGATCCTATTAGCACAGGGATTTCATTCAATCGTGACACCCTTAGTGTTGATACGGTTTTCAATCATCGAAAATCTGAAACTTATGTCCTAAAAATCTACAATAACGACAAAGACAACAAAGTTATTCCTAAAATTTACCTCAACAAAGGTAATAATTCTTACTTTCAAATCAATGTTGATGGACGCGCTGGGAAAGATTTTGAGAATGTAGCTATCCGTGGACGCGATAGTATATTTGTCTTTGTAGAAATCCATGCAAAAGACGCCCCAAACAATCCATTGTATGATGACGAACTAGTTGTAGAAACTACTAGCGAAAAGAAGCAAGTGAAATTATTATCATGGATCGAAAATGCAAATTTCTTGCAAGACCAAACTATCGGTTCTACATCGTGGGATGCCAATACTTCCCAAGTAATTAGCGGAAACGTCGTAGTGCAACAATCCTTAAATATTAGTGCTGGATCGAAAGTCTATTTTGAGAAAGATGCAAAACTTACCATTAATGACGATGCGCAGTTTACGGTAGAAGGAAATGTAAACAATTATGTAAAGTTTCGCTCGGCAAGACATGATTCTCGGTATGATTCTTTACCAAATCAGTGGAACAAAATAGAGCTGAAACCTCGATCAACTTCGATAATCAACTATGCAAAAATCATCGGTGGACAAATCGGGTTAGAAGTCAATCAAGCCAATTTAGACATCAGAAATAGCTATATTGTAAACCATCAAAACTTTGGAATTTTGGCTAATAATGCCGAAATTCTCGGGGTAAATCTTTTGTTAAATAATGCTAACAGTGCCGCACTTGCCTTAACCAATGGTGGAAAATACGCTTTCTATCATTCTACTTTTGCAAATTATTTTAGCATGATTGGTACTGCAGGACCAGCCTACTCATTATATTTGAGCAATACAGATCTGGATGAACAACAAAGCAATCCACTAACCCAAGCTATTTTTGCCAACTCTATTTTCTATAGTGATCGTTCGGCAAACGCCATCGCATTTCATAAAAATAATTCGGTTGCCTTTAATTATTTATTCGACACGAATTTGCTAAAAAACCTAGATACTTCTACGCTAGACATGACTTCAACACCAGGATTTTCGGCAAGTATAATAGGAGATCCGCTCTTTATCAATCCATTTTATACGGGTAATAATTTACGTTTAAAAGAAGATTCTCCGGCTATCGGCAAGGGCAAATCTAGTTATGCTACGCAGTATCCACTTGATATTTATGGAATGAATCGTACTGTTTCTCCGAATTTGGGAGCCATCCAATAAAAATATTTCTAGTATAAATATTAGCTACATTCAAAGAAAATAGCTGTTTTTATAATTATAAAAACAGCTATTTTCTTTTCACTAATACGATAGAACTCATCCTACCGAACTATTATTATATTATTCTTTGATTAGTTTTGCTGTGAATCTTCCTTTTTCGGTCATCAAAACCAACTGATAAATCCCTTTTTCTAGATTCTGCAACGACAATTCATTTGTATTGGTTATCCCTTTGCTCTGTAGCTGTCCTTCTATGTTATAAAGCTCATAAGCTTTTGCTTTGATATGCTTATTCCATTTCACTGTATTTTGGGTAGGATTTGGGGTAAGCACAAGAAGATTTTCTGTATAATCTGCCACTCCCATAGAAGCCGATGCACCTGCAAAATGCATGGTCGATGCTACAGCACCTTTGATTACTTGAACCAGGTAATCTTTGTCTAAATTGGCGATTGTATCTCGACTAGTGTGTGGATAAGGCGAATGGTTACCTTCGAACAAACCTGTGATTACAAAACCAGCATTCTGAAAGGGCATATAGTCTGAGGAATATGCATAGCTTTGTTCGGTTGCTAATGAGGTGTATAAACCAAAAATATTTGCCATTTGTTGGGTAACTACTCGAGATGCTTGATTGTTGTGTTGTGGTGAAGAGTTGTCGTATTCACAGATAACTTTATTATTTACTTTACCGTTTACACCTCCGATTTCATCGATATTGAACACCAATTTTATGTTGATGTTTTCTGGTATCACTTTTTGTTCTACATAAGCTTTACTGCCCAATAGACCTATTTCTTCAGCAGTAAAATGGATAAATTTAATAGAATATTCGGTTTCGACATCTTTTAGTAAACGAGCTATTTCTAGAAGAGCGGTTGTCCCCGAGCCATTATCATTTGCGCCTGGTCCATTGATTGTATCATAATGACCATCGACTATAATATACTCATCGGGGTATTTAGTACCTTTTTTGGTAACAATAATATTATAGGTCGTTTTACCATTGAGCGTGAAAGCATGTAATTCGATATCCGAATAACCCATTTCTTGATAGAGACCGAGTAGCCATTTTCGTGCTTTTTCGTGCGCAAGACTTCCGTCGCGTTTCTCACCAAAACTTACAAAGTTTTCGAGGTTTGTATAAATTGACTCTGCATTAACTTTATCAACTACTGATTGTATGTGCGATTGATATGTTTGTGCGTTGCTCCACTGAGCAACGATTAATCCAAGAACGATAAAAATTTTTCTCATGTGTTTATTAAAATCCTACAAATTTAAACATTTCACCCCTTCTGTTGCTGTTTTTCTTATCGTATTAATTTTGGAAGAATAATTTATTTCATCTGCTTTTGGGTCGATATAATAGATCGGACAGTTGTTGGGCACAAAATCTAGTAAAGATGCTGCTGGATACACTTGTAGAGATGTGCCGATTACCAAAAACAAATCAGCCTGCAGAACGAGCTCTATTGCTTTTTCCATCATCGGTACGGCTTCTCCAAACCATACAATATAAGGTCTGAGTTGTGCACCATCTTCGGCCAAATCTCCAAGTACGATATCATCCCACCAATCTACTGCCAACGATTTATTCTTTTCGCTGCATGCTTTTGTTAGTTCACCATGCAAATGGATAACTTGTGTAGAACCTGCTTTTTCGTGTAAATTATCTACATTCTGTGTAATGATATTTACGTGATATTTTTCTTCTAATTTTGCCAAATACTCATGTGCGGCATTGGGCATTACGTTTTTTAATTGTCTTCTTCTTTGGTTATAAAACTCCAACACCAAAGCTGGGTTTCTATGCCAACCGTCGATCGAGGCTACTTCCATGATATCATGATTTTCCCACAAGCCGTTACTATCTCGAAATGTAGAAATTCCACTTTCTGCACTGATACCGGCTCCCGTTAGAACAACAATATTTTTCATTTTTCTATTTTTTGTAGAGGGTAAGATAAGCTTTTCTCTTTTATTGGCTGAAAAATGATATACAAAAAAGCCTCGATTAATCAAAACCGAGACCTTTTCTATAAAATCTAAAATGCCAATCTACGAAATAGAGACTATGAATTTGGCTTTATTAGTGTTTTGTAAAACGTTCTATCGTTACCTCATCAACAATATCCTAGTTATATTAACTTATAGTTTTGATAGGATGATAGTAGATTGTTTTAGTAAACATATTCGTTTTTCTCAATAATCAGTTGAGCTATATCATTTTTCAAGTTAACAACGTTTGGATATTCATTGTAACGAGTGAAACGACGTAGACCAGACAACATCATGCGTTGTTCATCACCTTCTGCAAACGAAACAATTCCTCTTGTAGCTTCTGTTTTGATGATTTCTACTGATTTAAATAATTGTAACTGCACCAATTTCACAGCATTTGCTGCTACATCATTTCCTTTTACAGCTGCAATTTTCTCTGCACGCAACATGGCAGATTCTACCATATAAATTTCTTGCATTATACGAGATGCGGCCAAAATCAATTGTTGGTGTTTTTCTAAATCAGCTCCAAATTTTTGCAAAGCTGCACCGGCAACCATGAAGAAAGCTTTTTTCAGGTTGATGATGATTTCTTTTTCTTGTGCAAAAAGTTCGGTATAATCAGGTATATCGAATGAAGGTATGCTCATCAACTCATTAGCCACATCCATAGCAGGCGTCATCAAGTCTATTCGTCCTTGAAAAGCTCTTTTCACCAACATAGAGATACAAAGCAACGAGTTGATTTCGTTGGTACCTTCGTAGATACGAGAGATACGAGCATCGCGCCAAGCAGCTTCCATCGGCATTTCTTTAGAGTACCCCATTCCTCCGTAAATTTGGATTCCTTCGTCTGATGCTTTTTGTGCAGCTTCTGATATCCATACTTTTAGTATAGATGCTTCTATTGCATACTCTTCGATTCCTTTCAGTTCGGCTTCGTTATGCGGCATTCCTTTTGCGATGTTATCTTCAATTGCATCTTGAATATCTTTTGCTGCGCGGTAAGCACCTGCTTCGGATGTAAAAGTTGCAACTGCCATATCGGCTAATTTTTCTTGGATTGCTCCAAAAGTATTGATCGATACGTTGAATTGTTTTCGCTCAGATGCGTATTGTAGAGAATTGTTTAATACGCGGCGTTGTGCATCTAAACATGCTGCACCTAATTTGATACGTCCAACATTTAGAGCATTCATAGCTATTTTGAATCCTCCATTACGTTCTCCTAATAAGTTTTCTACTGGTACACGTACTTCGTTGAAGAATACTTGACGAGTCGATGAAGAAACAATTCCTAATTTATCTTCTTCTTCACCTAAAGAAAAGCCTTCACCTGCTTTATCTTTTTCTACGATGAAAGCTGTAATATTTTTGTCATCATCGATACGTGCGAACACGATGAAAATATCAGCAAATCCTGCGTTGGTGATCCACATTTTTTGTCCTGTGATGATATATTCTTTTCCATCTTCAGACAAAACAGCTTTTGTTTTACCTGAGTTTGCATCTGATCCTGCTTCGGGTTCTGTTAAGCAATAAGAAGAAAACCATTCACCGGTTGCTAATTTTGGTAAATATTTTTGTTTTTGCTCTTCTGTCCCGTACAATAAGATAGGCATAGTTCCGATTCCGGTGTGTGCTCCAAAAGCTGTAGCAAGTGATCCGGTAGCACCTGAGATGTAATCACACACCAACATTGTAGTAACGAATCCCATGCCCAATCCTCCATATTCTTCTGGGATAGATATTCCTAATAATCCTAATTCTCCTATTTTACGCATCAATTCTTCGATAAGTGCGTAATCTTTCTTTTCTATTTGATGTTTTTTTGGAACAACTTCTTTGTCGATAAATTCTTTTGCAGACTCGATAATCATTCGTTGTTCTTCTGAGAAATCTTCATAAGTGAAGATATCGTTATAAGTGGCATTTTTAACTAAATACTCACCTCCGATTAATCTATTTGGTTGTGTTGACATAATTTTTATTCTTGATGTTTTATTTGTTATCTTCTGGAATCATCTTCGGATTGGAAACCATCCGAAGATGATTTTTTTATCTTAGGTATTCGAATACAGAAGCTGCGCCTTGCCCTGTTCCTACACACATGGTTACTACTCCATATTTTGCTTTCTGAGCTTCCATCTCGTGCAATAGTTGAACAGTAAGTTTTGTTCCTGTGCATCCTAGCGGATGACCTAAGGCTATTGCTCCACCGTTGACATTTACTTTTGCAGGATCTAATCCTAATTCTCGTACAACTGCTACCGATTGAGAAGCAAAGGCTTCGTTGAGTTCGAACAAATCGATATCTTTTACTTTCAGACCTGCTTGTTGTAAGGCTTTTGGCACAGCATACAGTGGTCCAATCCCCATGATACGTGGAGGTACACCTACCGTAGAATAAGCCATTAGACGAGCAACTGGTTCTAAGCCTAGTTCTTTGACCATATCTTCTGACATAACCATTACAAAAGCTGCACCGTCTGACATTTGTGATGAGTTACCTGCTGTTACAGATCCGCCTTGTGCAAAAACTGGACGTAATCTTGCTAAACCCTCTAAAGAAGTATCTGCTCGTGGACCTTCGTCAACTTTGAATTCTATTCTCTTGGTTTGCATTTTTTCGTTTGCATCCAAAAAATTATAATCAACTTCTATCGGAACGATTTGCGAAGCAAATTTTCCTTCTGCATTAGCTTTTAATGCTTTTTGGTGAGACTGAAAAGAGAATTCATCTTGTTCTTCTCTAGAAACTTTATACTCTTTAGCAACTTCTTCAGCCGTCAGCCCCATTCCCCAATAATAATCTGGGTGTTTGCTAGATAAATTGGTATCGGGCATAGGTTTGAAACCTCCCATAGGGATATACGACATAGATTCTGCACCACCTGCGATGATGCACTCTGCCATTCCTGTTCTAATTTTTGCAGCTGCTAGTGCAATGGCTTCAGAACCTGAAGCACAATAGCGATTTACGGTAACTCCTGGGACTTTGTCTGTATCTAACCCCATTAAAGAGATAAGACGAGCCATATTGAGTCCTTGTTCTGCTTCTGGCATGGCACAACCTACGATAAGGTCGTCGATTCTTGCAGGATCTAAATTCGGAAGGTCTTGCATAAGTCTTTTTATCACCACTGCCGACATATCATCTGGGCGAGTGAAACGTAATGTTCCTTTTGGTGCTTTACCAACAGCCGTTCTATATCCTGTTACTATATATGCTTGTTTCATTTTTATTATAATTTTAGACGATTACTAGTTACGTAATGGTTTTCCGGTTTTCAACATATGTTGGATACGCTCTAAGGTTTTTCTTTCTCCACATAGTGATAAGAAAGCTTCACGCTCTAAATCTAGTAAATATTGTTCGCTTACTTCTGTGGATTCTGACAAGTTTCCTCCAGTCATTACATAACCTAATTTATTAGCAATCAAACGATCGTGATCAGTAGCAAAATTACCTGCCACCATAGAATCTGTTCCTACGTAGAACATCCCCATAGCTTCGCGTCCTAACACTCTAATTTTTTCACGTACAGGTTGGGTATAACCGGCTTCGGCTAAAAGGATTGCTTGTTTTTTTGCTTCAGCAATCTGGCGATCTGTATTGACTACAATAACGTCTTGATCGCGAACGATTCCCATATTCTTAGCTTCGTAGGCAGAAGTTGCTACTTTAGCTGTTGCGATATTCATAAAGTAATCGCGTAAGTGGTTCACTTTCACATCATCTTTTAGAAGATTCATCATTGCACGGCGTGTGAATTCTTTAGAACCTCCTCCTCCTGGAATAAGACCAACGCCAACTTCTACCAAACCAATATATGTTTCAGCAGCCGCTACCATTTTGTCTGCATGGATAGAGACTTCGCATCCGCCACCTAAAGCCATTCCGTGTGGTGCAGAAATTACTGGTATTGATGAGTAGCGTACGCGCATCATCGTATCTTGGAACATTTTTATTGCCATATTCAGCTCCCACCAGTCTTGTTCTGCAGCCATCATCATAATCATGGCTAGATTTGCTCCTACAGAGAAGTTATCGGCTTGGTTTCCTATTACAACCCCTCGGTATTCTTTTTCGGCAAGATCGATTCCTTTGTTGATTCCCTGGAGAACACCTCCTCCAAGAGAGTTCATTTTCGAACGGAACTCGATATTGATGATCCCATCTCCTAAATCTTGGATAGAACATTCTTTATTCGACCAAATTTCGTTGGTTTTTCGTATATTATCTAAGATGATAAATGCGTCTTGACCTGGAATTGGATCGAAAGTTTTGGTATTTTGATTGTAGAATAACTTTTTACCATTTTCTATTTTATAAAAACTATCCGCTCCAGTTTTGGCCAATTCTTTTACCCAATCTGCAACTTGATAACCTTCGGCTTCTACTAATTCGATCCCTTTTTGTAATCCTACCAAATCCCAAGTTTCGAAAGGTCCGATTTTCCATGCATATCCCGTTCGGATTGCGTCATCGATAGGATAGAAAACATCGGTAATTTCGGGAACTCTTTGCGATACATAAGCAAACAATGATGCAAAATGTTTTCGGATTAATTCTCCTGCTTTACCTGAATCTTTGAGCAAAACAGTTAATTTATTTTTCGTAGACCCTGCTTGTTTTGCAGCTTCTACTGCAGCAACTTTTGCTCTTACCATTGGACGGTAGGTCAGTGAATCGAGGTCTAATGCGAAACGATTCCAGCTTCCGTCTTCGGCTTTTTCTTTGTAATAAAATCCTTTCCCGGTTTTATCTCCTAAGAATTTATTATTAATCAAGAAGTCTAAGAATTTAGATTCTTTTAGTTCTTGAATCATTTGATCCTGAGTGGCGTTTTGTTGTAATCCTTTGGTTACATTGTAAGCTGTATCTAATCCTACCAAATCACCTAACTTGAAGGTTCCAGTTTTCGGACGACCTAGAATAGATCCTGTCAAGGTATCTACTTCTTCAATTGTCAGTCCGATTTCTTGGGTCAACTCCATGATTTTTGCCATCGAATAAACGCCTACTCTATTCCCGATAAATCCTGGAGTATCCTTACACAACACTGGTGTTTTCCCTAGATATAGGGAAGCGTAGTTTTGGAAGAATTCGACAACTTTGTGATCGGTTTTTGGTCCAGGAATAATTTCGAAAAGCTTTAGATACCGTGGTGGATTGAAGAAGTGGGTACCACAGAAGTGTTTTTGGAAATCTTCTGTACGACCTTCGGCCATTAAATGAATAGGAATTCCGGAAGTGTTCGTGGTAATAAATGTACCGGGTGTACGAAGTGCATCTACTTTTTCGAACATAGATTTTTTGATATCCAAACGTTCGATGATTACTTCTATCACCCAATCAGAGTTTTTGATTTTATCTAAATCATCATCAAAATTTCCTACCGTAATGCGCGAAGCAAAAGCTTTGTCATAGATCGGTGAAGGATTGCTTTTTAGAGCAGCATCTAAATGTGATTGTGCAGTACGGTTACGTACTATTTTGCTCTCTAAGGTAAGACCTTTGGCTTGTTCTTGCGGAGTGAGCTCGCGCGGAACCATATCCAGCATCAAGACTTCGAGTCCGATATTGGCTAGATGACAAGCAATACCAGACCCCATTACACCTGATCCTAAAACGGTTACGTGTTTAATGTGTCTTCTCATAATTGTTTTTAAATATTTTTTTATCGGAAATTAATCGGTTTATATCATACATTACTTCGAGAAAAACCTTCAATCGATCGGGAGAAATATTGTTTGTAATCACCTCATTGAACTGAAATACGGTTTGTCTTGAAATATCTCGCATACGTAAGCCTTCCTTGGTTAGTGTTACCAAAACACTGCGCCCATCTTCTGGATTTGGTATGCGCTCGATGAAATTTCTTGCTTCTAATTTATTGAGTGTTCGAGATAAACTCGTTGGCTCGATTCCCATTTTCGGACCAAGAGATGTGCTTGGCGTTCCATTTTTGGGATCAATAGATAATAAAGTAAAAGCATAAACCATTGTAGATTCGTACTTGCTTGCTTGTTCGTTGTACATTTTTTGCACCGCAAGCCAAGTTGTCCTTAATAAATAATCGATGGTTAAATCTTCTCTTACCATATTATAATATAAATATTGCATATATGTTAGAAACAAATATATAAAAAATTATTATGCAAGCATAGTAAATAAAATATTTTTACATTTTCGTAAATTTATCTATTCTTTGCTACTTCAATGTTTCCTAATTATGAAATTTAATCGAATAAGAAACTCTACATTACATATTTTTCGTATGAAAATCATTCGAAAATTGCTTATACATTCGTAATATCTTAATAACCATAGCCCTTATACAGAAAGTAATATATGAAAAATATTGCGAATTCTAAAGTAACCTTTGCTGCGCTACTAATTATCTTCGGGATAATTAGTAGCAATTCTTGAGACTTCTCTGAGCTTTGATTGAAATTCTTTTAATTCTTCTTCATGTGATCACGAAACACTTTCATAGAAAAAAATAATTATTTATTTTAGTATAACTAAATCAAAAACACATGGAATATGTTTGAAATTTATCAAGACAAAAAAGAAGAATTTCGATTTCGATTGAAAGCTAAGAACGGTCAAAATATTTTAGCCAGTGAAGGTTATGTGAGCAAACAAGCCTGTTTGAAAGGAATAGAATCGGTGAAAAAAAATGCTAGTGATGACAGCAAATTCAAACTAAAAGAAACAAGCAACAGTAAATGGCATTTTAATTTGGTTGCCGGAAACGGACAAGTTATTGGGACAAGCCAATTGTACGAATCAGAAAATGGTGCGAAAAAAGGCATAGAATCTGTGAAAAACAATGCGCCAGAAGCTGATATCATCGAACTTGAGAATGAATAGAAAAAAGTATAGCCTTGCAAAAAAACATGCAAGGCTATATCTAATTAACACAATATGAAAAAAACTTACTACTTTCTATTTTAAATGTGAGCGCAACATCCAAGCTGTTTTTTGGTGTTGCTCTAATAAGCCCGTTAGATAATCTGATGTCGCTACATCTGGATACTCTTCGATTTCTTGGATAGCTTTATTCAACGATTCGCAAATGGTTTCGTGATCTTTGAGTAGCTCTTCAATAAAAGTTAAACTATCGTATTTTTCTTTACGTTCTTCTTTTAACTGTGTCAACTCTAAATACTCACTCATAGTAGCAGGCGCATAGTATTGTTTGGTTCTGATTTTTTCTGCAACATCATCAATAACCACTTGTAGTTCGGTATACAACTCTTCGAAATATACGTGAACGGTTTTGAAATCTGGTCCCTCTACATTCCAATGTGCGTTACGAGTTTTTAGATATAAAATGCTTTCGTCCGCTAATAGTTGACTTAGAATCTCTGCTACTTTTTTATTTTGTTCTTTTGTTAACATAGTTCCTTATTTTTTGGTTATAGAGCAAATATCCGATTTTTTACCCAATTTCTATATTAATTTTCAATGATATTAGCAATACTATGATAGGATTTTCTTATACTTACTTAATAAGAAATTATTTTTTTTATGATTAATCTCCTACCTTTCTACTAACTTTTCGTGCATCACTTGTTTTTCGAAAGTAAACTCAGCGTACCTCAAACGTTCTTCTCGAAAACGGACTGCAAAATAAAGGAGAAAAACCGAGTTACACATCAAGAACTAATAAAAATCATTAAATTTACTCTTGAAAATAATATAGTATGGAATTGGTTTTTGGCATGACTTGTTATCGTTATTTGCAACCCTTTCATTTAGTTAACCTTATAGTATACAAGCCGAAAGTCAACATTCCAACAGTTCATACTGATACGTAAACAAAGGGCATAAAAACAAAGCTTTTTCTTTCTGAGGTCTTGTATGAATTGTTCTCCGACACAAAAACTTCTCTTGCTTGTATTTTTTTTATTTGTATAAATATTTCGGTCTTTATGGTAGAACAATACTATAATTCGTTTTGCAAAAACTTACCGGTTACACTCTTCTTTTGTTTCACAATTTCTTCTGGTGTTCCAGTAGCGATTATTTTTCCGCCATTTCGTCCTCCTTCTGGCCCCACATCTATTATATAATCCGCTAATTTTATCACATCTAAATTATGCTCGATAATGATAACGGTATTGCCCAAATTTACGATCTGATCGATAACTTGCATCAAAACTTTTATATCCTCAAAATGTAGTCCTGTAGTTGGTTCATCGAGAATATATAAAGTTTTACCGGTTTGTTTCTTCGCTAATTCGGTCGCTAATTTTACGCGTTGTGCTTCTCCACCGCTTAGGGTTGTCGATTGTTGCCCCAAGGTGATATATCCCAGACCAACATCCTGTAACATTTTAGTGTATTGATAGATTTTTGGGATAGGCTCGAAAAACTCTACTGCTTCATTCACGGTCATATCAAGCACATCGGCAATTGATTTTCCTTTGTACCGAACTTCTAGCGTTTCCCTATTAAATCTCTTTCCGTGACAGGTTTCGCATTTTACATGAATATCGGGCAGAAAATTCATTTCGATTACGCGCATTCCTGCTCCTTGGCAAGTTTCACATCGACCTCCCTTCACATTAAACGAAAATCGACCAGGCTTATATCCTCTAATTTTAGACTCGGGCAAATTGGCAAATAAATTCCGAATATCCGTAAAAATACCGGTATAGGTTGCAGGATTAGAGCGAGGTGTACGCCCGATAGGCGATTGATCAACATCGATCACTTTATCTAGATGTTCTAGACCTTCTATTTTTTTGTACGGCATCGGTTCTTTCTCTGCACGGAAAAAATGATGATTGAGGATTCTGTACAGTGTTTCATTAATCAAGGTAGATTTTCCACTTCCCGAAACGCCTGTCACTACCACCAGTTTTCCTAGAGGAATTCTAACATCTACATTTTTTAGATTGTTTCCAGTTGCACCATTCAAAACTAATTCTAAACCATTTCCTTCTCGCCTTTTTTTTGGAATTTCTATTCTTTCTTCTCCGTTGAGGTATTCTGCTGTTAGCGTATGCGTTTTCATCATTTCGGTAGGAGAGCCCAACCAAACAATTTCACCTCCTTTTCTTCCAGCTTTTGGCCCGACCTCTATTACATAATCCGATTCGAGTATCATATCTTTATCATGCTCCACAACCAGAACAGAGTTGCCTATATCGCGTAATTTTTTCAAAGATTCTATTAAGCGAACATTGTCGCGTTGATGCAGTCCTATACTGGGTTCATCGAGGATATATAATACATTTACCAATTGAGATCCAATTTGTGTAGCCAACCGGATTCGTTGTGCTTCTCCTCCCGAGA
Source organism: Weeksella virosa DSM 16922 (assembly GCF_000189415.1). Lineage (GTDB taxonomy): Bacteria > Bacteroidota > Bacteroidia > Flavobacteriales > Weeksellaceae > Weeksella > Weeksella virosa. The sequence goes on from NC_015144.1 coordinate 397,901, forward strand.
GTGTTCCTGATGGTCTATTGAGTGATAAATAATCCAAGCCGACATCTAACAAAAATTGCAAACGTGTTGCGATTTCTTTTAGTATTTCTTGTGCAATTATATTGGTTGTTTTATCCAAGATTTTCGGGACTTGCTCTATCCAGGTGGCAAGTGCACTAAGATCCAATGAGGCTACTTCGGCAATATTTTTATTATCGATTCTGAATTGTAACGATTCGGGTTGTAGTCGTGTTCCGTGACATGTCGGGCAGGTTACTTTTCTAGAAAAGCGTTTGGTAAATGTATGATTTGATGGGTGAGTTTTATCGCTAATGATGGTTTGAAAAAAACTTTCGAGCCCCTCGAAATCTAGTTTATATACTTTTTTTACATCGGCAAATTTCAGTTGAACATCCAGCGTTTCGTTTACTCCGTTTTTCAGGTCGTCTAGAAAAGCTTGTGGTAATTTACCGTAAGGGGTTTTTTCGTCCACGTTATGTTTTACAAAAATTCCTTCGAGTTGTTTTTTCAGTCGAGTTGTGTTTTTCAACACCTCAAAAACAGGCGCCAAATTATCTTTTAATGATTTTTTTGGATCATCAAATATCAAATCAAAATTAGGTTCTTTTAACTCTCCTAATCCTGCACAAGTTGTACATGCACCTTTGGGTGAATTGAATGAAAAGGTGTTCGGTTCTGGCAAATCATACGATAATCCTGTTGTAGGACACATCAGGTTCTTACTGAAGAATTTTGTTCCTCCCGATTCATAATCGTAGACCATCATCACTCCATCTCCTTGCTGAAAAGCTTGTAGAATACTCGAACGCAATCTTTCGTCTGTAATAGAATCCTTGAGGATTAATCGATCGATGATAAGTTCTACGTCGTGTGCTTTATAACGGTCTAGCATCATCCCAGGCTCTATATCTCGTATTTCACCATCGACCCGAACCTTATCGAATCCTTTTTTTGCAAGCAATACAAAGAGTTCTCTGTAATGTCCTTTTCTATATTTAACCAAAGGTGTCATCAGAGCAATTTTACGCTCATGGTATTCTTGCCTTACCAAATCGATAATTTGATCTTCGGTATATGCTACCATTGGCTCATTTGTCTCGGACGAAAAGGGTGTAGCAACACGTGCATATAACAAGCGCAAGTAGTCATATATTTCGGTAATTGTCCCGACAGTAGAGCGAGGATTTTTAGAAGTTGTTTTTTGCTCAATAGCAATCACTGGAGAAAGTCCTTCTATTTTATCTACATCGGGTCTTTCTAATCCTCCTAAAAACTGACGGGCATAAGCATTAAAGGTTTCTATGTAACGACGCTGACCTTCTGCATATATTGTATCAAATGCAAGTGAAGATTTTCCACTCCCACTTAAGCCTGTAATTACCACCAATTCATTTCGCGGAATCTTTACATCAATATTTTTAAGGTTATGTTCGCGCGCTCCATAAACTTCTATAAACTCCTGACTCATAATCTAAGAAACAATGTGCAAAAATACGACCAATTACTGAGATTTACAGAGGTTTCTTTAGCTAAAATATCTCTTCGTTTGCAAAAGAAGAATATTCTGTCGAGAAATAGAATTAGAGTTTATTTTAGATGGTTGATAAATGTATCGATGTACATTCAACCAGTAGACCAATCTCTTTTCTTGGGAAAAGGTATTATTTTATTTTTTTTGGCTCTCGAATTTCGTAATATATACGTGATTGCAACAACAAACTATCGGTTTCTTTTGGGTCGTTGAGAAATACTTCCCAATATTTTTCACCCAATTTTAGTTGTTGCGATTCTGCATATTTTCTCATCAATGTCATGGTTATCGCTTTCTTGCTTCGTGGTCCGATATGCAAGGTGAGCAAATATTTTCCTTTTGGGATGATGACCTTCTGTAGTTTTTTATTCATCGGGAAATTCTCATTGAATGGGATACCACTATAAAAAGTTGTATGTTTTTTTATCGTATCCCATGTAGAATAATAAATCGTTGGAAAACCTAAATCCATATGCCATTCTTCTTCCTTATTCACCAAGACATCATAAATTGCTTCGAATGACTCATCTATTTTACTTAAAATTTTCTTTTCATTCAGATTGCTTTCGCTTTTCATAGCAATCAACGACTTGTCTGGCATATCGTAAATTTGATATTCTCCTACAATTAGTTTTCCTTCTTTTCGCTGTTTCTTAAGGTCGGTTTTGACGTATTCGTCTAACTGATTCAGGCTTTTTTCTATCTTATTGTCTTCTCTCTGGAATAAATTATACCATCGATATAGATAGGGCATTTTCTGGCTTTCGTATCGGACTTTTATAATGGTTTTCGAGTTATTTGTAGCTTCGAAAGTTACGAGAAGTGTTCCATTTTCTGTCCACCCACTATTATCCACTTCATACAAAACAAATTCATTAATCGAGTTGTCTACAATTTTCAGTTCTCCATTTCCTATATCCGACTTTTCACTTTGCCATCGTAAATATGCATTTATATCGCGCGGGTTTGGTGAAATTTCTTTTTTCACCTCTTCATCATCGGCCATAAAATCTTCCCACTGTGAAAAATTTTGCAAGTTATTAAACTCCTCATACACAAGCCCTACAGGAGCATCGAGCTCTAATTCGTATTCACCTATTTCGGTTTTTGGCAGAAAAATTGGCAGAACTAAAATCAGGGCAATAAAAATTGCAAGCAGTAAACTTAATTGTTTCATAACGATAAATGTCGAACACAAAAATAAGATTATTCTTAACTTTTATTTATGCATAAAAACAATTACTTTTGATATTCTAATTTATCGACTATGGATTTAACATCTTTATTGCAAGGCCCGATGGGAAATCAGCTGTTACAAACCGTAACAAATCAATTGGGTATAAACGAGAACCAAGCTCAATCGGCAATTTCATCTGCCTTACCAATCTTATTAACGGCACTTAACCAAAATGCTGTTAAAGGTGATGCACAAAATATCAACCAAGCTCTAGAAAAACACAACGGTAGTATTTTCGATAATTTTGCCAGCTTTTTAAGCAGTGGTGTTAATCAGCAAGATAGCTTAGGAATTTTGGGACATATTTTAGGCAGCAACCAAACAAAAGTAGAGAAATCTATTAGCGATTCATCTGGCTTGAGTTCTGCACAAGTATTGAGTGTCTTGACTATTTTGGCGCCAATTGTAATGAATTTTTTGGGCAAACAAAAACAACAAAACGGTTTAGATGCACAGGGAATTACAGGTCTTTTGGGCTCTTTGATAGGCGGAAAAAATTCTCCAGGTGGAGCTAATCTTTCTGGTTTCGAAAAACTTCTAGACCAGAATGGTGATGGGAAAATTACGGATGATTTAATGGATTTAGGGAGTAAGTTTTTGGGAGGTTTTTTCAAAAAATAACGAAACTTTACTTTCTGCAAAAGCAATTTCATACTATTGATTTTACATTTAGATTGCTGTATTTTTCCATAAAAAAAAAACGTTCTTGTATTTGTTTGAACGTTTTTTTCTTTTTACTTTTTTAGTTTAGTTATTTTCTACCTTATAAATTACCGTACCTCCAGCTTGTGCTTTCGGAAAAACTGTTAGATCTGCAATCTGTACATGTTCAGGTTGCTCTAATAAATATAAAATTGCATTTGCGATATCTTCTGCGAAAAGCGGATGATAGCCTTCGAAACTTTCTTTGCACGTTCTACATCACCCTTGAATCGAACCAAAGAGAATTCGGTTTCCACTGCTCCAGGTGCCACATTAGAGACTTTTATCCCGTAAGGTAACAAATCGTATCTCATTCCTTTACTCAGAGATTCTACAGCTGCTTTCGATGCACAATACGTTGCCCCAAGCGGGTAAACTTCTTTCCCGGCAATAGAGGAAAGGTTTACGATATGAGCATTTTTTGATTCTTTGAGAAATGGCAAAACTGCTTTGGTTACAAATATTAATCCTTTTATATTAATATCTATCATTGCTTCTAAATCATCTAGATCTGCCTCATCAAAAGTAGACAAACCATGAGCGTTTCCTGCATTGTTGACCAAAACATCAATTGTTTGCCAATTTTTATCCAAGTGATCAAGAGCCTTAAAAACGGACTTTCTATCGCGAACATCAAATTGCAATGTAGTTATTTCTGTTTTGTGCTCGAGTTCTTTTTTCACTTCATCGAGACGCTCTTCACGTCGTCCACACAAAATTAGTCGGTAATTATCGGCTAATATCTCAGCTGTTGCGCGTCCTATTCCAGAGGTCGCACCGGTTATAAAAGCGGTTCTTTTCATGATTCTTATTTTATACGATAAGCAAAGTTTGCTTTAGACCGTCTAAGATACATGCGAGGAAGAAATTAAAAAAGGATTTGTCTTGTTTTCGTTCGATGTTTTCTACTTTTTTATTTTTCATTTCTCCGCGCGAATCTTTTTTCACTGCTATATTTCCGATAGCGGACAAAAATTTTCTTTTAGATCCATCATCTCTCAGTAAACTAACTTTTAGGTTCTGATAATAAATACCAAAATCTCCGTTGGCAACTTTATCATTTCCATCAAAATTAAAGGTTATATTATTGAATTTTCCTTCGGCCGAAGCTTTGAGATAAGGCACTAAAAACGGGTCTAATTTTTTTGCAGGCAATTGGCTTATCGTGCCTTGAATATTGAATTTTTCTGAACGATCCATCGGATTGAAAGTCCATTTCGCTTTCAAATCCCCATTCATAAACTGCGATTGCCAATTGACAACAACGTCCGGTAATGATCTTTTTTTATAGCCAGAATTCACGTTATTGATAGTAGTTTGGATATTAGAAAATGTCAACTTACCTGTCCCTATACTTTTAGCAGTTTCTTCTTCATACTCCAAAACAGAATTTGCTATTTGTAGCTTTTTTATTCCTAAACCGAATTTCATCTCTCGAAGTTTTTGCGAGAACATTGTTTTTTTACGCAAATCATCAGGCGGAACCAAACTTCTATAAATATTGGCATGCATGCGATCGAGCTTCATGTATGTGCTTGTGAGAAAGAAATCATTCTGTTGACTGATTCCCCATTTTATACCATTCCCACTAATTTTTTCCACGCTAACCGTATACAAGTCGGATTGTACTTTCAGTTGGGCATTGAAGTTTTTACGGGACAATTTCGGTTTCAGAGACAGTTTATTCATTAACAAATTACCGTTATTAAACTCTATATTCCCGGTTGTCATATAATAAATGGAATTTACATCATAATTTAAACTCGAAGAGCGTAGCAAAACATTTTTATAAGCGAACGGGATAGGATCTTTTATGGTTTTTGGGTCTATTTCTATATCATCAAAACGCAACCAAATATCCTTTAACTTCAGATTAGGTTCTTTCTTTCTATATGGTATCAACGACAATTCTCCGTTGAGCAACGAGAGTTTTTTCACCCTAATGTAATCGTTGAATTGTTGATTGGTTTGCCCTTGTCTTTGTGCAACTCTTCTTGGTTGCCCGAAAATGGTGAAAACAGGTTTATTGAAAATTACATGGTCAACACCTAATTGTTTTCCGTAATCATTCTTCAGTCCGAAGACCCTCAAATTCACTCGATCAAAATCAAACTTTCCTTCTGATGTAAAACGAGAATGATCGACTGCAATCGTGTCTACTTGAAGATTGAAGTTGATTAAAAATTTTTGAGTTGTTTCATCCAATTTTCGTGCTATTGCTTGCTGATTTTTCTGATCAATGATCCGCACTTTTACCTCATCGAGTTTGATTGACTGTGTTTTGAAAAAAAATTGATCTTGCAGAAATCCCCAACGATTGTTATTCAACCTAAGAATTGGCGCTTCTATATCGAGCAAGGTATTGGCTAGAGTTTGGTTTTTATTGAACTGATTTTTAGAAATCAAGGGTTTCATCTTAAAATTCTTGAGCACCAGATTTCTATTCGTCAAATCTAAATCAGACGCGCGAATCGTATGCATTTCATTCAATCGATAATACATAGAATCTAGTTTTATTTTGAAGGTATTATAATCGATCGGAATTTGGTTTGTCCTGGTCAATTCATTCATTTTTATTCCCTCTATACTAAGATCTACATTGCTTATCGAATATTTTACTGTTTCTGCATTGGATAAAAGCGATTGTATTTTTCCTCTTTCTATCTGTAGTTGATGGATGGTGATTAGTTCGGTTTCATTTGCTTGCCTTTTTACATTTTCGATATTTTTTGTATTTTCTTTTTTGGGTTTTTCATCGGCCATTAAAATTGTGATTTTAGGCTGTGTAAATTTTATTAAATCAGTCTTAAAATACAGTTTATCTTCATTCGTAAAACCCCAATCCATCTTAGTTAACTGCAAAAGTGGAGATTCTATGTCGAGTAAATCGTTGTTTGAATGGTTTGGATAAAACTTGTTACCTTTCATCCTCAACGGTTTCATTGTAAATTCATTCAACTCGAATTCACGAGGGTTTAATTTCACCTTCTTAGAGCGGATTATCTGATTATTTTTAACTATAAAAAATAGATCATTGACTTTGATTTGAAAGTCTGAAAAACGAAAAGGTATTTTTTTATCCACTGTTCGTTCGCTGAACTTCACACCCTGAAAACCAATGTCAATTCCCTGCACTTGAGCCAAATGTAGTTTCCCATCAGTCGAAAACAAATTAAACTCTCCTTTTCTCACGTTGATTTTAGAGATTTTCAGGCTTTTCCCGACCTGCGCTTCGGTGGTATCTTTTGGTTCTTTGTTGCGATCGGGCAGGTAGTAATTGACAATTGGTTCGTGTATATTGATCGAATAAGCTGAGACTTCTTTCTGTGCAAGAAGCTTGATGAAGTTAATACCGACTACATCTATTTTCGCTACTTTTCCGGTCGCCTGGATAGAATCTTTTATTTGAGTAGAATCTTTTGGTGAAACAGAAACATCGCGCAAGGAAAGTGAAGACCTCAACAAAGAAAAGCGTAAATTTTCATAAGTTAGGTGATAAGGCGTATCGTTTTTCTCTTCGATAATTTCGGGTAATTTGCTATTGATAAGATAGGTAATGAGTTGGCTTAGAATAAAAAGTACCGCAACAATACTTATTCCTGCGATACTTAGTCTTTTCGCCCATTTACGCTTCCAAAGTTGCTGAAAAAAATTTTTCATGAGCTAGTTGGATGTTAAAAAGTTGGTGTCATGCATTTGGTTTAATATCGTAAATTTCTTTAATATTTTCTAGGATTTTATCAAAATCAAGCGCCAAATCTATTAATTTTCCGGTAAACAAATCAAAAACCCAACCATGCACGCGAAGACCATTGGCCATAGCGCGTTGTACAAAAGGATTTTTCACGACGTTGATGCATTGTTCTTGTACATTAAGTTCTACTAATCGATTGTAGCGCATCGCTTCATTTTCGATCGAGTTGAGCTCATCAGCATGTAAACGATAGACATCTCGTATGTTGCGCAACCAAGGATTCATAATCCCTAAATCTTTTGGTATCATAGCAGATTTTATGCCGCCACAATTATAATGTCCGCATACAACAATATGTTTCACTTGCAAATGTTCTACAGCATAAGCAAGTACTGAAGTTGTGTTGAGGTCTAAACCGACAACCATATTGGCTATGTTTCGATGCACAAAGACCTCTCCGGGTTTTGCTCCCAATAGCTCTTCTGCAGTTACACGACTATCCGAGCAACCGATATAGAGAAACTCGGGGTTTTGACCAGCGCTTAACTCATCAAAAAAATTAGGATTACTATCGATATGCTCTTTGATCCATACTTGGTTATGAGCAAATATTTTTTCTATATCCATGCGATTATAAAATATCTTGGTATTCGGGGTGTTTCATCATATAATTGCTAACATACGAGCAGTATGGTCTGATTTTTAGATTGTTTTCTTTGGCATAATCTATTCCTTTGAGGACTAATTTTTCTGCCAACCCCTGTCCTCGATATTCTACATTTACCCCTGTATGATTGATGATCATGTAGCCATCTTTCACCGAAAAGGTGAGCTCCCCTATTTTCTTATCACCGTCGTACAAAAAAAATTCTTTTTGTTGATCGTTCTCTTGTAATTCTATTCTTATCTCCATAAACTCATTATTTCTCTATAAATGTAAGTTGAACCAAAGATAATACCAAAACTAGAAAAACTTTACTGAAAAGGTTTTGTCAACTCATTTTCAACCCATTAAGAAGTATCGAACTCTTAATATAATTTTTTATTTCTCAAGTGTTAACAAATAGACTATATTTTTTTGTATAAGTAGTTATATATTAGTTGTTAATTCTTATTTTTGTTAGATATTTTTAAGGAAAATTCACGCTATGAAATTTATTGTATCAAGTAATACACTCTTAAAGAATGTTAATACGATTGGTGGTGTTATCAACAATAACAATACCTTACCGATTTTAGACAACTTTCTTTTCGAGTTGAAGGGAAACGAATTAACCATCACAGGATCGGATTTAGAAACAACAATTTCAACCACATTCGAAGTAGAATCTGAAGATGAAGGTAAGATTGCAGTACCGTCTAAAATTTTAACCGATACCCTAAAAACATTTCCTGCACAGCCTTTAACATTCATACAAAAAGATGGCAATACACTAGAAATCGTATCCGAACAAGGGAACTACCAATTGGCTTATGAAGATGCATCAGAATACCCTCAGACCCCCGATGTAGAAGAAGCCCATCTTACCAAATTACCTGCAAGTGTAATTTCAGAAGCTATTTTAAAAACAATTTTTGCAACTGGAAATGATGAGCTTCGCCCGATAATGACCGGAGTTTTATTCCAAGCACAGCCAGATGTTTTTAATTTTGTGGCTACCGATGCACATCGCTTGGTAAAATATTCTCGTACTGGATTACAATCTGTTGAAGCAGCTGAATATATTATGCCTAAAAAACCATTGAACCTGCTAAAAAATATATTAGGAGGTAACAATGACGAAGTAACCATCGAATACAACCAAACCAACACTCGTTTTACATTCCAGAACATTGTACTAACATGTCGTTTGATCGATGGAAAATATCCTAACTACGACGCAGTTATCCCAAAAGAAAACCCAAACGTTCTAACTATCAATCGAAATCTTTTCTTGAGTTCGCTAAAACGTGTTGCTATTTTCTCAAACAAAACAACCAATCAGATTCGCCTCAAACTCATCGGTAACTCTTTGACGATTTCTGCAGAAGACGTAGATTTTGCAAACAAAGCAGAAGAACGTTTACCATGCGAATACAACGGGACTGATTTGCAAATTGGCTTCAACTCGAAGTTTTTAATCGAAATGCTCAACAATTTACAATCAGACGACATCACATTAGAAATGTCCGAACCAAACCGTGCAGGAATCATTAAACCTGTCGACGGATTAGAAGAAGGTGAAGAAATCCTAATGCTGGTGATGCCTGTAATGTTGAACGCTTAATGAACGAATGATAAAATAACCCATGAACATTTCATACAATTGGCTAAGAAAATACATCAACACCCCAATCAGTGTCGATGAACTTTCTGCCATTCTCACCAATATCGGCCTAGAAGTAGAAGGCGTGGAAAAAATTGGTGGAAATAAAGATTATTTAGATAAAGTTATTATAGGCGAAGTAGTCAGTGTAGAAAAACACAACAATGCCGATAAACTAAAAGTTACTCAAATAAATTTCGGGAATGGGGAACCTGTACAAATTGTATGCGGCGCACCCAATGTAGCTATCGGACAGAAAGTTGCAGTTGCTACCGAAGGGACTCAACTCCCCACGAAAGAAGGTGAAAGCTTCACCATAAAAAAAGCAAAAATCAGAGGTGAAGAATCCAATGGGATGATTTGCTCTGAGGTAGAATTAGGAATAGGTGAAGACAATAGCGGAATTCTCGTATTACCCAAAAACTACCAAATCGGGGAATCCATTCTAGAATACATTTCGATCGATGAAGATTATTTAATAGAGATCGGACTCACGCCAAACCGTGCAGATGCAATGTCGCATTACGGTGTAGCACGTGATTTATTTGCTGCCCTAAAAGTTCGCGGTTACGAAGCAGAATTCACGCCGTACGACTTATCTCAATATCCTACCGAAAATTTTGGTAAAAACCCGATAAAAAGCAACATAAAAAATACAGAAGCAGCCCCTAGGTATGCAAGCGTTTACCTTAAAAATATACATGTTCAGCCCTCACCAGAATGGTTGCAAACTGCACTACGCACAATCGGACTTACACCTGTAAACAATGTTGTAGATATTGCCAATTTCGTGATGCATGACCTTGGCCAACCACTACATACCTTTGATGCAGACAAAATTTCGGGACAAGAGGTGGTTGTAGAAATTGCCAATAAAGATACAAAATTCACAACCCTTGATGGAATCGAGCGCACATTAAAAGGACACGAGTTGATGATTTCTGATACTGAAAAACCTATGTGTATCGCTGGGGTTTTTGGTGGTAAAAACTCTGGTGTAACCAACGAAACTACGTCCTTATTTGTAGAGAGTGCCTATTTCGATCCAGTAACTATTCGTAAAGGTGCTAAAGCTCACGCTCTAAATACAGATGCATCTTTCCGTTTCGAGCGCGGAATAGATCCTACCCTAACGATAGATGCACTAAAAAAAGCCGTACTTTTATTAGTAGAATATGCCAATGCTGAAATCGCCTCGGATATAGATGATTTTTATCCTAAAGTTATAGAAGATTTTCCGATTACTTTACGGTATAAGAAAATAAATCAGTTGCTTGGGATGGAAATTCCGAAAGAGAAAATTAAGGAAATATTCACCTATTTAGAAATCAAAACGATAAAAGAAAACGACGAAGAAGTAGAAGTTTTGGTTCCGGCATATCGTGTAGATGTACATCGTGAAGTGGATTTAATTGAAGAAATTTTACGTTTATATGGGTATGATAATATCACAGAACCAGAAAAAGTAAGTTTTTCGATTATACCATCCAACAAAACAAATCCAGAAAAAGTTGAAGATTTTGTTGCACGAGAACTCAATGCTTTTGGCTTTCATGAGGCGATGAACAACTCGTTGATAAAAAAAGAGTACGAAGAATTATTCCATTTCCCAGATGGTGAATTTGTAGAAATGCTAAACCCTCTAAGTGCCGATCTAGCAGTGATGAGAAGAAGCTTAATTACGGGATTACTCGAAAATGTAATTTTCAATGTCAATCGAAAGAATAAAAACATCAAGCTTTATGAATTCGGAAAAATTTACACTAAACTAAATAATACTTATCAAGAAAGTAAACAATTGTCTTTGGTTGTCAGCGGAGATATTGGTGGAGAAAATTGGACCAAGAATCAGCGCAAAGCAAGTTTCTATGATTTAAAAGGAGTGATAAACCAGCTATTCGAACGCTTAGGATTACGAATAGATTCGGAGTCACCAACAGAAGATGCAAACTTACAAGAAGGTATCCGACTCATTACTAACGGAAAAGTTCTGGGGTATGCTGGAATTGTTAACCAAAAGTTATTGAAGAAAATCGACCTCAACCAAGCAGTTTACTATGCACAACTAGATTGGGATGTTCTTCTGTCGATGGTGAACCAACAACCGCTTAAATATAAAGAAATTCCGAAATTCCCAGGCTCTCGACGAGATTTGGCTCTATTATTGCCGCAGACAACAACGTACCAAGAGTTGTACAATGCAGCTTTTGGTCTTAAAAATGAGCTTTTAAAAGACGTTCATCTTTTCGATGTATACGAAGGAGATAAATTACCGGTTGGTAATAAAAAATCGTATGCACTGAGTTTCTTTTTCAGAGACAATCAGAAAACCCTAAGCGACGATGAAGTTGATAGGGTAATGAAAAAATTAATCCACTTGTACGAAAAGAGTTTTGGTGCGAGTTTACGATAAAAAAATTATAGTATGCAAAAAATTAGACTAACCCTTGTTTTGATGATTGGATTTTTTATGAATTCTTGTCAGACAGCAGCTCCTGTGACAGATTTCTCGAAAATAAAACAAATCTTGGAAACCAATAAATGGGTTCTACAAGACAATACCGGAAATGTAAAAGGACTCGACCAACAAGATGTCGTGTTAAACTTTCGGTACGAAGATGGTCTGACGGTGAATGGTTTTGCAGGCTGTAATTCTTACCAAGGTAAAGCTACTTTGAACTCAACGACAATTCGTTTTTCTGAGATAGGCTCTACCAAAGTTTACTGTCCACAAATGAACCAAGAAAAAGCGTATCTTGATATGTTGAGAGAAGTTAACCGATACGAAATCAATGGGAAAAATCTTTCTTTATTCAAAGATAATTTAGTGTTGATTCGTTTCAAAGCATTATAACAATCAATCGTATAGATTATACAAAAAGCCTTGCACTTGCAAGGCTTTTTGTATCTATAAATCAGCTATACATTGGGAAATTAGCCATAATTTCGTTACCCGAAAATCGCACTTCCTATTCGCACCATGGTACTTCCCTCTTCTATTGCAATAGGATAATCACCACTCATTCCCATTGATAAAATGGTAAGTTTTGGATAGTTTTTCGACAAACGATCAAAGGTTTTCTTTAGGGTACGAAATTCTTCACGAACAATTTCGTATTGGTCGGTAAAGCTTGCCATCCCCATCAAGCCAACAATTTCTACATTGCTCAACTCTTGTGCATGATTACTAAGAATTTCCTCGATTTCTTCTGCATCCATCCCAAATTTACTTTCTTCTTCAGCTATATATTTTTGTAATAAAACCTTGATGATACGGTTATTTTTTTGAGCTTGTTTATTGATTTCTACCAAAAGTCTCAAACTATCTACTCCATGGATTAATGAAACAAAAGGTGCCAAATATTTCACTTTGTTGCGTTGTAGGTGACCAATCATATGCCATTCGATATCTTTGGGTAGAAGTTCTTGTTTTTGGGTAAGTTCTTGTACTTTATTTTCTCCAAAAACTCGTTGTCCTGCAGAATAAGCTTCTAAAATTTCTTCAATAGAATGAGTTTTAGAAACAGCCACCAGGGTTACATTTTCGGGTAAAGTTTTCTTAATTGTTTGTAGGTTTTTTGCTATTGTCATTCTTCTTCTTTTAAATCAAAAATCGCAAAACCACTTAAAGGTTTTGGCTCTATATAGGTACTTTTTGGTGGCATAGTAAGACCAAGATCAGCAATCAGTTGCAAGTCGTTTACATTAATTGGATAAAATGCAAATCCAGCTACAGCCTTGCCTTGATCTACATTATTTTTTATTTCTTCTAAACTTCTACTATCGCTACTGCCTTTCAGGTAACGAATGCGTTGATCATTTCTATAATCGGTAATCCCCAAAATCGGCCGTAAAATTGTTTGTTCGAAAATATAGGTATCCAATTCTTTTAGACCTTCTGTATCTACAATATCATCTTTTACATATAGATTGTAATACTCCCCATCGATATAGAGGACGATGTGATGTTTTTTGGTAGGCATTGACATTTCATTGCCTTTTGCAACCACATCATAACTTGTACTCAAAGCATCTATAAATTCTTGAGTAGTTAACCCATTAAGATTGATAATCAAACGATTATAATCATGTATTATCAAATCATCATTAGAAACTAACATGGCTAAAGTATAATGAAAAGTTTCTGTACCGTATATTACTTCTGTGTGTTGTTCTTGATGGGTTGTGTATTTTTCTGAGCTTGCCATACGGTGATGTCCATCTGCAATGTATAAACTTTCTAATCTAGAAATCGATTCTTTGATTTGTCCTAAAACCAAGCGATTATCTACGCGCCACAACAAATGTTCGTTTCCGTTTTCTTCTTTTACTCTTAACGTTGGTTGTTTTTTTAGCTCATTGCCGATTAGCAAGTCAATTCGTTGATTGGGTTTATAAGTTAACAAAACAGGTTCGGCATGGAAATGAGTGTTGATGAGATAATTTGTAAACATATCGACCCTATCTTGCAAAACTTCTTCGTGTTTTTTTATTTTATTGTCACGATAATCTTGTATACTTACCAATCCCATAATTCCATGCGTTTGCAACCCATTTGGTTTATTGAGCTGATAAATATAAATAGAAGAGCGATCTTGTGAAATGATTTTACCTTGTATATCTTTTTCTAGATTCTCTCGAACATTTTTATAACGCGTTTCAAAATCTAAGCTTCCGTCCCATGTTGGTTGAATGATATGCAGAAAAGAGTGTGGTCTAGTTTTGACATAATGCTCTATTTCTTCTCGCGAATAATGATCTACATTGAGCGTTACAAAGTCTTGTGCGGTTTCTTGATTCGGACGCAAACCCTGAAAAGGTAAAAACTTAGGCATGAGATAAATTATATATTTGGATAATTTGTTCTGCTAATTCGGCTCCGATACGGTCTTGTGCCTCTATAGTAGAGCCTGCAATGTGTGGACTAAGCGATAAACTCTCGTTCATCAACAACCCCATTTCTGGTAGTGGCTCATTCTCGAAAACATCCAAAGCAGCCCCCAATACTTTACCTGTTTCTATGGCATCGACCAAAGCGCGTTCGTCTAAAACTCCGCCACGGGCTGTGTTGATAATAACGACTCCTTCTTTCATTTTTTCAATTTCTTTTCTCCCGATTACATATCCTTTTTGAGATGGAACATGAATGCTGATAAAGTCTGCTGTAGAAAGCAATTGATCCATTGAGGAAGTTTCAAGATTAAAAGTGTGGGATTGTCCATCAAAAAACTGAAGTTTTACTGCTTTGTTTTTTTCTTTTTTATCGTATATGACAACTTTCATTCCCATGCCTATAGCAATTCTTGCAACCTCAACTCCTATCCTTCCAAAACCGATAATTCCTATCGTTTTTCCTCTTAATTCATAGGCTTTCCCATATGCTTTCTTTAGTCCATTGAAGTTAGAGTCTCCTTCTAACGGCATCGTTCGGTTCGCTTGATGAAGATTGCGTACAATCCCGAAAAGGTGAGCAAAGACAAATTCGGCTACAGAAATAGAAGATGAGGCTGGTGTATTGATAACTTCTATTCCCTTGCTTTTGGCATAATCTACATCTATATTATCTAATCCAACTCCACCTCTGCCGATAATTTTCAGTTGTGTAGCGTCGATTAAATCTTGTCGTACTTTGGTTGCAGAACGTACCAAAAGCACCTCTATATTATTTTTATTCAGGTAATTAGCTAATTGCTCTTGTGCTACATGTGTGGTATCTACCGTGAAACCTTTATCTTCTAAGGCAAGTTTTCCTGATTTAGAAATTCCGTCGTTGGCTAATATTTTCATTTCAGATAAATCGTTTTATGATGTTATTTTTCTTCTTTCCTACGATATAGAATATAGTGATTGTCTGGATTTATCCAAACTTTTGTTCGAAATTTTTCATTACTTCTACCAATACTTGCACAGATTCTAGCGGTAATGCATTATACATAGAAGCTCGATAACCTCCTACATCTCGATGGCCGGCTAATGATGCAATACCAGCTTCTTTTAATAAAGCGTCGAAATCTGTTTTCAAGTTCTCTTGTTTCAGTACAAAAGTAGCATTCATTTGCGAACGATCTTCTGCTACAGCCGTACCTTCGAACATAGAGTTTCTATCAATTTCGGCATATATAGTTTCGGCTTTCTGTGTGTTTATTTTCGCTATGGCTGCTACTCCACCTTGTTCTTTTAGCCATTGTAAATTTAGCATTACGCCATAAATCGCAATAACGGGCCATGTATTGAAAGAAGATTCTTTGGCTATGTGCGTTGCGTAATTTAAATAATCTGGAATATTACGTCCTGTTTTCCCCAACAAATCTTTTTGAACGATAGCCACAGCAGAGCCAGCTGGCCCCATATTTTTTTGTGCACCTGCATAGATCAAACCAAAACGGTCTACCTCTATTTCTCTTGATAAAATATCCGATGACATATCACATACAATCGGCACTTCTACCGAAGGGAACTCTTTCATTTGGGTTCCATAAATCGTATTGTTCGAGGTACAGTGAAAATAGTCTACATCATTGAATACTGTATATTTCTTTGGAATATAGGAATAGTTTTTATCTTTTGATGAAGCAATAATTTCTATCTCTCCAAATCTTTTAGCTTCTTTAATTGCATTCTCTGCCCATTTGCCTGTTTGTAGGTAAGATGCTTTTCCGCCTTCTCGCAACAAATTATAGGCTACCACAGGGAATTGTAAAGAAGCTCCTCCTTGCATAAAAACAACCTCGTGACTATCGGGAACCTGCATCAGTTCTTTGACCAAAGCTCTTGCAGTATCGATTACTTCTACAGCGTCTTTTCTTCGGTGAGATATTTCTAATATAGACGAGCCAGAGTGATTGAAGTTTATGCAAGCTTCTGCCATTTTATCAAACACTACCTGGGGTAAAATGCATGGACCGGCACTAAAATTATGAATTTTCATGGTGGGATATTTTCTAATTGTTAGAGTAGTATCAAAGATACAAATTCTTATCGCTCTATTACTACGGTTTTGGACTAAAAAAGTTTGGATATAAAAAAAAGCCTTCAAAAAATTGAAGACTTTTTTATTTTTTTTTAGTATTGAATGAAATCTATATTCAATTCTTCTGCTTTTCGTTTATAATAGCCACCTTCTAGTTTACCCCTGATTTCTGCAAACGAGTTTAAAGTATATTCTATATGTTCGTCTTCGTGTGCGGCGGTTGGAATTATTCTGAAAATAATCATTCCTTTCGGGATAACAGGATAAACCACTACCGAAACAAAAATTCCGTACTCTTCACGCATTTCTTTTGCCAAAAGTGTCGCTTCGATTGGTGAACCATTCAAAACAATTGGTGTAACACACGTATTAGATCCTCCGATATCAAAGCCTCTTTCTACTAATCCTTTCTGGATTTTGTTTACATTATGCCATAATTTGTCTTTCAGTTCTGGTTTAGACCGTAATAATTCTAATCTTTTCAACCCTCCTATTACCATTGGCATAGTCAATGACTTGGCAAAGATTTGTGATCGTAAGTTATATTTCAAGATTCGGATAATTTCTTTGTCACCTGCGATAAAAGCTCCAAATCCTGCCATCGATTTTGCAAAAGTAGAGAAGTAAATATCAATTTTATCTTGACAACCTTGCTCTTCTCCTGCTCCAGCTCCTGTTTTACCAAGTGTACCGAAACCGTGTGCATCATCGACTAATAGACGGAAATTGTAGGTATCTTTCAAATCACAAATTTCTTTCAGAATCCCTTGTTTTCCTGTCATACCAAACACTCCTTCTGTAATTACCAATACTCCTCCACCTTGTTTATCGGCTAATGTACGAGCACGTTTGATGATTTTCTCGAAACTTTCTATGTTGTTGTGTTGAAAGATAAATCGTTTTCCAAAATGTAGCCGTACACCATCTACAATACAGGCATGACATTCTGCATCGTACACGATTACGTCATTTTTCGATACCAAAGCATCTATTGTCGACAACATTCCTTGGTAACCAAAGTTCATTAGATATGCTGCCTCTTTTTGCACAAATTCTGCTAATTCATCTTCTAATTGTGCATGGAAATCGGTTTGTCCTGACATTGCACGAGCTCCCATAGGATAAGCCATTCCATACTCTGCTGCTGCATCTGCATCAACTTTTCTTACCTCGGGATGATTAGCAAGACCTAAGTAGTTATTGATAGACCAAGTTATCACTTTTTTTCCCTGAAACTCCATTACAGGCCCAATCTCTCCTTTTAGTTGCGGGAAAACATAGTAGCCTTCACCATAGTCTGCGAATTGTCCTAAAGGACCAGGGTTTTGTCTTAATCGTTCAAAAATATCCATTTTAAGTTTGTTTTTATTTTTAACGGAAAGAAGTAGATAAAATTTCTTTCACCTACTTCTGTTATATTGTTCCTTATCTTAACGTATTTTTCATTACTTAATATAATCGATGGTAGCTCGGGATTCTAATCCATTTAGTTTGCTATTTGTAAATCCTTGCTCCGCCATCCATTCGTCGCTATAAACCTTTGTGATATATCGAGATCCATGATCAGGAAATAGAATAACCACCTTAGAATTTTCATTAAACTCACCTTCTTCTGCCAAAATTTTATAGGCTTGTGTAGCAGCTCCTGATGTATAGCCAGGCATGATTCCTTCTTTCAGAGCAATTTCACGTGTGCGATATGCTGCATCTTCATCCGTTACTTTAATAAAACGGTCTACTGTTGAGAAATCCAATGCGTCTGGAATCAAGTTTTTACCCATACCTTCTATTCTATAAGAGTAAATTTCGTTAGGATCTAGCTCTCCCGTTTCATGGTATTTTTTCAAAACAGAACCATAAGCATCTACCCCTATTATTTTCACCCCTGGATTTTGTTCTTTAATGTAACGTGCAGAACCAGATAACGTACCACCTGTTCCACAACATCCAATCAGATGAGTAATTTTACCTTCTGTTTGTTCCCAAATTTCGGGTCCTGTAGTGAGGTAATGCGCCTCTGTATTGCCTAAATTAAAGTATTGATTGATATATAAAGAGTTAGGGGTTTCTGCGGCAATTCTTTTTGCAACTTCATAATACGAACGCGGATCATCTGCTGGCACATTGGCTGGGCAAACGAACACCTTAGCACCTAAAGCTTTTAGGTAGGCAATTTTTTCTGCTTTCGTCTTATCAGAAACGGCTAAAATACATTTATATCCTTTTACAATACTGACCATTGCTACACTAAATCCTGTGTTACCAGATGTAGTTTCAACTATGGTAGAACCTGGTTTTAATAAACCTTTTTTCTCTGCTTCTTCTATTATGTGTAAAGCTATCCTATCTTTTGTTGAATGGCCCGGATTATAACATTCGAGCTTGGCATAGACCTCACCAGGAATGTTTTGGTTAATTCTGTTTAGTCGAACCAACGGGGTATTCCCTATTAGTTCCAAAACATTGTTATACTTACCAGTCATTTCAATTTATTGTTTTATACAAGCTACAAAACTAAGAATTTTTAACCATTTATCGGTATTTTTTTTTAACCGATTCGATTTAGTTGTATTCAAAATTCTTATTTTTCACTATATTAATAATTAAAGATTAATTTATTGTAAATATTCCATAAATAAATGCTTCAAAATCATCTTATCCGCATCACTTAACTGCTTTTCACGTCTATTCATCATTCTATCTGCCGCCTCATACGCTTTATCTAAAGCAAAGATTGGCGAATTTTTGGCTCCTCCCCAGCTGAATGACGAAATTAGAGTTGGTGGAAACCCTGATTGGAAAATATTGGAACATATACCAACGGTAGTCCCCGTATTAAACTGTGTATTAATAGCTGATTTCGAATGATCTCCCATAATCAAACCACAAAACTGAAGGCCTGTATCCAGGTATTGTTCCTTTTGGTAATTCCAGATTTTCACAGTGCCATAATTATTTTTTAGGTTAGAGTTATTGGTGTCGGCACCTAAATTACACCATTCACCGATCACAGAATTCCCCAAAAACCCGTCATGTCCTTTGTTCGAGTACGCCATGAGTATAGAGTTATTTACTTCACCACCAACTTTGCAATGTGGCCCAACGGTCGTACCTGGGTAGATTTTTGCACCCATGTTCAGTTTTGCGTAATCGCAAAGTGCTAGACTTCCTCTGACCATACATCCTTCCATGATTTCGGCTTTTCTCCCTACGTAAATCGGCCCTTGCTCTGCATTGAGAATCGAAAACTCTACCTTTGCTCCTTCTTCTATAAAAATATTTTCTGGTGCAAGAAATCGATTGGTTTCAGAAATTTTTTGCGAAACTCGTCCGGATGTTAACAATTCAAAATCAGACCGAATAGCATAATCATTATTAAGGAACAAGTCCCAAGTGTGGGCAATATAAAGCACCTCGTTAGGATAAGAAATTGTTTTATTGTAATCAGTTTTGTTTTCTCCGTTGACTGCGATTATTTTTTCTCCATATACAAGCGCTTCTCTATTTTGCAAAACAAGTACGGCATCTACCAAGTCTTGTGTAGCAAAAAAAGAAGGGTTAACCCAAAGAGTGTTTTTCTCTGACACAAAAGGGTATTTTACTTGTAAATATTCGCGCGTACAATAATCAACAGGTAAGTTTGATCGCTTTTCCCAACGTTCTTTAAACGTCAAAATCCCCATACGCAGTTCTCCTATAGGTTTGGTAAACGTCAGTGGTAAAAGTTGCTCAAATTCTTCTGAGTCAAACAGTGTTATTTTCTTCAAAATAAAAAAAATTTAGACAAAAATACAGCTTTTCAGAGATATACATGCTAATAAAAACCGAATAAAATAACTGATATATAGCACAATATAATGATAATTTTTCACATAATATTAGTTTTTTATTAAGAATTCATCAACTATTTTACATTAAAATCCTAGTATGTTCCCGATACAATTGATTTGTGCTATCCAATCGTAAAGTACATTAGCTGAGAAAATTTGGTATCTTTGAATAAGTATATTCTTTAAGATACAAAACTTACTTGATTGTGAAAAATGCATCCATAATTTTCCGTTCACCTTTATTAAAAATTCAGAACTATTTTTCTCAGAACCCAACTAAAAATTGTTTTGTTTTGGTAGATGAAAATACTCGTATTCATTGCCTGAAACAATTACGACTGACCTTACCTGATTTACACTTGAAAATCATTGAAATCCCTTCGGGTGAAGAAAATAAATCCCTAAAAACTACAAATTTGGTTTGGAGTTTCCTTAGTGAAAATAAAGCCGATCGACAATCGGTATTAATCAATTTGGGTGGTGGAGTACTTACCGACTTGGGCGGTTTTGCTGCCTCTACTTACAAGAGAGGAATTCCGTTTATCAATATTCCGACTACTCTTTTGGCGATGGTTGACGCTTCGGCAGGAGGAAAAAACGGCATTGATTTTCAAGGGCTTAAAAATCAGATTGGGACTTTTACTCAGCCTGAAATGGTCATCATCTTGCCTAAATTTTTAAAAACCTTAGATCAAAGACAACTCTATTCTGGTTTAGCAGAAATGCTGAAACACGGTTTGATTGCCGACGAAGATCATTGGAAAAAATTAATTTCTTTAACCGAACATAATGCAAAAACTCTAAAAGGTTTGATAGAAGATTCGATCAACATAAAACTAAAAATTGTAAAAGAAGATCCTTATGAAAAAGGTTTGAGAAAAATCCTTAATTTCGGACATACCTTTGGGCATGCAATAGAAAGCGAATTTTTATCAACTGATAAACCATTGTTACATGGTGAAGCTATCGTGATAGGTATGATTCTTGAGAGCATTCTTAGTTGGCAACTAGGCATATTACACGAGCAAGATTTAGAAACTATTCTTGCAGGTTTTGCTTCGATATACGGTAAGCCACAAAACATAGATTTTTGCTTGCATCCTGCTATTTTACAATGGTTACAACACGACAAGAAGAACAAAGGACATCAATTGCAATTTAGTTTAATAGAAAAAATAGGTAAAGCAAATTATAATCAAACCTGCACAGAATCCCAAGTTTTAGATGCTCTAGAAGAGTATAATAAGCGTTTCGGATGAAAATTTGAAGTCTACAAAAAAAATGAAAAAATGAAAACAAATAAAGAAGATTTCCCTATCAAAAAAACAGAGCAAGAATGGAGAAAACAATTGACTACCAATCAGTTTACCATTTTGAGAGAAGCCGCTACAGAAAGACCTTTTAGTGGTGAATACAATTTGCATTTTGAGAAAGGAACTTACTTGTGTGCAGGTTGTGGTACAGAATTATTTTCGTCTGACTCGAAATTTGATGCTCATTGTGGCTGGCCAAGTTTTGACAAAGCCATTGCCGATGAAAATATAGTCGAGCGCATCGATCATTCGCATGGCATGATAAGAACCGAAATTCTCTGTGCCAATTGCGGTGGACATTTAGGGCATGTTTTTGATGACGGCCCTACAGATACCGGTTTACGTTATTGTGTAAATTCTCTTTCGCTAGATTTTACCGCAGATAAATAACCAACAATATTAGGATTGTCTAACACCACAAAAGGTTGCCAGAGGCAACCTTTTGTGATTTTTTATTCTTCTGTAAAATAATTTATAGAAGGTTTATTTTAGATTCTAGATTTTTTATTTCAACTGTTTCTTTGGCTAGCTCTATCGTTGCTATTTCCTCTACAAAAATTGGTGCTTCTTGCAAAAATGCTGTTTCTACAACTTCTTTGGGTTGATTATCGAATTTGTAATTAAACCCAATTCCTAAGGTTTGTTTCACTTGCGTTTTTTTCACTTGATCTTCATCATACAATAAATTAATAGCTACTTGAGCCGAAATCCATTTATTTACTTTCAGATCTAAAATCCCCGAATATGCCACATCCATATTTTGTGGTTTATCGAGATAATCTGTAAAAATTCCGATTCGGTTGTCGTACGTAATTCCTTCCATAATATTCAGTTTGTATCGTGCACCAAGATAACCACCAAACTCGAACACAGAAGAATCACCGTCTTTTTCTAAACCAAAGTTGCCTTCTTTTTGTAACGCTTTATCGGTAACGAAAGTCCAACGTGCAGTTGCAGGATGAATATTGACTTGGAAATTTTCTGTCGGCTTATAATCTACTCCAAGCCCTATAGAAAGGTATGCTGGCGCCATGAAGTTAGAGATTTTTTCTTTTGGATTTTGAGTATAATCGTATCCTGCGGAGAATTGCGTCTTGAAATTCATCATACCCGCAAAATACCAGTGATTGTCTATACTATAACCATATGCAGAAGTAAGGTCGATGATATCGTTTGTTTTACGAGAATCTTCCCCGTCATTTGCCTGTATACCATATCCCAAAATAATTCGGTTATCCCAGATATGTCTGCCTTGTGTGAGATTAAATTCATAATCCATTGCTGCATTCAACGAGAAAGAGTTTACACCGCCAGCTATCCAATTATCGAAAGCACTTTGGCTGAAAAGCAACGAATTGTTTCCGCTGATAAACCACCCTTGGGTTCTACCATCAAAGGTTTGATCTTTGAGATAACGCTTACTATCGGTAACTACACCATTGTTTTTTACGGTTTGTGCAAATGAAAAAGAGGCTGCTAAAACACTCAAAATAGTAAAGATTTTTTTCATGTTCTTATTACTGGTTATATTTATTTTGTTTGATTAATTTCTTAGTTGAAAATTGTTTCTGATTTGATATTATGCTCAGAAACTCTTCTTTGGATAAAAACAGAATCGTACCGACTTCTGTTATAATAACTCCTGCGGAATTGTAAGTTCTTTGGTTCTATTTCTATCGGTAACACTACGCGATCTGCTCGTTTCTTTTTTCTTTTTTCTTTCGGTACTTGGTTGGTAAACTTATAAACCAGTCCAACGCCCAAAGCTTGTTTCAATTGTGTTTTTTTTATCTGATCTTCATCATATATAAGATTGACCGAAAGTTGGGTAGACAAGAAATTGTTAATTTTCATGTCTAAGTTACCGGTATAAACCACATCAATATTCAGGGGCTTGTCGGAGTAATTAGAGAACAGAGCAATATTATTATCGTAGTGGACATTTTCGAAAAGTTTGAATTTATATCGAGCTCCTACATATGCTCCCATCTCGAAGTACGCTACATCGCCTTCTTCCTTCAATCCAAAATTATCTTTCTTTTGTAATGTTTTATCCAATACAAAAGTTGTTCTCGAGGTAATCGGGTGAATGCTAATCTGGAAATTAGGCTTTGGGATATAATTCGCTCCAACCCCAACCGTCAGATAGCCTGGCGCCATAAAGTTAGAAAGCTTTTTTTTGGGTGTTGCATTGTAATCATACCCTTCTGTAAACTGCGAACGCAAATTTACCGATGCAATGAGATACCAATCGTCCTTAAAAAGATAACCATAAGACGAAGTAATGTTTATATTATCTGCAGTTTTTCTTGTTCCGTTGGTTTTATTGTCTATAAAACCATACTCGAGTAGAATACGATTGTCCCACAAATGTTTGTGTTTACGATAACTGAGCTCGTAATCTATTTTGGCAGCAGCAGAAACAGAGTTCTCACCACCAGGCATCCAATTAGAAAAAGTATTTTGATTAATTTGCAACGAATTGGTTCCATTAATCACCCAACCGGTTTTTCTACCAGTAGTATCTACTTTTGATTTCAGATATTTCCGTCCATCCAAAATCAAATTGCCGTTCGTATCCAAAAACTGACCAAACGAAAAAATGCTTTGTAGGAAAAGCAAAACCCAACACCATTTTCTAATCGAACCCGACACTTTTGCCTATTATTTTCAATCGTTACAATTGGTAAAGATATTAATTATCGATTACTCAACCAACCATTTATCCATTTGATTAACACTTGCGCCCAATCATCTCGATCATTCAAACATGGAATATAAGTGAATTCTTCTCCTCCTGCGGCAAGAAAATCTTCTCTTCCTTCCATAGAAATTTCTTCTAAAGTTTCTAAACAATCCGCTACAAATGCAGGTGTGCAAACCGCTATTTTCTTGACCCCTTCTTTCGGGAAGTTCTCTAAAATAACATCTGTATAAGGTTGAATCCACGGATCTCTCCCTAATCTAGACTGAAAAGATGTGGTTACTTTATCTTCTGGTAATTGCAAATATTCACTAACCAAACGGGTTGTTTCGTAGCATTGTTCTCGATAAGCGACAATCGGTATTTTGGCACGTTTCCCAAATGCCAACGCTTTGCGATCGTGTCTCTCTGGTATCCCGTGATAAGATAACAACAATTGATCGAAATCTACAGGTAAATTTTCTTTGATCGAATCTCCTAAAACTTTTACATAATCTGGATGATTGTAAAACGCTTTTAAGAACTTTACCTCCATATCCTTAAACTTTTTTTTCTGCAACTGCACTACCTTTTCTGCAACTGTTTCGGTCGTACTCATGGTGTATTGTGGATACAATGGTATTACCAAAACCTCTCTTACACCTTTGTTATACAATTGTTGTAAACCAAATTCTATAGAAGGATTTTTATAACGCATCGCCAATTCTACTGGCACATCAATCGCATGTTGTACTTTGGTTTGTAGTTTTTTCGAGTAAATGATTAGCGGTGAACCATCTTGGGTCCAAATTTTCTCATAAGCTTTTGCCGATTCTATTGGTCTTTTTGGAAGAATAGCCAACTCGACAACAAATTTTCTTATTAGCCAAGGAGAGTCGATTACTTTTGGGTCCATCAAAAATTCACGCAGATACGTTCTCACATCTTCCACCTCTGTAGAATCGGGTGATCCTAAGTTCACCAAAAGTATTCCTTTACTCATTTCTCTTAATCTAAAAAATTATTACGAACTTTGTACTGCAAAAATACAGCGTATAATCCAAACAATACGCTCTTCTTATTATAATTTATATCAACCATGTCAGACCTCTTGCATCCAGAACGTGATTTCTACCCAGAAGATGACCTACGAAATGAAGATAGCGTGCGTCCTCAACAATTCGATGACTTTGCAGGACAAGCTCATATTCTAGAGAATTTAGAAATTTTCGTAAAAGCTTCTAAGTTACGTAACGAGGCGCTTGATCATGTTTTACTGCACGGTCCTCCTGGACTTGGAAAAACAACTCTTGCTAATATTATCGCCAATGAATTGGGGGTTGGCATAAAAATCACTTCAGGGCCCGTGTTGGATAAGCCTGGTGATTTAGCAGGTTTACTCACCAATCTAGAGCCAAATGATGTTCTTTTTATTGATGAAATTCACCGAATGTCGCCCGTAATCGAAGAATATTTGTATTCGGCAATGGAAGATTTCAAAATTGACATCATGATCGAATCAGGCCCTAACGCTCGTTCGGTACAAATCGGGCTGAACCCTTTTACATTAATCGGTGCGACAACTCGCTCGGGTTTATTAACCGCTCCTTTACGTGCACGTTTTGGTATAAATTTTCGGTTTGAGTATTACTCTGTCGAATTATTAAGCTCTATTATCGAACGTTCTTCTAGAATTTTACACACGCCAATAGACGAAGAAGCAGCCATAGAAATTGCCAGCAGAAGTCGAGGAACTCCTCGTATTGCCAATGCTCTATTGCGCAGGACGCGGGATTTTGCTCAAATAAAAGGAGATGGAAAAATTACTAAAAAAATTGCCAACTATAGTTTAAGTGCACTCAAAGTTGACCAAAACGGATTGGATGAGATGGATAATCGAATTCTAACTACCCTCATCAAAAAGTTTAACGGTGGACCAGTTGGGATTACAACCATTGCAACGGCTGTAGGTGAAAATGGCGGAACACTGGAAGAAGTGTACGAGCCCTACCTTATCCAAGAAGGCTATCTGATGAGAACCGCACGCGGACGGGTTGCAACCGAAAAAGCATACCGACATCTAGGAATAAAATTCCGAGGAAATTCTACAAATCAGCAAGATCTTTTCGACTAGTTTTACATCCTACCGAAAACAAAATAATGATTTTAGCCGAAAAACTTTCTACGCTCGAGATGCGTTCCCAACTCATTAAAAATAAAGCCAAAGAATTGGGTTTTCTAAGTTGTGGAATTGCCAAAGCTGAGTTTCTCGAACAAGAGGCACCTCGCTTAGAGGCGTGGTTGAAAAATAACTACCATGGCGATATGTCGTATATGGAAAATAATTTCGATATGCGCTTGGACCCTCGTTTACTGGTAGATGGTGCCAAAACAGTGATTTCTTTGGCCTATAATTATTATCAACCTATCGACCGAAATCCCGATTCCTACAAAATTGCTATGTATGCACAGGGAGAAGATTATCATTTTGTTGTGAAAGAAAAAGTGCGCGACTTGCTGCATTATATTCAAGAAGAAATTGGCAACGTAAACGGAAGAGCTTTCACCGATTCTGCTCCAATTCTAGAGCATGCTTGGGCACAAAAAGCAGGTATCGGTTGGATCGGGAAAAATTCTCTTTTGCTGAGCAAACAAAAAGGATCTTTTTTCTTTTTAGCCGAATTGATTGTCGATTTGGAAATGTCCTACGACAATGCAATAGAAACCGATCATTGCGGGAACTGCACTCGATGCATCGATGCGTGTCCGACAGAAGCTATTTTACCTAACAAAACCGTGAACGGAAGCCAATGTATTTCATACTTCACCATTGAATTGAAAGGCGAAATTCCGACCGAAATGAAAGGAAAGTTCGACGACTGGATTTTTGGTTGCGATATCTGCCAAGAAGTTTGTCCCTGGAATCGCTTCTCACTTCCTACCCAAGAGAAAAAATTTATCGGGCACGAAAAAATCAATAACTTCAGCAAAACAGATTGGGAAGAAATCACCGAAGAAGTTTTTAAAGAGATGTTTAGGAAATCGCCCGTCAAACGAACAAAATTTACAGGTCTGAAAAGAAATATAGATTTTCTGAAAAAGTAATTTCTTTCTTAATACTCTTGTGTTGGATTGTAGAAAACTGTATACTACTTTTAAACTAATCGATAACGGAAACGAATTTCGCAGCACACTAAAAAAACAATAAAATTGTTAGTTTTTCAGTACTCTACAACGAAGATTGTTAGATCCATTTACCAAAAATCTTTTAGCCAAGTTCTTTGGTAAATTGTTTCGGGGTGATGCCGTATTTCTTTTTGAAGGCTGCAATAAAATGTGATGGATTTTCATACCCAATCTCAAAAGCAATATCTTTTACTTTTTGGTTACTAGTGATTAATTTCTCTCGTGCCATCTCTAGTTTTTTATCCAAAACAAAACCGTAAACGGTATTGCCATATATTTTCTTGAATCCCTCTTTTAGGTAATATTCAGACAATTGCACCTCATCGGCAAGATCTTTTATATGCGGAGGATTTTGCAAATTACTCATCAGTATTTCTTTGGCCATTTTTAGTTTTTTGGCCTGCATCTCATTATCCAAATACGGGCAGTATTCTCGTTTCCCTTCTATATCAGCAAAATATAGAGTAAAAATTTCGTACACCTTTGCCATCAAAAACATTTTCTCAAAAGGTGTATCGAGATTTATGGTTTCTATTTGATGAAAAATGGAACGCATACTGTGCGGAAATTTCTTTTGTTGATAATAATCGTCAAATTGAGTTTCCTCTAAAAAATTATTATCAATCGAATATTCCGAAAAAATAGCATGCATGGTTTTGATTGATAAAGCAACGATAAATACTTTGCTTTGTGCAGAAACATTGAGGTCGAGAGGCATTTCGAGCATCGGATTGTAAAACAAAAAACTATTACCGTCCTTCAGATTAAACTTATACAAGCCGTTATTAAAATTAAAAGTAAGATTGCCTTTACTACAAAAATAAAACTGGATAAACCGCTTATCAATTCCCTTGAGAATGGTATCGGTAGAATCGGTAAAATTATCAATATGAGCTACATAAATCTCTCGCCCGAGGTTGTGTTCTTTTATTTTACTTTTATGGGTATTTTTCAAACTTTGCTGCATAACTGATCAATGTCATATATTTTCCTAAAACATCCTGTAACCATCTACTAAAAAAGGAATAGAGTACAAATCTACTACATAATTTAGAATAATTCTAAAAATATTGATTTTACTTTTTAGCGTTACTTTTTCATTTTTAAAGCTATTTTTCGGTATTATTCGCAGTATTTTTGTACAAGTTTTAATGAACAGATGACGATTAGAGGAGATAAAAAAGACCAAAACTTCTATGTAATCGGCCTAAGTTACGAAAAAGCCGATGCCGAAACTAGAGGTAAATTTACATTTTTTCCAGATAAAGTTAGCGATTTTGTGAAAGATGCAAAACAAAACGGATTAGCTAATTTCTTTGTGGTATCTACTTGCAACCGAACAGAGATGTATGGTTTTGCACCATCTGCTGAATGCATGATAGAACAGTATTGCCGCTTTACCGAAGGTGATATCGAAGAATTCAGAAATTTTGTTAATATACAAGAAGGTAAAAAAGCAGTAGAACATCTTTTCCGTGTATCTTCGGGTCTAGAAAGTCAAATATTGGGTGATTTTGATATCATCGGTCAAATAAAAATTTGGTTTACACGTTTCAAAAAAGAAGGCACTACCAATGCTTTTTTAGAACGACTTATCAATACCTCCATCCAAATTAGTAAACGAATCAAGAACGAAACTTTGCTTAGTAATGGCTCTGCTTCTGTTGCTTTCTCTGCGGTGAATTTTATTTTAGATTCTCAGAAAGATTTAGCTTCTAAAAACATTTTACTTTACGGAGTAGGAAAAATCGGGCGAAACACTTGCGAAAACTTAGTGAAGCACTCAGAAGGTTCGCAAATTACCTTGATAAATAGAACGCGAGAAAAAGCAGAAATTTTGGGTAATAAATACGAAGTGATAGTAAAAGATCATGCCGATTTATTAGAAGAACTCCAAAAAACAGATATACTTATCGTTGCCACTGGAGCAAGTAAACATACAATTACCGAGGAAATGATTCCGATGGACAAATCGATGACCATTATCGACATGTCGGTACCAGAAAACGTAGTGCACACCTTAGGATCTCGCGACAACATTCATTTGGTTAACGTAGATGGATTATCGAAGATGGTAGATGAAACCCTCAACACTAGAAAAGAAGCTATTCCTTTAGCAGAGAGTATTATCAGCGAATTGATGGACGAATTTGCAGAGTGGCTAAAAACAAGAGAATTTGTACCTTATATACAATCATTCAAATCTCGCTTACAGTTCATTCAAGACAATGAGATTCATAACCTAAGAAAAGACAATCTCTCGGTGGATGAAAACGAGTTACTTTTGACCAAAAAAATGATCCAACGAATCACTAATCAATTTGCATCCTATTTGTTAGAGAACAGAGACCATGCAGAAGACACCTACGAATTGATGCAAAAAATGTTTCGATTAAAAGAAGCTTAACATTCCATGAAAAAAATAAGAATCGGCACCCGTCAAAGTCCTTTAGCTTTGTGGCAAGCCAATAAAGTAGCTGCTTTATTATCAAAAAAAGGTTGTGAAATAGAAATTATCCCTATTAAATCTGAAGGAGATTTGAATCTAAAACAGCCAATTTATTCGTTGGGTATAACTGGGGTTTTTACCAAATCTTTGGACATTGCTTTACTAAACAATAAGATTGACATCGCCGTCCACTCTCTAAAAGATGTACCCACGGTTTTACCAGAAGGCTTAGCGCTAAAAGCTTTTCCCGAAAGAGCCAATTCATCGGATATATTGGTCTATAAATCCAACGACATTTTCACCAAAACACACCGAACCATCGCAACGGGAAGTTTACGTAGAAGAGCTTTTTGGTTGCATCGATACCCCGAAGACACCTTGGTAGATTTGCGTGGAAATGTACAATTACGTTTACAAAAACTACAAGATAATGACTGGGACGGAGCTATTTTTGCTATGGCCGGATTGGATAGATCAGAAATTATTGCAGACCTAGAAAACAGAAAACTTCATTATTCTACAATCGATTGGATGTTGGCAGCGCCTTCACAAGGTATTTTGGGCGTTGTAGCAAGAGAAGATTTCGATTTCCCATCGATCAACAATGAAGAATGTGAACTCTATGCAACGGTCGAAAGACAATTCCTCAACGTTCTAGAAGGTGGGTGTACTGCTCCTATCGGTGCTTTGGTAAGCCCTTTATCGGCCGACATGTATCGGTTTCAAGGAACAATTTTATCCTTGGACGGAAAAGAAAAAATCGAAGTTGTTGACCAATTTAATCGGAGCGAGTACAAAGAATTTGGTCGGAAAATGGCCGAAAAATGTTTAGAGCAAGGAGCAAAACAATTAATCGATACGATTAAACAAAATTTGCGTGCGTGATTCGATCTGTTTTGTTTACCAAAGAAATACCTACTCAACTCATCGAGCAATTTTTGCCCGATATGGATTACCGTATTCTACCTTCGCTAAACATTGTGATTACCGATCGGCAAACGATAGAAAATAAAATAAATCCTACCGAAAAAATAAATCTAATTACGAGTCAGAACAGCGTAAAGGCGATAGAAAATATCGAACTCACAGGAGATTTTTATGTAGTAGGAAAAAAAACAGCTCAAAAATTACAAGCTCAGAATCGCTCGGTCGTTGCAGTAGAAAATTACGCAGCCGAATTGTTTGCTCGTCATTTATCGGAGCTGAAACAAACCACAATTCAGTTTTTTTGCGGCAACAATCGCCGTGATTATTTGGTAGAAAACTTGATGAACAACAATAATCAAGTCAACCAAATCATTAGCTATCAATCAATTCCTATCGAAAATCATGTAGAAAAAATGTACGATGCTTACGCATTTTTCAGTCCGTTAAGTTTCACCACTTTCCTACAAAAAAATAAAATACCGACCGAAGCCTTAATCTTTTCGGTTGGCACTACCACCACCGAAGCCATTAAAGAAAGAATTACAAACCCTATCTATACCGCCGATGAACCATTAGTTGAAGCGGTTTTGAAAAAAATAAAAAAACATCGAAATGATTAAAAATGACTTGTTTTTAAAAGCCTTACGAGGCGAAGAAGTAGACCGACCACCGGTTTGGATGATGCGTCAAGCAGGTAGATATTTACCCGAATTTATCAAACTACGCGATCAATATGATTTCTTTACTCGTTGCCGAACGCCCGAATTAGCTGCCGAAATTACCTTGCAACCCATTCGTCGTTTTCCTTTGGATGCTGCGATTATCTTCTCTGATATTTTGGTACTTCCGCAGGCAATGGGAATGGATTTTGAGATGAAAAACGGAATAGGTCCTTGGTTAGAAAATCCTATCAAAACCCTACAAGATGTAGAAAATTTAATCGATCCAGATATCGAGGAAACTTTAGGCTATGTGATGGATGCTTTGGATATAACCAAAAAAGAATTGGACAATAAAATTCCTTTGATTGGATTTGCCGGTTCTCCTTGGACAATTTTATGCTACGCCGTAGAAGGTCGAGGATCTAAAGCTTTTGATAAAGCAAAATCATTTTGTTATCAGAACCCTAAAGCTGCTCACTTATTGCTCGAAAAAATCACGAAAGTAACCATCGACTACCTAAAGAAAAAAGTAGAACATGGAGTAAACGCCGTGCAGATTTTCGATTCGTGGGGAGGAATGCTTTCTCCGCAAGATTACGATGAGTTTTCTTGGCCATATATCGAGCAAATTACCAATGCCTTAGCACCTCATGCACCGGTAATTGTTTTCGGGAAAGGATGTTGGTTTGCATTGGATAAAATGAGCCGATCTAAAGCTTCTGCCTTAGGGGTAGATTGGACGGTAACGCCACAAACTGCTCGCGAATTAACCGGAAACCGTATCACGTTACAAGGAAACTTCGATCCATCGAGATTGATGTCGCCACCAAAAGTGATACAACAAATGGTAAAAGAAATGATCGATGGTTTCGGGACTACAAAATATGTTGCCAATCTTGGTCATGGAATCCTACCAACTATTCCGGTAGAAAATGCACAAGCATTTATTGAAGCCGTGGTGAATTACAAAAAATAAAACGATATTTTTACGCTACATCAAAAACTCCAAATTCCATTGAGATTTTGGAGTTTTTTAATTGTTTGAAATAAAAGAGTTTAGTTTGGAGAAGATTGAGTCTGTTGTTTCTATTTCAGTAAATGATGCATACAAAACTTCAGAAGTTTTATTATCAATTAATAAATTAAGACTTAAACCAGTTCCGTAGTCTGAATGTCCAGGTACAATTGTTTGAATAAAGTTGTGAAATTTCTTTTTACTTTTTGTTGAAATTTCATCAGAGATATTAAATGTTGGGAATAAAATATTGTATTTAGTATTGAATTCTTTATTAGTCATATAAAGGTATTTGCTTGGGTTTTTCTCACCTGTTAAAATAAGTAATTCTACTTTGTTTTGATGTTTATTTTTAAATTCTAAAACCTGTGGTAGTTTTTTTCGACAAGGACCACACCACCAAGCATATGTATATACCAATGTAAATGGTTTTGCTGATTTAGATACAAGTTGCTTAAAATCATTAATATTTAGATTGTATATTTCATTTTGGTTTTCTGAGTCAAGCTTTTTTAGAATACTGTCGTAATTGGTAATAGTAAGAGTCTCGTATTTAGTTTGAGCAGATACGATAGTGAATATAAATAATGTGAAAAATAGAAAAAGTTTTTTCATAGGTTTGTTTTTATTGAATTTAGGGTGTGAATTTCACACCCTAAAATATTAATAATTAATTACAATTCAAAATAAGGTAATTTGTAACCACCATATAAACCGATCGTAGAATCTAAATTATAAACACCTGCCTTGATTTTATAATTACCATTGTCGTCAATTATTTCTTCATCAACATAAAAACGTGTGTCGAATTCTGCAGGATCTATAGGAGATTCTAACTCAATTGTAATAAATTTTAGAGAACTTTGTTTGTCAATTCCTATTGCTTGATTTGCTTTGGGCTGGACAACAATCCAAATACCAAATGCAGCAAGGCGACAGATTCCAAATCCCTTACAAGTAGGGGACGATCGTCTACCTATATCAAATACAAAAGTTACTCCACCTCCTTTGGTAACATCTTCTTTGTAATCTGATCTGAAGAAGATGTCTTCTCCTATTACAGGTGATTTTTACCTTGTAATTCGGCTGTTTGTTCAACGGTGTCATCATCGTTATTACATGCATAAAAAATTGAACTTGAAGCTAAGGCTATAATCAAGCCTCCTTTTAAAATAAATTTTTTCATAATTATTAGGTTATTTGAAATTGTTTAATAAGTTGAAAATATTCATAAAGTGAAGGATATGGCAAATTTCATAACCAATAATTTATTACATTTGATTGATAAAATATTGTGTTTATGGATACTGTTATTGGTTATAAAATAAGAAAAGTACGTGAAATAAAGAATCTTAGTCAAAGTTATATGGCTGATAAATTATCGATAAGTCAAAGCTCTTATTCTGATATTGAGAATTGTAAGACCAAAATTTCGGAAGAAAAATTAAACGAAATTGCACGTGTTTTAGAGGTCGATTCAGAAACTATTAAAAACTTCAATGATCAGGTCGTTTTCAATGCTTGTTCACAATCAGGATATTATAATACCAATAATATAACTTCCACAGCAAAAATTGAAGAATTATACAAAGAACTCATCAAATCGAAGGATGAGCAAATTCTACAATTACAAGAACAGCTATTAAGTTTGAAAAATGAGTTGCGTTTGTTGAGAGAAAGTTAACTTGTTTTAATTTAACAAAATATTAAAATTGATAATTTCAAGTTTAGTATAATTTTTGCTAACTTATCAACTCAAATAAAATACGTTAATAAAATGAAAAAAGGATTGATCTTATTTGCCGCTTTAGGGATGATGATGACATTTTCTTGTAAAGAAAGTACAAATTCTACCACAAGTCAAGATGCAAATGATACGATAGCAAAAACAGATACCAAGCCAGAGAAAGAAGTTTTAGGTAACCCGATTGATGTAAAAGCAGATCCAGGAACCTTCCAAATAAAACCTTTGAAATATGGGTATGATGAGGTGAATGAATACATCGATGGTAAAACTATGGAAACCCACTTTTCTAAGCATTATTTAGGGTATACGAATAAGTTGAATGCCGCCCTAAAAGATGCTGGTATTAAAAGCAACAATATCGTCGAAATCCTTAAAAATATGGATATGAATAATGCAGCATTGCGCAACAATGCTGGCGGATATTATAACCACCAAATGTATTTTGATTTAATTTCGCCTAATCCTACAGCTGCTCCGACTGGAGATTTATTAGAAAAAATCATAGCCGATTTTGGTAGTGTAAATGAGTTGGTAAATCAATTGAAAGATGCAGGCTCTAAACAGTTTGGTTCTGGATGGTCTTGGCTAGTTGTTCTGCCAGATGGTAACTTAGCAGTTACTGCTACACCAAATCAAGATAATCCTTTGATGCCAGGAGCAAAAGTTGCAGGGAAACCGATTTTAGGTATCGATGTTTGGGAACATGCTTATTATTTGAAATATATGAATAAACGTGATGATTATTTAACTAATTTCTTTAAAGTTTTGGATTGGAAACAAGTAGAAACCAATTATGCTAACGCTTTAAAGAAATAAAAAAATCATTACTATTTATCCCTAATAAGAAAGCAGAAATTCCAGTTCTGGAATTTCCGCTTTTTATTTATATGTTTCTAAAGCTAAACTAACTCACCAAAAATATTACAAACCAAGGACAGAAACACCTTGTTCGAAAACAATATCTACCGGGATGTTTTTTGCTTTCAGACGATCTAAATCTTTTTGTAAATCGGCACTGATTTTTCCTTTCTCTTGATTGAGCTTCACAACACCATCGTAATCCCCATCACCTTGCAATTTCAGAATCAAAGCAGATAAACCATGCATTGCTTTCTCCATTTTAGGTACATCTACCCTATAATGATTATTGGCCGTTTTCACGAAAGCACCTTGCTCTTGGAAATAATTAAAACAAACCATATTCGCTTGGCCATGGGCAGAACTTGCTCCAAAACGAACAGAACGTAGAATACCAGCCAAGAACGTAACAAAATAATCTTCTTGCGTCCCTTCTAATTCTTGTTTGGCCAAAAGCTGATTCACCATATAGAGCCCCAAAATATCTGCCTTTCCTTCTTCTAAAGAAGACTGTGTTTCTTGCAAAGCTTCTCTAACAGTTCCTTTGCCATTGATAGTGTTTTTAATTCCTAAACCGTGCGCCACTTCATGGAACATAACATTGGCAAAAAACGCATCGAATTTTACGTTCTTTTGCTGAGAAGGATCTATCAACTCTTCGGCAATCGGTAATAAGATTTTATCGAATTTTGCTTGCATTGCATTTTTCAATTGCAAGCGACGCGTTCCTTTTTCTAACTGTACCCGTTCATCATTGGGTAAATTAATCGCAATGGTTTTTCCTCCAGCATTACAATCACCTGCATAGTAAACAACATCATACGCATTTAGGTCCGAATCGGTTCCTGGCTTTTCGGTTTTGTATTTTGCATCAACCGGCAAATTCGCTTGCAATTCGGGTAAATATTGTACAAATTTTGCTAATTTCTTAGACCACTCCATATCTTTTACCAAAACATAGGCTTCATAAGAAGCTTTATACCCAAATAACTGATCTTCGTAGGTTTCTATCGGACCGATAACCAAATCCAAACGATTATTTTTCATGTCCATCCAAGCTAAATCACTGGTGTAAAAATCATCGTTCAACAAAGATGTAGCACGTAAAAATAAATAATTTTTCAGTTCTTTATCTTTAGTAAGCTCTGAAGCTTTTACCAGTAGTTCTGCTGCCTTTTGTAATTGATTCTTATACAATACGTGGTACGGAATCGTGTATAATTTTCCTGCACGATCGCGACGCACAACAGTATAATTTGATTTTCCATCTACAAGATTTGCTGCCTCAAACTCGGCCTTCGTCATATCGGTAGGATAAAATGTAGACCCCAAGGGTTTCGGCCCAATCCCCTCTACAAACGACGCATCATTATTCATCCTATCCCAAGGACCATAATTTATTTTCGCATAGTTTTTTTGCTCTCCTTTGGTGGCATCCATCAAATCGACTTTTGCACCGTAGGCTTGTTGCCAAAATAAATCGTCCATAATTTCAGAGGCCTTGATCATCAACTTCAACACTTCTTTTTCGTTGGTCGATAATGTAGAAATATCCATCGTCAACGGAACACTTGCATAATATTCGTACGGATAGGATGGAGCTTTTTGTGTGTGTTTGGTCGTGTTTTGACTTGTTTTCATCGTATGATTTGTTTGTGTAGAACAAGAAGAAAGCAAAGCCGAAACAGCTAGTAAACTTACAACAAATGTGTTTTTCTTCATGATACAATTATTTTAGTACAAGGTACAACGAAGATTTTACATGAATAATAGATAAAGAAACAGAATTACAAGAATTTCTGGTTAGGATAATCTTTTGGCTAGGAAAATTTAATTTGAAGGATACATAAAACTAAAAAAGCCTTTCAATTTTATTGAGAGGCTTTTGTTTACTAAGCTATGTTTTGGGTGGATGATGGGTCTCGAACCCACGACCTTCGGAACCACAATCCGACGCTCTAACCAACTGAGCTACAACCACCATGTTGAATTTTAGTTGAAAACGAAATTCTAAACGTTTCTTGGGTGGATGATGGGTCTCGAACCCACGACCTTCGGAACCACAATCCGACGCTCTAACCAACTGAGCTACAACCACCATTTCTATTGGACTGCAAATATACTATTGAATTCGATATTTACAAATATTTTTCAAAGAAAAATCAAATCAAATCGTCAAGCGATTGAATGCCAATATATCTACATGCCACAAATCCTTCAGCAGCTTCTACACCAATTAATCGTCCTAAATCCAACGCTCGATAGCGAATAGAATCCGTGAAATTTTTCGACGAGATTGCTGTTTGTGGTTCATCCTCTAGATTTGGATTATAAAATTGAGTTTTATAAGCCATACAAGCTTCTACTTTAATATCTAAATAGCCTGAAACATCTACCAAGAAAGTTGGCTCTATAGGTAACCATTGTATATAATGAAAATGTTTTTTTGGTCGCCATGCTTCTTGCTGGGTATCTATTTTTATCAAACCAGACAAAAACAGGGCATTGCTTACCAACTCAGCTGCTTTGCCGTGATCTGGATGTCGATCGGTTGGAGGATTACTCAATACAATATCGGGTTGATATTGACGAATTATCTTGACAATGGCAAGTTGATTGTCTTTATTGTTCTGAAAAAAGCCATCAGACAATTGTAGATTCTCACGCACTTTGACTCCTAATATCTTTGCAGCTGCTTTGGCTTCTTCCTTTCTTGTTTCAGCCGTGCCACGCGACCCCAATTCGCCTTGTGTGAGATCAAGGATTCCTACTTTTTTACCTTCGGCAATAGCTTTGGCTAAGGTTGCCGAACATCCTAATTCTACATCATCGGGATGTGCTCCGATGGCTAAAATATCTAACTTCATTTTACTTTTTTTCTATCCAACCGATAATTTCTTTACTATCTGGGGTTACTTTTGATGGATAGTTGGTTTCTAAGGTACCGTCTTCATTGATCAAAAATTTATGAAAATTCCATCCTACTTTGGCATCTTCTACACCGTTTAATTCTTTTTGTGTAAGAAAACTAAAAATTTGATTTTGGTTTTTCCCTTTCACATCACTTTTACTCATCATTGGGAAAGTTACACCATAGTTGAGTTGACAGAATTCGGCAATTTTTTTATTATCATCGTATTCTTGATTCAAGAAATTATCCGAAGGAAAACCAACGATTACAAAGTTTTGATCTTTGTATTGTTTATAAATTTTTTCGAGCGTTTCGAATTGCGATGTAAATCCACATTTGGACGCGGTATTGATTATTAATATTTTTTTTCCTTTGAGGTCGACAAAATTGAAAGCTTCTCCGTTGATATCCTCGAAACTGTATTGATAAATTGTTGGCCGTGTCATTTGATTTTCTATTTTTTTTGGTGATGAAATTTCTTTGTTTTGTGCGTTACAAGCTAAAAAAGAGAAACTCAATAAACCGATTATTCCGTACTTTAACATTGGTGTATTTTATTTTTTTTAATTTTAGTAAGGTACAAAAAAAGCACCAAAGTGGTGCTTTTTATGATGATAGTTTTATTTCTTTTTTTTGTGGTATTTATTATAGGTTATTTTAGAGACAATACTCAAAATCAACATTCCGATAGCAGCTAAATACACCCATAATGGAACCGGAATTGGGTCACCTGCTGCATATGAATGCAATCCTGATAAGTAATAATTTACTCCAAAATAGGTCATAATAACCGACCAAATAGACCACATTGCAGCAATATTATACGCCCATAAACCTCGTAAGCCTGGCACTAAACGCATATGCAGAACTATTGCATAGACAATTACTGTAATAAATGCCCATGTTTCTTTCGGGTCCCAAGACCAATACCTACCCCAAGATTCGTTGGCCCACATCCCTCCAAGGAATGTCCCAACGGTGAGAAGAAATAAACCAATAGTCAGCGATATTTCGTTGACATATGCCATTTCTTTTAAGGATATTTTTATTTTCTTATTCGGTCTGAACAACATGATGATCAAAGAGAATAAAGATAAAACAGCACTTAGACCAAAGAAACCATAACTAGACACGATGATAGCAACATGAATTATTAACCAGTATGATTTTAACACGGGAACTAGGGGGGTAATTTGTGGATCTAGCATCGATCCTCCGTGTGCAAACCCCATCATAATTACCGCTACCATTGCTCCGGTTGCAGGGATAAAAGCGTTTCTATTTTTATGTAGTAATAAGCCAGACAGCACTCCAACCCAAGATATAAATACAATAGCTTCATACCCATTCGACCAAGGAGCGTGTCCTGTGAGATACCAACGTACCCCAAGACCTATAGCTTGCAGAATAAAAACAATAACGGTAAGCCCAATAAAGAAGTTTGTAATATACCGTAATAGTTTCGATTCTCTAAAGAGCTGAATAAATGCTAAAATAACCAAGGCGGAACCAACAATTGTATAAGCAATCATTATCCAAAAGAAAATATTGGCTTTGTTATATAGAACCTCTATTTCTACTTTTTTTGAGGGTGGGACTACATTTTTACCCCATTTGTGTTGGTACTCATCAATGTAATGTATTGCATTATCTGCTGCTCGCCAATCGCCCGTTTCGATCCCTTTCGAAACCATGTTGAAGTAAACACTTATCATTCCTAAAGCCATGGTATCGATTTCGACAGGGTTCTCTTTTCCTTGATAAACCCAAGACGTCCAGCGCTCTGAAGGATCATTTTGTACCGGAATAATTTTCAATTGGTACCCTTTTG
Source organism: Weeksella virosa DSM 16922 (assembly GCF_000189415.1). Classification (GTDB taxonomy): domain Bacteria; phylum Bacteroidota; class Bacteroidia; order Flavobacteriales; family Weeksellaceae; genus Weeksella; species Weeksella virosa. The sequence goes on from NC_015144.1 coordinate 437,753, forward strand.
CTGTATTATCCAAAATATTAAAACGTTCGGTAACATTAATTACCTCGTCATCAAACTTTGAGCGTTCGGCTGGTTTTTTAGAGAAGGATTTGTTATAGTGCTCATCCAACACAAAACGAGTTGTTTTCGGGTCGATAAGATTCATTAATGAGGTATAACCATCATCGTTGGCTTTTGTTAAATTTTTTAGTTTAACACCTCCTTTTTTGTCTACCTTAATCAATGGTGCATTAGCCCAAAAAGCAGGATCGAGTTGTACGGCGATAAACCACTGGTTAGCCGTTAGCCCATAATATTTATCTTTTTTATAGATTTTCCGAAGAATATCCAATGCTTGTGTATCGATTGGTTTGATTCGTCCTTCGATATCTTGAATGAGTAAATGTCCAAACTTTTCACTATGCTCTTTTGGAATTTTTACCTTGCTTACCAAATCATTAGGATTATCCATTTCTTTCTGGAAAGCTTTCATGTGTTCGGCCGTATGCACTTCTTGTTGTGCTTCTGGTTCTTGTGCACTTCTACCATCGGTTGTGCTTGGTAGTTGTCCGAGACCATAAAAACTTAATAAGAAAAATGGTAGGAGAATCATTTTCTTCTGATGCAATGCTTTCAGTAGCGAATTCAATTGCCAAAAACGCGTTCCTTTCCAAAATAAAGTAACAAACATACTGGTAAACAATAGAAAATATCCTACATAAGTAACATTCGTCCCCCACCAATCTTGGTTAACAGAAAGGATGGTTCCTTGTTCGTCTGGGAAATAGCTAGCCTGGAAAAAACGATAGCCTTTATAATCCATCACGTTATTCATATAAATATGCTGTGGAGTTTCTTTACCTTCATCGATTACGGTTATCATACTTTCGAAAGATGATGGATTAATAGATCCTGGATAACGATCGAGTATAAAGTCGTCTAATCGTATGCTAAAAGGTGTTTTTACAATTTTAGATCCATAACCAATCGATATGTTCAATCCTGCTAAATTGGCATCTGCGGTATAGTTTGTTTGTCCTCTTCCACCTACAATAACCACAGTGTCGCGCTCATTTCCTACCGAAACTTCTGCATAGATAGCCCCAGGTAATTCGGCTTCATTCGGATTGAGTTTCGAACCATGTCGGTACTGAACTTCTCCCGTAAAAGGTGGAACAGGTACCACAAATTGTGCATTCATGATCGAATATAACGAACGGTATTTTAACGGCTCTTCTACATTGAAGGCTAATTTACCTGCGCCCTCTCTTAGTTTTTCTTCATCGGTAATTTGCCCGATTGCCTGTCCTTGCATCTGAACATATTCTCCCTCGAAAGGTGATTTTATAAGAATCTGCCCATCAACTTCTCTCAATTGAATGGTACCATCCATTGGTCGATTAAAAGTTACTAAAGCACCATTTATGCTTTTAATTTCTCCACTTCTGATGAAAACCGAACGGCGTCCGCCCTCACCTACTGTAACCAATTCTAGAATACGTTCTCCTTTATCGGTTCGCACAATCGTATCAAGTGCATGAGGGATATAATCAAACGTTTTTAGTTTAATGACTTTATCTTTGAACTGATATTTTCCTTCGAAGTGTCGACGAAACAAAAACGAAGTGCTGTCTTTTCTATCGAAATAAGTCATCGCATATTCGTGATTATCGTAAGCCATTCGCTGTTCACCGTCGTCAATTATCATCTTGAAATATGATTTATCTGATATGATTTCGTTGGTTGTTTCACCTTCTGCAATTGGCATTTGCCCTTCAAAAGAAATATAGCGTGTAATTGCACCACCTAAGAAAATAAACAAAAATGCTAAATGAAACACCAAAACCGGAAGTTTCTTAAACGACCACAAACTATAACGTTTGATATTAGCAATAAAAAGAGCCATTAACCAAACCATTAGAATCTCGAACCAGGTAGCATCGTAAATCAATTTTTTTGCGGTAAGAGTATCATAATCGTTTTCCACAAAAGTGGCAATCGCCATAGCAGCAGCGTAAATAAATAAAAGAACTGCCATGGTCCTGGTAGAAAATAGAATTTTTTGCAGCTTATCCATTTTATTGTTTTGTCGTACAAAAATAAGCGAGTTCAGCCGATTAAACACTACATAGTCAATGATTTTTGTTATCTAACCTGGTTTTAAATAGTTAAACTTTTATTAAAAAAGAGAATAAAAAATATTTACTGTTGTTTTTTATTTTTCTCATTGTCCGAAAAAGCAATATATTAGTACAAATTTCGAAGTAATAGGGTGATAAACCCAAAGTAAAAAACCCCAAACAATGAACAAACGAATAGCAATCTTAACCGAAGAAGGATTTGAGGAGGTGGAATTGAGTTCGCCAAAAAAAGTTTTGGAAGACGCTGGTTTTGAAGTAGATATTATTTCTACTACTTTAGAACCGATCAAATCTTGGGATCACACCGATTGGGGAAAAACCTACGAGGTAAATCGCAATGTCGATCAAGAAAAAATAAATATTTCTTGTTATGATGCTTTGATTCTCCCGGGTGGAGTTCTGAATCCCGACAAATTACGCCTCAATGAGAATGCTCTACAACTTATCCGTGACTTTAACGATGCAGGGAAGCCAGTTGCAGCTATTTGCCATGCACCACAAGTCTTGATTGATGCTGGAGTTGTAAAAGGTAAGAAATTAACCTCTTATCTTTCTGTGAGAAAAGATTTAGAAAACGCAGGTGCATTATGGCTAGATCAGTCTGTGGTAATTGATGGCAATTTAATCACCTCAAGGACTCCCAATGATTTATCGAATTTTAATCGAGCTATTTTAGAAGCTCTAAAAAAATAATCCTGAAAATATCCTTTATTTATTATTAACTTTTTGGATATAAAAAATTCCGCTCGATAGCGGAATTTTTTATATCTATATTTCTACTGGTTTTTCTATTCGTTATCAGCCGTTGGCTCGAACTTTTGTATAACCTCTGCAGAAACTCCTGTATTGCTATATCCACCGTCATGGAAAAGATTTTGCATCGTAACCATTTTAGTAAGGTCAGAGAACATTGCTACACAGTAATTTGCACAGTCTTGTGCAGTTGCGTTTCCAAGAGGAGAAACTTTCTCAGCATATGTTATGAAACCATCAAAGCCTTGCACTCCTTGTCCGGCTGTTGTTGGGGTTGGCGATTGAGATATCGTATTCACACGTACACCTTTTTCTTTACCCCAGAAATATCCAAAGCTACGAGCAATAGATTCTAAGTAAGCTTTGTTATCAGCCATATCGTTGTAGTTGGGGAATGTGCGCTGGGCGGCTATATAGGTTAAAGCTAAAATACTTCCGCCGCGGTTCATGATGTCCCTATCCCATGCAGTTTTCATGATTCGGTGAAAAGATACAGCAGAAATATCCCAACCTTTTGCTAACCAATCATAGTTAAGGTCGATGTATTCTTTTCCTTTGCGTACATTAACACTCATCCCAATAGAATGTAAGATGAAATCGATTTTCCCGAATTTCTCCGCTGCAGCATCAAACAATTTCCCTAAATCTTCCATAGAAGTGGCATCGGCCGGAATAACGTCTGAATTTGTTTTTTCTGCCAAAGCATTCAATTGTCCCATTCGTAGAGCAACCGGCGCATTGGTTAAAATAAATTCTGCTCCTTCAGCATGGCATTGCTCTGCAACCTTCCAGGCGATAGAATTGCTATCCAAAGCTCCAAATATGATCCCTTTTTTTCCTTTTAATAATCCGTATGACATGGTTTTATGTTTTCTTGTTTCAAATGTACTTAAAAAAATTTAACAAATATTAAAAGTCCTATCGTAATTCACTGTTTTCAGTAAAAGCATGCGAAACAACTTCTAATTTATCGTGCTCGAAAAGATTATAACTTTCTACATTAATTGGCGTAATAAATCCCTGACGTAAATCGACCAATTCGGCTTGTTGCGTTTCTTCATTTATTTGTACCAAACCTCTTCTTTCTACAAAAGACTCACTCAAATAGTATAGTACAATATCCCCTTCGTATATTCGTCGATGTTTTTTGTCTTTCAATCCAATATCTCTATCCACTGTATCAAAATCCATTTGCTTCTCCGACCACTGGAAATCGTTATAAGCTTTGTAATAGACTACAGAAGAAATGCTCTCTTTTGCATAGCCCATCACCCGATTTTTTTTTCTTAGTCTATAATACTTCATTACACAAAAATACTTAAAACGAAACAATTCTTTACGATATTTTTCTTTACGCCAGGAGTTTTGGTAGGACAATATCCTTGTCCAATCAACCCAAATATTAAGCAACAAAAGGATAGAGTTTTACCTATAGCAACATAGGATCTTACCTTCTAAAAAAAATCTTTCGATAAAAGGAAAAATCATTATAAAATATTTTCGACAAAAATGCCCAAATCTATTCGAGCGTAGTATCTTTACGTTCTATTCACCGCTTATCTAAAACTTGATTGATGTACAAAATATATCCAGAAAAAAGATACAACGAAACCTTGAAATTATTAACCAAATTTGCCCCAAAAGGCACAAAAATTCTTGATATAGGGGTAGAAAATCCTTTTTCTTTTGTGATGAAAGAAAATGGTTTTCTGGTAGAAAACACCCAAGGTGAAGATCTCGATTACCATCCTGAGGTGTTAGGAAATTACGACGTAGAATTTGTTACGGCTCTAGAAATCCTAGAGCATTTGGTCAACCCGATGGGTGTTCTCACGCATTTACCTGCCAACAAGCTTTTGGCTTCTGTTCCTCTGAAATTATGGTTCTCGCCTGCTTACCGTAATAAAAACGACGAACGAGATGTGCATTATCATGAGTTCGAATCATGGCAATTTGACTTCCTTCTAGAAAAATCTGGGTGGGAAATCAAACATCGCCATCAATGGACACATCCCACAAAAAAAATTGGTATTCGCCCGATTCTTCGGTATTTCTATCCACGGTATTATGCAGTTTATGCAGAACGTAAAAACCCAATCTAAGTGAATTATTCGGTTATTATTCCTGTCCATAACGAAGAAGCTTTTATCGGGATTACTTTACAATCGCTGATCAAGCAAAGTGTTTTACCATCAGAAATTATTGTGGTCAACGATCATTCGAGTGATAAAACACCAACCATTGTCGAGCAATTTTCACATAACCACCCTTGGATTCGGTTGATTAATCGAACCTCGAAAGCCGAGCATCAACCTGGCAGTAAAGTGGTTTTGGCTTTTTTGGCTGGTTTGCCTCATCTCACCAAACCGTACGATATTTTGGTAAAACTGGATGCTGATCTAGATTTGCCTCTCAATTATTTCGAACAGATTATAAACGAGTTTTCGCACAACCCGAAAGTAGGTATTTTGGGCGGACATGCCTATATCGAAAAAAATAATCAGTGGCGATTAGAGCAATTAACCGATCCAGATCATGTGCGTGGCGCTTTTAAATCCTACCGAAAAGAAGTATATGAAGCTATTGGAGGTTTGCGTCCACAAATGGGTTGGGATACTGTTGACGAATTATTGGCCAAATACCACAATTGGGAAGTCTATACACTAACCAACCTGAAAGTAAAACATCTGAAACCAACGGGCGCAAATTATCAACCCGAAGCTCTCCTGAAACAAGGTGGCGCTTATTACACACTGGGCTATGGTTTTTGGATTACAACCATTGCCGCATTGAAATTGGCTATCAACAAACGAAAACCCTTTTATTTTGTTGGATATTTACAAGGTTATTTCGACGCGAAAAACGCTCAACTTCCTAAAATGGTCAATCGTGAAGAGGAACGGTTTATCCGACAATATCGTTGGCATAAAATCTTAGAAAAACTTGGAATCCGAAAATCACAATAACATTAACAAATCGATTTTAATCGAAGATTGTTCTTACTTTCGAGTAAACACATGCGAATGAAAACATTTTACTTTTTTCTTTCTTTATTATTTACTGGTTTGTTTGTCGGGAAAGCACAATTTGCGCAAATGAAAACAATCAACGGTAAAATTGTCATCCATGACGAAGAAGACCACTCGGTAGAAGGCATCAATATCTTCAATCTTCGTTCTAAAACCTCGAGCAAAACCGACGAAAAAGGTCAATTTTCTATTTATACTAAAATTGGCGACACGATACAATTCGATAGACTTGGTTTGGTGAGTCGTCAGATTATTGTGCACCCTGATTTGTATGCGAGAGCGTATGCAGAAGTGCATATGAATATCGAAGTTATCGAACTCAACACAGCCATGGTAAATCCTCTTCGGATGGATCGTTTTTCCGATGAATCGGATATGACCTATCTGTATCGAAGTTTAGGAATCCGAAAAAAATCGTACAAAGAAGCTCTACCAAAAGTGGTCAGAGATAAAAAAGATTTGTATAAATTTCAGGTAGGACAGATTCTGAAACCAGTTGAACTCATCGGGCACTTGAATGGTTATTATCGAAAAAAAAGGAACTTAGATTTTTATGAAAATGAAGCTTATTTTGCAACCAAAATAAAAGATTATTTCCCGAATGATTATTTTACCGATGAACTGAAAATTCCGGCAGAGAAAATAGAAAACTTCATTAATTACACCATTCAGAGAACGAACATCAAAGATATGGTGAACCCAGAACGGTATTTTGATATTGGTTTGATTCTTGAAGAATACGCTCCGAAATATCTCAACGAATTGCAGCAAACAAATGAATAGAATCCTAATATTTTCATAATTTTAAGAATCATAGCTTGCATTGCAAAAAATCTGAATATTTTAGTTGTTCCATTCTTACATTTACCTATGTTGTATAGATACCTTTGGTTAATTTTTTTCATGCTTTTCGGGAGTGGCTTATTTGGTCAGCAAGCCGAGAAATGGGTACATGGCAATATTATCCTCGATCCGGATGGTGAAATGGCAGAAGGCGTATATGTAACTAATCTGCGGACAAAAGAAATTGCGATCAGTAATTTTGCAGGAAACTTTTCTATCCGTGCAAAAGAAGGGGATGTTTTGGATTTAAAATCAGATTATTACGAAAACAGAAAAATAAAACTCTCACCCGAGTTATTTGCCAAAAATCTAGTTGTTATCCACCTAAATATCAACGTAATAGAATTACAAACCGCTTTGATTACTGCCCATCTTACGGGAATTCTTACCAAAGATGTGAAAGCCGGAAAACGTACAGATAAAGTTACCAAGCTCTACAAGCAATTGGGCGTGAATCCAGACATCAATCCTATTCGGGATACTTCGGCACTGAAGGCAGGGTTCTTCAACGGAGATATTTCGCTTACTCGATTAGATATTGGTCGGATTTACGATGTGCTTTCGGGCGATATGCGCAAAAGAAAAGCAACCTTGGAATTCGAAGCCAAAGCTGATAGACGCTTAAGTATCCGAAAATATTTCGGTGATGATTATTTTATCAACGACCTGAAAATACCGTCGTACAAAATCAATGATTTTATCGAGTATACGTATGCTAATTCGGGCATGAGTCGAGATGTCGAGAATGGGAATTATTTAAGCATCATGGAAAAATTGATTCGCTTCTCGACGATTTACAGACGATTGGTGTTGGAGAAAATTCCCGAATCGACGACAGAGAATCATCCTACCGAAACCCCTCCTACCGAAAAAGAAAATTAAATGCGATTAACGGAAATCTGGGTTCAGCGGATTGCTTAGATCCAAACCTAAACTGAATAAAAATCCATTTTTACGCCCGTCAACTTGAAAGTCAGACAAGCCAATATCATACGACATTCCGGCTTTTAGCGAACCTACTTTCACCTTTACGATGGGCGAAACAAATAAAGGATCTTTGTAATCTTTAGAAATGCCTTGCTTGTACGATATTCCAACATCGAGGCCTTGCTCACGATCCCCAAAACCGAAATGTGCAATGAGATTCGCATCTAGACCACTATATCGATTCGCATTGGTGTTGTATACAATAGAAGGTTGTAGGTTGATGCCTTCTGTAAGGTACCATTCGTATCCTAAATTGAGATAATAGGTTGTCGGGAGCGGCTCGAAATTATTCACATAATAAAGATTGTTATCAATCGGAATATCAAGTACAGATACTCCTCCAAAGAAATTGGCATATCGAAAAGAAATTCCTAAGTTCATCATAAACGTATTGTAACGATCATTATTGAGCAAAGGATCGTTAGGGTCATTAACCACGATGTCTGATAAATCGAACGACTGATTGAAGTACGAAGCTCCTACCCCAAAAGAAACTACATCTTGCAACTCGTTGTACCCACGCGAATCTTGTACCGGAATATGATAAGCGGCCGTCATGTTGAAGCCACTCATTTTGGTAGCCCCATTTCGGTCATTGAAAAAATAAGTCCCAATTGCTAAACGATCGATAACCGTTGCATGCGCACTAATCGTCTGGGTCGTTGGACTATTGGGTAAATCGTCCCACTGATTTCTGTTGCTTGCATTGATGCTGATATATTCTGGGTTTTGCCCTGCATACGAAGGGTTAATCAATATTTTATCAGTCACCAAATAGTGATTATAATACGGTAAAGATTGTTGTGCTTTTGCTTGCTGCAAGAGTGAAACAAAACCGATCAAAAGAGTTACTAAAATTTTCTTCATAAGATAAATAATCGCTGTAAAATTACTATTTATTTTTTAGTGTAATGTTACCAGAATACTTAATATTGATTTGGATATTTTGATTGTTAACATTCGGATAATCGATGATATACCAATAATCACCAGACGGTATTGGTGTGCCATTTCTTTTTCCATCCCAGTATACTATTTCGGCGTTTCCTTCTTTTCTTAGAATTGTTTGCCCATAACGGTCGAAAATCTGTAAACGCAGAATATGAGGACTATCAATGCTCGTCAATGGTTTCCACACATCATTTTTACCATCTCCGTTAGGTGAGATAAAATTAGGCAAATCGAACACATAAATTCCAGAAACCGAAACTCCTCCACATTCGTTTTCTCTTACCCAAACTGTGATATTTTTTCCACCTTCGATCGGCTGGAATTTTTTACTGCTCTGCCATTGAGTAGGTAGTGCTCCATCGTACGAAATTGCATATTGCAATCTTCCACCATTTCCTTTGGCTTCTACTGTCAATGTTCCATTTTCGATTGTGATCGATTTTATCGTCGGATCGGGTAAGGTTTCGATGGTAAAAGAATAGACATCAGAGGTACAAGCATTTCCTGATTCAGCCGTAATCGTATAACTACTTCCGGCCGATAATTGATAAATAAAATCTTCTTTTGGATAAATTTCTACGCCCGCATCATTCGTTATGGTATAGGTAAGATGCTCGTCGTAATTGACAAGTGTACGAATATCAAAATCAAAAACTCCTTGCGAACAAAGTGCAGGAAATACAGGCAATTCGATGGTTGGTTGCGTATATTTTTGATAGGAAATAAACAAATCCTTGCTACTACATTCGTCATGTCTTCTAACTGTAACCTTCACTTTTCCGGCAGGAGAAGTCATAGCTTGTACAAGGTCTAATGCATTTTGATCAAATACAACTCCAGGATGATTTTCTTGTATTTTAGCCAACAAGTCTTTCACTTGATCAATTGCCGTATCCGAATCATTTTCGCAAAAGCTAACTTGGTTCTCATCAAAGTATGCTTGCGTCACACTCAAATCATCAGAAAATTCTTTGGCTTTATTGATAGTGATGGTAGAAGCAATTGTACAAGTCTGAACGGTTTTATTTCTAATTTCTATAGAAATCGTCTTTGTCGATTCTGTCCCGAAAGCTATTGTTATAAAATTATTTTCGTCGTGTAATTTTCCGTTGATATAGATCGGGTAATCCAAAACATCCTTACCAAGATTCGATATCAACCAGTCGTTGGTTATTTTTATTGAGTCGTCGCAATCAGCGGTCAATTCAGGTAAATTCGACAAATTAAAATCGGGTTGATTGATGGCTTTTACTTCTACCTGCAAGGTTTCGGTATTACATGTTTCACCGTTTTTCTTGATCGTGAAATCGACCATTTGCATTTGATTGGCCTCGATATTTATAGGAAAGCTGATCGAACCAAACTCATACGTTACGTTGCTCAATCCCAAAGTAGAACTCAAATAAGTTTCTAATTCTGTTTGAGAAACCACAAACTTTTCATTTTCTGACAAACAAGATGATAGCAATGGCTGAATTGGTTGTGTAACAGAAATAGAGCTTTTTGTTAATTCATACGTCCATTTTACTTCAGTTTCACAATGTCCATTTAATTCTCCTTTCACGGTAATTACTCCGTTATTTTTATCCGTGATATAGCTCAATAAAACATCTTCTTCAATCTCTAAACCATCTTCGTAATAACGCAAAGTAGCTGATGTTCCGTTTCTTATAAATGCAATTGCATCATCAATATCTTTTTGTTCCAAATCGACTGCACACGTTTTCAAAGCATAAGACTCTAAATCAATTGGTTCTGTTTTGTTCACGGTAAAATTCTCTACAACGCTTACACAAGAATTGTCGGCATTATCCATCAGTTGTACTTGAAAAACAAATGAATTATTTCCCGAGAAAGTGATGGGCGTTCCTGGCGCATAGCCCGTAACAACTAAAGTATGATTGGTTGCAACCTTCAATAAGGTTCGTAATTCTTCCCTACTCAAAGAAGAACCTTCACACAGATCTTTGTTAAAAACAGCTCCTGCATCGAAGGTAGGATTTGCATTCGAAAACTTTAAGGTAATCCAATCAGAAGTTGCAGAACAAAATTGTGTTCCTTTGTATTCAACTTTTATTTTGATGGTCTGATCATTCGGAAAACTTCCCGTTATCGGATTTCCGACTTGATCTATTTTTTCGACAATAGCGAAATCAGCAGCATTGGGTACATTGAGAATAGCATTTATCAATTGTTGATCCGTCATTTGTATCGTTGTAGCACAACTCTCAATTTGTCTTTCTGCTTCGGGTCGAATAGCCGTTGAAAAATCGTACACCGGTTTGAAAACCAAGTCTACTTTATACACATATTTTAGGTCACCTGAAGCATCTAAAACTTCCGCATAAATCGTTTGATTATTCGTGATTTCAGTTGCCCCAAAAGGAATTGACATTTGCTCATCTTGGTAAAAAGAAACTTGTGAAGTCGGTACTTCAGCATCCGTAGCAACCTCTGTTCGCAAGGCATCAACCAAATATTCCCCGCCTTCGCATTCGGTGTTTTTGACCAATGTTTTTTGTTCTACCGTATGCACAATAATATCGAACTTTGCATTTACTTCCCCATAAACACCGATAATTATTTTTTCACCAGTCTTTAATTGATCATTACCTCTAAAATCTTTTAAATATCCAGAATAAACGTGTGAAGGGCTTAAGTTATAAATTTCACATTTTAGAGTTGAGCTTTCTTTTAACCCTTTTGATTCTCCCTTGACACCTTTTTCAATCGATCGAATGTACTCAATCGTTTTTCTTGAAGATTCTCCATCTTTAGGTTTGAAAATATGTGCATTGTCATCACTTTTTTTCAATTTCCATACAATAAAATAAAGCCCATTGTTAGCAGAATGTAAATCAAATGAAAAGTCGGTATTATAAGATGATTCATATATGAAATACTTAAATCCATCTCCTTTTGCTACAGTATTGTCTCTACAATTAATCTCAACTTCATTCTTAGCCAAATCCCAATTATGGTTTATTTCAGTTAACATTAAATTTTCATTCAATCCATTTTTCAACTCATGAAATTCTGGTATTTGTCCAAAAACCGTATAACTGCATATCAATGCCCACAACAATAAAAGTCTTTTCATTTTCTTCCTTTTCTTTCGCTCCAATTATGTATAACGCTAAAAATAAAATATTATTCTATTCTTGGGGCGAATCTAAAGAATTTATTAAGAATCTGTTATCTTTGCACTCTGAATTTTTTTTTAGAATCGAACCATGGCAACTTTAGAACAAGAAATAAAAAAACGTAAAACCTTCGGAATCATTGCTCACCCCGATGCGGGAAAAACTACCCTTACCGAAAAACTTCTTCTTTTCGGAGGTGCAATTCAGGAAGCGGGTGCCGTAAAAAGCAATAAAATAAAAAAAGGAGCGACATCCGATTTTATGGAAATCGAACGTCAACGTGGAATTTCGGTTGCTACTTCGGTTTTGGCTTTTGAGTACAAAGGCAAAAAAATCAACATCCTCGATACGCCCGGACACAAGGATTTTGCCGAAGATACCTTCCGTACCCTTACAGCTGTTGACTCGGTAATTGTGGTGATCGACGTTGCAAAAGGGGTCGAAGAGCAAACCATCAAACTCGTAGAAGTTTGTCGAATGCGCAATATCCCGATGTTGGTTTTCATCAATAAAATGGACCGCGAAGGAAAAGATGCCTTTGATTTGATGGACGAAGTGGAACAAAATTTAGGATTAAAAGTAACTCCCCTTTCTTGGCCAATTGGTATCGGGGCGACCTTCAAAGGAATTTATAATATTTGGGAAAAAAACATCAATCTTTTTTCTGCCGACAACAAACAAAAAATATCAGAAACAACCAAAATAGACGACCTCAACTCACCAAAATTGGTAGACATTGTAGGAGAAAGCTATGCCGAAAATCTACGTAGCGAAATCGACCTTATCGAAGGGGTTTATCCAGAATTCGATCATCAAGCATATTTAGAGGGAAAATTACAACCGGTATTTTTTGGCTCTGCCTTGAATAATTTTGGAGTACGAGAGTTACTCGATGCGTTTGTCGATATTGCTCCCATGCCACAACCCAAAGCGACAGACGAGCGAATTGTAGATCCGTTCGAAGATAAATTCTCGGGCTTTGTATTCAAAATTCACGCGAATATGGATCCGAAACACCGCGACCGTTTGGCTTTTGTGAAAATAGTTTCAGGAAAATTCGAGCGAAATAAAAACTATCTACACGTACGCCAAGGGAAGTCGATGAAATTCCCTTCGCCAAATGCATTTTTTGCCGACAAAAAAGAAATCGTCGATCTATCGTTTGCCGGTGATATCGTTGGTTTACACGACACCGGAAACTTCAGGATTGGCGATACACTTACCGAAGGCGAGAACTTCCATTTCAAGGGAATTCCGTCTTTCTCACCAGAGCATTTCCGCTATATCAACAATGCCGACCCGATGAAGGCAAAACAATTAGAAAAGGGAATCAAACAATTGATGGACGAAGGGGTTGCGCAATTGTTTACTTTAGAAATAAACAACCGAAAAGTAATTGGTACGGTGGGTGCCCTTCAGTATGAGGTTATTCAGTACCGTTTAGAACATGAGTACAATGCCAAGGTTACGTACGAACCATTTTCTGTGCACAAAGCTTGTTGGGTAGAAGTAGACAATGAAAAATCGGAAGAATTTTTAGATTTTAAACGCGTAAAACAACGGTATTTGGCACGCGATAAATTTGATCAGTTGGTGTTTTTGGCCGACTCTGCTTTCACAATTCAGATGACGCAAGAAAAATATCCATCAATAAAATTACACTTTGTTAGCGAATTCTAAATCTTGTTTTCGATGGATATTCTTTTCAGATTTTGGTAGGATGTTCATCAAGACGAAACCCAAAAGTCATAACAAAATCTTTTTAATTTAGAGAATTATCTATTGGATAGACACCCGCACAAATTGATAAATAAAGAATAGTAATGTTCCAACAACAAAAAAAGGTTACGAGCAGATGCTCGTAACCTTTTTTATTAAGTTTATTTTCTTACCGAAAAAACTGTTCTGTTGCTCATCCTACCGAAAATTATCTTAGGGTGAAGATTAGTTTTTTATTCACAAACTCTTCTATTCCAGCTTTTGATAATTCTCGCCCATAACCCGAACGTTTTGTTCCGCCAAACGGCAATTCTTCACTCGAAGAAACTTGCTTGTTGATATAGACCATTCCCGAATCTATTTTACGCGCCAATTGTTGTGCATATTCTATATTTTCTGAGTAGATCGATGCGCCCAATCCATAAATAGTGTCGTTTGCCAAGGTTATCGCTTCCTCTTCGGTATCGAAAGGGAAAAGACAGACCACAGGTCCAAAAATTTCCTCGTCGTATGCAGGCGTTCCTTTGGTAATATTCTCGAGAACGGTTGGAGCCAAAAAGAAACCTTTCTCGTGCATGCGTTCTCCGCCCAACGTAACCTGAACTCCTTTGGCTCTAGAGTCGTTTATTTGCTGTAGAAGTTTTTCCAATGCACCTTTAGTACATACTGGTCCCATGAGTGTATCTTCTTCCATTGGGTTGCCTACTTTCATGTTTTTCATGTAGGTCAATAATTGTTCTTTATAAGTATCGTACAACGAGCGGTGCACAATGATTCTTTTGGATGAAGTACAGGCTTGCCCAGCATTTCTCAAACGACCGTTGATAGTACCTTTCATTACTTTTTCCAGGTCAGCATCGGCCAAAACAATCATTGGATCAGAACCGCCCAACTCCAACACAGAGCGTTTTATGTTGCGTCCGGCAATTTCTCCTACCGAAGCACCCGCTACATCTGATCCGGTGAGCGACACTCCTTTGATGATTGGGTTATCGATCAATTGCCCGACTTTGCTACCCGAAATCAATAGATTTTTATACAATCCCTTTGGGGCCTGTACAGCGGCAAAAATTTCGTCATATGCCATGCCACATTGCGGAATATTCGAGGCTGTTTTCAGGACAATCGTATTCCCTGCCATAAGGTTTGGCGCTACGAAACGAGCGATTTGTGAGAATGGAAAATTCCATGGCATCACACCCAAAAGGACACCGATTGGTTCGGATACTACATAAGCTTCACCTTTTTCGGTTTGTACGGGATATGTTGCCAAAAACTGCTCGGCATTCTTAGCGAAATACTCGAAAATATTGGCCGAATAATCCACCTCGATCAATGATTCTCTATAGGGTTTCCCCATTTCTTTGGTAATGAGTTCGGCATATTTTTGTTTGTTCTTTCGCATTTCTTCGGCTACACCTTGTACAATTTCTGCACGATGGGCGAAAGTTTCCCATCGCCAAGTGGAAAAACATCTTTGTGCATCTGACAAAAACGTCTCGATTTGATCTTGGGTATGGGGTTCGAATATTTTTTCTATCTCTTCGGTAAATGGGTTTAGGGTTTTTATTGTAGGTATTGACATAATCTTGTTTTAAGTCTTACAAATTTCGTAAATTATAAGCAAAAATGAGAACTTTAAATGAAAATTAGAGGAATATTATATTATAGTTATCAATTAATTTTCTTGTAAAAAGGCTACAAAATAGAATTAATTTTGTAAACAAATAACTAAACAGTTAATCTATAATGAAACATTTTTATTTTATGAATTGGATGATTGTCCTGATGGGACTGATCTCCTCAACCGCCTTAGGGCAGAATGTGGCTTATGAAGCCCACTTTAATAATCAGCAAGGAGCTGGTGGTACGTATAGAACAGACCTAGTAATTGAACTAGAGAATAGAAATTGGTTTGCATCTGCAGCTTATTATGGAAATGATGAATTTAGATTGGGGCACAATAAACAATCTAATATCCCAAGTAAATTCAATTTATCTGGTCAAGGTTCATCAATTGAAATGCAATGGGATATTGAAAATGTATCAGACTTTAAAATTGAGACAGGGAAAACATATGGAACTGTAAGCAATTGGTACATTTATGAATCTGTTGACGAAGGAAACTCTTGGTATTCTGTAGCTACAGGAAGTAATATTGGACAAATCCAATATTCTACTGCGACCCCTAAGACTGCAAGATATGCTCTTGTTATTACAGGAAGCAAGAATCCTCGATTAGTTTTGTCTAATGTTACTATCCTCAATCAGATTGGCACCCCAACCAACGAGCCACCGGTAATCACTACTGAACAAACTACAATCGAAGGTGTTTTTGGGGGTAGTTTATCTTTTGCGGTAACGGCGAACAACAATCCTACTTCTTGGACTGCCACAAATTTACCTCAAGGAATAACTTTTGATAACGGAGTTTTCTCGGGTACTTTTGAGAAAGCAGGAACTTTTATTACAACCGTAACCGCTACAAATAAATACGGATCAGACCAAAAAGATTTCACTTTCAAGATTGCTGATGAGCCTGTCTTGACTGATTGCTTCGAAGAAAAATTCGATGGGCTTGAAGGAAATAACACTGGTACAACAGGCTCAAATTCTACTTGGAAAGGAAACGAAAACTTCCCGACAGTATCTTCTGCTTACCAAGCTGGTGATGCTGTAAAATTAGGTGCATCTAAAAGAGCAGGAAGCATCACCTCTAAGGTATTGAACAATATCCAAGGAGATGTTAGCGTAACTTTCGATGTAAAAGGATGGACAAACGTAGAAGGTGACATCTTAGTAACCTTAGGGTCGCAAACACAAACAGCTATCTATACAGCAAAAATGGCTGATAATTTCGAAACCGTAACTTTACATTTTTCTGATGTAGAAGCAAATTCTACCATTACATTTGCAACCTCTGAAAAACGTGCATTCTTGGATAACATTTCTGTATGCAACGCAGGCGGAGCAGAACCTGCTAACCAAACTACATGGGACGGAACAGCATGGTCTAATGGTTTACCAACAGCACAAAAGAATGTTGTAGTTTCGGGGGCTTTAGAGATTGCCCAAGACATAGAAGCAAAATCTTTCACAATCGAAACAGAAGGTTCGGTTACCGTGAAGACAGGATATAACCTTTCTGTACAAGGTGTTATAGAAAACAAAGCGAATGCGGCAGCTTTCGTTGTAGAAAACAATGCTAATATTCTACAATCACAAGATGTTACCAATATTGGAGAGATTACAATCTTACGTAACAGTACTCCTATGGTAAGAAATGATATGACGTTGTGGTCTGCACCAGTAACAGGACAAGGTGTAAGAGCTTTCTCACCAGAAACATTATTCAACCGTTTTTGGACGTTTGATGAAGCAAACCATACTTATAAAAACATATTCAATACAGAAGATGCTGCAGACGTGAACTTCGCAACTGGAAATGGTTATGCAATTCGTGTGAAAAACACTTTAGCAAGCGGAACAGAAGCGGTACACGAAGGTAAATTCATCGGTAAATTGAATAACGGTACGTATACAGTAAATGTTAGCAAAACTGGTCAAGGATTCAATTTGATAGGAAACCCTTATGCTTCTTCTATCGATGGAATTGGATTCTTACTCAATAATATAGATATTGTAAACTCTGTACATTTCTGGACGCATGCACATGCAGTAGGTTCTGCGGAATTCGCCAACAATTATCTTACCTACAATAGAGCAGGTGGTACTGATTTAGACGATTTAGAGAACATTGCATCAGGACAAGGTTTCTTCGTAGAAGCTACCCATGCAGGGTCTATTGTTTTCAATAACGAAATGCGTACGAAAGATGCTGCTATTTTCCATAAAAACAACATCGAAAGAAACCGCATTTGGTTGAGTTTGAGTAGCGATAATAAGATCATCAACAACACTTTATTAGCCTATATGACAGGTGCTACTCATGGTATCGACAAACAATTGGATGCAAAATCAATCACTTCTGATATGACTTCATTATACCAAGTAATCGACAATGAAGCTTACAGCATTCAATCGCGTAGTTTACCATTCGACCGAGAAGATAAAGTTGCTTTAGGTTTCAATGCGCTTACTGCGGGTACCTACACAATCTCGATTGCAAAAACAGATGGTTTATTTGCAGAAGGTCAAGCTATATTCTTGGTAGATAATCAAACCGAAACTGTACACAATTTAGCTACACCGTATACTTTCCAAGCGACAGAAGGTGTAAACAACGATCGTTTTGTAGTAGTATACGAAAACCGTACAATGGGAACCAATAATTTCTTCAACCAAGCGCAAATAGCTGTTTACAACCAAAATAACCAAGTTGTTGTTGAGGCAAAAAACAATCTATCTTCGGTAGAAGTAATGGATGTACAAGGACGTGTAGTATACGCTAAAAACAACATTAATGAAGCTAAGCACATCATCTCTACCTCTGCTAAAGGTGTAATGATTGTGAAAGCAACGACAAAAGATGGACAAACACTTACCCAAAAAGTAATTATCAAATAAGAATACTAATCTAGAAGAGTATTTTCGGATACTCTTCTTTTAAACCTTGTTAATATGAACATCAATAAACTAAAACTTACAGTACTTTTCGTTGCAGGATTATTCTTCACAGCGAATGCACAATTCTTCAAGAGTGATAACCAAGAAGAAGGACATAGCTTTTTCAATAATGCAGAAAGAGGTCTTCCTGGCACTCCTGGTACAGATGGTGGTATAGACGAAGAAGATCCAGAACCAGGTCTACCAATCAACGATTACATCCCTTATTTGCTAGCAGCAGGGTTAATGGTAGCGTTTGCAAATCGTAAGAAACTAGCCAAACTCAATAAATAAGAAATATTGTAATTACTTACAAAAAAAGTCCACCAAGCGGTGGACTTTTTATTTATTGAAGATTATAGAAATGTAAAAATTATTTCACAAGTATTTTAGAAGTTGTGGTTTTCCCCGAAACACCATTGAATTGTAAATAATAAATACCTTTGGCAAAACCAGCTAAACTCAGGTTCGATTTTCCAGCTTTCAGTTCTACTGTTTTAAGCAACTGACCAGTTGCGGAAAGGATGTTAGTTTTTGCATCTTCTTTGAGATGAACGGTAGTGAAATCTTTGGCTACAGTTGGTGCCACTTCTGCTATAGAAATAGAAGAACTCACATCACTAACCCCCATGTTTTTCTCGTAACGATACGTTAGGTAAAAAGACGTATTGGGTAGTTCTTGTCCGTTTGCATCCAATTGTAAGAAACGGAATTTATATTCTACAACATCACTTCCACCTTCGAAGTTTGCAAAGTAATCATACATACTTTGTACTTCTCCAGGAGCAATATGTGCACCGCCATTAGGGTAGAAATAATTTTTTACTACAGGGTAATAACAATCTCCTCCGAAACAGAATTGTGCCATTTCACCATCTGCATTGGTCATCTCGATTACTTCTCCTGCTGCGATTATTGTTTCGTTACCAACATTTTTCAGAACATAGTACAGTTTAATATCGTCCGTAACATCTTGCGTCATGTCGCCAAATACATTAAAAACATGTACCGAGTTATTTTCATATTCTACGCCATCTAAATTAGAAACCGTAAATTTTTGGTTTTGAGCTTGGCTAAATCCTATTAAAGATAGGAATGAGGTGAGTACTAAAATTTTTTTCATAATATTAAAGTGTTAATAAACCAAGTGGTCGAGTATTACTCTACCACTTGATAAAAAGTTTATGTTATTTAATGATGACTTTTCTGGTCGAAATAGATGTGCCATCGTTGATTTTCACTACATAGGTTCCTTTTCCGAAACCACTCAAATCTAGTGTCGCTTTGCCCGAGTTGTGGTCTTTGGTGTATAGTTTACGTCCTGCCATATCCATCACTTCTATTTGCGATTTCGTTTTCAGCTCAACATGTACTATTCCGGTCGATGGATTTGGATAAACCTCTAAACCATTTTTGCCAAATTCTGTCGTAGACATTGTCCCGTCTGTAGAGAAATTTACCGTTGCTCCTTTCCCGTAATTACCAATTGTTTGATATAAAACTACGCCGTTATGGTCGACTAATTTCACTGATTTCCCTCCATCTCCGTACGAATCTATTAATTGAAACTGGAAACAATCTACACCTTCTAACTCAATCGGAATAGTATAAGTTTGATTATTACCATAGTTTTTTCCTTCGTACACAACCGTACCAGCAGAATTTAGAATCTTCCAAGACGTTTCTATCCCGTATTGATCTGTACTCAAAGTTAAAGTTAATGAATTAGATGACTCTTTCGCTTTTAAGAAGCTTGTACTGATCGTGTTGTTCGAGTTGTCTTCATCGTCTGGTAAAATAATTTCAACTGAATTATTATCGATAACCGTAAAAGGTGTTTCAGGCAATTCTATTGTCGTACGATTCAATGCTTTTAATTCACCTGTCCATGTATACGTATGGGTTTCTCCATTGATTTTGTACGTAATAGGCAATGATGTCAAGGTATTTTGTCCGTTGTTTTTAATTCCGATAACTGGATTTATTTTTCCTAGACAATTTGGTAAAATAGTTTCGATAGAGTTTACCTCAATTTCATTTGCTTTAGCGATTCCTGTGAAATCTGGTATTGTTCCTGCACCAGTCATAATCTCTTGATTTCCTTCTGCTATAAACGCAACCAACTCGATATCATCTGGCACAATAGGAACATTATTATGTGCTTCTGGTAAAGTTACTGTAAAGGTTCTATCGACAAAAGAGCCTGCCTTGGTAGTAGTGATTTCCTCTCCCCATTGTCCTGTAATCAAATCAATTAAACGATGCATGTGTATGTAATTACTGCCTTGTCCTCCACCTGCTTGTGGTCCTTTGGTATTATTTTGCAAAACTGCAATGTTCAGTTTATTCGTCGACACAGGACTATCTCCGGTATAATAAGCTTCTACATGCACCACCAGTTCACGTGTACTTACATTCAATGAGGCTTCCATACCCAAATTCACATAAGAAGGTTGAGACAGGATCTGATTCGAAGCAGAAGTCCATCCACCTCTACTTAGTGCTGTGCCACCTGCGGTCATCGGAGCTGGATTCGTAAATACATGACGATTAACTGTCCCCGAAGGATATCCATTTAATCCACTTTGGTTTGCTATCGCATTTCCGTACGGTGTTCTAAAATCGGGCGTAGCATTCGCATAACCTCCCTGGTGTATATTGATCAAAAATACTTTTCCTGGATTCGCTTCTTGTATAGCTTTTGCAATTGCATGCCCATCGGGACAATACCCACACTTAACACCTGTGAATTCTTCTAAGACAACTTTCTTATTTTCGGCTGTGGTACTAACAATCGTTTGCCCAAAAGCTGCCACAGGTAACAAAAATGCTACCAAGTAGTTTGTAAATTTTTTTTTCATATTGTTGTGTTTTAATAAATAGTTTTTCTTTAGGAAAACAAACCGCCGATTAGAATGATTGATATAACGAAACGGTAAGTCCTGTATTTTCTGGTACGAAACGACAAACACCTCCTACACAAATCAATCCTCCACGTTGACGTCCGTAATTTAAGGAAACACGAGTTGATTCTTTCGAGTAACTTCCTCCTACACTGTAATAATGAAAGCGTTTGTCTTTGTCGTCATTCCCATAATTATAGGTGTCAGACAGATAAAAATTCCAATTATAATTAAAATTATATTCTACCAAAGCTGCCGCCCAGTTTTTTCGATCGCGTTTGGTCTGAAGGTGTTGCAACTCGAATCGAACCGAATTTTTCGGGTTGAGTTTGTACAAGAAATCTCCGACCACGACATTCGATAGAATAGATGAATAATTTCCACCTTCTACAATTCCTTTGTTGTAATAGATATTGGCATACGTGAAAATCATCGAAAATTTATCTGTCCATTTTTTATTGATTTCGAAATTGACATCGTGAAAGAATTTTTTTCCAAAATCAAAATATTTTGTACCGTAATAATCGCCATCAAAATTTGCATTCAACCCATTCCAGTATGATGCATTGACGGCTAATTTTGTTCCGTACTTTCCACCAAGTGCACTTCCTTTCTTAAAGTTGTAATACAAATCGAGTTGCCCACCGATTTCACCAGCTTCTTCTTTCTCGAAATTGATATTCGGTTGTGCTTGATAGACATAAATGTTGGTCAACAAATAGTCGTGTTGTCTGGTAAGTGCCGGGATATAATTCACGATTCCTTCGTTGTACACATTCGCAGAGGGTTCACTCAAAGCACGCTCAGCGTACATTCCCATATTCTCCATACGTCGGAAGGTTGCATTTACACCAAAACCACGAGTAGAGTAACCTGTATTTATCAATAAAGCATTTCCGTCGTAATATTTTTCAGAGGGTACACCAGCTGATAAAACCGGCTGTTCTCCTTTGTGAATGTATTCTACGTTACCGTAAAAACCACTGCTTCCTGAGTAACCTAAACGGGTAGAAAAGTTACTGGCGTTTTGCGGGAAATCTTCTATAGCTCCTGTATACGATTCATGTTGTCCGACGTAGCTTAATCCTAAGTTCAGAGTGCTGTTTGATTCTGAGTTGAACATGCGTAAAAGATTCGTCTCCAAATCCAATCCACCAATTGTTCCGGCAGAGGTTTCGAAACCAATGCGTTGATTACCGACAATACCCTTCAAGGTTGTGAAATCATTTGGTGTATACGCCACGCGAACTCCTCGCATGCTGTTATTGATCCCAATTTGTCGATCTTCCCAACTACGGTAGACTAAACCACTACCGAATTGATCGTAGAAATTACCTGCTGTTACGTCTACCTTATCGCCTTTGTACCGGAAATAATACGTGGCTATTTTATTATCATTTAATTTTTCTGAATAACCCAACAAAGCAGAAGGTAAATAAGCCTCATATTGCATACCTGCCGAAAATTTACCTAAAGTATAGTCGAATTTGATATAATTATTAGACCGAAAAGGATCGTCGGGTTGCTCGAAATTAAGGTCTTTATCGTCTTGATACCATTGTCCTGTAGACTCTATGCTCCCGGTCAGCGAACCTGGTCCAAGATCAACTTGTGCCAATAGAGATAACGTTGGGAAAACCAGCGATAATAAAATTAGAGATTTTTTCATGTGTTAATTTGTAAGGTAATAATGTATTGTTTATTTAGAAAATTCTTTGATTTGTTCGTACAATTCAACTTCAGAACCTGGCTGATAGCCTACATGTCGATAAACAATTTCCTTGTTTTTTACGATTACAACGTAAGGTGGTGAAGAAATATTTAGCAAACGTTTCAGGTCGTTGTTGGTGTCCAATAAGATATTAAAATCCCAACCTTTACCGTTTACCATTGGATTTACGCGGCCTACTGTTTTAGAATCGTCCAAAGAAACTGCATAGAAATCAAAAGGAGTTTCACTTTGCCAATCATCCATTTGATCATTAATAGCATTTAATTCTTGGATACACGGTCCACACCAAGTTGCCCAAAAAGCGATTACCATTGGTTTGTCATCGGTAGAAAGTTCTCGTAAATCTACTGTTTTACCTTTTAGATCTTTTAAGGGTGCTGTTGGGAATTCTGCTTTCTGTGCAAAAGCTGTGAATACAAAAAGAGAAAAAACCAAACAAAATAATTTTTTTTTCATTAGTTTTATATTTTTAAACAATTAGGCACTAAATTAACTAAAATTAACACACATGAGCAAAATTTCTTATTATTTTTCTAATTTTACATTATTATTTTTGATGATTCTAACACTTTCGAGTTGTGGAACTGAAGAACCAATCCCTGAGGAAACACTCTCGCTTAGCATTCATCCGAAAACTATTCAAGTCGGTGACGAAGTATCTTTCACCGCTCAGTCTAACTTAGGTGGCGACGTTAGCGATAAAGCCATTTACTATGTTAATGAGCAATCGATAGAAGGCAGAACCTTCCAACCATCTGAAGCTGGAGAATATAATGTACATGCCATCTTTAACGGAATCAAATCTAAAAAAGAAAAATTTACTGCAACCGAAAAGCCTATTTCATCTTTTACAACAAAGGTTTTGGTAGAAGATTACACCGGTACTTGGTGTGGGTATTGCCCAAGAATGGTTACTATTTTACGTTATCTTACCGAATATAGCGACCGTATTATCCCGATTGCCATCCATAGTGACGGAATTCCGGCAGATCCTTGGCGATACGAGTTTAGCAAACAAATGCAATCTCCAGATAATTATAACGCAAACGGTTTACCAAAGGGTAAGATTAACCGAATTTATGATCTGAATCAATTCACCCAAACAGCTAATTGCCCGAATGATCCTCTACTCTATCGTCCACAAATGGATGAATATCTCAATAAAACGAGCAATTTAGGATTGGCAATTAATTCTACATTGAATGGTCAGCAGTTAGATATCACTGTAAAAGTTGGTTTCGCAACGAATAGTGTTCCAGATGCACGTTTGGTTGTGACTCTAATAGAGGATGGTTTGAAACATAATCAAACCAATTATTTTGCAGGGTCGAATGCGGTTTGTGATCCAGCGAGCAACTATGCAGAGATGCCTAGATTGATTCCAGATTTCCCACAAGAACACGTTTTACTAAAAGCGTATACCGACATTTTTGGGGATATTATTCCACAAGAAGAAATTAAAGAAGGGAGTGTTTATACCCGAAAATTTTCGGTTCCTTTACCAGCCAACGTTACCAATGCCAACAATCTTAGTTTAGTTGCCTTTGTTTTAGGGAATGGTAAAGAAGTAAAAAATCGTGCTGTAATCAATGTTCAAAGAGCGAAAGTTGGTGAAGATCAACCTTTTGATTAAGCTAGATTTTTCTATCCTACATTTATTAGAAAACTAATTTTTACACTAAACAAAAACGGGCAATTCAATAAGAATTGCCCCTTTTTATGTTATATTATTATAATCACTTCTATCTATGCTTTATCTTGCCGAAATTATTATTAGTTTTCATCGTTTGAGTACTGCTCGGTAAGTATCGTTAATTTCATCCAAACTCATCAGCTCTAGCTTATCACCTTGCACAAAACATTCTTGGATAAAGGCAAATGCTTTGTCTTTATCGAGCGACGAATCTATATGAACTCCTGCAAAACGAATATTTTTCATGTACACATAAAATTCATAATCGAAACTTTGTTCACCAAAATGGGTATTGGCTACTTTGCCTTTCCATTTGATGTCGTAGACACCTAGATCATCGTTGTCGAATGGTTTGAGGAAAGTAATTTCATGATCTGCACAAGTATCTTTTCCTAGCATAGAAATACCAAAAGCTAAATTTTCGGGAGATTGAAAATCTATTGGTAGTGGATCAACATGAAAGAGTTGATTATGCAAGTTATCGAGGTCTAATTTTTCTTGTATGGTAGTAAGATCGACACCTTTATTGTTCCAATAAAAACTAGAAAGAATACATTGGTTGAAGTTGATCCATAAAGATTTATCGCTATATTCTTCTGAGGTGTCTTCGATTAGATCGGCATCATCTTGGTATTCTTCTTCTTCGTCGTAATTGTCTGATTCTAAATGCAAATCCATCCAAAGTTTTAGATGTTCATCTAAATGCATTCTCCAGGTAAATTCTACTATTTTATGCCCATTCTTGAAAGGGCTGTTGGTAAAATAAATTCGGTTATTTTCTCTACTCATATTGCAGTTTTTATGATTTCTGAAAGGGTGAAAGCTTTTACAATCAACACCTCTCAAATTTAAAAGAAAAAACTTACCAATGGTAAGTCTTTTCTTTATAAATATTCTTTAGTTCATGGTTTCTTTCAACCATTTGAAAAATTCTTTGTGCCAAATCAATGAGTTTTGAGGTTTTAACACCCAATGATTTTCTTCGGGTAAATAAATCAAACGACTTTTTATCCCTTTTAGTTGTAACACCTGAAATGCTTCTTGTCCTTGCCCCATCGGTACACGGTAATCTTTTCCTCCAATATAGATCAACATGGGTGTATCCCATTTGTTAACCATTTCTTTCGCACTAGGATCAAAATTTTTATAGGTTTTCTCAGCGGCTGCATTATCTGTTTCCCACCAAGCACCACCAGCATCCCAATTGGTGAAAAATAATTCTTCGGTTGTACCGTACATAGATTTTAGATTAAAAACTCCATTGTGCGAAATAAAGGTTTTGAATCGCCCATTATGAATTCCGGCCAAATAAAAGACCGAGTAGCCACCATAGGATGCTCCTACAGCTCCTAATTTTTTATCATCAACATAGCTTTCTTTGGCAATATCATCGATTGCAGAAAGATAATCATCCATCACTTGTCCACCCCAATCTTTGGAGATTTGCTCATTCCACTCTACTCCATGCCCGGGCATTCCTCTTCGGTTGGGTGCTACGACAATATAACCATTTGCTGCCATTAGCTGAAAATTCCAACGGGTAGAATAAAACTGAGAAAGAGCTGATTGTGGACCTCCCTGACAATATAATAAGGTAGGATATTTCTTGTTAGGATCGAAATTGGGCGGATAGATAACCCAAACAACCATGTCTTTTCCGTCGGTTGTTTTGACGATTCTTTTCTTTACTTCACTTTTCTCAATAGAATTGAACAAAATTTCATTTTCACGTGTTAGAGCAAAAAGTTGACCTGATTTTAGGTCAACCGTGTATATTTCTGCCGCATGATTGAAATCGGTTCTACTTACAATTGCTTTGTTGCCGACTACTTCATGCAGAGTTGCAATATCGAATTGCCCATCGGTTATCTGGGTTATTTTAGGTAAGTTTTTGGTGTCGAAATTCACATCAACCGAAAACAACTGTACGGTTCCTCCTACCGGTGCATTGAAATAGATTTTCTTACCATCTCCGCTCCACTTATATCCGAAAACGGTTCCGTCCCAATGTTTGGTCAAATTAACTTCTAAATTTCCACGACGAACAATCAAATCATTTTTATCAGCCTCATAGCCATCGTGTTCCATCGATAAAAAAGCAAAATCATTTTGTGATGAAAAACTTGGTGCCGTATCGTACCCCATTTTTCCTTCGGTAAGATTTTCGGTTTTCCCTGTAGCCAAGTCATACGCATAAATATCGGTATTGGTGCTGAGTGCATAATCGGTGCCGAATTTCTTTTTTGCTACATACAAAACCTTATCGGCATTTGGTGACCATATATATTCGGTAGCTGAAAATGGTTCATCGGCCAAGATGTCTTTTTTGATGCCTTTATTTTGAACAAAAACATGCGTAAATTCTCCATTGTTCCAAGTATCCCAATGACGATAATTGAGCTCGTTATAGATTTGTAAATTCGATTCTGGATATTGCGGATAATAATCTTTTCCATACACACGTTGCAGTTTTACCTCTTCGGTACTGAGCGTTTTAGTTCCGTCTTTGGATTTATTTTTATCAATTACTAATTTTTTATAATCTTGTACCTCCACTGCTTTACCACCTTGCAAAGAAACCTGAAAATAAGCAACTTTATCTTCTTGTGTTTCTATGTCGGGGGTTGCCACTTTGTACACCAATTTTTTCTGATCGTGGGTTAATCCTACTGGACTTACCTTTTTCACTTGCCACAATTTTTCGGGCGTCATATAGTTTTGAGCCATACTAATAGTAGTTATGCAAATACTGCACACGAGGAGTGTCTGCTTCAACATATAGTTTTTTTTGTAAGCTAAAATAGGATTTATTCTTGATTTTTTAATTGAAAACTGGAATTATTGCACCGAATACAATGTTTTGTTGAGAATACCAGATCGATTGTTTCGCCTTGTCGCTTTTATCGGCTGTGGTGCGAATATCATTCATGCGAATATACCCTCCTTTTATTTCGGTCTGTATAAAGAAGTAGTCCCAAAATGTAAAATTGATTCCAACCATCAAGCCAGTCCCAAATCCAGCCAAATGAAATTCATCATACCGCTCTTGTCCCATCAATTGAGTATTGGTTTTAGGGTATAAAATTCCTGCTCCAATTCCTTCGGTGAGGTTGACATCGATTCCTTTTTTGTTTTTCAAGATTGGGAAATATACTAGATTGTCGAAACGTCTAAGTTCGATATTCGCATAGTTCAACCCGTCGGTATGCTCAAATGTCAAAAAATCTTTGGTTAATTTTTTACTGACATGGTGATAATCGCCATCAAAAGCAGATCCGTTATGGATATTCCCATTCATGTTCACGATTTGATCTTGATCCATCACATACTTCATGTGGTCGATCCCAAAAGAAACATTCCAATTATCATGATAGAAGTATCCTAATCGGAAATTGTATTGTGGAATTGTCATTTTACCTGGATTGAAATATTTCAGACTAAATGTAGTCTGACGGTCGTGTGCCGCAACGCGATCCAAAGTAAAGTCATAGTCTTTGCCTACAAATCGAATGTCTGATTTGCCAAATTGTGCATGGTTCCACCCCCAATAAACAAAAAACTTCCCTTTGTTTTCTTTCCCTTGCCCAAGCGCGACTCCTACTCCCACGAGAAAAGTAATAAAGCTATAATATAAAATTTTCAATATTGTTTGATTTTTGTAGGTCGCAAAATTACGAATATAGTCAGCGAACCATTGGCTTTTAATACATGATGTTTGTCTTTGTTGGCAGCATTTCTTATGATAATAATCATAAAAAAAAGCCGAAGATATTCTTCGACTTTTTACTCTTTGTTTTCGTTGTATAACTCTATTCTAAGCGGGTGAATGTTTTTTTATTATATTCAATCTTCCATAAAGCACGGTAATCATTTAATCGGTAGCCTATTGCTTGATCACTTGGATAATGACTTTTAATTTTCTGATAGGTATTATTATCGATATCCTCGCCAACATTCCCATGGCATTTGATACATGTAGGCATGGCTAGATTGATACGTTTGTAATAGACATAGCCTTGTTCTTGTTGCAAAAGAGAGTCTTGTAAATCTTTGTTAATACTAAAGTTTTCGAATACTTTTTTATCGGTTGTTGTTTGTAGACCGTTATCAGGATTTCGTGGTTTGTTGGTTATTCTTTTCAGTGTGATATGATATTTATCGGCCAAAGAATTTGTTAAGAAAGCTGCATTTGTATTACAAAATTCCACAGCATATTCAGTTCCACCTTTACTGATTGCGTTACTAACATTTTTCATCAGTAGGATTTGTGCTTTTGTTGCTATAGAATCTGCGCTGTCTCGTAGTGCTGAAAGCTCCTCTTTTTCGATTTGTTTTTTTTCTTGCTTTTGATCACAAGAGAAGAGCAAAAGATAAGAAAAAATTAAACAAGCAATTATTCGTTTCATTAGTAGACAATTTAGGTTAAATATCGTGTTATTTATGATATTTTTCACTTTTTTTCTTCAGAAAACCATTTTTTATCGACTAGTTTTCTTTTGGGTTTCGGGCAAACTACATGCTTTTTCTCTACAGCAACCAATGTGTTTTCCCACGCAGTATAACTGAGCAGTAAGCCGAAAAAGATAAAAATCCAAGTTTTAGTAAAAAAGGCTTGTAGAAGGATGAGCACCCCTAACACTAAACGAAGAATTCTCATAAAATTCCAACCAAAAATATGTGTTCTCATGGTTTATGATTTTTGGTTTATGGATTGTTTCGCACGCTGTACGTGTTGCCATTTTCCTCCGTTGACAACAGCCAAAATTCCTTTTTGCTGAAGAACTTTTTTGGCCATTCCACTGCGGAAACCACTTCTACAAAACACAACAATACACGAATGTTTACGCAATGTTTCTAGTTGTGTTGTTATTTTATCGAGCGGAATATTCACAGCACCTTCTACACTTCCGTTGGCAAACTCAGCCTCTGATCGTACATCGACCAAATACGGATTTGCCATCAAAGCGTTTTCTAATTCTCTATTTTTCTTACCCAATAAGCGGTTCATCCAACCAAACATATTTTCTTTTTTTATATGATTATAAAATTAACTCTTTAACTAAAATGTAAACTCCCATCACGAGAACGAAATATCCAAAGGCCGTTTTTAGTTTATCTCCCGCAATTTTTTTCGATAAGAAAATTCCGATAAAAATTCCCACAACCGCTAATACTGTAAAGATAGACAAGAGTTGCCAATCGATTATTTCGCCGTTGTTTATATCTCCCAAAAATCCTAACAAAGATTTGATTGCGATGATGAATAACGAGGTGCCGACAGCTAATTTCATGGGCATTCTCGCCAACAAAACCAAAGCGGGAATAATTAAAAAACCACCTCCTGCACCGACCAAACCGGTTAAAACTCCGACCAAGCCGCCCTCTAACAAAATCATCGGATAGTTGTATTGTATTTCGTCTTTGTTTTGATCTTGGCAATAAGGACAAGGGCGAATCATAGAGACAGAAGCCAAAATCATCACAACAGCAAACAAAATCATTAAACCGATCGACTTGGTCAACTCAAAATCACCTATCCGCAAAAGCACATCGGGCAACAACGGGATGAGGTAAGCGCGGGTGAGATAAACAGCAGCAATGGAAGGAATGCCGAAAATAAAAACCGTTTTGAAATCTACTTTCTTTTGCATTGCATTTTGCACTCCCCCAACCAAAGAGGTTGTCCCGACCACAAAAAGTGAATAGGCCGTTGCCAAAACTGGATTTACTCCCATGACGTAGACCAATATAGGCACTGTTAAAATAGAACCTCCACTCCCGATTAATCCCAGAGACACTCCTACCAAAACAGCCAAAATATATCCTATAGTTTCTACTCCTATCATCTTTGTATACTTGTTATCGTTACAAAACTAATCCCAAAACCCGTTTTAGGCAGTAACAATTGTTACAGAACAAAAGGTATGAGAAAGCAGAAATCTCGCTAAAAAACAAAAGGATTTTCAGGTTACTATTCAACCCGAAAATCCTTTTTTGTAAAGTATAAATTGAATCAATTTAGCGTTTGAATAATCAACCAAACGCTTGATAAAAAATTATTTTTCTTGTACCAATTCGTTCTTTTTTTCTACCCAATCGTTGATCCCACCCGAATAATTAATAATATTCTCAAAACCATTTTTTCGAAGGATAGAATACGCCATTGCTGCACGAACACCGCTCTGACAATGAAGAACTACGGGTTTATTTTTATCTATTTTGGATAAGTCCTGCTCGATAGTATTCAACGGAATATTTTGCAATCCTTGGATATGTCCAGCTTTGTATTCTCCTTCTGTTCGTACGTCTATCAACTGAACATCTGAGCGATTCAAGTATTTTTTAAATCCATCAATATCAACAATTTTTGAGCTCAACAATGGTAAGCTTTGTTGATGCACATCCGACACAAAACCATAAATATTATCCATCCCGATACGCATCAATTTTCTCGTAATATCGTCGCGCTCTTCTTCCTTCGCCACGATCAATAGTTGTTGTTGATAATCGATCAACGAACCCATGAAAGTCGATAACATTTTTCCGTTTTCGAAATGCACACTTCCTGGAATAAATCCTTTTTGTACATTTTCTTTTTTACGAGTATCTACAATCAATACGTTATTTTGTCGAGCGCGATCCACTTCTTCTTTGGTAAGAAAAGGATGTTTTGGCACTTGGATCAGCAATGGACGTTGAATTTTATTTAGCTGTTTCATCACTGCAAAATACGCTGGGGGGTTCTGGTTGACCTTCTAAAATATACCGAACAAAAGATGCTTCTTCTTTTATCTTCAAGGCTTCATTTGTTTGTTTTTCTTCGGCCAAAGTCGATTGCGGAATGTTACTCAAACTTTTTCCACAAAAGGAACCTGCACCATGTCCTGGCCAAATTTCTGTATTATCGGGCAGTTGAGAGAAACGCTTGATTGAGGCAAACAATTGTTTGGCTGCTTCTTCTTGCCTACCTTGTTGTCCAGCCGCTTTCTCTAACAAATCTGGTCGACCAACATCCCCTACAAAAATAAAATCACCAGTTATGGCACGAATGGGTTGCAGCTTTCCACCTTTCAAAAGGAAAGTTAAACTTTCGGGCGTATGTCCTGGCGTATGCATCACCTCTAGCGTATATCGCCCTACTTTTATCACATCACCATCTTTCAGAGGTTCATGAGCAAATTCGTATTGCCAATCTTTTCCACCTTCGTTCGAGAGCAATAATTTTGCTTTTGTAGCTGCTTGCAACTCTCGCGATCCGCTAAGAAAATCGGCATGAATATGCGTTTCGGTAATTTTGGTAATTTTCAGGTTGTTTTTTTGGGCGATCGTCAAGTACGTATCAACATCTCTTTTGGGATCTATGACAATTGCTTCTTTTGTATCGGGATCAGCTATCACATAGCTGGCTTGTGAAAGAGTTTCATCGTATACTCGCTCGAAAAAAGGAACTTGTGAAAATATGCATTGCATATGAAAAATCATTATCAATAACCAAAATGATTTATTTTTCAGCAATTTTGTTGTACTATTCATCTTAACTTGTTTTTTCTTTATTTTGGCAAAACATAATTCCAATTTACCCTAGCTTTTATACAAAAATACTATTTGCGTTTATCATAGACTGTATCAAAGGTTACATAATCTATTTTCTGGTAGAAAGATATACAAAAGTAATCAGGGCCATAGAAAAGCTACAATTTCATTTCATGTTTTGATAAATTCTTCAAAGAAATGTTGCAGATTTAATGAACATATTGCTACTTTTAGCACGAAAATTAACAAATTGATAAATTACGCTTCTATATGTATACCGAATTTTATAAAAAATTATTAGACAATAACAGAAAATGGGTAGAAGAAAAGCTATCGCACGATCAAGAATTCTTCACTCGTTTGGCCAATGGTCAAGAACCGCCAGTTTTATGGATTGGTTGTGCAGATAGTCGTGTTCCTGCAAATGAAATTATTGGTGCGCAACCAGGAGAAGTTTTTGTGCATAGAAATATCGCTAATCTGGTGGTTCATTCGGATATGAATATGCTTTCTGTTTTGGATTATGCGGTGAATATTCTAAAGGTTCGCCATATTATTGTTTGTGGACATTATGGATGCGGGGGCGTTAAAGCAGCGATGGAAAACACTTCTGTAGGCTTAATAGATAATTGGATACGTCATATAAAAGATGTGTATCGACTAAATAAACGCGAACTGAATGCTATAGAAGATGTTAACAAACGTTTTGATCGTTTTATCGAAATTAACGTCGAAGAGCAGGTATATAATTTAGCCAAAACCTCTATTGTGCAAAATGCCTGGAGGAATAATCAAGCTCTTAGCATTCATGGTTGGGTATATGCAGTGAGCAATGGTCTTGTAAAAGATTTAGAAGTAAATATGCAAAATAACCAAGATTTATTTTCGGTCTATCAATATATTTTGGGTTAGAGAGAAAAAAACAGCTAGTTCCTAGCTTAGAAAAATGAAAAAAGCGTTATATTATAAAATTTATAACGCTTTTTTTTCTTAAATAAAATACTTTCTAGTATTTTTCTTCTGATGCTATTTTAGCACTCAAGAATTCTCGGTTCATGCGAGCAATATTACTCAATGAAATTCCTTTAGGACATTCTACTTCACAAGCTCCTGTATTAGAACAATTCCCAAAACCTTCGGCATCCATTTGTGCAACCATTTTTTGTACACGTTTAGATGCTTCTACCCTTCCTTGTGGCAACAAAGCAAACTGTGATACTTTCGCCCCTACAAATAGCATTGCAGAGCCGTTTTTACAAGCTGCTACACACGCACCACAACCGATACAAGTAGCTGCATCGAATGCGTCATCTGCATTTTGTTTTGGTACTGGAATAGTGTTAGCATCAACCGTTCTACCCGATGTATTGATAGAAACATACCCCCCTGCTTGCTGAATTCTATCAAAAGAAGAACGATCAACAATAAGGTCTTTTATAACCGGAAAAGCTTTCGAACGCCATGGTTCGATGTAAATAGTATCCCCATCTTTGAAAGAGCGCATATGCAACTGACAAGTTGTCGTTCCGTAATCTGGCCCATGTGGGCGACCATTTATATACAAAGAACACATACCACAAATTCCCTCGCGACAGTCGTGATCAAATGCGATAGGCTCTTTTCCTTCTTCGATTAAATTCTCGTTTAACATATCGAGCATTTCTAAGAATGAACTATCTGTAGAAACGTCGTTTAGTGTATATGTTTCTAATTTCCCTTTGGCTTTAGCATTTTGTTGTCGCCAAATTTTCAGGGTGATATTAATATTTTTTAATGTTGCCATTTTCTTAATTATTTTGACTTTTGGTAGAATAAGTTGAATATCCTACCAAAAGATTTTATTTATAACTACGTGTTTTCAGTTCGATAAATTCGAAATGCAAGTCTTCTTTATGCAATACTTCTTGATTAATGTCATCCCCTTTGTATTCCCATGCAGCAACATAAGCGAAGTTTTCATCATCTCTCAATGCTTCACCTTCTTCTGTTTGATATTCTTCACGGAAATGCCCTCCACAAGATTCATTACGGTGTAGTGCATCTATTGCCATCAATTGTCCTAACTCTAAAAAGTCTGCCACACGACAAGCTTTCTCTAGTTCCGGATTCAATTCATCAACTCTACCTGGCACACGAACGTCTTTCCAGAATTCTTTTCGCAAAGCTTCTATCTCTACAATTGCTTCTTGTAGACCTTTTGCATTTCTAGCCATTCCGACTTTGTTCCACATAATTAGACCTAGACGTTTGTGGAAATGATCTACCGATTTGGTTCCTTTGTTATTTACAAAGAAATCTAACCGCTCTTTAACAGCTTTTTCAGCTTCCTCGAACTCTGGTGTATTGGTAGATATTTTTCCTGTTCGGATATCATCAGCTAAATAATCGGCAACTGTATATGGTAGAACAAAATATCCGTCTGCCAAACCTTGCATCAAAGCCGAAGCACCTAAACGGTTAGCTCCGTGGTCTGAGAAGTTTGCTTCACCAGCTACATAACATCCTGGTATTGTCGACATCAAATTGTAGTCTACCCAAATACCTCCCATAGTATAATGGATGGCTGGATAAATATGCATTGGATTTTCGTATGGATTAACATCTGTAATTTTCTGGTACATCTGAAAAAGGTTCCCATACTTTTCCTCTAACCATTTTTTACCCAATTGGTCGATTTCAGCATCTGATGGATTGGTATTACCATTAGCAAACGCTACCTCTCGTCCACGTTTTATAATTTCGGTTGAGAAATCCAAGAAAACTCCTTCTCCTGTTTCGTTTGCTTCGATTCCATAACCTGCATCACATCTTTCTTTTGCAGCACGGGAAGCAACATCTCGTGGAACTAAATTTCCAAAGGCTGGATAACGTCTCTCTAAGTAATAGTCACGATCTTCTTCTTTTATATCAACCGCTTTTTTCTTACCAGCACGAATCGCTTCAGAGTCTTCTTTCTTCTTTGGTACCCAAATACGACCAGAGTTACGTAATGACTCTGACATCAATGTTAGCTTTGATTGGTTGGTCCCGTGAATCGGAATACATGTAGGGTGAATTTGCACATAACATGGGTTTGCAAAATAGGCGCCTTTTTTATGAATTTTCCAGGCTGCCGTTACGTTAGACCCCATTGCATTCGATGATAAGAAATATACATTTCCATATCCTCCGGTTGCAATGATTACAGCATGAGCAGAATGCCTTTCTATCTCACCAGTAATCATATTTCTAGCAATTATACCACGGGCTTTACCATCTACCAAAACAATATCGAGCATTTCATGACGATTATACATATCGATATGCCCTAAATGAATTTGATGGTTCATGGCAGAGTATGCCCCTAATAAAAGCTGTTGACCAGTTTGTCCTTTAGCATAGAAGGTACGAGAAACTTGCACCCCACCAAAAGAACGGTTATCTAAATATCCGCCATAATCGCGCGCAAAAGGCACACCTTGTGCAACGCATTGATCGATAATATTACCTGAAACTTCTGCTAAACGATGAACATTTGATTCTCGTGCACGATAATCTCCTCCTTTTATGGTATCATAAAATAAACGGAATATAGAGTCGTTATCTCCTTTGTAATTCTTCGCAGCATTAACCCCACCTTGCGCTGCAATAGAGTGTGCACGACGAGGTGAATCTTGATAACAAAATGCTTTTACTTTGTAGCCCAATTCGGCAAATGTTGCAGCTGCAGAACCTCCTGCTAAACCTGTTCCTACAACAATTATCTCTAATCGGTCGCGGTTATTAGGTGCGACAAGTCTTAGATTGGCTTTATGTCTTTCCCAACGTGTTGCGATATCGCCTGTTGGGGTTTTTGAATTTAATAATGTACTCATTTCTTTTTTAACGATTATAAGTTATTAACAAAATGGTAAATAGCGATTAAGATAAAACCTGCCGGAATTAAAATAGAATACCATTTTCCGAAAGCTATAATAAATGGCGTATAACGTTTGTGTCTAGCGCCAATCGACTGAAATGCTGACGCAAAACCATGTTGTAAGTGTAATGACAAAAACACAAATGCAACAAGATAGAGCACTAGCGTTACTGCGCTTGTAAACACGTGATTTAGGTGATCCATAAAGTAGTTCCCTTCTCCAAATCCTGTTTCTGAAGAGAAGTAATTTGCCTGAATGGTTGGTACCCAAAATTGCCATAGATGAACCAATAAGAAAGCTAAAATTACACCTCCTGAAACAATCATGTTACGCGAAGCCCACGATGAATTTGCACTACCTTTGGTGTAGGCATATTTTACTGGTCTTGCTTTTTGATTCTGCATTTCTAATACAAACCCCATAACAAAATGATACACAACACCGATCAATAGTATAGGTTGCATTACAAATTGAACAATTGGATTACTGCTCATATAAGCAGAAACCTCATTGAAACCGTTTGGGTTAATCACCGACAATGCATTAATCAGAAAGTGCTGTAATAGAAATATCAGCAAAAACAATGCTGACAACGCCATTGCAAATTTTCTTCCGATCGAAGAATTAAATAATGATTTTGATGCCATAAAGCAATACGTTTAATATTTTTTTAGATTTTACTCACAAATTTACTAAAGTGTTACTGCTTATCACAATGAATTTTGTCATTTCATTAACATTTAACCATAGTTTAGAATCATTCTGATTAAAGCACCTTGTAATACTTTTGCTATCTGAGTGAATTGTAAAACATTAGTTCAGAAAAAATGATTGTACATGATAAGTAATTATAATTACCACTCTATTTAATGAGAATTATTTTTTACCAGAACATTACGATTTTATTTTATTTTTTTTATTTGTTCTAAAAAAACAGATTATATTTGCCGTGGATTAAGCAATAGCTTTTTCATAGGTTTAAGTTGGTTAGGGAGTCCCTTTGTGTAAAAGCAAAGGGATTCGCTTTTTTTGTAACATTTCTTCTAATCATACGACTCATAGACCAAAAGCCAAAACAAATTTGAAAAACAAAGAGAAAGTTTTTTCCGAGCTAATTACTAATAATCAGCGGATTATTCACAAAGTATGCAGCATCTATACCAACGATCAGGAATCCCATAATGACCTGTTTCAGGAGATTGTGTTGCAACTTTGGCGTTCTTTCGAGTCTTTCAAAGGCAATGCTAAGTTTTCTACTTGGATGTATCGTGTCGGGCTAAACACTGCAATAACCCATGTAAGAAAAAAAAATAAATCTGCAGTTACACTCTCTCTAGAAGAGCATCATTATCTACACTTGAGCAATGATCATGATGAAAATAAACAAGAACAACTCGACCTTCTGTACCAGAGTTTAAAATTCTTAAATGATATCGAAAGAGCATTGGTACTTTTGTATCTAGAGGATCTTAGCTACAAAGAGATTTCTGAAACCCTTGGAATAACCGAAGGTAATGCTCGAGTGAAAATGAATCGAGTAAAAAATAAACTTAAAGAGATAATCGCTAATCTATCAAACTAAGCATATGGATTTAGATGATATTAAAAAAAGCTGGCAACAGACACAAATAAAAGACACCCATTCTTCTGATCGTATTTTTTCTATCCTAAAAAAGAATTCGACATCGGTTGCACGATTATTGTTTTTTTACACAGTTTTCGAGTTCTTATTAATTCTTATTTTTTTCATTTATTCTACCCTACTGGGTAATCATCTTTTCGATACAGAAACTTCGCAATACATCAGTAAAGAGACATTTAGATTTTTCAATATCATTACGGTAATTGCTGTTTTTATTACTTTGATATTCATGTTATTTACATATCGTTACTACCAAAGAATTCATTACAACCAAAATACAACTTCGCTTATATCAAGCATTATAAGTTTTAGAAATGTTATCAATTATTTTGTATTATTTTCTATCATCTTAACGACTATTGCTAGCACACCGATATATTATGAAATTGGTAAAGGAATCTACTACACTAAACACCTCAACGAAGTTCTTGTCGATGACAACGCAAAACAATTCGGAATATTGACAGTCGGAATTTCGATTTTATTTATTCTCCTATTGGCTTCAATATATTATCTGTTTCTCTACTTTGTATTCTTAAAAAAATTAAAGAAAAACCTTATTGAATTGAAAACAGTTGATTAACTTTGCACCGTGAAACAATATCTAAAAACTGCAATTAGTGTTTTCCTTGTGCAATTATCAATCATGATTGCATTGGGGCAGTCTATACATATTGTTCAGCACGCTTATACTCCATCAACAGTAAGCGACCATCATGATACACAACAATTACCAAAATGTAATTTGTGTATAACTCACTTCGAACAAGTAATTACAGATAATCCTTTATCGCTACCAGAAACGCCTATAAGCTCGACTGCAAATTACAGAAGTACCGTTCCGTATGGTGTACTAAGTTCGATTACTGCAAAACCACACAACTATCTTCGTGCACCACCTTACTGCGCATAAACCTTATTTTTTTATTCAGAGTAATTCTTCTTTTTTATATATAAAATAATTAAAGCTTTTTTCATGAAACTGAAAAAAATTGCTTTTTCCGTTGCCTGCATCACGATTGGACAAATGGTAATTGCACAATCAGAGTTTGGTGGACAAGTGGTCGATGAACACAACAATCCTGTGAAAAACATCTCAATTATCATCAACCAACATAATCTACAAACCGACGAAAATGGTTATTTTACAGCACCACACAGCACCAATCATCAATATGAAATTATTATTGATGAATATGGCTACGAATTGTATACCAAACGGATTAATAGTTCGCACGAGTCGAATTTCAAAATCGTTCTCAAAAATCAACTATACGAATTGGAAACAGTAGAAATCAATGCGCATTTACATGATTTTTCGACGGCGAATATTACCCGGGTTAATCAAAATTACATCACCGAAAATTATGCAGGTTCCTTGGCAAAATCCCTCGAGAATCTACCCGGCGTTTCGGCTATGGGAATCGGTTCGGGGAGCTCGAAACCAATCATCCGTGGATTAGGTTTCAACCGATTGATTGTGGCTGTGAATGGCGTAAAACAAGAAGGACAACAATGGGGTGCAGATCATGGTCTAGAAATAGACCCACTCAATGTAGAACAAGTAGAAGTTATCAAAGGTGCGGGTGCTTTGCAGTACGGGAATGAAGCAATCGCAGGTGTTATTGTACTGAAAAACAATAAAATACCTACAAAAAACACCACTCATACACAGATCAATACCTTATACCAAAGCGTTAACGATAATTATTTGGGAGGAGTTTCACATTTCAAACGTTGGGATTATTTTTTCTACAAAGTGAAAGCTTCTTATAGTGATTATGCAGATTACAGAACAACAACCGATCATTTTAAATATTTAGATAGAATCTTCAAAATAGAAAACAATCGTATAAAAAATACAGCAGGACAAGACTTTAATACCGCTGTACAAGCTGGTTATACCGACCAACGCTTCACCTCTATTCTCAATGTGAGTAATTACTATCAAAAAGCTGGATTTTTTGCTGGCGCTCATGGGATTCCCTTGGCATCTAATTTATTGAGTGATGGGAATGACAGAAATATCGATTTTCCGTATCAAAAGGTAAATCACCTCAAAATAATTTCAGAAAACGAATACAAGTTTGGCACAAATAAGATTCTAAAACTCAAATCATCCTACCAAAATAATGTACGGCAAGAATGGAGTGTTTTCCACACACATTATCCCGATCAGCCAATTCCAGAAACCAACCCCAATCTAGAGCTCGAATTCGACTTATCAACCTACGACACACAGTTAAGTTTTGATTGGAAACATAGCCCTAAATTCAAAACAATTATTGGCGTACAATCCCAATATCAGAACAACACAATTGATGGGTATAATTTTTTGTTACCAAAATATAAACGCACCATCTATAGTGCATATATGATAGAAGAGGTAAATGCACATCAAAACCTAAAGCTTTCTGCAGGTATCCGATACGATTTTGGTAAAATGAAAACCGAAAGTTTCTACGATCCTTATCTATATCAATTTTTGATAAAAGACGGCTATGATCACGAAACTGCCAATCAATACGCCCTACGTGGAGAAAAAATCAATCGAAATTTCCAGACGTTAAACGGAGTACTAGGAGCGAGCTATCATGCGGGGAAATCTTGGGATTTCAGCCTAAATATAGGGACCAATTATCGATTACCTACGGCTATAGAATTGGGAGCAAACGGTATTCATCATGGTTCTTTTCGTCATGAACAAGGAAATGCAGATTTGGATTCGGAACGTGGTTTTTCTGCTGATTTAAAAATCGATTATCACCCACAAACATGGAACATTAGCTTCAGTCCGTATGTTTATTATTTTTCTAATTATATTTTCTTGCAACCCTCTGGTCACTTTTCTATTCTACCGCATGCAGGACAAATCTATCAATATACCCAATCAGAAGCATTAATTGGTGGTTTCGAGGTCGCTGCAGAAAAAACAATTGCCGATAAACTGCAAATTTCGGCTGTGTACGAATACGTATTCAACAAACAATTGGGTATCGACAAAAGCAAACGCTATCCGCTACCTTTTACACCAGCCAATAATGTGTTTGGAGAAATTAAATACCAATTAACCAATGAAGAAAACATAATAGAGAATTGGCATATTTTCTTGAATGCAAAATATACTTTTGAACAAGATAGAATTGCACAAAACGAAGAAAAGACTGGTGCTTATTTTCTTTTAGGGGCAGGAACCAAAACCAATCTTCATTTCAGAAATTTCGAGGCGATCATTGGGATACAAGCGAATAATATCCTCAATAAAAAATATTTTAACCATACTAGTTTTTATAGAACTATAGAATTACCAGAACAAGGTAGAAATATACAAGTTTCGGTTAGTATACCGTTCTAATTTTTTATACCTACATGCAACAAAAAAACAAAACATATAGTTTATTGGTTTTCATCGGACTGCTCCTCTCAGTGCCAATGAATAATTATTTGCATGTACTTCAGCATCAGCAAGATCTTCATAAAGTCTTTCCTCATCAGTGTTCAGATTATATACATTTCGGGATTTATGTAGAGCCCGATAACACCGAAACACAACCATCGCCTTGGATGATTTTTGCAGAAAAACCGTATGAGGATATGTACACATTCGGTATGGTGCTGCGCAAAGTACTGCACAAAAGTTATGTTCGTGGTCCGCCAATTTATCCTACCAATAAGAACCAACCTTACTTAATTTAATTTTTAATTTTTTAATTTTTTTTAAAAAACATACAACAATGACAACCAATTTTTTAAAATACAGTTTAGTTAGTTTATTCGCAATAAGTGCATTTTCATGTTCTAATGATGATGATGCAATCGACCAAACAAAACCTTCGATTACAATCAATTCTCCTAAAAACGAGCAACATCTACATGTTGGTGAAACTATAAACGTTGATGCAGTAATCACAGATGACAGAGCTATATCTTCTTATAAAATAGATATCCATTATGCAGGTGACGGACACACCCACGAACACCGTACTGCAGCTGAACCTTGGAATTATAAATTTGATGAAAAAGTTAGCGGAAATGTTTCTCGATATGCTGTAAAACGTTCAATCGAAATTCCTCACAACATACAAGACGGGCATTATCATTTTGGGATTATTGCAATCGATAAGTCAGGAAACGAAAGAAAAACTTATATCGAAATAGAAATTGCAGATCATGGTCATGAACATAAAAAATAAATACCATTGATTATAAAAAAGCCGGTAAATTACCGGCTTTTTTTCTATTACATTCTAAAGAGAAACGAGAACATAATAAATTTTTTATACTTTTATGTTATCATTAATTTAGCAAACAAATCAGAACTAAATAAATCATCTTATGATTATTATCGCGGATTGTGGCTCTACAAAAACCGACTGGGTAGCATTAAATAATAACAAAAAAGAGTTATTTAGAACAACAACCATTGGTTTTAATCCTTATTATGTAGATTCTAAATTCATTACAAGTGTTTTAGCTGGCAACGAAGACTTGGTTACCAGCAAAGATCAAGTAGAGGCTGTTTTTTTTTATGGTGCAGGTGTATCTAATAAAAAAAACATACAAATTGTTTACAATGGGTTAGGTGAATTTTTCCCAGAGAACACAAAAATTACCGTAAATCACGACTTACTAGGGGCGTGTTATGCAGCCTATAAAGGGAAACCCGTAATCGTTTGTATACTAGGAACTGGTTCTAATTCTTGTTATTTTGACGGGAAAAATATACGAGAGGAAACAAAATCCTTGGGTTTTATCCTAGGAGACGAAGGAAGTGGAAATCATCTAGGCAAAAAAATAGTTCGTGCGTATTTTAATAAGAAAATGCCCGAGCAACTGGCAAAAGCTTTTGAAAAAAAATACAATAACCTAACGGTTGAAGTGTTGAATGAAAATGTTTATAGTAATAATTTTGCCAATACTTATTTAGCTTCCTTTAGCGAGTTTGCCTACGAAAATAAACACGACCCATACATTCAACGATTAAT
The DNA here is from genome assembly GCF_000189415.1 of Weeksella virosa DSM 16922. GTDB lineage: Bacteria > Bacteroidota > Bacteroidia > Flavobacteriales > Weeksellaceae > Weeksella > Weeksella virosa. The sequence continues at coordinate 480,251 of NC_015144.1, forward strand.
ATATGATTCGATGAAAACCTTCATAGAAGTTCAGATTTCACCGTATAAAGAAGCAAGAGAATGTGAAATGTGTTTTATTGGCTCTATTGCTCATTATTACGAAGATATTATCAGAGCAGCAGCTGCAGAAATGCATTTAACGGTTGGTCATATTATTAGAAAACCAATCGACGATTTGGTCGAATATCATACTCAATATATACTATCAGACAATGCTTAACTCAACCATTGCGGTAATCTCATACAACACACCGCACCGCAAAACACAAGATGTTCTGTTTCATCTAAAGGCAAAAAATTACACCCATGTGCATGTTTTCGCTTTGCCTTTTATTCATAGAGAAAATCCTTTTGTACCTATTTTTCAACATCGACCAAGTAGAGCAATTGATCTTTCACCAGAAGTATTTTGTTCTCATTTGGGCTATCAATTCTCTACCACAACTAGCGATACACTAAATGATCAGTTGCATAACCTGAAAGCAGATTTTATACTGATAGCGGGCGCTGGACTTCTCCCTAATCAATTGGTAGAGCAACATAAAATCATCAATGCACACCCAGGATACTTACCTTTTACAAGAGGTTTAGATTCCCTGAAATGGGCAATCATGAAAAATGAAAGAATTGGCGTTACAACGCATTTTATCGACACAGAAGCCGATGCTGGATTTTTAATTGATCAGAAATATGTACCGGTGTATTCGAATGACACTTTTCATGCGGTAGCATACAGACAATATGAAATGGAGATTGAAATGCTGGTCGAGGCCATCGAACTTATCCCGAACAAGACAGATTTTCCTTCTCTATCAACAACACAATACGAGGCTACTCGTCGAATGCCAAAAGCGATAGAGGAAAATTTAATCAAAGGATTCGAAATGTATAAAGCAAAGTTCCTCAAGTAAGACTCATCCTACCATAACAAATGATAGAAGTCTTTTTCTAACGTAAAAAAATAGCCGACACAAAAAAACGTCTCAAAATAACTTTGAGACGTTTTTTGTATATAAACGAGCTTATGTTTTAATTTAACCTAAAGTTCTAAAGCACGCTTTGGATCTCCTCCCATCAGTACGTTAACAGGGTCTTCGATAGCTTCTTTTACAGCTACAACAAATCCTACCGATTCACGCCCATCGATGATTCTGTGATCATAAGACATAGCAATATACATCATCGGTGCGATTACGATTCCACCGTTTTTCACGATTGGTCGTTCGACAATATTGTGCATTCCCAAAATAGCTGATTGTGGTGGGTTGATAATTGGCGTAGACATCATCGACCCAAAAACACCTCCATTGGTAATAGTAAATGTGCCTCCAGTCATTTCGTCTGGCATTATTTTGTTATTACGAACTTTGATAGCCAATTCTTTAATCCCTTGCTCTACACCACGGAAAGTTAATAGCTCTGCGTTTCGCAATACGGGAACCATTAATCCTTTCGGACCAGAAACTGCAATAGATACGTCACAGAAATCGTACGATACGAGATTTTCTCCATCGATCATTGAGTTTACTTCCGGATATAATTCTAAAGCACGAGTTACAGCTTTGGTAAAGAAAGACATGAATCCAAGACTTACTCCATGTTTGGCTTTGAAAGCTTCTTTATAATCTTCGCGTAAGCGGAAAATTTCGGTCATGTCTACTTCGTTAAAAGTAGTCAACATTGCTGTTTCATTCTTAACAGCCACCAAACGCTGAGAAATTTTTCTACGTAAAGATGACATACGTTTTGATGTAGAAGCTCTAGAACCGTATCCGTTGCTTGTGCCCATAGATGGTTTAGCTTCTACGGCATCTTCTTTTGTGATACGTCCGTCGCGTCCAGAACCTGCAACTTGAGCTGCATCCATTCCTTTCTCGTCTAATATTTTCTTAGCCGCTGGTGAAGGTGTCCCCGTAGCGTAGGTTGCTGCAGCTTGTGGTGCAGCTTTCGGAGCTTCTGCTTTTGGTGCCTCTGCTGGTTTTTCTTCTGCTGGTTTTTCTTCTGCTTTTGGTGCTTCTGTTCCTCCGGCAGGTTTTGCAGCAGCTGTATCTATATGAGCAACAACTTGCCCAACTTCTACAACATCTCCTTCTTCTGCTTTCAAATAGATGATACCACTTTCTTCTGCTGGTAATTCTAAGGTTGCTTTATCTGAATCAACCTCTGCAATCGGCTGATCTTTTTCTACATAATCACCGTCCTGTACTAACCAAGTAGCGATTTCTACTTCGGTGATGGATTCTCCCGGTGATGGGACTTTCATTTCTAACATATCTATTAGCTTTATTATCTTTATTTAAAAACTCGTTCTATTGTATCTTGTTGTATGATGGCGGATGTTTTGCTTGAGCCTGGCGCTGGTGAACCACTCTCTGCAGGACAAACAACATCGAAAGGTAATTTTCTAAACTTGCGTAAGATATACCCCCAAGCACCCATATTTTCTGGTTCTTCTTGTGCCCAGATTAATTGTTTTTGATTCTTGTATTTTTTGATGATAGCCTCCAACTTCTCTTCGTCGATAGGATACAGTTGCTCGATACGAACTAGAGCAGTTTTATCATCTCCTATCTCTTCTCTGTAGCTCTTCAATTCGTAATAAATCTTACCTGTACAGAAAACCAATTTAGTTACTTTTTTCGGATCTGCTGTTGCATCATCAATAATTTCTTGGAACTCACCGTTTGCAATCTCATCCATCGTTGAAACTACTTCTGGATGTCGTAACAGTGATTTTGGCGAGAAGACAACCAATGGTTTACGATAATTGGTAACTACCTGTCTTCTCAATGCATGGAAAAAGTTTGCAGGTGTCGTAATGTCTACAATAAACATATTGTTTTCTGCTGCCAGTTGTAAGAAACGCTCCATACGAGCAGATGAATGCTCTGCTCCTTGACCTTCGTACCCATGAGGCAATAACATTACCAAACCATTTTGCATTTTCCATTTGTCTTCAGCAGCTGAGATGTATTGGTCGATAATAATTTGGGCACCGTTAGCAAAGTCACCAAACTGTGCTTCCCAAAGAGTTAACCCTTTCGGGTAAGCCATTGCATACCCATAATCAAAACCAAGAACACCGTATTCTGATAGCAACGAATTGTATACACGGAAAACTCCTTGTTCTTTTCTTATTTCATTAAGAAGTATAATTTCTTCTTCTGTGTCTTCTGTTTTGATGACTGCATGGCGATGAGAGAAAGTACCTCGCTCTACGTCTTCACCCGACAAGCGAACATCATATCCTTCGAGCAACACACTTCCATACGCCATCAACTCAGCAGTCCCCCAATCGATCTTGTCTTCGGCAACTCCTTTTGCTCGAGCCTCTATTAAACGAGAAACTTTACGTATAAGCTTTTTACCTTCTGGTACAACTGCAATCGTATCGACAATTTCTTTCAATTTCTCTTTCGGGAAAGTTGTATCGGCTTTCGCCAATACTTCTGCTCTTGTAGCAATATGGTAATCTTTCCATACCTCTGGCATAAAAGCATCTAAGGTATTTTTCTCGATTGTTTTCGATTCGTTGAATTTTTCTTCCAGCAAATCTTTGTATTCTTTTTCTTTTTCTGCTACGATATTTTCTCCGATTGTTCCTTCTTTCAACAATTTGTCTTTATATATTTCACGAACATTCGGATGTTTAGCAATAATAGAATATAATTTTGGCTGAGTGAATTTAGGCTCATCTCCTTCGTTATGCCCATATTTTCTATATCCTAACAAATCGATAAAAACATCTTGCTGGAAACGGGCTCGGTAATCGGCTGCAAATCGCATTGCACGTACTACAGCCTCTGCATCATCGGCATTAACATGCATTACAGGAGAAAGGGTAACCTTTGCTATATCGGTACAATATATTGACGAACGCCCATCTAAATAATTCGTTGTAAAGCCAATTTGGTTATTGACTACAACATGAACAGTTCCTCCTGTTTTGTAGCCATCCAGATTCATCATTTGAACTACTTCGTATACAATTCCTTGTGCCGCAATTGCAGCATCACCATGTATATTGATTGGCAATACTTTCGAGTAATCTTCTTGATAATCTTGCTCTATTTTAGCCCGTGCTATCCCTAACACAATTGCATCAACAGTTTCTAGATGTGAAGGATTCGGTGCTAAATTTATTTTGATTTTTTTACCACCCACTGTTTCTACACTTGTAGAAGATCCCATGTGGTATTTCACATCCCCAGCAACCAAATCATCGTCGAAAGGTTTTCCCTCGAATTCACTAAAAATGTGCGAATAAGGTTTTCTAAATATATTTGCTAAAGTATTAAGACGTCCACGGTGAGCCATCCCAATTATTACCTCTTCTACTCCATGCTTGTCTGCTGAAGTATTAATTAATTCATCCAAACCTGGAATCAACGATTCGTTTCCTTCTACCGAAAAACGTTTTTGTCCTACAAACTTGGTGTTTAAGAAGTTTTCGAATACGGTCGCTTCGTTTAGTTTTGATAAAATACGTTCTTTTTCTTCCTTGGTAAACTGAACATGATTGAGATTATTATTCAACCATTCTTGTATCCAGCGAATTTTCTCTGGGTCTCGGATATACATATATTCTACCCCGATAGAGTCGCAATACAAGCCTTCTAGGTGCTGAATAATCTCACGCAACGTTCGTGGCCCACCAATTCCCATAACGCTTCCTGCATTGAAGGTTTCGTCCAAATCAGCATCGGTAAGCCCAAAATGAGCTATATCAAGGTCAGGTGACCATTTTCTGCGTTCCCTAACCGGATTTGTTTTGGTAAAAAGGTGTCCTCGTGTGCGGTAAGCATCGATCAGATTAAGAATGTTAAATTCTTTCTGAACTTTTTCTGGCACAAGATCAGTGTTGCCAGAAGTTTCGCTTGATAGGGGTTCACCATTATAGGTCTGATTAGCAAAATCATAACCCTGAAAAAATACTCTCCAACCAGCATCAACACTATCAGGATACTGGAGATATTGGTCATATAAGTCGCTTATATAATTAATATGAGCGGCGTTTAAAAATGAAAAACGATCCATAAAAATTACTCTCTGTGAGATTGAGTTACAAAAATAGGGTTTATTCAACATTTAAAAAAATTACATTTATCATTTTTATCGTTTGTTATGAAAACAAACATTAAAATAATTCGTTTATTTTTGAAGAAATATTTAGTTATTTCAACTTTTAATGAAGAAATTCTTTCAAAATACTCCTATTAATCGTTGGTTGTTTTTTCTTTTCATCTGCTTTTTCTTTGGCGGCACGCTCTACGTAAGTACTCGTTTTGTAAACAAACTAAAGCTAGAAGAAAAACAAAAGGTAGAATCCTATGCTAAAGCTCTAGAAATCTTGAGCGGTACTGACTTTGTTGATTCTCATGTGCAAGAATTTCTTTTCAAGATTGTCGAGAATAATACTTCGATTCCGGTTATTTTGGTGGATCAGAATTTCGAGATTTTAGAAACCAAAAATGTTCCTTCGCAAATTAGTGATAACGATAAAAAAATTGCCAAATACCTCAAAAACTTGCGTAAATCGCATGAAGCCATCGAAATTATTCTACCAACTGGGAAAAATTATATTTATTACGAAAACTCAGATTTGCTCAATCAATTACGATATTATCCGTTGATTCTTATTTGCTTGATTAGCTTGTTTATTTTCTTCAGTTATTGGTATTTCAAGACGTTGAGAGAAACCGAAAAAAGTTATTTATGGGCCGGAATGGCAAAGGAAACAGCACACCAGATTGGCACACCCCTTTCTTCTTTGATGGGCTGGATAGAGTTATTGAAACTCGAAGAGATCGACCAAACCTCTGTGAAGGAAATAGAAAAAGATGTATATCGATTGAATCAGATTGCCGAACGTTTCTCGAAAATTGGGTCATCAACCGAACTAAAACCTAGCAACGTTGTCGATGTCTCTAGAAGAACAATGGAGTATTTACGCAACCGATTATCCCGTAATATCGAATTTAAATTTCATGCTACCGATGACGAAATTCTGCTCAACCTCAGCGAACCACTTTTTAGCTGGGTACTCGAAAACTTAATGAAGAATGCCGCCGATGCCATGGAAAACAAAGGCTTGATTGGTTTGTATCTTACCGATTACGAAGATACGGTGGTAATTAGTTTGCAAGATACTGGGCCGGGTATTCCGAAAAAACTGCAAAAGAAAATTTTCGAACCTGGATTCACCACTAAAAAAAGAGGTTGGGGACTTGGCTTATCGCTTGCCAAACGAATCATAGAAGATTACCATAAAGGGAAAATCTACATCGAACATTCGTCTAAAGAGAAAGGCACTGAATTTACCATTGTCCTAAAAAAATAATTTTTTTTATTAAAAACTAATCTTTAACCAAATCTAAAGGACTTGAGTGTTGAAAATATTTTTTTCAAACATAAAAAAGCCTACAACATTGTAGACTTCTTTCTAGCGATATCTTATTTTTTTTTATACTGAGTAATGCCTAAAAGCCAAGAATCATTTTTGCAATCATAAAATAGATAAACACCCCTAATATATCGTTACTTGTCGTAATGAATGGCCCTGTAGAGACAGCCGGATCCATTCCACGCTTATGTAATAATGTTGGGATAAATGTCCCGATAATAGCAGCATTAATAATTACAGTAATAAGAGCCAAACAAATGGTTAGAGAGATTTTATAACTCGTCCCAAACACAAAATGACTAATTGATAAAACGACTATTGCAATGATGAGTCCGTTGAGCAATCCGAGTAAAAACTCTTTACCTAACAACTTCAGTACACTGCTATTTTTCAACGATCCATTTGCCAAACTCTGCACTATAATCGCAGAAGATTGTATCCCTACATTCCCGGCTGTGGATTGTATCAGAGGTACAAAAGTTAAGAGAATGGTATATTGGGCTAGTTCTTCACTCAGACCATTCATGATTCCGGCGGCTCCTATCCCACCAAACATACCGATCAATAGCCATGGAATTCTTGCACGTGTCAAGCGCCAAATCGAGTCATCGGTATCTACATTTTGTGTAATACCGGCTGCTAATTGGTAATTTTCTTCGGCTTCTTCACGGATGACATCTATTACATCATCTACTGTAATTACCCCAACAAGACGCTTCAATTCATCGACTACCGGAATTTCGTATAAGTCGTATTTGGTAATCACATTGGCTACTTCTACATCGGTCGTAAAGGTGTTTACATATTGTATCTTATCATTGAAAACATCTTCTATTTTGGTGTTTGATGAGGTCGTTAAAAGTTTTTTCAAACTCAAAATCCCTAACAATCGTTCATCTTTATCTACAACATAAATGGAGAATACCTCTTCCATTTCTTCTGCTTGCCTGCGCATTTGCTTTACTGCGGTAATGATCGACCAATCTTTGTAAACCTTGATATATTCTTTTCCCATCAAACCACCTGCGGTGTCTTCGTCGTACTTTAGTAGTTCGACAATTTCTTTGGCATGTTCGGGGTCTTCTATCTGAGAAATAACTTCTACTTTCTTACGATCGGATAATTCGCTAATTACATCGGCCGCGTCATCGGTATCCATTTCGTTGATTACTTCTTCTGCAATTTCTTTTGCCGAGAAAGTTTTTAGGATTTTTTTCCGATCCTCTTCTTCAAGCTCTAAGAGTACATTTGCCGAGACTTCATTATCCAACAAATCAATAACAAAAGATTGTTCTTCTACAGATAATTCGCTCATCACTTCGGCAATATCTGCCGGGTGCAAATCTCCTATTAGCGATTTTACCGCTCGTCCGTTGCGGTCTTTTATATCGGCTATTAGATCAGTGATATGCTCTTTTGTAATTTCTTCGTTCATAGGTTTACTTCATTCTTTTTGTTAGTTCTAGAAAATCCTCTACACTTAGCTGTTCTGCTCGTAAATTTAACAATTCATTTTCTTTCATCGTATCGGGAATACCCAAAGATTTTAGTGCATTGCGTAATGTTTTTCGCCGTTGATTGAAAGCAGTTTTTACCACAGTAAAGAAAAGTTTCTCATCTACTTCGGGTAAAGTTGATCGGTAACGTTTCATCCGGATAACGCCCGATTTTACTTTTGGTGGAGGCGTAAAAACGTTTTCACTTACTGTAAACAGATAATCTACTTGATAGAAAGCCTGTGCTAACACAGAAAGTATGCCATAAACCCTACTACCTTTTGGGGCTGCAATACGTTCGGCAACTTCTTTCTGGAACATACCTACCACTTCGGGCACTTTATTTTTTTCTTCTAGTATCTTGAAAATAATCTGCGAAGAAATATTGTATGGGAAATTCCCTAAAACAGCCAAATCATCTGTGAAACGACTAAAATCCATCTTCAGAAAATCTTCTTCATAAATAATCAAATCGGGATAAAAAGGCACATAATTCTCCTCTAGATACGCAACCGATTCGGTATCGATTTCTACAACCGATATTTTTTTATTGGCCTGTAATATATATTTGGTTAACACCCCCATCCCAGGACCAATCTCTAAGACTTGTTGATAATTGTCCCAAGTAAGTCCCTCGGCGATTTTTTGTGCCACTTGCTCATCATTAAGGAAATGTTGACCTAAATGTTTTTTTGCTCTTACTTTCAAGTTTTCTGTAATTTTATGATATGTTTAACCAACTTATTGGTTGTATCTTTTCTTTGCAATCAAGTTTTTTTTATCTTAGCCCCAAAAATAACCCAAATGTCAAAAACGAGCGAGAAATTCGAAAAGAGAAGACTTCGATCTTCCAACTTTACTGTAGTAATTAGTATCTCTTTGGTCTTATTTCTTTTAGGTATTTTTGGTTTAATTATTATCAATGCTCAAAGTTATGCTGAATATATTAAAAGAGAACTAAAATTAGAAGCCTTTTTTAGAAATGAATACGACGCCAAGCAACAAGACAAAGAAATAGAAAACCAAGCCAACTATATCGATTCGCTAAAAACTCAGCATGTTTTTATAGAATCCACTAAATATATCAGCAAAGAAGATGCATCAAAAATTGCCAAACAAGAGTTAGGCATCGACGATACTTCTTTGTTCGAAGAAAATATCTATCCAGCTTCGGTCCAAATCACCCTCAAACCCGACTATGTTGATCCATCGAAAATCGATAGCATCAAATCTATCATCCAGCGTAATCCTATCATAGACGAAGTCGTGAACGATGATCAACTCATGGTGCAGGTTTACAACAGTATCGATAAAATAACCTTTTGGTTGATGGCCTTTGCAGGTGTTTTCTTGTTCATTGTTATTATTCTCATCAACAACTCGTTACGTCTGAAAATTTACGCCAAACGCTTCAGTATCAAAACCATGCAATTGGTAGGAGCGCGTAGACGATTCATTATTGCCCCTTTCTTGTTAGAAAGTGCTGTTTTGGGCCTGATTGGTGCTACAGTTGCAATTCTTATTTTGGGTGGATTGTGGTATTATTTCGCTAATACGGTCAACTACACATTATGGAACGATAAATATACTTTCTTGATTATTCTCTTGATTGGCCTAGGGATGATTATCGCCGTCTTGAGTACGCTTTTCGCTTCTTGGAGATATTTACGTCTAAAAACAGATCAATTATATTAAGACATTATACAGGACTTATGGGCTCTAAAAACACAAGCATTTATCAGTCGGGAAAAAAGCAAAACGTACCATTTTTGTTCGGTAAAAGAAATTACCTTTTCATGGGAATCGGTATAGCATGCATCATTCTCGGTTTTTTTCTTATGACCGGACATGATGCCAATACACAACCCGATGGCACCTATGACCCAACGTATTGGAACGAAGATATCTATTCTTTTACCCGAATAAGACTAGCCCCAATCCTTATTATTATTGGTTTTGTACTCGAAATCTATGCTATTTTAACCTCATCAAAAGAAACCGAATAATACCACTCTATGAATACATTAGAAGCCATCATTATTGCAATAATAGAAGGTCTTACCGAATATTTACCTATTTCTTCTACCGCTCATATGGGATTCACCGCTGCTTTGCTGGGTTTAGAAGAAAGTGAATTCCTGAAAATGTTTCAAGTTTCGATTCAATTTGGAGCCATCCTTTCTATTGTAGTTTTGTATTGGAAAAAATTTTTCGATTTCTCGAACTTCAATTTCTATCTAAAATTAATCATCGCTGTAATCCCTGCACTTTTTTTGGGGTATCTATTTGATGATAAAATAGAAGCTGTCTTGGGTAACCAAATTGCCATTTCAACGGTTTTAGTCATCGGTGGAGTGATTCTAATTTTTTGTGACAAATGGTTTAAAAACCCAAAAATACTCGACGAAAAAGAAATCTCTTACAAAAAAGCATTTATCATTGGCTTTTGGCAATGCCTAGCAATGATGCCTGGCACAAGCCGCTCTGCCGCCTCTATCATCGGGGGAATGACCCAAGGCTTGAGTAGAAAAGCTGCTGCAGAATTTTCCTTCTTCTTGGCTGTACCAACCATGTTGGCCGTTACGGTTTATTCGATCTTCGTGAAAACATGGGGTAAAGGAACACCCAACGAAATGAAAGGCTACGAAATGATTCTACAAGACAATCATCATATTATGCTTTTTGCCTTAGGCAATATAATCGCTTTTGTCGTGGCTCTAATTGCCGTTAAAACATTTATCGCTTTCCTTACCAAATATGGTTTCAAAGTATGGGGGTGGTATCGTATCATTATCGGAGTTGTTTTGTTGATTTACTTCTGGAATCAACCCCAAAAAGAGAACGTAACCGAAATACCCCAAGCCGATATCACTTTTAATCCTACCAAAGAATGACCGTTGAAGATATACAAAACGGACAAGTTTTCTTGATCGACAAACCATTGGATTGGACGTCCTTTGATGTAGTGAATAAAATCCGTTGGAATCTTAGGAAAACCTATCAATTGAAAAAAATAAAGGTAGGACATGCAGGTACTTTAGACCCTAAAGCTACTGGGCTGTTAATTGTTTGTTGTGGGAAAATGACCAAACAAATCGATCAGATTCAAGCACAACATAAAACATACACTGGTACAATCAAACTAGATGCCACTACACCGACTTATGATTTAGAGTCTGAGGAGGATTGCCAATTCTCGACTGCACATCTTACCGAAGAGAAAATCCATGAGACCACAAAACAATTTATAGGGAAGATTGATCAGGTTCCGCCTCTACATTCGGCCATAAAAAAAGACGGAAAACGTTTGTATGAAATCGCTCGAGCAGGAGAAACAATCGAAATAGAACCGAGAAAAATAGAAATTTTATCCTTCAAAATCACTCGTATCGAGTTACCTTTTGTCGATTTCGAAGTCGTTTGTAGCAAAGGGACTTACATACGGTCTTTGGCTTTTGATTTTGGTAGAAGTCTTCAGGTCGGAGGATATTTAACTGCACTTTGCCGTACTAAAATCGGAGATTATGCACTGAAAGATGCAGACAACTCTGTACTGAATCTCATCGCCGACACAGAAAACTAACCCAAATAATCATCCAAAACTCTATTGATTACAGCACTTACTCTTTTAGGTTTTTGCCGAACCATTATATGCGTACCACCATCGATTACAATCGGATTTTTGATATATTGAATAGGAAAAACAATATCTTTATTACCGTGAATATGGGTGACATTATTTTCTCTATACTGTTGCGAATGTTTCCAATGGACTATTTTGTGAATCGACCATCGTAAATATGCTTTGTTTCTATACTGAAAAATATCGTCTATAGAATCTCTTTTTTTGGTATAATATAACTTTCGCATTACCGTGTAAGAGAAAAAAGAATTAGAACTTATAAATCCTAAAGGCATCAATCGATGTGCATTGATATGTGAAGACCAGCGCATATAAGGAGGTAATTCTTCTCGATTTTTCACAGTCGAAATAAGGAAATTGTGTTCCGGCTTCACAAAACGGTTCATCTCTTGCACAATAATTCCGCCAAATGACAATCCCATCAACATAAATTTCTCATTCAGGTTGATAGGTGACAACATTCTTTCTGCATAATGTGCAAGAGATTCGTCGTCGGATTCGGGCAATAACCAAGGCAAGTCTACCAACTCGAAACCAGAACGAAGCTGAAGACTCGAGAAAGCTTTTTCGTTCGCACCCAATCCACTTACATGATAAATTTTCATACTTACAAGATATCCTTTTTCTTCGAATAATCGGTTGGTCTAACGCCAACTACCTTCTGAAACGTATTGCTGAAAGTTGGTAAACTACTATACCCCACCATGTTAGCAACTTCACTAATCGAGTTTTTATCTTCGATTAATAACTCTAAAGCTCTCAACATCCGTAAAATAGTGAAGTATTGAACAAATGTAAGCTTCACATCTTTCTGAAATAGTCTAGACAAGGAACGTTCACCAAACCCAAATTCATCTGAAATTTTTTTCATCGTAATCGAACTATCCATCTTATCCTTCAAATACATTATTACTTTTTGCAAACGCTCGTCTGTCGGGTAAGGCAACGATAATTTTAGACTATTTTTATTGAGTTTCGGCAATAATTCTTTAAATGCATTGGCAATCGTAAACGAAGAAGAATCTTTGGCTGTTATATCGCCTCTCCATTGTTTAGAAAAAAGAATAAACTCCATCAAAAAATTACAAGTTGGATAAATCCCTACTTTATGAAAAAAACTTTCAGAATCAGTCTCTTTCACCGGGAAATATAAATTTCGCATAAAGATCTGTGGAGAACTTGGGTGAATACTGTGCACAAAATTGGGCGGAATCCAAATAAAATGACGCGCTGGCAAATAATACGTCTCCTTGCCTATTGTCACATATACAATACCACCTTCGCAATACAAAAACTGTCCTTTATCATGCTGATGCTCGACAACTTCTGGCTCATTAATCTCGTTATGATAACAAAAAATAGAGCTAGGATCTTTGTCTATTTCGGTAAGATAGTAACGGGTACTTAGAAGTTCTTTCTGTTTGCCAGACATACTTTTTAATTTTATAATGAGATTCCTAAGATAAGAATATATTTGGGTTTATTGTACGAAGAACACATAGGAAATGTCTAGAAAAGATAAATAAATGGCATTTTATGATTTTATATTAAAACAATTTTGTACGAAATTTGTAATCACTTCAATATTTAGCAGAAAAACACGGTGAAAAAATTTACAAACAACATGATAGAGAGAATCCCCAACAACGAACTGCGCTCGAAGGTGATGACAGCCCAAGAAGCTGCACAAATCTTCAAGGATCAGATGATTGTCGGATCTAGTGGTTTTACCCGTGGTGGCGACTCGAAGGTAGTCTTGAAAGCACTTGCTGAAAGAAACCAGATAGAAAATATAAAAATTACACTGATAACTGGGGCATCATTGGGGCACGACACAGACGGAGCTCTTGCTCATAATCATGCGCTACACAAACGTTTACCCTTTCAGGTAGATAGAACATTGCGCAAAGAGATAAACAACGGGAATGTTTTATTTGTCGATCAACATCTAAGCAAAACTTCTGATTTAATCTCGAACGGTACATTTCCAATTGATGTAGGCGTTCTTGAGGTTGCAGAAATTCTAGAAGATGGACACCTAGTCCCAACAACCTCTATCGGGAACAATGTAGCGATTGCAGAAAATGCCCAAAAATTGATAATAGAGATCAATACATCTATCCCCAAAAACATTCGTGGTATCCATGATATTTATTCGGTAAATGAACACCAGAATAAACCCATCAATATTTGTAGTGCAAGCGACCGTATTGGGACAGATACGATAAAAGTTGATCCTAAAAAAATTGTAGCCATTGTTTTTCAAGATATTCAAGATGCACCTGGCGATATTACTCCACCAGACGAGCAAACAGAAGCAATAGCAAAAAATATTGTTCGCTTTCTCGAAAACGAAGTAAAGCAAGGTCGATTAGACAACTCACTTCGGCCTCTGCAATGCGGAATAGGTAAAGTAGCGAATGCTGTTTTGGGCGGGATGATCGATTCTGATTTCGAGAATCTAACGATGTATTCGGAAGTTTTCCAAGACTCTACTTTTGATTTAATCGATTCTGGAAAATTAGTTTTTGCCTCTGCTTCTGCAATGACTGTTTCGCCAGAATGCTACAATCGTGTAATTCATCATATCGATAACTATAAAGACAAAATTGTTCTTCGCCCACAAAACATCAGTAACTCACCAGAAGTTATCGCACGTTTAGGTGTTATCGGGATCAACACTTCGTTAGAATGTGATATATACGGAAACGTTAATTCTACACATGTCATCGGCACCAATATGATGAACGGAATTGGAGGTTCGGGTGATTTTGCTCGCAATACTTATCTTTCTATTTTCGTAACTTCATCAACCGCAAAAGACGGAAAAATCAGCAGTATCGTTCCGATGGTGACTCATGTAGACCATAGTGAGCACGATGTAGACGTTATAGTAACCGAACAGGGTTTGGCTGATTTACGAGGTTTAGCTCCACGCGAAAGAGCTAAAGTAATTATCGAAAATTGCGCTCATACAGACTACAAACAAGAATTATTATCCTACTACGAAAGAGCCTGCCAAGAAAGAGGTGGCCAAACTCCTCATCTATTAGAAGAGGCTTTCTCTTGGCACACTCGATTGAGAGAAACCGGAACAATGAAAAAAGCTTAGTTCAATCATTAAATAATTTATGAGACAAAGCATGATTCGGATACAATCTGAATTGTGCTTTTTTTTTATGAAATGTGTAATTTTGTGCAATATCAATAAAAAAACATGAAAAATATCCTCCCTGTTCTACTTCTATTGACTGCATTTTTTGCATGTCAATCCCCACAAAAATCCAATCAAAACTTAGAGCAAATCAACAAACAATCGGCTAGAGAGGTCGTATTATCTACCCAAATAAAGGGTGATTCGGTTCTGCATATTACCCAACAAAAAATTTGGTCGAACCATTTAATGATAACCGAAAAGATAGATACGTTGATTACTCATAAACAGTACACGCCTGCAGATTCTACAAAAATCCCAATTTACGTAACCATTCAATAATAAAACATGAAAAAAAAAGATAAAAGAGCCAGTAAAGTTGTTACATTGGTATTGATTTCATCGGTACTCAGCTCGTGCATGAATCGCGAAGAAACACCTATTGATACTCATCCACAAAGAGTTTTTATGCGAGCAGATTCTACTGCACCTTATACCGAGGTTACTGAAAATTATGCTAGCCAAAACAATTCTCATTTTGGTGAGATGGGAAGTTCGTTGCTTTGGTTTATGGCTTTCCGTAGTCTAGCGGGCGGTATGGGTTACGCAAGTCCAGGATTGCATCAACAATCGAATGTAGGAACAAATGCTGCAAAAGCGAAAGCCTACAAAGGACAAACAATTCGTGACGGATTCGGCAAATCTTCATCAGCACGCTCTGTTTCATCCTAACCCAATCTTATGCAAAGGAAAAAAATTACAGCCGATAGTCATTGGCAAGAACGAGTAGAAAAAATTGGTTTTGGATACCATACCGATGAAAATAATCTCCCGTATTGGATAGAAAATTATTATTATTCGATTAGCGAAAAAGAGGCCGACCAGATTTATGATGCGACGAATGAATTATGGGAAATGTGTCTACATGCAGTGGAATATGTGATTTCAAATAATCGATTGGATGAATTTAAAATACCGAAATTTATTCAACCATATTTGATTGATACTTGGAAAAATGATGCGCCAAGTATTTATAGTCGTTTCGATTTTGCTTACCATAATGGACAGCTAAAATTATTAGAATTTAACGCCGATACGCCAACTTCTCTCTTCGAGTGTGGCGTGGTACAATGGCTTTGGATGGAATATTACTTCGGAACACAGAAAGATCAATTCAACTCGGTACATGAGAAATTAATCGAAACCTGGAAAATGTTAAAACCCTATCTCAAAGGAGAAGTTGTGCATTTTACTTGTGTTCGAGAATCATTAGAAGATCTTACCAATCTAGAATATATAAGAGACTGTGCGATACAAGCTGGCTTACAAACTAAACTTATTTATATAGATGAAATCGGCTGGAACAATATCCACTTTGTCGATTTAGAAGAAGAACCGATTACCGATATTTTCAAGCTTTATCCTTGGGAGTGGATGGTGAATGAACTATTTGCGTACAATATCAAAAATGACGAATTCAATGCAAATTGGATAGAACCTGCTTGGAAAATGATTTTATCGAACAAAGCAATTTTACCTATTTTATGGGAATTATATCCCAATCATCCTTTATTGTTAGAAGCATATTTCGAATCGGCTAACGGCATGGAAAATTATGTAAAAAAACCTTTACTATCTCGTGAAGGAGCCAATATCGAAGTGATAAAAGAAGGAAAATTATTCGAAAAAACTTCAGGTGAATATGGCGAAGAAGGTTTTATATACCAAGCTTTTGCCAATTTGCACCAAGAAGAAACAGCTTATGCTATTATTGGGAGCTGGATAATCGGACAAGAAGCTTGTGGAATTACTTTCCGAGAAAGTGATCAATACATCACAACCGACAAAAGTCGTTTTGTACCGCATATCATCGAATAGCTTTTTCGGGTTTTGTTTTTTATCGGTCTAGCAAACTCTAACATTGTAACAAAAAAAGGAACTCCTGCATAGAGTTCCTTTTTCATTTATATAAAACCTGGTTTTTTTCTTATCCTAAAACTTTTGCGACCGTTTCACCAATATGTGCTGGCGATTCAACCACGTGAATCCCGCACTCCGCCATAATTTTCATTTTAGCCTGAGCTGTATCTTCTGCTCCACCAACAATTGCACCTGCGTGTCCCATTGTACGACCTTTCGGTGCTGTTTGACCCGCAATAAATCCTACTACAGGTTTTGTACCGTGCTCTTTAATCCAACGAGCAGCTTCAGCTTCTAACTGCCCACCGATCTCACCAATCATGACGATACATTCGGTTTCTGGATCATTCATAAACAATTCTACGGCTTCTTTTGTAGTTGTACCGATAATTGGGTCACCACCGATACCGATCGCTGTAGAAATTCCGTATCCAGCTTTTACTACTTGGTCAGCAGCTTCATAGGTTAAAGTTCCTGATTTTGATACAATCCCAACTTTACCTGGTTTGAAAATGAAACCTGGCATAATTCCCACTTTAGCTTCACCTGAAGTGATAACTCCTGGACAGTTTGGTCCGATTAAAGTAACATCGCGTTGGTCAACATAGGCTTGTACTTTTACCATATCTTCTACCGGAATACCTTCTGTGATACAGATAATAACTCGGATTCCAGCATCTGCAGCTTCCATCACAGCATCCGCAGCGAAAGCTGGTGGTACGAAAATGATACTCACATCTGCTCCTGTTTCTTTTACAGCTTCGCGCACTGTATTGAAAACTGGTCTCCCCAAATGTTCGGTTCCCCCTTTTCCTGGAGTTGTTCCTCCAACAACTTGGGTTCCGTATTCGATCATTTGTTCTGCGTGGAAGGTTCCTTCTTTTCCTGTGAACCCTTGTACAATTATTTTAGAGTCTTTATTTACTAATACTGCCATTATGTTTATTTTTTGTTGAGCAAATATAACGTCTTCGCTACATTTATAAAAATTATTCGAATGATTTAGGACATTTATTACCTAAATTTAAAGTTTAATCGTTTGTTTTGTTTCGGTATTCTTTTAACATAATTTGGGTGAGTGCCATTTTTTTATACATTTTTTTGGCTTCTTCTGCCGGCGAACCAAAATATGCTTGATGTCCTTCTAGAGATTTCGTCACACCCGATTGTGCATACAGAATGGTTTTCTCACCAATTGTTACCCCACTTGTAATCCCTACTTGTCCCCAAATATTTACATCGTTTTCTATGGTTACACAGCCAGCAATTCCGACCTGCGAAGCAATAAGACAACGTTCACCTATAATGGTGTCGTGCCCAATTTGGATTTGATTATCTAATACGGAACCTTTTTTGATAATGGTTGAAGCCGTTACTCCTCGATCAATAGTACAATTTGCGCCAATCTCTACTCCATCTTCTATAATAACATTGCCCACAGATTTCAATCGATCATAACCATTTTCTCTTTTCTTATAATAGAAGGCATCTGCCCCCAAAATGGTTCCACTACGGATAATTACATCATCACCAATAATTGCATCATCGTTGATGCTAACATTGGCATGAATGACACAATTCTTCCCAATTTTCACATTATTCCCAATAAAAACATTGGGCTGAATTATAGTTCCTTCTCCTATTTCTGCATCGGGCGATATAGCATCAGTTGCGGGTTGAAAAGGCTTGAAGAATTGACCAATTTTTACAAAGTCGCGAAATGGATCATCCGATAAAAGTAAAGCTTTTCCTGCTGGACATTCTACTTCTTTGTTAATCAGCACGATGGTTGCAGCCGAATTAAGGGCTTTTTCATAGTACTTTGGATGATCTACAAAGACGATATCACCTGCTTCTACTCGGTGTATTTCATTCAAACCATAGACGGGAAAATCAGCAGCACCGATGGGCGTGGTTCCACTGATTTCGGCAATTTCTTTTAAGGTATATTTTCTCGGAAATTTCATTTTGTTGTTGAGTCAATAATTTGCTACAAATATCTCTAAAAAAAGAGCACCTAGGTGCTCTTTTTTTATGATTATTTTATCTAAAAATTATTCTTTCACGCGTTCTACATACGAACCATCTTCTGTATTAATTTTTACTTTATCTCCCTCGTTGATAAAAAGTGGTACACGAATCTCTGCTCCAGTTTCTACGGTAGCTGGTTTCATTGCATTGGTTGCTGTATCCCCCTTTACTCCTGGCTCTGTATAGGTAACTTCTAGGATTACAGTATTTGGTAATTCGGCAGATAAGGGTACTTCATCTTCTGCACGGAATAGGATTTTCACTTCATCACCTGCTTTCATAAACTGGTGATTATCAATCAGTCCCTTATCGATATAGACTTGCGAGAAGTCGTCATTATTCATAAAATGAAAACCGTTCTCATCATCATACAAATATTGGTAATTACGGGTTTCTACACGCACTTCATCGATTTTATGACCCGCTGCGAAAGTGTTTTCTAATACTTTTCCGTTGGTTACTGATTTTAATTTTGTACGAACAAATGCTGGTCCTTTCCCTGGTTTAACGTGTAAAAAATCTACAATTTTCCATGTATCGTTGTTCCAATTGATACATAAACCTTTTCTGATATCTGAAGTTGTTGCCATTGTATTTGGTATAAAAATTAGAATATTATTGTGCCAAACCAACGTAGCCTTTCATGATTCCACGTTCGCTTGATTCTATAAAATTAATAATTAAGTTGCGTTCTTCCGAAGCAGGAAACTCTGTTTTGATTATTTCTAATGCTTGAGAAACGTTATAATTCATCTGAAAAAGAATTCGGTATATACTTTGGATTTCGTAAATTTTTTCTGATGTAAAACCTCTTCTACGCAATCCTACCGAATTGATGCCTGCATAAGTCAAAGGAGTATTGGCTCCTTTAACATACGGTGGGACATCTTTGCGAATTTGTGAGGCACCTGCAATGAATGCATGAGCACCAATTTTGGTAAACTGATGTACACCGCTTAAACCACCAACAAATGCATAGTCGCCCACTTCTATATGCCCAGCTAAGCCTACGGCATTAACGATAATTACATTGTTACCCAAAATACAGTCGTGTGCAATATGGGCTCCTGCCATAATGAGGCAGTTGTCACCAATTTTGGTATACCCTAATGCAACCGTTCCTTTGTTTACGGTAACACTTTCGCGTATTGTCGTATTATCTCCGATAATGGTCAGTGTTTTTTCGCCTTGGTATTTAAGATCTTGCGGTTCGGCTGATATTACTGCTCCTGGGTAGATTTTACAGTTTTTTCCGATTCTGGCTCCCTCCATAATAGTAACATTCGGAGCGATCCATGTCCCTTCGCCAATTTCTACATCGTTGGCAATGTATGAAAAAGGACTAATTGTAACATTTTCGCCAATTACCGCTGTGGGATGAATGTATGCCATTTGTTGATTCATTACTTCCATTCAAAAATTATTCCTTTGTTATAACGGCCATCATTTCTGCTTCCACAGCTAGAGTATTGTTTACATATCCTTGTCCTCGCATATGTACAATTCCTCTACGAATAGGCGCTAATAAATCCATTTTAAAGACCAAGGTGTCACCAGGAACGACTTTTTGTTTGAATTTTGCGTTTTCAATTTTCATAAAATACGTCGAATATTCTTGTGGGTTATCTAATTCTCCCAAAACTAATAGTCCTCCTAATTGTGCCATTGCTTCAATTTGCAAAACGCCAGGCATTACCGGTTCTTTTGGGAAATGTCCTACGAAAAATGGTTCATTCATTGTGACATTTTTTATCCCAACTAAACTGGTCGGAGTTTTCTCTATCACCTTATCAATCAACAAAAAAGGAGGTCTATGTGGTAACAAATCTATAATATCATTAATCGTATAGACTGGTTCTTTTGTCAGATCGAATTCTGGTATTTTATTACGTTGTGCCAGCTTGATTTGTTTATTTAATTTCTTTGCAAAATTAGTATTTATTTTGTGACCTGGCTTCGATGCAATAATTTTTGCTTTTAATTTTGTGCCAATTAAAGCTAAATCACCCATTACATCTAGTAATTTATGTCTTGCTGCTTCATTGGGATAATGCAAAGATAGATGGTCTAAAATTCCGTTTGGCTTGATCGATACGTCTTCTCTGTTAAAGGCTTTGCATAATCGTTCTTTGGTTTGTGGAGTGATTTCTTTATCTACATACACAATGGCATTGTCTAGATCGCCTCCTTTAACCAAGCCTGCTTCGAGCAGTTGTTCTAATTCGTGTAGAAAACAAAATGTTCTAGAGTTAGCAATTTCTTCTTTAAAGTTTTTGATACTACTTAGGGTTGCATTTTGTGTTCCTAGGACTTTGGTACCAAAATCTACCATCGTCGTGATTTGATATTCATCGGCTGGGATAGCAGTGATTTCTGAACCTGTTTCTGGATCGGTGAAGGTTACAATTTCTTTTATTTTGAAGTATTCCCTTTCTTTATCTTGCTCTACAATCCCTGCATTTTCTATCGCTTCTACAAAAAAGATAGAGGAACCATCCATAATCGGTGGTTCTGCATTGTCTATTTCTATATAACAGTTATCGATATCCATCCCTACCAAAGCTGCTAAAACATGTTCGGTAGTATGTACTTTCACGCCCTTCTTCTCTAAGGTTGTTCCTCGGACGGTGCTCACCACATATTGTGCATCTGCCTCAACCTGCGGATTACCCTCTAAGTCTGTGCGTACAAAAACAAAACCCGTATCTACGTCAGCTGGCTTGAAGGTTAATTTCACCTGTTTACCTGTGTGTAATCCTACACCTTCTAAAACCGCTTCTTTAGCTAAGGTTTTTTGATAATCAGCCATTTAATTATTTATTTTTTTGTTTTTCTATTTCTTCTAATCTCTTTACAATTTCAGGAAATTTTCTGAAATATACGTATGATCGTCTAAAGTCACTTGCTTTCATTGCAGGAGAGCCATATAATATTTCTCCGTCGGCAATGTTATCATTGATTCCTGCTTGCGCCTGAATTTGCAAGTTATTGCCTAATTGCAAATGCCCTGCTACCCCAACTTGTCCACCTATAATGCAATTTTTACCAATTTTGGTAGATCCTGCCACTCCGGTTTGTGAAGCGATTACAGTGTTTTCGCCAATTTTTACGTTGTGCGCTATTTGTATTAGGTTATCTAACTTCACACCTCGCTCGATAATCGTAGAACCCATTGTTGCTCGATCGATTGTCGTATTTGCTCCAATTTCTACATTGTCATGGATGATTACATTTCCTATTTGTGGTACTTTTCGATACGATCCGTCAGCCATAGGTGTAAAACCAAACCCATCGGCTCCTATCACAACATTGCTGTGTAGGGTACAACCTTCACCTACAATACAATCGTTATAGATTTGTACTCCACTATGAATTATCGTATTGTCGCCAATGGTTACTTGATCACCGATTGTGCAGTTAGGATATATTTTTACATTGTTACCAATTTTTACATTTTGCCCTATCGATGTAAAACTCCCTATATAAACTTGTTCCCCAAGTTGAGTGCTTTCTGGGATTTTAACAAAATCATCAATTCCGACTTTACTATTTTTGATGGTTTCGGAATAATAATGGAGAAGCTGTGTAAATGCTTCATATGCGTCCGCTACTCGGATGATCGTTGCCTCTATCGGTTTTTGCAAATGAAAATCTTTACCGAGGATAACGACACTTGCATGTGTAGAATAGACAAATTGTTCGTATTTCGGATTACCCAAAAACGTAATATCACCTGCCTTGCCTTCTTCTATTTTAGCAATATTAGAAACAGTTGTATTTCGGTCTCCCTCAACTGTTCCGTCTATTATATTTGCAATCTGAGTTGCTGTGAATTTCATAGTTTGCAAAAATATTAATTTATTTCAGATTCTAAAATATATTTTAGACAAAAAAGATCTCTATATTCATCTACTAACTTACTGAATAGAAATGATATCTTTTACTTTCTCTGCTCAAATACAAACTCACTAACTGATGTTCTACTTGAGTAATTTCTTTCATAGATCCATTTTTTTCGATTATTTTAATAGGCGAAATATATGGATCATACGGCAATACATCTAGCGTATTATAGCCCATCAAATAACTTGCGTCTTCTACACCAAACTTATCTTCTATCCTTTTTTGTTCACGATCTAGATATGCTCTTTGTATTGGCTGATTCATCACGATTGCTTTAGGCAACTTCCTGTCTACTAACATTAGGCACAATATACGCAATATTTCGTCTGGGTGGTTTGTCCACTCTTTTATAGAGCTCATCACATCATGATCATCTAGCTGCGTAAACATGGCTATTGCATGTGGATTTTCTGCAAAATTAGTCTTTTGATGCTCCAAAAAATACGTCATAGCAGAGGTTGCGAAAAGTTTTTCACCTCGCCGCACCAAGTCTTTTGCTCGGCGTAGTGTCTGAATCAAAATTTGCTCAGCCGTAAAAGAAGTTTTGTGCATATACACCTGCCAATACATAAACATTCTGGCCATCAGAAACTTCTCGATACTGTACAAACCTTTGGCTTCGTACACCAATTCGTTCTCATGAACAGTCATCATCGAGATAATTCGATCGGGATTGATATTGCCCTCTACAACTCCAGTATAAAAACTATCGCGCTTGAGATAATCTAATCGATCAATATCGAGTTGGCTCGAAACCAATTGTTTGAGAAATTTTTTGGGATATTCTCCTTTGAAGATTCGAATGGCAGTTGTTAAACTTCCGTTAAAAACACGATTCAATTCTTGCATCAAAACCAATGAAATTTCTTCATGTTTTGTATCTTCGATAATCGAATGCTCGAGCGAATGAGAAAAAGGTCCATGCCCCAAATCATGCAACAGAATCGCAAGATAAACGCCGGTCTCTTCATCAGCAGAAATCGGAACGTTTTTTGCTCGTAAAGTTGCCACTGCGTTTTGCATCAGATAAAGACATCCTAATGCATGATGCAAACGAGAATGCCGTGCACCAGGGTAAACCATTTGCGTAAGACCGGTTTGTGAAATGCGTCTTAATCTCTGAAAATAAGGATGTTGAATAACATCAAAAACAAGATCGTTCGGTAACCGAATAAAACCATGTACCGGATCGTTTACTATTTTGAATTTATTCGTTTTTGAAGAATCCAAAATGGATATATTTTAATAATTTAAACACAAAAATACACAAAAACAGATAACTATGGCGAT
Organism: Weeksella virosa DSM 16922; assembly: GCF_000189415.1. Lineage (GTDB taxonomy): Bacteria > Bacteroidota > Bacteroidia > Flavobacteriales > Weeksellaceae > Weeksella > Weeksella virosa. Next base: position 504,091 of record NC_015144.1, read on the forward strand.
AAAAATATTATGGATAGATGACGAAATTGATTTATTGAAACCGCATGCACTTTTTTTAGAAAAAAAAGGCTACGAACCGACCATGATAAATAATGCAACGGATGCCTTGGAAGTTATCGAAAAAGAGAATTTCGATGCGGTACTTATCGACGAAAATATGCCAGGCTTGAGTGGATTAGAAGCATTGCCAAAAATAAAAGATATTCGCCCTCTTTTACCTGTTATCATGGTAACAAAAAGCGAAGAGGAACATATTATGGAGGACGCAATTGGCTCGCACATTGCAGACTACCTCATAAAACCTGTTAATCCTAATCAAATATTATTAAGCCTAAAAAAAATCTTAGAAAGTAACAAAATCATCTCAGAAAAAACCATCATCAATTATCAACAAGAATTTCGAGATATATCGATGAGCATCATAAATGCTAGAAATTTTGCAGATTGGGAAGATATTTACAAAAAAATCGTTTATTGGGAGCTAGAGCTAGAAAATATCAGCGATCAAGCATTGATCCAAATTATCGAAAACCAAAAAGAAGAAGCCAATGCTGCATTCTTCAAATTTATCGAACGCAATTACGAAGATTGGCTATACAATGCAGAGGATGCACCTATTTTATCTCACCAGGCTTTCAAAGAAGTCGTTCTACCCCATCTCGACCCTAATGAAAAAGTACTTTTGATAATGATAGATAACCTACGGTATGACCAATGGAAAGTTATCGAGCCACTCTTTAATCGATACTACAATTCTACCCAAGAAGATTTGTATTCATCCATCTTGCCGTCTGCCACTCAATATGCAAGAAATGCATTTTTTGCAGGTTTAACCCCATTAGATATTCAGAAAAAATATCCAGAATATTGGTTGAACGATCATGAAGAGGGCAATAAAAATAGTAATGAAAAAGAATTTTTGTCTGATCAACTCAAACGATTAGGTAAAGGGAATTTGAGCATGAATTATTTTAAGATTTTGAATTCGGATTTCGAACGAAAAATTTCAGATGATTTTAACAATTTCAAAAACAACAACCTCAATGTAATTGTGTATAACTTTATCGACATTCTTTCGCACGCCAAAACCGACAATAAGATCGTGAGCGAAATGATAAGAAACGACAAGACTTATCGTTCGATTACCAAGCACTGGTTCGAAAATTCTTATTTACTAGAAATCGTAAAAAAAGCCTCTACAGAAGGCATCAAAATAATCGTAACAACTGATCACGGGACCATTTACGTAAAAGAGCCAACCAAAGTAGTTGGCGACAAAGAATCGAGCACAAACTTACGTTACAAACTAGGTCGCCAATTACAATACGATCCGAAAGATGTTTTCGTGATAGATCAGCCCGAAAAATTCTTTTTACCTAAGGTAAATATTAGTTCGAAGTATATCTTTGCAAAGGAAAATTTATTTTTGACCTTTCCAAAAAATTACAATCATTTTGTTAATTATTATAAAGATACCTATCAGCATGGCGGTATTTCTCTAGAAGAAATGATAATCCCGATTGCTGTACTAACACCTAAAAAACAATGACATACCGTGTACCTACCCTAAAAGACTTACCACAAGTTGCGCAACTAGTTGCCCAAGAGCTAAGCCATAACATCATCTGTTTTCAGGGCGAAATGGGTGCTGGAAAAACAACTTTCATCAAAGCATTGGTCAAAGAACTGGGCAGCAATGACGATGTCACGAGCCCAACTTTTGCACTGGTTAATGAATATGTGACCCAAGATTACAAAAAAATTTTTCATTTCGATTTTTATAGAATTGAAGACGAAGAAGAAGCCTTGGATATCGGGTTAGAAGATTATTTAGACAGCGGTAACATTTGTTTGATTGAATGGCCAAATAAAATCACTAATTTTGTACCCGACAACCATCAGACAATTAGCATCGAAATACTAGAAGACGGTAGTCGACAAATAACAGTGAATAAATAATGGACGAGATTTTCACCCCATTTTCGAAAGAAGAGTTGATACCTCAACCCGAATTATTGGAAGTTCCGAACAAAAGAGAACGCTTTAGCATTGGCATTCCGTGTGAAGACAACAACCAAGAAAAACGAATCATCCTTACACCAGATGCAGTAGAAGTATTGGTAAACAATGGCCATCATATAACAATAGAAACAGGTGCAGGTGAAGGCGCACATTTCTCAGATAAAGAATATTCGGACGCAGGTGCAGAAATTTGCTACGACACACAGGCGATTTTCGAGAAGCCTATCATTCTAAAAGTTGGTCCATTAACCGAAAAAGAACAAACCTGGATAAAGCCCAATACATTTTTAGTATCGAGTGTTTTACCCAACCTGCTCAACCAAGCCTATTTTCAGAACTTGGCCAAAAAAAAAGTAACTGCAGTAGGTTTCGAATATATTAAAGATGAACAAGACGAACTCCCCGTAATGCGTTTGCTGAGCGAAATTGCAGGGACAACGTCTATTTTAGTTGGCAGTGAATTGATGTCCTCTGCTCATGGTGGAAACGGAATTCTTATGGGAGGAATCACGGGAGTTCGACCAACCGAAGTCGTAATACTAGGCGCAGGAACAGTAGCCGAAAATGCTGCCCGAACTGCATTAGGACTTGGAGCATCTGTAAGAGTTTTCGACAATTCGCTAACTCGACTTCGTCGATTACAAAAAAACATTGGACAAATGTTACCTACATCGACTATCGACCCAAAAGAATTAGGGAAAGCCCTCATGCGTTGCGATATAGCCATCGGTGCTCTACACGGGGAAACCCGGACACCTTGCGTTGTTAGCGAACTGATGGTAGAACGTATGAAACCAGGCGCAGTCATTATCGACATCTCAATTGATAACGGGGGTTGTTTCGAGACCTCAGAAGTTACCTCTCATGATCGCCCAATTTTCACCAAACACGATGTAATACATTATTGCGTATCCAATATTACTTCGCGTGTTGCCCGCACTTCGACCAAAGCTTTGAGTAATTTTTTCTTGCCGTATATTTTGATGATTTCTAATGAAGGGGGATTAGAAACACTTCTTCATCGAAATAAAACAATCCGAAACGGAATCTATATTTACAAAGGAAGGTTGGTAAAAAAAAGCTTAAGCGAACGCTTTGACCTTCCTTTTCATGATATTAATTTACTGATCTTATGAGTTTTGCACAACGACTAAAATATTATTTAATCGGAATTGGTCTTGGTATAATTGTAGTTTTTATTTTCTTTGGGAAAAGAACATTTCAATGCTCTTATTTTCCAAATGCACGCGCACTAGATGAAGCAAAATTCTATCCGATTAACTATTCTCCCGAGGTAGAAAGTTTTTTCAGATCACACAAAATCGACACTACATTCGTGAAAGATCAACTTTTCAGGCGAAGTACCATCACAAATTTTGGCACAGAAGAAGTTAAAGCAAAACCGTGCAGAATCTATCGTGCCAACTACGACAACGCTGATTTACAACGTAAATACGAATTTGTTTACAAAATTTGCAAAGATTTTACCTATATCGAATCTATCAAAGAAGTAGATTAAAAATACCCCCACAAGACTGTATTTCATCCTACCTATAATATCGAGGATAATAAAAAATTGAAACAGAAAAAGATTATGAAAATATTAGCATATTTCTATGCCAAATGGTACATTTTTTTCTATTTCATAACAAAACAAAAAAGATTGAATTACTACCATGAAAAATAATAAAAAAATTGCTTTTGGCACGTTGCTCTTAGGGGCTGTTAGCACAGGAGTTTATTTATGGAAAAATAGAAATAAAAATAAAAAAATTAATTTTAGAACCGTTCCTCGTTTTCAGCTAAACAAGTTCTTGGGGCGTTGGTATGAGATTGCTAGAATAGAAAACAACTCACTGATGACAAATTGTTTAGCAAGATATATACAAGAAGAAGACGGAAACCTGAAAGTAATTTATAGTGGTTTTGATAAAAAGAAAAAACGCTGGAAAAAAATCGAAGGAAAACTTAAAATCGAAAATGAGCAAACAGGAAAACTAAAAGTTTCTTTCCATACCTTTCTCTATTCACCATATAATATTGTTGACATTGATGAGAACTACGAAAATGCTCTAATTGCAGGGAAAAACCACGATTTTCTATGGTTGATTTCTCGAGAAAAAGAAATCTCTGATAAAACAAAATCTAGGTTCTTAGCCAAAGCAATCGATTTGGGGTATGATATTTCTAGATTATCTTGGACCTCTCAAGTACCGATAGAGAATTAATGAATCATCCGACTAAAAAAATAACCTTAGTTTTAGCTAAGGTTATCTTTTTTTTATAAAAAACTATTTGGTTTCACATTTATACTTCACCGAAGATGGAACTAATTTTTTGTATTCGCCACCATTGATCATTACATCTCGAACGATACTAGAACTGATGTATGCTTTACCTGAGCTTGTGAGCAAGAAAACAGTCTCGACATCGTAATTGGAAATAGCTCGATTGGTGTGAGCAATTGCTTTCTCAAACTCGAAGTCGGCAGGATTTCTTAAACCGCGTAAAATATACCGTGCATCATTATTTAGACAAAAGTCAATGGTCAGCCCATCGTACGTTTGCACGGTAACATTCTCAAAACGTTCGACTGCTTTTTCTATAAATTTTTGGCGCTGTTCTAACGAAAACATATATTTTTTAGCCGAGTTAGTTCCTATTGCAACAATAATTTTATCGAAAAGCGGCACAGCACGTTGAATAATATCCATGTGTCCGATCGTGATAGGATCAAACGATCCTGGGAAAACTGCTATACGTTCCATGGTTTGGGTCTATTAAGGGCAAAATCTAATTCGTTTTGCACAAGTTCTTGTAACGAAATTCCGGCATAAGCGGCCTGTTGCGGAAAAATACTCGCTGGTGACATTCCTGGTAAAGTATTGATTTCTAATAAATATGGCTGATTATCGACAATAATATATTCTGCACGAGAAAAACCATTCATATTAAGAGAATCGTAAACTTTGGTGGCTATTGCTTTTACACTTTCTTCTGTTTCTTGAGAAATTCTTGCTGGGGTAATTTCTTGAGATTTCCCGTCGTATTTTGCTTCATAATCAAAAAATTCATTGTCTGATACGATTTCTGTAATGCCCAAGACGGTAGTTTTTCCTTTGTATTTCAAAACACCAACAGAAACTTCTAATCCATCCAAAAAAGCTTCGATCAACACCTCTTTATCTTCTGCAAAGGCCAATTCTAGCGCTTTTGGGATATCCTCTTCACGGTGAACCTTGGAAATTCCTAAACTCGAACCCGATTTATTCGGTTTCACAAAACATGGCAACCCTAGTTGTTCTACAATTTTTTTAGGCTCTACTTTTTCGCCCTGATACAAATAAACAGATTTTGCGTGCGGGATACCGTATTTACTGAGAACGGCAATACAGTCTTTTTTATTAAATGTAAGAGCAGATTGATAAGAGTCGCATCCGTTATACGGTAAGCCAATCAAATCAAAATAGGCTTGTAAATAACCATCTTCGCCTGGCGTCCCGTGAATAGTATTATAAACAAGATCGAATTTTTCTTTTTTACCATTTCTCTCGAATGAAAAATCGGCTTTGTTTATCGGGTATTTCTCCCCATCAATTTCTGCGTACCATGCATCCTTTAGGATTCTTACGCGGATTGGCTCGTATTTTTCGGTATTGATATTTTGATAAATCAACTCACAACTTTTTAGCGAGATTACCGACTCATCAGAATATCCACCTGCCACTACAGCAACTTTCAACATGATAAAATAAATTTTACCAAATATAAAACTTTGGTCTAATATACGATGACCTAATTTTTATTTTATATTTGTAATTTGATTTATAATTCTTAAATGAAATTAATAAACGTTATTCTGAGTTGGAAGTTTTGGCTAAACCTGATTATTATTTTTGGTTTAGGATATGGATTATACCACACTGTTTTCAATATTTGGTTGTCATCTTACACCAATCACGGTGAAGCTATAGAAGTTCCCGATCTCTCTAAAATGAATATTAAGCAAGCTACGGCTGCATTAGAGGATTTGGGGTTGACCTATGAAATAGACTCGATAAAATACGATCCGAAAATGAAACCCTACACAGTAATTGATTATTATCCTGCAAAGGGTTTTAAGGTAAAGGAAGGACGAAGAATTTTCATCAAATCGAACCCTAGAACTTATGCGCCAGTAGAATTACCCGATTTGATCGGAAAATCGAAACGATTAGCTTTCACACAACTCAATTTATCAGACCTGATTATCGAAAATATAATTTATGAACCCGATTTGGCAAAAAATGCAGTTTTGCGCATTCTATACAATGGAAAAGAGATAAAACCTGGTACTATTTTGCCGCGTTTTGCAAAAATAGATCTTGTTCTAGGTCGTGGTTTGATGCACAATGTTATGATGCCTAACTTGATCGGATTGGATTTATCAACGGTGCGTTCTATCCTGAATGAAAACTTTTTCGAGTTGGGACAAGTCAGATTTTTAGGTGGAGGAAATGATACGATTGCTGCTCGTGTAGTTTATCAATTTCCACTATCTCGTGACCGCTATGACCAAGGTTTACCGGTAGATATTTGGTTATCAGACAAAACTAGCACTGAGATTTCGGCTGAAATAAAAATGCTCGATCGCCAGTTCAAAAACTTTATTGAAGATACAATTACGGGAAGTAAAGTCAACGAATATATTGAGAGAAGCCAAGGTACTACACCAGCAGAACCAACCCCACCTGTTCCTCAACCAAAGCCGCAAGATCAATTACCTCCTAAAAAACCAGAAGGAATAGAAATAGAATAAAATGCAGCAAGAATTTGAAGATTTTCTTGAAGAAGATCACAATCAATTATACGAGCATTTCTCGATAACGGTTGATAAAGGTCAATCGTTATTGCGTATTGATAAATTCTTAATGATAAGAATCGAGAATGCAACCCGAAATAAAATCCAGCAAGCTGCCGAAAACGGTAATATTTTGGTGAATAATTTACCCGTGAAATCAAATTACAAAGTAAAACCAGGCGATTTTATTCAAATCATGTTGGAAAATCCACCACGTGAGCACAAAATCATTGCCGAAGATTTACCACTGAATATAGTATTTGAGGACGATCAAGTTTTGGTTATCGATAAACCTGCAGGTATGGTTGTGCATCCTGGACACGGGAATTACAGTGGAACTTTAGTAAATGCTCTAAAATTTCATTTTGACAATTTACCATCGATGTCTGCAGAATTAGAACGACCTGGTTTGGTTCATCGTATCGATAAAGATACGAGCGGTCTGTTGGTGATTGCCAAAACAGAGCAAGCGATGAATCATTTGGCATTACAATTTGCAAATCATACTACCACCCGAAAATACAATGCTTTGGTTTGGGGAAATGTTACCGAAGATGAAGGTACTATTACCGGTCACATCGGTCGTCATTTGAAAGATCGTATGCAAATGGCGGTTTTCGAAGATGGATCACAAGGTAAACACGCCGTTACGCATTACAAAGTTTTGGAGCGTTTATCCTATGTTACTTTGGTCGAATGCCAATTGGAAACGGGAAGAACGCATCAAATCCGAACGCACTTTAAATACATTGGTCATCCTTTGTTTAATGATGAACGCTATGGTGGGAATAAAATTTTGAAAGGCACAACTTTTACCAAATACAAACAGTTTGTCGAAAATTGCTTTAATATTTGTCCACGTCAAGCCCTACATGCACGCACGCTTGGATTTACGCATCCTACAACGGGCGAATTTATGGAGTTCGAAGCTACTTTGCCAAACGATATGCAAAGCTTGATTGAGAAATGGCGCAATTATGCGATTCATTCTTCGCATACCGCTGAACCCGAAACACCCATCGATCGAAATGCAAAAGAAATGGATTAAGTTTTCTGTTTCTCTTGCTTGTTCTTTTGTACCTTTTTTTTCTGAGTTCGCTTTGGTTTAGCTATTTGATTATTGTTGTCTAATAAAAATCGAATGCTGAGCAACAAGGCATTTGTTGTAATGGTTTTTGTAAAATCTTCTCTATCCATATACGGATAAAAACAAGCTTGGGTAAGCGAATTTTCACCATCGGTAACGGCTATCCAAGCAGTGCCAACAGGCTTCCCATCCTCACCTTTTTTAGGACCTGCTACTCCAGTTGTAGCCACCGCTATACTCGATTTTAATTTCTTTTGTGCTCCTTTCGCCATCGCAATAGCAACTTCTTCAGAGACTACTGTTTTTTCTTCGACAAGGGTTTTACTTACCTGTAAAACTCTGATTTTCAAATCGGTTGCATACGCCACGACACCTCCTACAAAATAAACAGAACTACCGCTGACCGATGTTAACAATTGAGCAATAGCCCCACCGGTGCAGCTTTCTGCTGTAGAAATGGTTCTTTTCTGCTGTCTCAAAATCGCACCTAAACGCTCTTCTATCTTACCAGAGTAGGCGGTCAAGAGATAAGGTTTGATAATTTTTTTCAAGGACTGTAGAGAAGGTTGAAGCATTTTTTTTGCTTCTTGCTGTGTTGTTCCGATCGAAGTCAATCGTAAATCTATTGCTGCTCTACTTGGCAAGTATGCAACTTGTATGCTTTGGGGCAAATTGTTTTCCCATTTCTCTAGCAGAATTGCTAAATCGCTTTCGGTAATATTATGGATCATCACATCATGTTGATAAATAGCATCGGAATTATATTTCTTCTGAAGTTTGGGTATGATTTTTTTTCGCATCAAAGCTTTCATTTCAAACGGCACTCCCGGTAAGTTAATCAGAACTTTATCATCTATTTCGGTCCATAAACATGGGGCTGTACCTTCAGTATTTTCTACAACTATCGATTTTTCAGGCACTAACCCTTGATGTTTATTGAGTTGGTTGAGCTCTGTTTTATAGCCTCTTTTTTTGAATAATCGAGTTATATTTTTTAGTACTTTGGGGTCCGATTTCAATTCGCAATCCAACAACAAACATAGTGCTTGTTTTGTTTTGTCGTCACGCGTTGGGCCTAAACCTCCAGTAACCAAGACGACATCCGACTGTGTCAATGCACGCGTAAAAGCTTCTATAATGCGAACTGTTTCATCTTTTACCGATATTATCTCTTGTATATCGTACCCTAGTTTTGTAAGTGACTGGGCAATGAAAGTCGAGTTTGTATCAACTATTTGTCCCACTAATAATTCATCTCCTATGGTTAATATACTAGCTTTTATATTCATTGTTTTACTTTATTAATTGGTGGTTATTATTTTTTTCGAATTAGTCTCTATCCTTTCTTATGCTTTTTTTTTAAGATACAAAAAAAGAGGAAAAATATATTTTCCTCTCCTATTAGCTTTCTTCATTCATCGAAAAATAGCAAAATGATATTTTACAGAATATGCTTTTCTGCATGATATGACGATCTCACCAACGGGCCAGATTCCACATGCCGGAAACCTAAACCTCTTGCAAAATCTTCGTATTTTTTGAACTGCTCTGGTGTGATGAATTCTTTCAGCGGCAGATGTTTTTTGGTAGGTTGCAAATATTGGCCAATTGTTATTACATCTACATTTGCATTCGCTACATCGTGTATGGTTTCGTACACCTCCTCTTCTGTTTCACCCAAACCAAGCATCAGACCTGTTTTGGTACGACGTTGACCTGCTTCTTTAGCATAGCGTAGCACTTCTAACGAGCGATCATATTTTGCTTGTATCCGAACTTCGCGAGTTAGACGACGAACAGTTTCCATATTATGCGACAAAACTTCTGGTGTAGCTTTTACAACTCTATCGATATGCTTTTCTATTCCTTGAAAATCTGGTATTAGGGTTTCCATCGTGGTACCTGGACTTATTCTTCTTACAGCCTGAATGGTTTCTGCCCAAATGATCGAGCCCATGTCCTTCAAATCATCACGATCTACAGAAGTGATTACTGCATGTTTTATTTTCATCAACTTTATCGAGCGAGCTACTTTTTCGGGTTCCGCCCAATCAACTTGCTCGGGACGACCTGTTTTTACTCCACAAAATCCACACGAACGGGTACATACATTTCCTAAAATCATAAACGTAGCTGTCCCTTCGCCCCAACATTCGCCCATGTTTGGGCAGCTTCCACTCTGGCAAATTGTATTGAGTTTATATTTATCTACTAATCCTCTTAGCTCACGATGCTTCTTTCCGGTAGGTAACTTTACACGTAACCATTCGGGTTTTTTTACACGACCATCGGCTTGTACTTCTACATTCATATGCTTTTATTGATTGGCTAATTTACGACTATTTTTCTAAAAAATTCCCTCCTTCTTGGTAGATTTTTATGGCCCAAAATCCTCTGTACTTTCTGTTGTAAATCCTACTATTTTTTTTAAAAAAACAATAGACTATTTATTTTTGGAATATTTTTTGATATTAATTGACCGTTAAATTAATTATTCATTTAATAAACAAAAAATAAGATGAAAAATACTTTTTACGCAATTGCTTTTTTAGCTGTAGGCATGATGAGTTGTGAACAAAAAAATCAATCAGAAACTCCTGTCGCTACTACAGAAAACACACAAGATAGTACTGTTGTTTCTGATGTACATAACTCTCGTAATTCGGTTGATTGGCAAGGAACTTATGAAGGAACTTTACCTTGTGCAGATTGCCCAGGTATCAAAACAACAATTGTTCTTAACCAAGACGACTCTTTTACCATGAAACAAGAATATCTAGAACGTGAGTCTGCTTCTGATGATAAAGGAAATTTTGTTTGGTCTGAAGATGGTGGAAAAATCCAACTGAAACTAAAAGACAATGAAGTTTACAATTTCTTAGTGGGTGAAAACAAACTCATTATGCTGGACCAAGATGGTAACGAAGTTACTGGCGAATTAGCAGAGCAATATATTTTAAATAAAAAATAATCATAATAAAAAAAAACCTCCTTTCAGGAGGTTTTTTTTTATTTCATCTGTACAAGATGAGATTTTAGTTACTCTTCAGATTTTCTTCCCATTTCCATGCATTAAACAAGGATGTTTCGAGAGAAATTGTAGGTTCCCAGTCGAGTTCTTTTTTTGCCAAATGATTATCGGCATATGCCTCAATTATATCGCCTGCTCGACGATCTTTTATTTGATATGGAATAGTGATACCAGTAGCTTTTTCGAAAGCTGAAACAACTTCTAGAACTGTAGACCCACGTCCTGTACCAAGATTAAAGATTTCATAATTCTTTTTATTCTTCTTTTCTAATAATCGACGGATTGCTTTTACATGAGCATCGGCCAAATCGTTCACATCGATATAATCTCGGATAGGTGTTCCGTCTCGGGTAGGATAATCATTGCCCCAAACCGATAAAAAAGGACGAATTCCTGCAGCTGTCTGGGTTACATAAGGGACCAAGTTATTGGGTATGCCTTGTGGCAATTCGCCAATTTTAGCAGAAGGATGTGCTCCTACAGGGTTGAAGTAACGCAAAGCAATAACGGATTTATCATTAATAGCTACAAAATCTTCTAGTATTTCTTCTCCTATTTTTTTGGTATTACCATAAGGAGATTCTGTACGTTGAGTTGGTGTATTCTCATCAATCGGCATTTTATCAGCTTGTCCGTAAACGGTACAAGACGAACTAAAGATAAACGAATCGAGCTGAAAAGTCTCCATTGCTTCTAGAATATTCAACAGACCTACCAAATTATTTCGATAATATTTCAATGGAAATTTTACCGATTCACCTACCGCTTTGTGTGCTGCGAAATGAATGATTCCGTCAATTTTATTATTTGCGAAAAAAGTGTGTACTTGTTCTTGATCTTTCAAATCGAAATTATAAAAATCGAACGTTTTATTGGTGATGCTTTCTATGCGTTGTTTCATTGTTTCTTCTGCATTCGATAAGTCATCTATAACCACAACTTCATAACCTACCTCTAAGAGCTGTACCACGGTATGCGAACCTATGTAGCCGAGTCCACCGGTTACTAAAATTTTATTCATATCGATTTTTTTGTAAATGATGAATGATAAACCATCTACTGACTGGTAAAATTATTGTGCAAAAAATTCTTTTACACTTTCTGTAATATAGGTCAATTGTTCATCGGTCAATTCTGTATGCATTGGTAAAGAAATAACCTCATTGATTAATCTATTTGTATTCGGGAATTCTTCATCTGCATAACTCCCATTGTCATAAGCTTTTTGCTTACGCAACGGAACAGGATAATAGATCATAGCTGGGATTTCTTTTTCTGCTAAAAAAGCTTGTAAATCATTTCTTTTACCATTCATTACGCGTAAAGTGTATTGATGAAATACGTGGGTTGAATCATCTGCAAGAACTGGCGTCAACAATTCATCTATTTCTTCGAAAGCTTTGTTATAAAAACTCGCTGCTTTTTGTCTTGCTGCATTATAGGAATCCAAATGAGGTAATTTCACTCCCAATACTGCTGCCTGAATACTGTCTAAACGAGAGTTAACACCAATTTCGTCATGGTAATAACGTTTGTACATTCCATGATTCACGATTCCTCGCATTTTATGTGCAAGTTCGTCATTATTGGTAAAAATTGCTCCACCATCTCCATAGCATCCTAAGTTTTTCGATGGGAAAAAAGAGGTACAACCAATATCACCAATCGTTCCGGCCGATTTACCTTTATATTTGGCTCCAATTGCTTGCGCTGTATCTTCAATTACGTACAAGTTATGTTCTTTTGCAATTTCTAATATTGCGTCCATATTGGCACATTGGCCGAAAAGATGAACCGGAATAATGGCTTTTGTTTTTGGAGTAATTGCAGCTTTTAATCGATCTGTGTCGATTGTAAAGGTTTCGTAATCAACATCCACCAACTTAGATTTTAATCCTAATAAATTAATAACTTCTACCGTTGCTGCAAAAGTGAAATCTGCAGTAATCACTTCGTCGTCTTGTTCTAAACCCAACGCCATCAAAGCTACTTGTAAAGCATCTGTCCCATTTCCACAAGGAATCACGTGCTTAACGCCTAAGTATTCTTCGAGCTTTGTCTGAAAATCTTTTACACTTGGACCATTGATAAAAGCAGCTGATTCTATAACATTCTGAATTGATGAATCTACAGCCGATTTGATATTTTGATATTGACTTTGCAAGTCAACCATCTGAATTTTTTTCATAAGAATCTGTTCTTCTTTAAACGAAACAAATGTACAAAAACATCTACATTTATCTGTAACTTTGTACACAATGCAATTATTATATACTATATTCATCGAAGTCTATGGTTGGATACTTACAATAGCTTCATTATTTCATCCGAAAGCAAAACTTTGGGTAAATGGAAGGAAAAAATGGGAAGAAAAATTAGGCCATAAAATTTCTAGTATCGACCAAGTCATATGGATGCATTGTTCTTCGCTTGGCGAATTTGAGCAAGGGCGGCCTGTACTAGAGGCTTTACGAGATGAATATCCGAATCACACGCTGGCTTTATCTTTTTTTTCTCCTTCGGGCTACGAGGTCAGAAAAAACTACCAAGGTGCCGATTATATATTTTATCTACCGCTCGACTCCCCAAAAAACATGCGACGGTTGGTAGAACTTCTGCATCCCGAAATGCTAATTTTGGTGAAGTATGAATATTGGTATAATATGATTGAAGCTCTGGACAAGAAAAAAGTACCAATATATGTGATTTCTGCTATTTTCAGGAAACAGCAAAACTTTTTTTGGTTCGATGGAAAGAATTGGTTTGCGAAACAACTCCGTAAAATAACTCATTTTTTTGTACAAAATGAAGAGTCTAAACAATTATTGCAGCATATCTATATCGATCAGGTAACAATTTCTGGTGATACGCGCTTCGATCGTGTAAAAAATTTATTGTCTGAAAATTTTGATGATGAAAAAATTCTTCATTTCAAAAATCAACATCACTTGATCGTCGTTGGAAGTTCTTGGCCAAAAGATGAAGAATTATTTCTCAACTATTTTACACAGAATCCTTTGCCTGGCAATTGGCGTCTTTTATTTGCACCGCACGAGGTAGACGAAAAATCTATCGAAAATCTACAGCAAAAATTTCCAGAAGCAGTACGTTATTCATCCTACCAAAAGGAAGAAACTTCATCCTCTATTTTGCTTGTAGATACCATCGGCCTGCTGAATAAAATCTATGCACTAGCCGATATTGTTTACATTGGAGGAGGTTTTGGTGCGGGAATTCACAATACTTTAGAAGCGGCAACGTATGGAAAACCGATTATTATTGGTCCGAAATACCAAAAATTTCAGGAAGCGGTGGATCAAATCGAAAATAAAAATATGATTTCTATCAGAAATCAAAAGCAATTTGATAAGATTCTGAGAAAATTAATGACCGATTCTGCATTACGAAACCAAATGGGCATCATATCTCGTAATTATATTAGTAACCAACCACTTGCTACAAAAATCATCCTACAAAAATTACGAGAAATGCAATAAATTTTACCATTTCTTAATAAAAATTTAATTATAAAAATCAAATAGTTTCCCTAATATTTATCATTTTTTACATCTTAGAAACGCTGTAATTTTGCTGCAAGATTTAGATATAAAATTTATGAAAAAATTAATCTTAGTAGCTTCTGTTTTAGCTATAGGAGCTAATGTACAAGCACAAGAAGTAGGTTCTTTTGGTTTTGAAAAAGGAAATGTAATCGTTGAAGGAAACTTAGGATTTAATTCTTCTAATGACAAAAACAAAGATGAAAAAATCAATAAATTTACCTTCACTCCGAAAGTAGGATACCTAGCTACAGACAAATTTGCAGTAGGTATTGCAGCTGGTATTGGTACAGACAAAACAAAACTTAATGGAGTACAAACAGAAAAAATCAATACCTATGATTTAGGAGTTTTCGGACGTTACTATTTCTTAGATTTAGGACAGCGTTTCAAAACATTTGCGGAAGTTGATTTTGGTTACACTAACGTGAAATACGAAAATTTAACTACAAAAGAAATCAAAGCTGATGGATTTAATTCTGGATTATCATTAGGGATGAACTATTTCTTGACCAACAAAATGGCCATTAACTTTGTTTTAGGTGATGTTATTTCGTACAACTCAGTTAAGGTTGACGGTGGGAAATCTGTTTCTAACTTCAATGGAAATATCAATGCTTTTGATAACTTCTTCGACACAGCTAAATTTGGTCTAACATACAAATTCTAAACTATACATAATTTAGTTTTTTTTAAAAGAACCGCTAATTTTTAGCGGTTTTTTTATTGTCTAATTTTCCCATCATCCTTTCTTTTTTATTTCTCCGAAAAAAGCTTAATTTTCAGCAATGATACAAGTAGGAGATTTTAAACTATACAATGCCTCTGCTGGCGCAGGAAAAACCTATACATTAGTAAGAAATTTACTAATAATTTTATTGCAAAATTCTCGTGATAATTGGTTCGAATATATTTTGGCAATCACCTTTACCAACAAGGCTGCAAATGAGATGAAAGAAAGAATTCTTCTCAACCTGAAAGAGTTGGCAGATCCTACTAAAAAGCAAAACGATTATATACAAGGAATTGCAAAGGATACAAAGCTTTCTATAGATGAAATTCAACAAAAAGCGCACAGAATCTTAACATCTATTTTGCATAACTATTCTAAGTTTTCTATCAGTACAATAGACAAATTCAATCTTCGATTAATCAAATCTTTTGCACAAGATTTAGGTTTATCTATGAGTTTTGATGTTGAAATGGATGTCAAAACTTTGATAGAAGAAGCGGTAAATTTGGTGTATTCTAAAATCGGGAAAGACGAGGAACTCACCGAATCTATTCTCGATATGTCGTTGAGCAATATGGAGGAGGACGCTTCGTGGAATATTCGATATTCACTAAAAAAACTTGCCGAAAATCTAGCAAGCGATATACACTTAGAAGAATTGAGCAAAATGAATATGCTTGGTTTACAAGATTTTGATAAGTTCCGTCTGCAATTGGCAAATAGACAAAAAGAGCTTTACGAGGATTATCATACTATATATCTTGCATTTAACGAACTTCTAAAATCGCATAATTTATCGGTGGATGATTTTCCTCAAAAATCAAGAGGAATAGGAGGTTTTTTTAATAAATTCAACAAGTACAAAGACAAAAAAATTGTTAATCTAAATTCTTATTCTCAGAAAACTCTCGATGGAGAATATAACGAAAAACATCCACTTATTGTTCCTGTAATAGGAGAACTCAATGTTTTGTATCAAGCAGTAACACAGCTTAATCAGAAAAATATTTTGTACAATGCTTTGCAAAAAAACATCCAAGCTTTGAGCCTCAATAACGAGATTAGAAAAGCCTTAGAAGAAATCAAGAAAGAAAACAATCTGCTATTGATCAATGAATTCAACACATTAATTAGCGAACATATTCAGAATCAACCTAGCCCGTTTATTTATGAAAAAATAGGAAGCAAGTTCAAACATTATTTTATTGATGAGTTTCAGGACACCTCGACTTTGCAATGGAAAAACATGTATCCTTTGATCGAAAATGCATATGCACAGAACGATACAATTATGCTGGTAGGCGACGTAAAGCAATCGATTTATCGTTGGCGAGGAGGAAACCCTAATCTGATGATCAATATCAAAGAGCAAATTCCATCCATAAAAATAGAGAATCTAGACACGAATTGGCGCAGCTACGAAAATATTATTTTATTCAACAATTCATTGTACCAATCTATTTCGAAAAATCTAAGTTCTAACTCACATCAAGCCATTTATCAAGCAGGCAGCAATCAATTGACAAACCCCAAAAAAGGAGGTTATGTATTGGTAGAGTTTTTAGAGGAGACTGCTGAAAAGAAAATGAATGAAGTTCATCTAGACCGAGTTTTAGAAACAGTAGAACGCATAAAAAAGGATGGATTCCTGTACAGCGACATTGCGATTCTTGTACGCAAAAACGATAAAGGAACTCTAGTTGCCGAACATTTGGCAAAAGCCAACATCCCGATAATTTCTAATGAAGCCTTGTTGCTGAAAAATGCAGCAGTAATTCAATTCATAGAATGCTTATTACAGATTGCTCACCAGCCACTCAATAAACAACAAATTGCGAAAAGTTTCTTACTTGCTTATCAGATGAATTTACTCCAACAGGTCGATTTCACAGAGCTGATAAGCGATGCAATCCAAGATAGTCCCGAAAGTTTTTTGATCGTTTATCAACGGTTAGGATATGATTTGCGTTTTTTGTTTGATGAAAATTTATCGTTGTATGATTTGATTGAGCAATTACTCAACATTTTTCCGTTCGAGTCGTCTACCGATGCCTATAGAATTGCATTTCTAGATGAAGTTTTGAGCTTCACATCTAAAAACGAAACCACGATTGCCAATTTCTTAGCGCATTGGAATATAAAAAAAGAAAAATTGAGTTTACAAACTCCAAAAGGAGTCGATGCTTTACAAATCATGACGATTCATAAATCAAAAGGCTTAGAATTTCCAGTTGT
The DNA here is from genome assembly GCF_000189415.1 of Weeksella virosa DSM 16922. Classification (GTDB taxonomy): domain Bacteria; phylum Bacteroidota; class Bacteroidia; order Flavobacteriales; family Weeksellaceae; genus Weeksella; species Weeksella virosa. Next base: position 521,599 of record NC_015144.1, read on the forward strand.
TATTTATCCATTTATAGAAGACAAAATAAACTACAACTCTGATATTTGGATTCCCTTAGAAAAAGAAGAAGATCAACCATTCGAATCTTTTTATGTTACTATAACTTCTGATCTAAAAATCATAGAAAATCGAGAAATAAAAACAATTATCGAAGAAGAAAATCATCTCAATGAACTCGATAATCTAAACGTTTTGTATGTTGCCACTACACGAGCGAAAGAGCAATTGTATCTTTTTGCAAATTTACCAAAGGATAATGGAAAAGAAGAAAAACCAGCAATCAATAGTTGGCTCTATAAATTTGTACGAGAACAACAACCCAAAAATGAATCTAATCGGTTCGAGCTTTTTGGTGAAGCCATTCGTGTTTCGGGACAAGAAGAAATTCTGAAAGAAGGAATCGACATTCCGTATTATCAACAAAACTGGACCAATCATTTAGCAATCAGCACCAACTCAGAAAAAACGAAACAAGAAAGAGAAAGGACAGCTTTTGCAAATGCAATACACTCTATCCTATCGAAAATCTTTCTGCAAGAAGATGCAGAAAAAGCAATAGAAGTTGAGATGCACTCTACTTTACTAAATAAAGAAGAAAAAACCAAAGTAGAAAAGTTAATTTATCAGATTATTAATCATCCTCAGCTAGCAGAGTTTTATAACAACCCAAAATCTGTTATCTTGAATGAGCGAGATTTCATTGCCGAAGATGGACAGATTTTCCGTGCAGATCGAGTAGTGATCCATCAAAAGAATTTGAGCATAATTGATTATAAAACCGGGAGTCCTCAACTAAAACATCAATCCCAAATTGATCATTATGCTAATTTTTTCAACCAATTAGGCTATACAAGCATAAAGAAAATACTGGTCTATATCGATAGTCAGGGCCAAACAATTAGCATAGACGAAGTAAACTGATGAACGAGCAACTAAAAATACAACTATCCGCCTTACCCGAAACACCTGGTGTTTATCAATACTATAATAAAAAAGGAAATTTACTATACGTTGGCAAAGCCAAAAACCTAAAGAAAAGAGTAAATTCTTATTTCAATAAAACCCACGATTCTGGTAGGATACGATTATTGGTAAAAAAAATAGACCGGATAGAAACCATCAATGTAGCAACAGAGTACGATGCCCTATTGTTAGAGAATACGTTGATCAAAAAAAATAAACCGCGCTACAATATAATGTTGCGTGACGACAAAACTTATCCTTGGATTTGTATCAAAAAAGAGCCTTTTCCACGGATAATAAGCACACGGAAATTGGTGAAAGATGGGTCAGAATATTTCGGTCCATATTCGAGTATTCGGGTGATGCGCACCTTGTTAGAACTTATTCGAGAATTGTACTTCATCCGAACTTGTTCGTATGACCTGAGTGAAGATAACATAGAAAAAGGAAAATACAAAGTATGTTTAGAATACCATATTGATCGGTGCAAAGGACCATGCGAAGGATTGCAAACCGAAGCCGACTACGATATGCAAATTCAGGCGATACGGAATATTATCCGTGGCGATTATGCCGAAGGTAAACGGTATCTTACCGATTTGATGGAAAAATTTGCAGCAGATTTGCAATTTGAACAAGCACAAAACATCAAAGAAAAATTAGAAGCTCTCAGCTCTTACCAAACAAAATCCACGGTAGTTCATCCTTCTATCACTCGAGTAGATGTTTTTTCGATTATTTCGGATGCTGATTATGCATATATAAATTTTTTACGGATTCATAACGGAGCTATTATACAATCGCATACCGAAGAATGGAAAAAGAAGCTAGAAGAAACCGATGAAGAATTGTTAACGACTGCAATAATAGAATTTGGTGAGCGTTTTGATTTGCAATCGAAAGAGATCTATGTGCCGTTCGCGTTAGATCTAGAAATACCGAATGTAAAAATTACGGTTCCGAAAATAGGCGACAAAAAGCATATTGTAGACTTATCCGAAAGAAATGCTAAATTGTATCGATTGGAACAACTTAAACGCACAAAATTAGTAGATCCTGATCGACATACAAATCGAATCATGAAACAGATGAAAGTAGATTTACGCCTCCTAAGAGAACCTCGACATATAGAAGGTTTTGACAACTCGAATATCCAGGGAACAAATCCTGTTTCGGCCTGTGTAGTTTTTAGAGATGGTAAACCAAGCAAGAAAGATTACAGAATTTTCAATGTAGAAACAGTCGACGGACCAAATGATTTTGCAACAATGGAGGAAGTAATTTACCGTCGATATTCTCGCTTACTCAACGAAGGAGAAGCATTGCCGGATTTGATTTTGATTGATGGCGGAAAAGGACAACTTTCGTCTGCACTGAAAAGTATCGATCGATTGGGCTTACGCGGAAAGGTGAGCGTCATTGGGATTGCGAAACGATTAGAAGAAATATTTTATCCGAATGATCCTTACCCTTTGTATTTGGATAAAACTTCGGAAACCCTCAAAATTCTACAACAAGTGCGTGATGAGGCACACCGTTTTGGGGTTAGCCGCCACCGCAATAGAAGAAGTAAAAGCGCATTCAAAACCGAGTTGGATGAAATCCCAGGTATTGGTAAAAAAACAATTGAAAAATTATTAAGAAATTTCGGATCGGTAGAGCGTATTAAATCAGCAAGTTTAGCTAATTTAGAAGAAGTTATAGGACAGTCGAAAGCTATAATTATAAAAAATTATTTTAGTAATGAAGAAGATACTCGTAGACAGTGATTTGCCATCATTGATGAATAATTATCGCTTACAAACGATATTGGCTTTGGTGCCAAATTTATTTTTCATTCTTACGATAACCAGCTATTTAGCTATTTATTATTCGCTATTTAGCTATATCGGAGACTCGAAAGGTTTGGCTTATGGGCTTTTGGGAAATTTATTGATTTTTATTGTATTGGCTTTTTTCAGTTTTTTCACAGGTTTAATTTCTTTTATTTATTATATTCTTCATGTAGTTAAAAACCCAAATTTGCAAGAGCATGACAATCGTTTGTTGTGGATTATTGGAGTTGTTTTTGGGATGGGGCTCGGGACACTAATATATTGGTGGACACAAATAAAAAAGAAAGATCCAAAACCTTTGATCGACATTTATTCTGACAATTTATAACCTTTCTTTTGCTGCTATCAACAAAATTAGATTCTCTGAAAAAAGGTGAATAGTCCAATGCATATTTAGTATTTGGGTAAAATGATGTAAAAAATATATATTACGTAGGATGATAAAAAAATTCCTCCGAGCTGTTGGCTCAGAGGAATTTTGTGTTTATGGTTTTAATCTTTATTAGAAGATTAGTTACCCCATCCTGGATATTGTTGATCTTTAAGTATTGGATTAATATTTAAAGAGTAAGATGGAATTGGTAATACAAATAATTTATCACCTGTGGCAACATTACAATTTGCATTACAGTTTGTTGCTTTAACAATTGGTAAGTTATTACGTTTCAAGTCAAAGAAACGTTGTCCTTCACCAACAAATTCTTTACGTTTTTCTGTTAAAACAGCTGCTAATGCATCACCTGAATATGTAGTACCTCCACGCTCTGTTGCAAAAGTGTTAACCTCTGCTAAAGCTGTAGCGCCTTGCCCAGATTTTGCCATTGCTTCCCATTTGATGAATTTAGCTTCTGTTAAACGCAATGTTTTAACATTGGCAATGTTTTGATCTGTAACAATATAATTTTTATATTTCTTGATGAAATAACCTGGGTTTGGTGCATCATCATCGCGTGTATCTTTTAGAAATAAATTTCTACGTACATCATCAGCTCCGAATAAATCTACCAAATTAGAACGTACCAAAATAGATTTTCTGGTATTTTCTTCAGTACCTACGTTATATGGATCATATAAAACTCCCATAGAATAGTTTACACCTGGGTTTGCCAAAACGCTATTCCCTATTTCGAAAACAGTTTCTGCTTGATTATCTACTTTATCCGAATAAAAATATTCTTGTAATTGATCAGCTGTTACTAATGAAAATACTCCTGGTGCTTTATTCAACGCATCATCTGCATACGAGATTGCATTTGCATAATCGCCTACTGTTAAGTAAGCTTTTGCTAACAATAATCGAGCAGCTGTTGATGATAAGAACGATTTGTTTACCGGCGTTTCATTTTCTGCTACGATTCCTGCTTTCAAATCACTAATGATTTGCGCATAGGTATCTGCAACAGAAGAACGTCCGTAAAATGCAAATGGATCGAACTCTCCTGTATATAGAGGGATACCGTATTCTTGGTTTTTACCTGAAGTTGGGTTTTCTCCCCATCCTTGTGCTAAATAAAAGAATGCCATTCCTCTAGCTGTATAAGCCTGAGCTTTCATAGCTTTAACATTGTCAGTTTCTTCTATTTTTGCATTGATAATAAAGTTTGCTTGGGCAACGATATCGTATAGCTCGTTGTAGATCGCATTCTGATCTCCTGCAGCAGCAGACCAATTCATGTTATGGAATGTTAAGAAATACCCACTATTAGTACTACTTACGAATAAATCATCCGATGCTAAGTTCCCTAAATTAGGGATATAAGAATTAAAAGATTCTGCTACAGCAAACTGTGTATACATTCCTTTTAATACAAATTCCATCGTAGATTCATCCTTGATAGGATTTACCCCTGCTTCAATACCAACCCCATCTTCTGGAAATTGCACCAAGTCATCACTACTACAAGAAAATGCAGTAATAGCGAATGCTGTTAATAATATATATTTAATTTTTTTCATTTTAAATTAATTTTTAGAAGTCAATAGATACACCAAATGAGATACTCTTCATGATTGGAGAAGTATAATCAAATACCCCTTTTCCTTGCCATCCGTATGAGAATGCATTTGAGTTTGATTCTGGATCAAAAGCTAATGTATCATCAAATACCCATGTAACTAAATTATTACCTCTCAAGTATACGGTTAAATTATCTATACCAGAATCTTTTAATAAGTCTCCGAAACTATAAGATAATTTTACTTCTTTCAGACGAATGAAATCTCCGTCTTTTAAAAAGCGAGTAGACGCTAAACGAGAGTTTGGATTATTAGAACCCCATTTCTGGATTGGGTTACTTGCATTTCTATTTTCTGGTGTCCAAGAATCATATAATGCTGATGCCAATTGGTTGTAAGTTACAGATGCTCCATCTCCTAAAGAGTAAGATTGCCATGAGTCGAATACTTGGTAATCGAATGCTCCTGAGAAGAATACGCTTAATGAGATATTTTTCCAAGACATGTCAGAACGTAAACCTGCCATCCATGTTGGGAATGGTGTTGTTCCTTGGAAATATTGTTTAGCTTTACCTCTATCATTGGTTGTTTCTGTTTCTGTTTCGTCTGTAAACCATAATGCATCACCATTTGTAGGGTCTACTCCTGCCCATCCGTAAGTGTAGTATTCACCAAACTTACGTCCTTCTTGGATTGCTTTCATACCTCCTGCTAGATATCTAGCATTTGGATCTTTCATTTTCCCAATTTCAGATACATTGTAAGATGCGTTAGCGGTTAAGCTCCACAAGAATTCTCCTGAATTGAATGGTCTTACTGTTAAGATCCCTTCTACCCCTTTATTTTCAATTTCTCCAATATTAGTCCATGATGTATTTACAGGGCTCGGAGTTTCATATGGTATTTGTAATGGAAAAATTGCATCGCTAGTTAATTTACGGTAATAATCAAATGATCCGCTTACTACATTGTTTGCAAATGCATAATCTAAACCAATATTTAATTGTTTAGTGGTCTCCCATTTAAGGTCTGGGTTACCTACGTTACTTACAACAAATCCTTTTCCATTGTCTCCGTAATCAGAAGATACTCCCAAGAAAGATACTCCATTATAAGAAGTTCCCCATTGATCGGCATATGGAATGTTACCAATTTCACCGTAGTTTGCACGTAATGTTAAGTTTGTAACTGCAGGTGAATTGATATCTTGTGTAAAGTTATATCCTGCTCCAGCTGACCAGAACCAACCGCCTCTATTGTTTTCTCCTAGAGTAGAGTTATTATCGTTACGTACTTGTCCTGATATTGTTAATCGGTTACTTAGCACATAGTTCAGACGAGCAAAATATGAGTATTGCACCCATTTTTCAAATTCTCCTGTTGCAGCAATAATTGTCCCTGCATTATTCATCAATGGTTTTGCAATCAAAAAGTCTGTACCATGAGCAAAAGCACGTCTCATAGTGTGTTCTTGATATTCCATCCCTACATATGCTTGTAAGTCGTGAATATCATTAAATACTTTTTTGTAGCTTAGGGTGTTTGTCCAGTTCCAATCAAAGAATTTCGAATCGCTCGTATACAAACGTCCATTTACTGAAACTCCGTCTCCATAAAATGGGTTATACCATTGATTTTCATTTAACATTTGGTATTGTCCACCCCACTGAGAGTCGAACGCTACACTAGGAGTTATTTGATAAGTTCCATTAACAGAAGCTAAAAAAGTATCTACATTACCTTTGATATGGCTATGTTTAAGTACTGCTGCTGGGTTGTGACCACCTGCACCACCTAAACTTAGGTTATAATCACCGTTAGCTAAATAAACTGGAGATGTTGGTCTTACTGTCCATTGTGTTAACCATGGATTAGAAAAAGCACCTCCATCTAAATAGGTTTTATTTTCTACAGTAGTAAAGTTAACATTTGCACCTAATTTGAATTTATCAGAAGCTTTATGATCAACGGCTAATGAAGCACTTAAACGATCAAATGCCGAATAAATTGTTAACGGATTATTGTCATAATATGAGAAACCTGCTCTAAATGATGTATTATCACTACCTCCCGTTACGCTGAAATTATAAGTTTTTACTGTTGACACATCACGTTGTACAGCATCTCTCCAGCTTGTATTCGTCTTACCATCCCATCGCACATAATTCTTAAAGAACTCATACCCTTCTTCGCGTGTTGAAGCTAGACCACTGTTGTATCTTAATAATCCACCCCATTGTACAAACTCTTCTGCATTCATGAACTTATTTTCATTATAAGCTTCGTCTTGTACAGAGAATTCAGATGAAATATTAAATCTTGTTTTTTGATTGAATTTACCTCTCTTTGTTGTAACAACTATAACCCCATTTGCTCCACGAGCTCCATATAAAGCTGTTGCTGAAGCATCTTTAAGAACTGTTACATTTTCGATTTGGTTAGGATCTATAGAAGACAGTGGGTTGAATGATGTCATCAAACTACCATTATCTGCACCTTTACCTACTACAACACCATCGATTACATATAATGGGTTTGTAGTCCCTATGAAAGACCCTGCACCACGTATTGCTATAATATTTGCAGAACCTGGTTGTCCTCCTCCTGTAGAGAAGTTAAGACCGGCAACACGACCGTTTAACACCTCATCAACAGATGCTACTGGTGTGTTTTCAAAAACTTCACTCTTAACTGTTTCGTATGATCCAATTTTTTGTGCCGGATCTAACTGAATACCGCCAATGATATTTACCGTCGATAATTCGATTTGTTTCGCCTCTGAAGTTCTTATCACTCCTAAATTGGCAGAAGTTACTTTTACTTCTTTCCCATTTACAATTAGTGTATCCCCTACTTGAGCATCGATATCGAAGTTACCATCCATATCCGTATAGGTTGTTTTATCTGTACCTTTTACAGAAACCTCTACGTCAGATTCAGGGAAACCGTTACCATCGTTTACTGTACCTGTTACTTGTGCGTACAAAGCAGAACCGATTAGGAATGCTCCTACGAAGTAAAGGCTTTTTAAATTTCTCCTCATTTAGTTTTTTTTAAAAAAATTCGCTGTCAAATATAACTTAAATTTAACTTACAAAAAAAAAAGGTATGTTAAAATGAATATTTAACACACCTTTTTTATGAATCCTTTTAAAAAAACTTAAAAATTTTATTAATACTTATCCCAGAAGAGTTTTGTTGTTAACTCATCACCTCCTATTGCAGCCGAAGCAGCTGAATTGTTTGCACCATTAAGATTTCTCTCTGCTGTAGGATATGTAAATCTTGTTGGCAAAGGTAATCCTGATGTTGCTGCAATATTCATTGTAGGAGCATCTAAACGTCGAACAACTGTCCATGCATCGAATCCTTTATTATACATAGCTAAATAAAATTGTTTACCAATTTTTTCTTTCCATGTTCCCGAGGCCGATGAGTAGGCTACCGATGGTTGAGCTAAATAAGCTGCTGCATCTGCAGAGTCAACTCCCCAGAATTCCATAGATGCTAAAATTGCATCATTATAATGCGACTCTATAGATCCTCCGACTGCATAGCCTCTTGCGGCACTTTCGGCAAGCAGGAACTTAACTTCAGCATAATCTAATAGATTTCCTGGATAATCTTTACGATGCAAAAGATCTGAAATTTGTGTATGAGTTGCATAAGGGGTTGCTAAACCATAAACACCTCCTACAAAAACTCCAGAACCTAGATTTTCTCTAAAATATTTAGGTCTCCTAGGGTCATTTAATTCATTCATTTGGTCAACAATAGTGTTTGCTGCTACAAAATCTGCTCGTCCAGAGTTTACTAAATCGTCCCACAGTGGGTTTACGTATGGTTCTGATCCTGGGTAAACCAATGTGAAATTATCATCATTTGATGTCATTATACCGAAAGCTACAGCTTCTTGAACAGTACTTTGTGCCAATGCGTTATCTGCATCTGAAATCTGCACTGCTGCTTTGAGTAATAATGATGCTCCAAATTTCTTCCATTTACTCATGTTTCCTTTGTAGACAATATCATTTGATCCAAATCCACTGCCAGAAACTTCTATGCCCGAAACACTAGCTTTTAATCTATTAATCAGATCTGTGTAGATTGTTTTTGCATCATCATATTTTGGCGTAATGTTATCACCTCCCTGTAAAGCTTCTGTATAAGGAACATCTCCGAAGGTATCTACCAATACCATCCAGGCCTGAACCTGAAGTATGTCTACTATTGCCAATTGATTTGCTTTTTCAGAGGCACTTAAAGAAGCGTTTTCTTCTATAAGCTTTTTGGCAGATTTCAAGTCGAATAGTACATCTGTGTTTAATCTTGTCCATAATCGCCCATTGATATTACGCGTTTCTAAGTCATAGTTCGATTCTTCTACATATTGCGTTTCGTTCCATTGTTGCGACCATAGCCTGAATACGTTCAGATTCACATTGGTATTGAGCATTTGGTAAAAATAACTTGTAACGGCGTTGGTAACAAAGTATTCTGCTGGGACGTCACTTGGGTTGATCGGATCCACGTTCAAGCTATCGTAGTAATCATCTGAACATGATTGTATTGCTAAGACTGTAGCTAAGGCTAATATTATTTTTTTCATTTTACTAACTTTTAAAATTGTACTTTAAGATTTAGACCAATCTCTCTATAGGTTGGGTGTGCTCCTGATTGATATCCTTGAATATTACCTGCACTTAATCCGGCTTCTGGATCAGCGTATGGTACATTTTTATGGATAATCCATAAGTTACGTCCTACTGCCGATAAAGAAAGCTTTTGAATAAATGTATTTCTCAAGAATTTTTCTGGTAAATCATACGATAGTGTAACGTTTCTCAGTTTTACGAAAGATGCATCGTAAATATGTTCTTCTCTTACACCTCCAAGATATCCCCAAGGGTTATTATTACCATCAGAAGCATCCACTCGAATGGTATTTGGATTACCATTCTGATCAACACCTGGCAAGATTATTCCACCACCATTTTGTAACGAGTTACGAATTGGGTTGCCTAAATCGTTTAATCCTGTTGTGAAATTGTTGTACAACCCTGTTGCATATCCGTAGAACGTGTCTAAAGAGAAGACATCGCCACCTTTTTGGACATCAATCAGGAATCCTAAACTAAGGTTTTTATATGTAAATGTGTTTTTCACACCTCCTGTCCAATCCGGATTCATATTACCCAATATAGTAGTTGATGGCGAAAGGACATAGTATCCATTTGCATCTACTATTCTATTTCCTGCATCGTCGTAGGTATATCCTCTACCTCTAATAATACCTACTGCCTCACCTATTTGAGCTCCAATGGTTACACCTCCCTGAACAGCTGCTAATTGATAGTACTCAATATCACCATTGAATCTTAACATTTCGTTCTGGTTTTTTGCAAAGTTCACAGTCATTTTCCAGCTAAAGTCTGCCGTTCTGATTGGCTCTAAACCTAAACGTACCTCAATACCTTCGTTTTTAATGTCACCCATATTTGTCCATTGACGAGATGCACCTGTTGAGGTCGACACATCTACATCGGTAATCAAATCATAAGTTTTTCTATTATAGTACGAAACATCGAAATTAACTCGGTTTCTGAAGAAGCCCATCTCTAGACCAACTTCATACTCCTCCATTATTTCTGGTTTCAGGTTGGCATATCTATTAGCCGATGGATTGGAAGCTGATCCTACAGATCCGAAACTTGCATTCACATCATAGGTATTCCATAATCTATATGGTGCTGTATCGTTACCAACTTGAGCATAATTCAATCGGATTTTTCCAAAATTAACAGCAGATGATTTCATTAATTCTGAGAATACAAAACTCAAAGATCCTGAAGGATACCAATATCTATTGCCATTGGTCGATTGAGACCATAATGATGATGATCTATCTGTACGGATTGATCCTTCTAGGAATAACATATTACGATAACCCAAACTAGCTCTCAAATATTCACCGTCTACCATTTTCTTATATCTTGATTGTGAAACATCTGCAACAGTTAAAGGGTTTACAGAGTTCAAAAGCGAATATAATCTAGGTATTTTCAATCCTCCATTGGTTTGTGCGGCAAAAGCCTCATAATTTTGCACTCTCAGATTCCATCCTAAATCCGCATTTAAGTTCAAATCATCCGTAAGATTTTTATTCACATTAAAGATTACATCATAGTTACCTTCCGATACATCAAAATTCCGTATAGTATACGACCCTGGTGAACCGGCTGATCCTATTGCCAATCTTTCTTCTCTTTTTTCTGTGTAGTTATCAAAGCCATATCGCCCTAAAACGCTTAACCAATCGGTTAATTCATAATTTACGGTAACACCACCATTATAACGCTTACGATCATCATTTTGGAAGTTTTCATACCGTGTAAAGAAATAGTTGTCAGAGTATAAAGGCTTCAAATAACTACTATTTGCAGGATCAATCGATGCTAAGTTCCAAGTAGCATTTTCTTTCTTCAACCAATATGCCTTTCTAAGGTCCTCTAAATCCACATTCACTTGCCACCATTGACGAAACTGTTGCATTGGATTCCACCCATCATAACCAGTACCAACTCTACCTTTAGCAGAATTGTCTACAAAGTTCATTTTTGCGCTAACCGTTAATCTGTCTGTGATGTTGTACGACCCAGTAAAATCTATTGAGTTTCTTAGCAATTTACTGTTTACTAAACCAAATTCGTCTTGAAAATTAGTAAAACCTACCCGAAAATTTCCTTCGTCGTTAGAACCAAAAAAGGATGCAGAATTTTGGAAGGTTGTGATGCTTTTCCAAATTGCATTAGGATCATTTTTTGCAGCTACCCAAGGCGTTTTTTGCCCAAAAGTTGGCATTCCTTCCCAGAAAGCTGTCCATTGATAAACCATCAAATTTGGATCGAAAGCTGCTCCGTATGATGCATCATCACCATACATAACATATAAATCACTAGGATTAGAACCTGCTGGCCCAGCATTGAAGTATGGATTAACAGGGCTACTCCCGTTATTCGTGTACCCTGCTCCGTATTGTTTCTGATATTCAGGTAATGTTGATTTGTCGACTGTACCAACGGTAATAGACGAATTGAATTCTGCTCCTATTCCTCTTTTTTTAGTCCCTTTTTTTGTGGTAATCATCACCACACCATTCATCCCTCGAGAACCATATAACGCAGCAGCAGCAGCCCCTTTCAGGACATTGATAGTTTCAATATCATTCGGATTGATGTCTGCGGCAGCATTCGCATAATCGAATCCTCCTCGACCAGTTTGCTGACCTGCGGTATTCAAGGTAGAGTTATTTATTGGCACACCGTCTACAACAATTAATGCTTGGTTATCACCAATCAAAGTACTCGTACCACGAATTACCATATTGGTAGATCCTCCTCTAGATCCAGATCCTTTGATATCCAAACCAGCAATTTCACCTGACAAGGCATCTGCAAAGTTGGATACCGGCGACTGATTTACAACATCCCCACTAATCTCTTGCGTTGCGTAACCAAGCGATCTTTTCTCTCGTGTAATCCCAAGAGCTGTTACCACAGCCCCCTCCAGCTCGATAGCTTCTGTTTGTACTGGTTTCAAAGAAACTGCATACGAAGTACTATTACCTACAACAAAGGTTTGCATAGGTAAACCAAAAGATTCTACCGTAATCGTTTCTCCTTCGTTTGCTTCTATACTAAATTTACCATGCTCATCAGTATACACCTCTGCTCCTGCAGAAGACTTAACTATGGCATCGACTACAGGAAAACCGTCTTTGTCAGTTACAGTTCCTGTTACTGTTTTCACTTGTGCAAACAATGCAGAGCTCACTATAAAAGACCCCCACAAAGAACAAGCTTCTTAAATTTCTCCTCATCTGTTAATTATTTTTAAAAACTTAACTCTAAGTTAACAAATTTATTATATATACAAGAAATATATTCCAAATATTTTTGTTAAAACTTTAAAAATTTAACTGAATGCTTAGAAAGTTAACAAATATGGATTATGAATGTGGATGTGATGAAGCCGGAAGAGGATGTCTTGCTGGCCCTGTGATTGCAGCAGCTGTAGTTTTCCCGAATGAGTTTTTCGATTCAACTATAATCGATTCTAAACTCCTAACTAAAATAAAACGCAACAATCTAAGAGAGCTTATAAACACAAATGTTCTGACGGCAGAAATTGGGTTTGTCGACAACCAAGAAATCGATGAACTTAATATTCTTAACGCAAGTTTCGAAGCTATGCATCGGGCTATTAACAAACTGAGTATAGAGCCTGATTTTATTATTGTGGATGGAAACCGATTCAAACCCTACAAAAACATTCCGCACGAATGCATCGTAAAAGGTGATGCCAAATATATTTCGATTGCAGCCGCTTCTATTTTAGCCAAAACCTATCGCGATGAATATATGCAGAAAATACACAAAGAATACCCCATGTATCATTGGGATAAAAACAAGGGGTATCCTACCAAACAACATCGAGAAGCTATCCGAGAGTTTGGGGTTTCACCTTATCATAGAACGTCTTTTCGGTTGTTCGACGAGCAACTTTCACTTGATCTTGAATAATAAAAAAAGCTCTGAACATGCAGAGCTTTTTATCCTAACATTCCGATACAATATATTCGGCATAAATTATTTTCTAAATTACATAGATAAAACAGAAATCATTTAAACCTTATACAAAAGGTGCTTTAACCACTTCTGCTAAAATGTTTTTGTCACGAATTTTTATACGAATTGTTGTCCCGATTTTAGCAAAGTCTATGTGAACATACGCCAAACCAATCCCTTGTTTCAGCATAGGAGATTGTGTCCCAGAAGTTACTTCACCAACTGTATTTTCGTTATCATCCACTACTTTATAACCCTGACGCGGAATTCCTCTTTCCAACATCTTGAAAGCTACCAACTTCCGGTCCACTCCTTGTTCTTTCTGTTTCTTCAATGCATCAGAACCAATAAAGTTTGTATCTAATTTGGTTACCCAACCCAGACCTGCTTCGTAAGGTGATGTTGTTTCATTTATATCATTACCATACAGACAATATCCTTTCTCTAGACGTAGCGTATCTCTTGCTGCTAATCCACAAGGAATAATCCCAAAACCCTCTCCTGCTTCTAGCACCTTTTCCCAAATAGTGTCGGCAGCCTCATTACTAAAATATACTTCAAAACCTCCAGAACCGGTGTAGCCTGTTGCCGAGATTAACACATTGTCTATCCCTGCAAATTTCCCGACCACGAAATGATAGAACGGAATCGATGATAAATCTACATCGGTCAACGATTGCATAGCCTCGATTGCTTTCGGACCTTGAATCGCCAACAAAGATCGATTATCCGATTCATTCACCAACTCAACATCAAACGTATTGTACTTGTTCATCCAATCCCAATCTTTGCCTGCATTCGAAGCATTTACCACGACCATCCAATGATCAGCAGCCAAACGATAAATAATTAGATCATCTACAATCCCGCCTTCTTCGTTTGTCATCGCATTGTATTGTGCTTGTCCGTCTGCAATTTTACTCACATCATTCGACAGAATATGTTGAAGGTAATCGATAGACTTTTCTCCTTTTACAAAAATTTGCCCCATATGAGACACATCAAAAACACCGACCTTTTCACGAACGGCAAAATGTTCTTGGTTTACACCCGAATACTGAACAGGCATTTCGAATCCTGCATAAGGAACCATTTTTGCCCCCAAATCTTTATGCTTTTGATTAAGCGCCGTTTTTTTCATTTCTTATTTATTTATAATATTTATCCAAAAATAATAAATTAAAAAAAGATTTTAGACTTGTGTTTTGTCTTGATGGATTAAATTTGTAGAAATAGTTTATTTCTCGTATATGAAACTTAAAAATATTTTATTCGGAGGAGTTATATTCGCCTTATGTTTTGGTTGTAGTACACAAAAAATTGGTCCAACAAATCAAAAAGAAAATTCTTCTATTAACCCCAAACAACTTCACATGAACGATTTACAAAACGGAGATTTGATTTTTGTCGGAGCACATACCGAAGAGCTTTCGGGAGCAATAAGTCGAGTTACAAAAATTTCTACAACCATAAATTATGACCATGTTGGTTTGATAGAAAAAGACAGAAATTTGTTTTACGTTCTTCATGCAGCTACAGAAGGCGGTTCTCAGAGAGAAAGTTTGGATGAGTTTTACACTAATCAGACACAGAAAAAAAACCAAATCGCAATTTATAGATTAAAAAAAGAATATCAATACAGCATACCAAATGCAATCCAGACAGCCAAAACAATGTTAGGTAAACCATATAATTGGCTTTATATTCAAGATGAAAATAGCTTGTATTGCTCAGATTATATCGAAAGAGCTTTTCGACAAGATAGTATTTTCGAATTGATTCCGATGAATTTCAAGAATCCAAACACAGGAGAAATAGATGATTTTTGGGTTCGTTTTTATGCCAAAAAAGGCAAAGAAGTCCCGCAAGACGAACCTGGGACCAATCCCAACCAAATTGCCACATCAGAAAAGTTGGATTTTGTAGGATTACTTGTATTATAAAAATCAAAAATTTTTAATATTTTTAGAACATGAAACAAACCCTTTTCTTGGCGGCTATCTTTTTCGTAATTTTCTTAGGACTGAAGATGGTGTTCGACTACAACAATTTCACCACTCAACTCCTACATTCGGCCATTGCAACGAGTGTTTTTATTGTTTTTCGATTGGTTTTTCGTAATAAGAAAACAAAAGCCTAATTTTTTTTCTGTTCGTTTCTCAGCGCTTCAAGCGCCTGATCTATATGCACTTGAGGATTTTTCGCATCGCGAATATGAGCAATTAAACGTCCTTTTTTATTAAACACAAATGTTTCTCGTGGGTAAAAAAATAGCCATCTTTTCTTGAGACCAAAACGCTTATATAGCAAACCTTTTTTGTCTGATAGAAGTGGAAATTTTAGTCGATGTTTTTCGGCAAATTTCTCATGCGTTTTCGGCGATTGATTATTAATGCCAAGTATCAATGCATCCAAATCGGCAAATTTTTCATGAAAATCTCTAAAAACACAAACCTCTTTGGTGCAAACAGGGGTGAAATCTTTAGGATAGAAAAATAGCACCATATTTTTTTTGTACAGAAACTCGTCCGAATTGAACCAATTTCGCTTATTATCTTCTAAAGAAAAAGACGGGATATGTGTTCCTATTTTCATATTAATCGCCTGAGTATTCGACAAAATTTCTTGGCGTTTCAAACAAAGTAACTTTCAGATCTAAATGATTTTCGAGTTTTGCACGAATTCGATTATAAATTATAATAACAATATTTTCTGCAGTGGGATTGAGGTTTTGAAAATCAACAATATCAAGATTGAGATTTTTATGATCCAAATAATCCTCGACTTCTACTTCGATTATTTTTCTCAAATCATCCAAATTCATCACAAAACCTGTATCGGGATCAATGTCGCCTCGCACACTCACAATCAGCTCATAATTATGCCCATGATAATTAGGATTGGAGCATTTACCGAAAATTTCTCGATTTTTTTCATCTGTCCACTTCGGGTTGTATAAACGATGAGCAGCATTAAAATGCGCTTTTCTATTGACTGTGACTTTCATGATTTATTGTTCGTCTTTTTTATGTAAATACGAAACATATTGCTCGAAAATAATTTTGAACCAAGCTGTAAAACGTTCGGGGCTTTGTTTCATTTCCATTGCCAAATCTTCGAGCGTAATCCATCGATAATCCATCACTTCTTCAGGGTTGAGTGTCGGCTCGCCATCATAATACCCTATAAAAACATGGTCGAGTTCGTGTTCCGTTAAACCATTGTCAAACTGTGCTTTGTATATAAAATTAAAAGCATATGTCAACGCTGTATCAAAACCCATTTCCTCTTGCAGACGTCTATGTGCTGCTTCTTCGTACGTTTCGTTCTCGCGCGGGTGACTACAACACGTATTCGTCCACAAGCCTGGCGAATGATATTTATCGGCTGCCCGTTGTTGCAACATCAATTCACCTTTCTTATTGAATATAAAAACCGAAAATGCACGATGCAAAAGCCCTGCTATATGTGCTTGTTGTTTTTCCATTAACCCCACTACTTGATCTTCGGGATTAACCAATACTACCATTTCTTCCATAACCACAAAGGTAGGATTATTCTCCATAAAGCAACTCAATTTCTTTGTGCAAGAAAGATTTTAGCTCGTTATTTTCTAATTCTATCCACAATTTACCATCGGAATCTGTTTTTCTTATCCATCCTAGAAAAACTTTATCGGCGGCTCTAAAAGTCGATAAAACATCTTTTCGGTATAAATAGGTTTGGTAGGTTTGATGTATATCATCGAAATTTTTTTCTTGGATTTGATAAAACCGCGCTTGAAAATCTGCCATTAAGTCAGCCAACAAAGCCAAAAGGTCATACGTTCTGTCTGTTAATAATTTTAATGAACTTGCTTTATGATTACTCTCAAAACGAGTCTGATTCACATTAAGCCCGACCCCAACTACGGTGTACATTTGTTGATCTCGTTGAAAAGATTCGATTAATACTCCTACCAATTTTTTATCGTTCGCAATCACATCATTTGGCCATTTCACCCATACCTGAGGCAAGTATGGAACAAGAAAATCACGCAAAACATTCGCAACCCATTCATTGAGAAAAATAAGCTCTGGATATGAAAGATCGGTTGTGATCGAAAAACTAAACGTAAGGTTTTCCCCAGCATTCGTTTTCCAAGTACTCCCAGCATAACCTTTTCCTTGTGTTTGGTCTTTTGCATAGATGACAACCCAGTCCTTGGCATTTTTTTTGGTTAAATCTAGAAGATAAGAATTGGTACTGGGCAAAGTATCGAAAATATGTAGTTCGTACGACATAAAGAAATTAGAATTGTTTTATGAGGTTAAAGTTATTTTAAATTCTTTTAATCTTACGCTAATTATCACTAAATTTGAAACTTTATATTAAAAATAATAATGATAGACAATCAGTATACGAAAGATTTACTCGATAGTATTGTAGACGGAATATCTAAAGTAAAAGGTGAAGATATTACCATTTTAGATTTACGTGAAATAGAAAACTCATTTTGCGAATATTTTGTTATTTGCAACGGAAACTCTAACACCCAAGTAAATGCCATTGCCGAATCGGTAGAACGATTAGTGAAAACCGAAATGCACGAAAGACCCTTTCATGTAGAAGGTACACAAAATGCTCAATGGATTCTCATTGATTACACCAACGTAATTGTACACATATTCCAAAAAGATGTACGGGAATATTATGATATAGAAAGTCTTTGGGGCGACGCAGTGGAAACACGCATAGAACTGTAAGCAAAACATTAACTAAGAACTTGTCACATTGAAAAACAAAAATACAAAACCAAGTGGAGGATTTAATCCTATGTGGATTTATGGAGTTATTGGGTTGATTTTAATTGGTTTTTTCTTTTACACACCCAATTCTCTCGGAGCTTCCTCAAAAAGTATCGACCATAACACTTTTTTCAAATACCTTAAAGAAGGCTACATAGAGCAAGTAGATCTTGGGTTAGACGATAACTCGGTAAAAGTATATTTATCGAAGGAAGCTTTAGAGTCCGAAAACTTTAAGCAACTAAAAAAATCACAAGACAACAACCTTTCCCTAATGGGGAAATCCCCAGATTTTATCTTTAATGTTGCTGATCCTGGGAATTTCGAAAAAGAATTCAACACCACTCTCAGCGAAAACCCTACCCTAAAAACCAAGCTAAAAACCATTGTTCCTAATGCACTTAGCGGAACCATCTTTACCATAGTATTATGGGTAGGATTATTAGGTTTAATGTACTACTTTCTGTTTAGAAGAATGGGAGGCGGCGCAGGCGGTGGCGGACAAATCTTCAACATCGGGAAGTCGAAAGCCAAACTATTCGATGAAAATGATCAAGTAAAAACCACTTTTAAAGATGTTGCGGGATTAGAAGGAGCAAAAGAAGAAATAGAAGAAATTGTTGATTTCTTAAAAAACCCAACCAAATTCACCAAATTAGGAGGTAAAATACCAAAAGGAGCTCTTTTAGTCGGCCCTCCAGGAACCGGAAAAACCCTACTAGCAAAAGCCGTTGCTGGTGAAGCTAAAGTTCCGTTTTTCTCTCTTTCTGGATCAGATTTCGTCGAAATGTTTGTAGGAGTTGGTGCATCCCGTGTTCGCGATTTGTTTGCCAATGCCAAAGCAAAATCACCTTCAATTATCTTTATAGACGAGATCGATGCCATTGGTCGTGCACGTGGAAAAAACAATTTCACTGGATCAAATGACGAACGAGAGAATACATTAAACCAACTGCTAACCGAAATGGATGGTTTCGGCACCGAATCGAATGTGATTGTAATAGCGGCAACCAACCGTGCCGATATACTAGATAAAGCATTGATGCGCCCTGGACGTTTCGACCGTATAATCCATGTAGATTTACCCGAACTTAATGAGCGTGAAGCCATTTTTAGAGTACATTTGCGCCCTCTAAAATTAGGAGAAGATGTCGATGTAAAATTTTTAGCCAAACAGACTCCAGGTTTCAGCGGTGCAGATATATTTAATGTTTGTAACGAAGCAGCTCTTGTTGCCGCAAGAAAAGGGAAAGATGTTGTAGAGAAACAAGATTTCTTAGATGCAGTTGATAGAATTATAGGCGGTTTAGAAAAGAAAAGCAAAGTCATTAAACCAAGCGAAAAGAAACGTATTGCCTACCACGAAGCAGGTCACGCTACAATCGGGTGGCTGGTAGAGCATGCTGCTCCTTTGGTAAAAGTTACCATTGTACCACGCGGACGTTCTTTGGGTGCTGCATGGTATTTACCAGAAGAAAGGCAGATTACAACAACCGAACAACTCTTAGACGAAATTTGTATGACGATGGGTGGACGTGCTGCCGAAGAAGTAATCTTTGGAAATATCTCAACAGGTGCCTTGAGCGACTTAGAAAAAGTTACCAAACAAGCCTCTGCTATGGTAAGCATTTATGGTCTGAATGAGAAAATTGGTAACATTTCTTATTACGACTCGAGCGGACAAAATGAGTATGGTTTCTCTAAACCTTATAGTGAAGAAACAGCGAAGTTGATTGATAAAGAGGTATCGAACATCATCGAAACCCAGTACGAACGCGCAAAACAAATACTTCGAGTGAACAAAGAAAAACTTGACGAATTAGCCGAAAAATTAATCGAAAAGGAAGTTATTTTCCGAGAAGATTTAGAAGCTATATTTGGAGAACGCCCTTTTGGGGAAACTGATACCATTATCGAAAAAACCAAAGAAGAGCGAAAAAAGGAAGAAGAAGAGTCGAAAGAAGACTCACAGTCTAGAGAAGAAAAAATCGCTGAATAACAGCGATTTTTTTGTAACTTTAGATTTTATTGTTAATTTCGTTCATGATACATATAAAACCAGCACTAGCTGATGTGGAAAGCAATCAAAAAATTCATACAAAAACTCAATCAAACCCCTGTTAACGAAGAAGAAAATGAGCCTGTTGAATTAGTTTTCAAAAAGGAAATATCGGTGGATGAGTTATTTGCCACAAACTTCAATGCTGGTGGCGGACATTTTCTGTATTGCAGTAACCCAACTGAAACCATCGAAAATCTAAAACAAATCATTCAATACGAACGTATTAGGCATTTTGTATGCATTGACGAGTCTTTGCAGAATATGCTAGATCAGCTACAAATCAGCTATCAAATACATCCTACCGAAAACTCTCGTTTCAATTTTCTTAAATGCGAGTATTTGATTGGGTACGATGGAAGTATTATGCTATCATCGGACCAAACAGCAGGACGAAAAATAGAAGATTTCCCAGACAATTTTATCATCTATGCAACTCCCGATCAATTAGTACACAATATTAGTGAGGCTTTACACCGTATACGATCGAACAAATCAGATCGACTGCCTAATAATATTACATGTATTCGTGGAGAAAATATGCATAATTTCGATTCGATACCGAATGCTAAAAACATATATTTGTTGTTGGTAGAAGAATAACTATGAAAAATTTTTTTCCGCGTCTGATTTCGGGTATCGTATATGCTGCAATTATCGTAGTGGGAACCACTTGGCACCCTTATAGTTTGATAGCTCTGATGGGGTTATTTTGCATCCTATGTTTGATTGAATATTGTAAAATCACACAACTCAAAGATCGCCTGTATCAAGGGATGATTTTGATTGGTTTTGGTATTGTTTTTTTCTTATTTGCACGTGACTTTCTATCGGCTTCTAATACGTTGTATGAAACTGATACATTCCCGTTTTTCCTCAATACTATGGCTTTTGCCGGACCGGTTTTGTTTCTATTTTCTATCCTACTATTTTTTTTCAGTCCGCAAGAACTCAACAATGATTTTTCCAAAGCTACCATCGGAATTACCTACCTTGTAGTACCGTTTGCTTTGAGTCTAACGCTTCCGTCTTTTGGCCTGAGTTTGGGTAAAACCACCATGCATTATGAAGTGCTTTTCGTATTTATTCTCTTATGGATTAGTGATTCGATGGCCTACATCGTCGGGAGTCTATTGGGCAAACATCCGATGGCACCCAAAATCTCGCAAGCAAAAAGTTGGGAAGGCTTCGCAGGAGGATTTGTTTCTACAATCCTAGCAGGATATTTTATAGCACAATGGTCACCTGTTCCGTTGCAGGGCAATTGGTTGATTGTAGGAGTTATTGTTGCGATTGCTGCACCTTTGGGAGATTTGACTGAATCGAAACTCAAAAGAACTTTCCAAGTAAAAGATAGTGGCAACATGATTCCTGGGCATGGAGGTTTTTTAGATCGACTAGATAGTTATATCTTTGTCTTACCTATAATCTATACATATTTACTATTAATTAATACTTTATGAAACTACATCGAGAAGGCAGAGTTATTCTTAGTATAGGTTTATTACTCTTTGCTATCCTTAGCTATTTGTTTATTCGTTTTATACCTTCGCCTTTCGGCTATGTGATGGCGTTGGCTCTATGGGTTTTATATGGTTTTATGATTTGGTTTTTTCGCAATCCAGACCGAAGTCATACCGCAGACGAAAAAAGCGTTATTGCGCCTGTAGATGGCAAAGTTGTAGTGATAGAAAAAGTTTTTGAGTCGGAGTTTCTGAAAGAAGAATGCTTACAAGTTTCTATTTTTATGTCGCCGCTCAATGTGCATATAACGCGCTATCCGGTAGATGGAAAAGTAATCTACTCACAATATCATTCTGGTAAATTTTTGGTAGCATATAATCCAAAATCATCAGAACTAAACGAACGCACAACTGTTGTGGTAGAAACTAAAGATGCCCAAAAAATACTTTTCAGACAGGTAGCTGGAGCAGTTGCTAGACGAATTGTATTGTATGCCAAAAAAGACGATACGGCTGTTGCTGGAAAAGAATATGGATTCATCAAATTTGGATCTCGTGTAGATTTGTTCTTGCCCTTAGACACCGAATTGCATGTGAAATTGGGTGACATTACCAAAGGTGGCGTACAAACAATTGCGACCCTTCGATAAAAATCCCACAATTCATATACTTTCTAAACAAAGGTTTCGCTAAATTTGCAATTAATCATAATATCCAGAAAAATATAATAACATGAAAAAAATAGTTTTCTTAGCTTCTTTTATGGTTTTGGCCATTTCTTGTAATAAAAAACCAGGAGGTAACCATGCAATTCTTCCGGTTACGCATCCACCAGTAGAGGTACCTTCGCACGAAGATCACCCGGTAACGCATAAAGAAGCAACTACAGAAGAAGCCCCAAAGAAAGATAGTGTGGAAGCTACAGCAACAGAAACTGTAGAAAAGAAAGACACTGTAGAGGCTAAAAAATAATCTACTCGCGAAGGTAAATTTCGTTTTCTCCGATCAGATAACGATCCGTTGCAATGTAGAAATGCAATGTAGATGAACTGAATTTCTCTAAATACATAATAATTTCTTGATAAGAAAACAACCGTGTATCGAATACATAATGTCCCTGATTTTTTAAATCTTGTGACTGAAAGTTTTTCGGCAAGAAATTCAGTTCATTCACAGCTATTTTCGCCGCTATTTTCTTTTTTACTTCCTTTTTCATCCCGAAAATAGCAATCCTATATTTTACCCAAACTCCTATCTTGAGGAAAGTTTTAGAAAAAATATTCGTATAATATTTATCAATAAAAAGATTCATCGCCTGAAAGAATATTCGATAATATTGGGCATCCTTTCTTGTGCTTTCTCCTTTATAATGAATCGCGACAGTATCACCTTTGTAATAGTTTTCGTAGCCTAAACGCTCGATTGAATAGCTAAGATCAATATCTTCTCCGTACATAAAATATCGCTCATCAAACCCCTTGGCTTCGAGGTAAGTCGATCGTGATAAAAACATAAAAGCACCTACCAAAACGGTTGTTTTCCCAACATCATCAGCTCTTAATTGCACATTATAATAAGATGATTTTTTTGCAAAATTTAAATTCGGAAAAAACTTTACCAAGGCATTGAACGGAGTGGGTAAATTCCTTTTGCTTTCTGGATGAAATCGTCCGTGTGCATCGATTAGCTTCACACCAAGTGCGCCGATATTTTTTGTTTTTTGGTAGAATGGTATAATTTGATCGAATAGATTTTCTGGGATAATTGTATCCGGATTCAAAATCAAAACATAGTGACCTTTTGCTTTTTCTACGCCAAAATTATTGGCTTTGGCAAAACCCAAATTTTCTTGTAATGGATAAAATTTCACTCCAGGAAAAAAGATTCGTAGGCTCTCTACCACTTTTTCTGGCGAATGATTATCAATTACCAAAATTTCACCCTTTCGTCCTGCCAAAGCTTTCTGGCAGGATTGTAAACATTGGTCTAAAAATGGAGTAGCATTGTAACTAACAATCACAATCGAGATTTCCATTACTTATAATTTGGTTTCTGAATAGGGAATTCTATTTTCGATAGAACGAATCAGCGTTGCTTCATCGGCATACTCCAACTCATCTCCTACCCCAATTCCTCTTGCTATTGTAGTGTAAAATAAAGGAAAATCTTTTAACTGTTTGAATAAATAAAAAACAGTTGTATCTCCTTCCATCGTAGAACTTAAGGCAAAAATAATCTCTTTGGTCGATTCTTCAGCCGCTCTTTTTACCAGTGAATCGATTTTTAGCTGAGAAGGCCCAATTCCTTCCATAGGAGAAATACGCCCTCCCAAAACATGGTAAACTCCTCGATATTGACCCGTATTTTCGATCGCCATCACATCTCGCACATCTTCTACCACACAAATGATACTATGATCGCGCAAAGGATTGCTACAAATTTCGCAAATTGGTGTATCCGATAACGTATGACAAGTTTCGCAATATTGTATATCCTCAACCAAATGTGTGAGCGCTTCTGCCAATCGAAGTGTCTGTGTATGTGGCCTGTTGAGCATATGCAAGACCAGGCGCAAAGCAGTTCTTTTACCAATACCAGGCAGTTGAGACATCTCATTAACCGCTCGCTCTAAAACTTTACTGGGATAATTGCTCATCTTGATGTTTACTTGTGCCAAAAATACTAAATTTGGGCATATTTCTATAGCTAATGAATACAACATTTATCCTTATCTGTGTAATTGTCTATTTTTTGGGACTTTTAGTAATTTCCTATTACACAAGTCGAAACTCTGATAATCAGTCGTTTTTCATCGGAAACAAAAAAAGTAAATGGTGGCTAGTTGCCTTCGGAATGATCGGGACATCACTCAGCGGTGTTACCTTTATTTCAGTGCCTGGTACAGTGGGGAAACTCACAGGTACAGAATATATCTACGGCGGTTTCGAATATTATATGATGGTAATAGGTTTTTTCTTAGGTTATTTTATTGTTGCCTTGGTTCTTTTACCCTTGTACTATCGGATGAATCTAACTTCTATCTATACCTATTTAGGAAAAAGATTCAATGTTGAAGCACATAAAATTGGATCGATATTTTTCATCATCTCTCGAGGCATCGGTGCTACGGCTCGTCTATATCTCGTAGTCAATGTCTTGCAAATATTTCTATTAGGTCAATTAGGCATACCTTTTTGGTTAACTACTTTTATACTTTTGGTAATGATTTTGCTCTACACTTTCGAGGGTGGAGTGAAAACAATTGTGATTACCGATACATTGCAAACTACTTTTATGATTGTGAGTCTCATTATTTGTATTGTTTACATCCTAAACAATCTAGACCTATCTGTTAATCAAGCTTTTAACCAATTAAAAGAACAAAACTATACGCATTTTATCAATACCGATATCAACTCAAAAACTTATTTTCTCAAAACATTACTCGGCGGGATTTTCATTACCATTGCCATGACAGGCCTGGACCAAGAAATGATGCAAAAAAACATCTCTGTTGACAATCTACACAACTCGAAAAAAAATATGCTAACCTTTGCCGGAACCTTACTTTTCGTCAACATAGCCTTCTTGTTTTTAGGTGGATTACTTTATATTTACTCGATGCAAAACGGAGGTTTCTATACCGAAAACGGTTTTTTCTTACATCAAGGTGGAGAAAATGTCATGGGCGACGACCTCTTCCCTGCGCTTTCATTACAAGGATATTTCCCGTTATTTTTATCCGTAATTTTCATAATCGGCCTAATTTCGGCACTCTTCCCATCTGCAGATGGTGCGCTAACAGCTATAACAAGCTCTTTTTGTGTAGATTTATTAAAACTAAACGAAGATACAAGCAAAACCGAAAAACAAAAGAAAAGCACCCGACTAAAAGTTCATCTTACATTTACCATAATCTTCTTTCTACTGATCTTAATTTTCAAAGCCATCAACGATAAATCGATTGTTTATCTCATCATGGAAGTTGCCGGCTATACGTATGGTCCTCTACTGGGTCTTTTTGCTTTCGGGATTCTCACGAAACGAAGCATACATATAAAATGGGGAATTTTAGGAGTAACCCTATTAGCACCCATTCTCAGCTATTGTATCAATTATTGGGTAACACATAATTCGGATTATAAAATTGGCGTAGAACTCATTATCCTTAACGGATTCCTCACCTTTCTCGGCTTGTATTTATTGAGTAATAAACGTCAAGAAACCCAAACAATCGTAAAATAATTTTCATAGAAATTAATTAGAATGATATATTCGGTAGGATGAAATATAAAAACACAAAGAAGTTAACCATTCATCTTACCGATTTTATTTTGGATGCCATAAAAAAAAAGGAGAAATATTTGATCGAAGAGCTCGGTAAAGAAATTTTGTTTTTTTGTACCTTTAGACCATGAATAAACAACTAAAAATGATTTGGGATTTTCGCGGACCCGAAGCAGAAAAAATTGCCGAACATCACGTGATTCATCTCAACGAATATTTGGCAAAAGAAAAACTAGAAGGCTTTGCAAACCTAGATAAACAGACAGATTTACACACAATAGCTTTTGTCGTAGTCGACGAAAGTCAGATGATGAAAGTTCGTGATGAGCTTCGTCCTCATCGGGCAGTTTGGTACGAGCAAGTATAATATCCTACCCAAAACATCTTACTGAAAACAATGAGTGAGCTGACAAAAAGTTCAATTAATTTTACATAAGCATTAACAAACAAAACATGACACTTCAAGAATTACAAACACAAGTTGTACAAGTACGTCGAGACATTCTTCGCATGGTACATGCCGTAAACAGCGGTCACCCAGGCGGATCTTTAGGATGTGCAGAATTTTTGGTTGCCTTATACGGTAAACAAATGAATTATTCTACCAAATTTGATATGGATGGAAAAAATGAAGATCTTTTCTTCTTATCAAACGGACATATTTCGCCAGTACTTTACAGCGTTTTGGCGCGTAACGGTTTTTTTTCGGTAGAAGAATTGGCCACCTTCAGAAAATTAAATTCGCGTTTGCAAGGTCATCCTACTACCCACGATCATTTACCAGGAGTCCGTATTGCATCGGGATCTTTGGGACAAGGATTGTCGGTTGCTTTGGGCGCTGCACAGGCTAAGAAACTAAACAAAGACAACCATCTTATCTATACACTTCACGGTGATGGAGAATTACAAGAGGGACAAATTTGGGAGGCTTTTATGTATGCTGCCGGAAAAAATGTAGACAATATTATTGCCACAATCGATTACAACGGTCGCCAGATAGATGGAGACACCGACCAAGTTATGCCTTTAGGAGATTTACAAGCGAAATTAGAAGCTTTCGGATGGGTAGTGTTCAACCAAGAAGAAGGTAATGATTTAGAAAAAATATTACAAACCTTAGAGCAAGCAAAAGCCGCAACCGGAAAAGGAAAACCGGTGGCAATTCTATTGCATACCGAAATGGGGAATGGTGTTGATTATATGATGGGGACACATGCATGGCATGGGAAAGCACCGAATGACGAACAATTAGAAAGCGCATTGCAACAAAACCCAGTCACCCCATTAGGGGATTATTAAGCATCATAAAAAACAACCCAAACAAGCGTATGAGAAAAATTCTTTTCATCTTCGGTTTAGTTGCCACGAATTGTCTGGTTTTCGGACAAAACAAAAACTCTATAGAATTTACAAAACTTCTTACCTATCAGCAACAAAAGGTTACTGATGTAAATATTAAGATTACGGTAATGACTGACAAAACCAATCACAATAACTTTATTGGTTTCACTCCTAATTACTTCAGCAATGCGGTATTGAACAAAGGTCGATTGATTCTTGTAGACACACCACCGTTGATGAATACCTTAGAAGTATCAGAAAATTTTAATTTCTATTCGAGCAGTAACATCGAATCATTTAGTCAGTTATTTATTTCACCCAAAACTTTAGAAAGTTTAGACTCTAAACAAACTTTTAACGGCAAAAGTTGTCAAGAGTATATGGCTACTATAGAAGGAGAAGCATCAGATTTTTTAGGACAATCGGTCTATTTTTGTATCGATGAGAGCAGTCCTTATAAAAACGTGCAATCTCTCTTCCCGAATGTTGATAAAGATGGTTTGTTGGTTGCTTTTGGTATGAATAGTTCCGAGAATCCTTTGGTTTTAAGTTCTGAAAAAACAATCAGCGTGAAAGTTGATTTTGATTTTGAGAAGAATTTGGAGAAATTCAATACTATTTTAGCAGACTATAAAATCAAAGAAGATTCTATCAATAACATCGAATGGAGCTATGAAGATTTAGATTCTGCCGCTTATGAACCAAATTTCGTGTATTATACGCCGATTTGTTCGTACTATCAAGATGATTTAGAAAGTAAAACTCAACCTTTTTTAGTTCGCTATGCAACTGAAATTTGTGGGATGATGACCGATTCTAATTATGATGGTGTAGAGGATTATGACAAAGAAACGATTGATAAATATGTACAAAGTCGAATCAAATCCTATCCAAAAGATCTAAAGAAAGCGAAGCTTATTTCATCGAAAGAAGTGAAAGAACTAAAAGCCGAAATGAAACGTTTGTGGGACGAATCGAAAGATTATAAAACCACACTTACGGATACTTCTGATTACGATGCAGCGTATGCAGCCGTTGATAGTGCAGCAGCTTATGCTTATGAAGAGATTAGACCGTACGAATCATCATACAAACAACAATCGATAAAAGACATGAGTTTGGCGATAGACTATGTAGACTCATCGATGCTAAAAGCTATTCCGGACTATTGTACCAATGTTCGAGAAGGCGTTCCTAATTTCGACAATGCGCAAGTGAAAGATCTTTTACTAAACTATGCTGGACAAGTGTGCGATTTGTACATCTCAGAATATAGCGGCA
This sequence comes from Weeksella virosa DSM 16922, assembly GCF_000189415.1. Lineage (GTDB taxonomy): Bacteria > Bacteroidota > Bacteroidia > Flavobacteriales > Weeksellaceae > Weeksella > Weeksella virosa. The sequence goes on from NC_015144.1 coordinate 550,199, forward strand.
ACGTTTACATGAAAGGCACAATCGACGCTTTACGTAGAAGTATGCTAGAATTACACAAAACATACCCTAACTTAAACAATAAAGACAAACAAAAACTAACCGATTATTTAGATCGATTAGATTAATAACTAAATAAAAACAAACACATAAAATGATCAATTTAGAGTTTTCTGAAAAGAAAGATACCCGAAGTGGATTTGGCGACGGACTTACCGAGCTAGGCCGCAATAACCCGAATGTTGTTGCCCTTTGTGCTGACTTGGTAGGCTCGCTAAAAATGGACCAATTCATCAAAGAAAATCCGGATAGATTTTTCCAGATAGGGATTGCAGAAGCCAATATGATGGGCATTGCAGCCGGTCTTACGATTGGCGGGAAGATTCCATTTACCGGTACTTTTGCCGAATTTTCGACGGCGCGTGTGTACGATCAAATTCGTCAATCGATAGCTTATTCTAATAAGAATGTAAAAATTTGTGCCTCTCACGCAGGACTAACTTTGGGTGAAGACGGTGCAACGCATCAAACGTTAGAAGATATTGGTTTGATGAAAATGTTGCCCGGAATGGTTGTTATCAATCCGTGCGATTATAACCAAACCAAAGCTGCAACCTTGGCAATTGCCGAGTACGAAGGACCAGTTTATCTACGCTTTGGTCGACCTGCTGTACCCGTTTTCACGCCAGCTGATCAGAAATTCGAGATCGGAAAAGGTATTTTGATGCACGAAGGAAAAGACGTCACGATCGTTGCGACTGGACATTTGGTATGGGAAGCAATGGTTGCTATTGATGCTTTAGAAAAAGAAGGAATTTCTTGCGAGTTAATCAACATCCATACAATAAAACCATTGGATGAAGAGATAATTCTGAATTCGGTGAAGAAAACTGATCGAATAGTGACAGCAGAAGAGCATAACTATTTAGGAGGTTTGGGCGAATCTGTTGCCGGACTTTTAGCAAGAAAACACCCGACCAAACAAGCTTTTGTAGCGGTAAACGATACTTTTGGCGAAAGTGGTACTCCTGCCGAATTGATGAAAAAATATGAAATCGATTCGAATGCAGTGATCGAAAAAGTGAAAAGTTTATTCTAACTTCTCATCGCTTATAAAGAATAAAAAGCCTGCAGTATGCAGGTTTTTTTTGATGAATATATCGATACACAAACAATATTAAAGAATGTAGAAAGTGAATTTCGTGCACTCTAAAAATACGCATTGGTATAGATAATGATTTACATAAATAAATGCTCTGTCAAAAATAATATATTCATTTATTATCAATGACCCAGTTTATTTTACACCCTCAAAGAAATTACCACCCGATAAGGCAGAACCTACTCCGCCACTAAGCGCACCAAAGGTAACAATTCCGGCGGTGTTTTCGGCAAAGTGAGAAGAGAGAGTTGTGTGCATACTTTGAGATTTCTGATAACGTGGATTAAAGATGAAAATCGGAATTTCGAACACTTTAAAAACCTAATTGGTATAATATTAATAATCTAACAGAACATAAAATTTGGATCTGCCCACTGATTGACAGATGCAACTTCAACGTATAGGTGTATTGTTTTTATTCCATCTTTCACAAAAAGGCGATAACCAGAAAGATCATATTTATCGGTTCCCATAGTGATCTTACCCGTACTATAAACACTCATGGTTTTAGAGTCATATAGTCCAGCAAAAACATATCGCTGAACACCCGATTGATTAGGTACCATATTGATTTCAATTATTCTCCCTTACCTAATAAAAAAATCGTGAACGCTAACCGTTCACGATTTTTTTTATAGATGAATACTTTATTATTTCATTAATAATGCCACATATCGGCTTCTGATTGTAGAATACTCTCTCTGATTCGATCATTTTCTTCTAGCTGACCTTTGGCATCTTTTGGTATATAATCCTCGATCGGACGGTTACCATAAGCGGTTTGAGCTTTGTAGATTACCGATGAAAATCGGCGTGCATTCAACATATCATCGTACGAAATACTTGATGAAGAGTTGTTTGGGTTAAACACTTTATAGTTGGCTAAAACATCACGTGCTCCAGGATAATAAATCCAGAAAAGATCCACAAACTCACCATCGTTGAATTCGGTTCCTAAAGTTTGTGCATCCGGTCCCATAATCGACAGGCCTAATAAACGATAGCGCATTTCGCCCAAACGTTTATCGATGTACCACATACCTTTTACTTTGATCATTTTGATGTCTTGTGTATCGATATTGAATCGGAAGATCCCTCCTTCGTCTGGTGTTTCACCTGCTTCTACTTGTTGACGGTAGAAATCGGTTGTATCCACTTTCTCCGCACGCGCCATAATTTGATCATACGTCATTTTTTGTTTGAAGAATTCATCATCATACACTTCGGTAATTTTACCACTTCTGATTCCTTCTACCAACGCATCATACAAAGAAGCTGATTCTTGTACCAAACCGTCAGTTTGTCTATAATAGGGTTGATTGAGACGCTCGTTAAGATCAATAACTTCCCAAACCACTTTCGACCATATTACATCTTTTTCTTCTGTATACCCATATTCTAATGGTTTTACTGCTAAACTAATAGAGTCACCTGCAGCATCAACTTTCACCAAATCGGCACGTTGCTTTCTCAATTCTTCTGGGCTTTTCGCATTCAATATACTTTGTGCATATGTTGCGACAGAGAGAAAACTCATGATGCCAAACAAAAGATTCTTCATATCTATATCTATTTTATCTTACCTCAATCGTCACTGAAGATGCTTCTCCAGACTGACCTGAGTTTGTTTTATACTTAATATCGAATACGCCTACCACGTCTCCTTTTTGTGCTTTACTTAGTGCAGCTGCTGCTCCACTCATCTTGTTTCCTGAAACTCTAACAGTTGGTTGCCCCGGAACTTTTACGTTGAACGAAGTTACCTCACCCGTGATCGGGAACAAGAAATCTGGCCAATCTATACGTACAGTTTGCCCAGCAAGACCATTGGCTGGAATGGCTTGTGAAGTTTGTCCTAAAATATGACCACGTGCTGGCGGAACAGGTTTGATTCTGAATGTTTCTCTTACCGAAATTGTTCTACCCGAACTTGCTTTGGCCGATGCTGTGAACACTACTTCGCTTCCACCTGCAGGGGTATAGTTCCATTTGTTGGCTCCTGCACCCGATAAGCTACCCGAAGAGGCTGTAAGGCTTACTGCACTGTTGGCTCCATTGATGGTTGCAGAAATTGGGTTACTTACTCCACGGTAAACTACACGTAAATTATCGGCAACAATAGAACCTCCTGTTGGATCCTTCTCTATAACTTCTTTGAATTTCACATCAGAAGTTTGCGCAACTACTTGGTAGGTAGATGGAACAATTTGTACGGTTTTGTTTTCTCCATCTGCATCCCTATACGTTAAAGAACCCGTTAGTTTATGAATTCCGATAGAACCGGTATTCAATTTCAGAGTTGCTTTTCCGTTCACGATTTGTGCGTTTCCTGCACTAGTTGCGACACTACCTGTAAGGCTATTGTCATAGGCTCCTAATACAACGTTCAGAGCAACGTCTGATCCTTGTTCTACTATTCCAGGAGATAAGAAAAGTCCTTCGAATGCGTTGAGTTCGATTTTCTCTTTCAATTTACCTGATAATAGATCGCGAACGATGTTTCCCTCTAGTGTACGAGCATCTACTTGTAATTTAGTAAAGTTTGTCAATGCAGCAACCATCGGCTGGTCATAGAATTTTTCATTCAACCAATTCTGTTTTTTACTTTTCGATTCGGTATTGAAAAATGAAAGTATACTGTTTCTTGATGATTGATCATTCCCTACATATCCTAAAAGAAATTTCTGAAATTCGTTGATTCTTTTTACCAACTCTTGACCTTTTTGGTTTCCATTATCTGCTTTTCCTCCTTTGAAAAGTAGAGATACGATAGGTTCTGTATTCTGTAATGAGTTGTAATCGGTATCTTCTGCACCTGCTATGTAATCGGTACCGATTAATTCTTTTTTCAGACTATCGATAAAGTTTACAAATTCATTAGTTTTTGCTTTTACCAAACCGGCTTTTTCATCGGTAACTTGGTAGGCTGGGTCTTCTTCTGCTTTTTTCTTAATTTGTTGATAGAAGGTTGCGTTGTTATCAGCGGTTAATTTTGCCGATTCTTCAAGGGTAATATTGATACTCTCAAAAGACCGCAACACCTCACGATCCACATTCATCGCCATCATTGCAATGAATACAAGATACATTAGGTTGATCATCTTCTGACGACCAGTTAGTCTTTTTCCTGCCATTTTATTTTATCGTAGTGTTAATAATAAGTTGTTTATGATTGGGTAGGATATTATTGATTTACGCGCATTGCGTTCAACATACCTCCGTAAACTTTGTTCAATGCATTGATGTTTTCTGATAACGATTGCATTTCTTTCAGGAATTGCTCTGAGCTACCAGAAGATTTTTGCATCTCTTCGATAAACTGCTTATTAAGTTCTACTTGTTTTCTGCTATTCTCGATTTGTTGCGCATATAAGGTATTCAAAGAACTAATGTTTTCTGACGCCTTCAACATTTCTGCTCCATATTTTTCGGTAGAAGCAACGGCAGAAGTTGTAGTATTTAGCTCACTTACAGCCGATCCAAATTTATCCAATGATGTACGTAAGCGTTCGAAAACTTCTTTATCTAATTTTGCTTCAGCCAAAACTTTATCCAGCTCTGCTGTCAAATTATTTCCTGCTCCTACAACTGCTTGTGCAGAGCGATTTACTCTGGCTTTTCCATCTACCAGTTCTGGGTAAACAACTTCCCAATCATACTCTCCAGAAGGTTTATCAAAAAATGCAGCATACATAAAGACGAGTGCTTCTGCCACTAATCCGATTGATAAGATAATATTGGCACTAATCCCTAGAGGACTTGTATGCGTGATTTTACATAGTGCCCCAATAATTACTACTGCGGCGAAAAAGTTATAAAGAAAATTTGTTAATCTTTCTTGTTTTGTAGCTTGTGCTGCCATAATTGTGTTCTGTATTAAATTCTTATTTAGAGTATAGGTTTTCTTATTTCTTTCTTGTTCTAAAGTTTACTTTAGCTCCTTCTGGGAAAGGTTGTATTGTACGGAATCCGATATACGAGCGTGCAGAATCTTTATGTTCCCAATCGCGTGCAGAAACCATTAGTAAATACCCAATATCTTTCCACGATCCTCCACGTACGGCAATATTATTGTCACCATTTCGCCCGATACTTGGATTTAGTGTAGATGACATCTGATAAAATGATCTATTATACGGTGATAAAGTCCACTCGGCAACATTCCCCGCCATATCATACAAACCATAACCGTTTGGCTTAAAGGTTTTTACTGGAGCCGTATACATATAGCCTGTTTTTTTACCTTCGGTGATTTCCATATAGTCTCCACGTTTTGGTTTGAAGTTGGCTAAATAACATCCTCTATCGTCTGTCAGATAAGGACCTCCCCATGGGTATGGTGCATTTTGCAATCCTCCACGTGCTGCATATTCCCACTCGATTTCCGTAGGCAAACGATAATCGATTACTTTTTTAGCTTTTCCTCGTTTAGCCTTTCTGCTCAAAAAGTCATTATGTCTTTTGGTACGGTAGGCCGAAAAAGCCATTGCTTGATTCCAATTGACTCCAACTACTGGATAAGAAGCATATGCTTCGTGCCAAAAGTAGTTTTGATGCATCGGATCGTTGTATGAATAATTGAAGTCTCTTACCCAAACCGTAGTATCTGGATATACATTTACCACTTCTTCTCTACGGAAATCTATACGATATGCTCCTTGTTTTTTAGCCGCTGCTTCTTGGTCTACCCATACATAACTGTAATTTAGCTTACGGGTATCGATCAAACGCTCACCATTGAAACGCTCTTCTGGTGGATAATATAGGCCTTCCATTACTTCTGCATAATCCACATCTGGGTATTCGTATTTTTCCCACACCAAAGGTATGTCCCAATTCAACTTTCTTGCATCGGCATTTGTAGTTGCACTGCCTTCACGACCAGTAGAATTCATTTGTAGATACTCATCATACGGTGTTCCTTGTCCGTCTTGCGACCCAGATACAAAGCTATAACTTGCAATTCCACCACCGGTATTTCCGCCAGGATTCGTTGCATTAAACCCTAATTGTTCTGCTCTTTCCGCCAAGCGTGTCCGTGCAATTGAATCCTTTACATAACCAACAAAAATCTGATATTGCGAATTGGTAATCTCGGTATCGTCCATAAAGAAACCTGTTACAGAAACTGTACGCACCGGAGCATCGTTCTCAAATGTAAAATCGTAATCTGTTTGTCCTAACACAAATGATCCTCCTGGAATGGGCACCATCCCTTTCGGACGTTCTGGGCTCCATGCTGAAGATTGTTTAGAAACGATTTGACCATCGTTATTACCACTTCTTCCCATTTTTTTCAACTTATTACATGATGTAAAAGTTGCTGCTGACAATGATAATAACATGGTTGTTACCAAAATTCTTCTCATTCTACTTTGTTTTATTTTAAGCAAGTGTAAAACTATTAATTATTTATTATTTACAAAAAAATTTATTGCAATAGTACTAACGTTTAGTTTAATAGATTATTATCTTTTAATAAAATTTTTTAAAAGATTTCCAAAATCTATCAGGCACTTCGCCACGAACTGCTTGCATATAATCTTTTTTATGACAAGGTACCCGATGTATGCCATCTTCGGCCGTATCATTTAACCGTTTTATTTCTATCCACCACTGATTGGTATATAGATTATGGTAAAAAACTAAATCCTGTTCTACAGTAGGAACGTGAATTTTCTCGAAATAGTGTTCATCATCAAAACTAACTTTTTCGGGTTGATGATTTTGCCCATCTATAAAATACCAAATCATTTGCGAGAATAATAAATGATCGGGCAATCTGAATTTTTCTATATAATTATAGATATAGAGCGATTGCAGGCTATGACTGCTCCCCGCATAGCGGGTCAAGGCACATATTTCTCGAGCATTGAAACCGTTCGGTATCGGGCGAGGAGTCGAGAAAAAATCACTTGCCTGAATGGATGATAAGTCGATGGCCAGCAAATCCGACTCTCTTAAAAAAGGTTCTACTCGACGAATTTTTTTCATTAAATCTCCCAAACGAATCACATCAAAATTAAGATGCTCGATAAGATTTAGCTCTTCCTGTGCAACATAATAAGCCTGATGCCCAAAATGGGTATACTCGAACAAATTATGGGGTGGTTGACTGATTATTTTACTCAAAATATTTTCGCTATTGAGTATCTCAGTATCATCACCTAATCTAAATTTTGCATCGACAAGGCTCAGATTTACATTGTTCCTAATCCCATCAAATGAACGGTATTGGAAGTAAGTGAATTCTGGCAAATTACCGATGACTATAACAACAAATCCTTTTTTTAGCAGTCGCTGATGAACTTGATGAAAGGCGAAACAACTGTCCTCGAAAGTTGCTCCTGGCTCTATATCTCCAAAATCTACCAAAATAGAATCCCAATCTCCTTTTTTTAGTTGGTAGAATTCTTTGCGAATTAGCGTAAAATCGACATCGTAATCGTCGGTTTTTTCCTTTACACCAAAAAGGGCAATTTTTGTCTTGTTTTCTTCTTTCTCATCTTCAAAGTCATAATAAAAGTGTACATAATGTCCTACGCTATAGGGACTTTGAGAAAAAGCAAAACTCTGTAATTCTTCGTTTACCGGATTTAGAAATTCTTCGAACATTATTTCTTTTTAATGCTTTTCTGAGTCGTTGTTTTTGTTTTCTTAGCTGCAGTTTTTGTTTTGGTTTTATCAGAGCCTAACAGCTTCTTCACTTCATCCAACGTTAGCTCTACTACTGGTGTATCTTTGCTCAACTCTACTTTATTCTTACCATGAATCAGATTGAATCTTCCCCAACGGGCTTTTTCTATTCTAATTTCTTCTTCTACCCATTCGCGAACTACTCGCTCGCTTTCTTTTTGCTTTTTGGCCTCGATAAGCTCCTCAATATCAGCTTGCGAAAGATGATCAAAATCGTACTTCTTAGGCACATTGATAAACCATTCTTGCCATTTGATAAAGGGTCCAAAACGCCCTACTCCTTTGGTAACATCTTGCCCTTCGTATTGTGCAATTGGCGCATCGGCTTGTAGCTTTTCTTCTACCAACTCAGCTGCGCGTTCGAATGTTATATCCATCGGATCTTCTTCTTTCGGGATCGACACATATTTGGTATCGAATTTTACATACGGGCCAAATCGCCCAATATTCACCTCCAAATCATACCCTTTATAATTCCCCAATTTCTTTGGCAACTCGAAAAGCTTCAGGGCTTCTTCTAAGGTTACTTGATGAATAGATTGCGTTTTTAGTAAACTCGCAAATTTTGGTTTTTCTTCATCTTCGGCTTCTCCTATCTGGATCATCGGACCGAATCGTCCTATTCTTGCATATACTTTTTTACCCGAAACAGGATCTATACCCAACTCTCGTTCCCCGGTTGCTCTGTCTGCATTCTCTTTTACATCTTCTACTTGCGTATGAAATTTCTGATAGAATTGCTCGATCATTTTTGTCCATTGCTGTTTTCCTTCGGCAATTTTATCAAAACTCTCTTCTACATGCGCTGTAAAATCATAATCCAACACTTTCGAAAAATAATCTACCAAGAAATCGTTTACGACAATTCCGATATCGGTCGGTATCAGTTTTCGTCGATCCGCTCCATATACTTCGGTTTTTACTTCGGTTGTTATTGTGTCATTTTCCAGTTGTATAACGCGGTAATTCCTGTTTTTCCCCTCGATTTCACCTACCTCAACATATCCTCTATTTTGGATTGTCGAAATAGTCGGCGCATAAGTTGACGGTCGTCCGATACCTAATTCTTCTAACTTTTTCACCAAAGAGGCTTCGGTGTATCTTGCCGGCGCACGCGTAAATTTTTCTTGCCCTTGGATTATAGAAACGTCTAATTTTTCTCCTTTAGATACTTTTGGTAGGATAGATTTATCGTCTTCAATATCTTCGTCATCTAAACTTTCTTGATAAACTTTCAGGAAACCATCGAATACAATTATTTCTCCTTTGGCCTGGAATATTTGTTGATTTTTAGAGTTTTCTATATCAATTATTGTTCGTTCTAAATCGGCATTGGCCATTTGAGAAGCGACTGTTCGTTTCCAAATCAGATCATATAATTTCTTCATCGAAGCATCGGCCTGAATAGTTTGATTCTCGAAATTGGTCGGACGGATAGCCTCATGAGCTTCTTGTGCCGAAGTATTTTTATTGGTATATTTTCTTTTATAGGCGTATTTTTCTCCGAATAGCGTTTGAATAGTTTTTTTGATAGCCGACAAAGCATCTTCGGATAAATTCACGCTGTCGGTTCTCATATAAGTAATATATCCCGACTCGTACAATTGCTGGGCAACTCTCATTGTTCGCGAAACCGAAAAACCTAATTTTCTTGATGCTTCTTGTTGTAATGTAGAGGTTGTAAAAGGGGCAGAAGGTGATCTTTTTGCTGGTTTCTTCTGTAAATCTTTTACCGAATAGCTTGCTCCTACACAACTTTCTATAAATTCTTTTGCTTGATCAAAACTATCGAATTCTTGGGTTAGGCTGGCCGGTAATGTTTTGTTTTCTTCTGTCCTGAAAGTGGCAACAAAACAGAAAGTGGCTACCGGCTGAAAGTCTTGAATTTCTTTTTCACGCTCCACGATTAATCTTACCGAAACCGACTGTACACGCCCAGCAGAAAGTCCTGGTTTTATTTTTCGCCATAGAACAGGCGACATTTCAAACCCAACCAGTCGATCGAGTACACGGCGTGCTTGTTGTGCATTGACCAAGTTGATATCTATCGATCTTGGGTTTTCGATTGCATGTTGGATTGCTTTTTTGGTAATTTCGTTGAAAACGATACGCTTGGTTTCTTTTTTGTCTAATCCTAATTCATTATACAAATGCCATGCAATCGCTTCCCCTTCACGATCCTCATCCGATGCCAACCAGACAACTTTTGCCTTGTCTGATAAGCTTTTGAGCTTTTTAACTACTTCTTTTTTATCGGGCGTAACCTCGTAGTTGGGCTGAAAGTCATTGTCAATTTCTATTCCCATTCCTTTTTTAGGAAGGTCGACAACATGACCAAAACTTGACTCTACAATAAAATCATTCCCCAAGAAACCTTGAATGGTTTTTGCTTTGGCGGGAGACTCCACTATTACGAGATTTTTTGACATAGGATTGAGATATTTTTTTGCAAAAGTAACGACAAAAAAATAAACAGACCAAAAACTTATTTTTAGCTTGTTATCTAACTCCTTTTTATTGGTATGGATTTTTTATTTCGGTTTCGAAAAAATTTGCGTTTTCTATGATTTCAAAACCTATAATTTTTTTGTATAATACATACATAATAATATAAATCAGTGGATAGGCTGCTAATAAACCAACAATGCAAACTAAAAAACCTACAATTAAGATTAAGACCATTAAAAATAACATCCCAATGAATCCTGAAAAGTTTTTAGTGGTTACTCGGAAACTTGCTTTGATTGCCTGTAATGCATCTAGATTAGTAAACAAAGCAAAAGGAACACTTAACATCATTAATGCCGACAAAACAAAACCTGGCACGAAGCACAAACTAAACCCGATGTACATAAAAACAATAGACAACATGCTCAACGTAAATGATTTGAGAAATAGTCCATTTTTGTATGCGTAGAAAATATCGCCAAAAGCAATTACTTGTTTCTGATCTCTTTTATATGCCAAATAAACAACACCAAACATGATAGGATACAATAATGAAGCGAGAAGAAAATTTGCTATCACAGTCAATTTGTAATTAGTCTGATTGAATTGATCTACAAAAGCTTCCTGCAAAGATTCCAAATCGAGACGATCACTTTCTAACAATATTTGTATTTCGGTTTGGTCGACGGGAAAAATCATTCCGAGAACCATTGTCACTATAGTAGATAAAAAGAAATAGAGCAAGGTTGCAAAAACAGCATATAGAGCAACTTTACCAAATAGTTCCCACGCTTCGTTTAGAACATCACTTATACTGAAACGTGTTTTATCGGGTGTCAGCCCGTTTAATCTTTGTTGTACTTCTTGATTCATTTTTCTATTTTTAAATCATATCAAATCTAATAAATGTTAATATCAATGCAAAAAAAAAATATACTGCCAATGTGTCACCATTATTTTATATTTTTGCAAATTAATAGACTTCAAAAGAAATGCAAGCAAACGAAAAATATATAGACGAATCGAGACAAGGAGAAGCTCTAATGACATTGCCTACAAGAAATGCGAGCAAGAAATTATTTTTAGAAAGCTATGGTTGTCAGATGAACTTTTCCGACAGCGAGATTGTTGCCTCTATTCTCACCGAAGAAGGCTATCAGACTACAAATCAGGTCAATGAAGCAGATCTTATATTGCTTAACACTTGCTCTATACGCGACAAGGCAGAGCAAACTGTGCGTAATCGTCTCAACGCACTCAATGCCATCAAAAAACAAAATCCCAGTCTAAAAATCGGTGTACTTGGCTGTATGGCCGAACGCCTGAAACATAAATTTTTAGAAGAAGAACATTTGGTAGATATTGTTGTTGGCCCCGATGCTTATCGTGATTTACCAAATTTACTTACTGAAGTAGAAGACGGACGAGATGCAATCAATGTACAATTATCGAAAGAAGAAACTTATGCTGAAATTTCACCTATTCGTCTGGGCGGAAACGGTGTAACTGCTTTTGTTACCATTACACGCGGTTGCGATAACATGTGTACTTTCTGTGTAGTTCCTTTTACGCGCGGGAGAGAACGTTCTCGCGACCCACATTCTATTTTGCGAGAAATACAAGAATTGCATGAAGCGGGCTACAAAGAAGTTACGCTGTTAGGACAAAATGTAGACTCTTATTTATGGTACGGAGGAGGACCGAAAAAAGATTTCAAGAATGCAACTGAAATCCAGAAAGCAACAGCAGTAGATTTTGCACAATTGCTCGATATGGTAGCTATGCAATTCCCTTCGATTAGAATTCGATTCTCAACCTCGAATCCGCAAGATATGAAGGACAATGTATTAGAGACAATGGCCAAACATCACAACATTTGCAAATACATCCATTTACCTGTACAATCTGGCTCTACAACGGTTTTAGAAAGGATGAATCGTCAACATACTCGAGAGCAATATTTTGAATTGATTGATAAAATCAGAAAAATAATTCCGGATTGTGCCCTATCGCATGATATGATTGCTGGTTTCTGCGGAGAAACAGAAGAAGAGCATCAAGACACATTATCATTGATGGAATATGTAAAATACGATTTCGGATATATGTTTGCCTATTCTGATCGCCCAGGCACACCTGCGCATAAAAAAATGGCAGATGACGTACCTGCGGAAACCAAAAAAAGACGTTTGCAAGAAATCATTTCTCTTCAGCAACAACATTCTGCAGAACGCATGAAAGCTTATGTCGGCAAAACGCATGAAGTCTTGATCGAAGGAAACTCGAAAAAGGATGAAAATTATTGGTTCGGTAGAAATACACAAAATGCTGTTATTGTTTTTCCGAAAATTGAAGGAACCAGCGTTGGCGATTTTGTACAAGTATACGTACACGATTGCACTACCGCTACCCTATTAGGAGAAATGCAAAATCAAAACTAATTATCTTAGCAAACCATCAAGAAGATTAAAACAAACAATAAACCTCAAAAACACTATTCATGGATTCTCTGCAAACCATCAAACAACGTTTTGGTATTATCGGGAATAATATTGCACTAAACAGAGCGCTAGAAAAATCGATACAAGTTGCCCCAACCGATATTTCGGTCTTGGTGATTGGTGAGAGTGGCGTTGGAAAAGAATTCATCCCAAAAATAATCCACAACCAATCGGCCCGAAAACACAACCAATACATTGCAGTAAACTGTGGTGCAATCCCAGAAGGAACGATAGACTCTGAACTATTCGGACACGAAAAAGGTGCTTTTACAGGTGCTACCCAAACACGAAAAGGTTATTTTGAAGTCGCCGATGGAGGAACCATTTTTCTGGATGAAGTGGGCGAATTACCACTATCTACACAAGTCCGTTTATTACGCGTTTTAGAAACAGGAGAATTCATGAAAGTAGGTTCATCTGAAATGCAAAAAACCAACGTGCGAATTGTTGCAGCAACCAATGTAAAACTACAACAAGCCATAGAAAAGGGAAAATTTAGAGAAGATTTGTATTATCGATTAAACACCGTTCAGGTCGATATGCCTCCTCTGCGAGAACGGAAAGAAGATATTGTCTTACTGTTCAGAAAATTCGCTTCAGATTTTGCTCTAAAATACAGAATGCCTCATCTAGAACTTTCTCCAGAAGCAGCAAATTATATTACCAATTATTATTGGCCAGGAAATATTCGACAGTTGAGAAATTTTGCAGAACAAGTTTCGGTGGTAGAAAAAGAACGTGTGCTTTCGCTAGAAAAAACAATGAGCTATTTACCACAAAACACTTTACCAGTTTTGATGAACCAACAGAAAGAAAGCCAACAAACAGATTTTCGAGAACGAGATTTGCTCTACAAGGTTTTGTTTGATATGAAAAAAGATCTGAATGACTTACGTGCATTAACCCTGGATCTTATCAACCAAAAAGACAGCAATGGATTTTCGGGTAATACACAAGAACTGATAAACAAAGTTTATCAGAATAACCCGAGCGAAACCTTCAACAATCAATTAGGGATCATAACTTCGCCTTCCCAAAACGAAGTTGAAGCTCATCCGTACGAATATACCGATAGCGACGATTTTTACGAAATTCAGTCGATAGAAGAAGAACCCGTAAATTTATCGATTCAAGACACCGAAAAAGAACTCATCAAATTGGCTTTGGAGAAATACAACGGAAAACGCAAATTAGCTGCTGATGAATTGGGCATTTCTGAGAGGACATTATACCGAAAAATCAAACAATACAACTTATAATGATGAAGCAAAAACATTTCCTTTTTGTCGGATTCTGTCTCCTGAGTCTATTACTCAGCGCTTGTTACACTCTTTCGGGATCATCGATTAGCCGAGACTGGGACACTATTTACGTTGCAACCTTCCCCAACCGTGCTCCTTTGCAAAACCCTAATCTCTCGCAAGAATTTACGATAGAATTACAAGATATTTTCAGGAATAGAACCAAACTAAATCTTACCGATAATGAAGATGCCGACCTAATTATTGAAGGAGAAATCAACAATTATCAGGTAGCTTCTACCCAAATACAATCGACCACACAAGGCGAACAAGCTGCAAAAAGTAGATTGACAATTGGGGTTTCTGTACGATATATTAATAATAAGGACGAATCGAAAAGCTTCAATAAATCTTATTCTGATTTTGAAGAATTTGACGGCACACAAACACTATCTGAGGTAGAAGACGCTCTTGTTCCCGAAATTGTAAACCGTTTGAAGCAACAAATTTTTAACGATATTGCAATGGATTGGTAATGATGGAAACGCGACTTACTTTTTTATTAAAAAATCCGTTAGAGAGTTCTATTGATGACTTTTCTATGCTAAAAAAAAGTATAGAGAAATATCCATATTTTTATCAAATTAGAGCGATACAACTTTATGCACTAAAAAAAGAAAACCATCCTTCGTACGAAGATTTTTTACATCTCACTTCGCTGTATAGCCACAATCGAGCGGAATTGTATCATTATCTCCATACCCAAAAAAAGGGAGAAGAGCCGAATATTCCGACCGTCGTGAAACCTATTTTGGTTACGAAAGCAATTGCGAGCGAACCGATTGATTTGGTAGAAGAAATCGAGGATGAGGAAATCATCGAACCGAATACATTAGAAAATATTATAGAAAATGTTGTGCACCCTACCGAAAAACAAGAAGATGGCAAAGAATTAGCAGAACCTCACCCGAAAGAAATAATTTCTCCAGAAGAAGAGTTTGTAGACAAAATAAAAGAAGAAACACAGCCCAGCGAATCGGTCGGAACGGAAAATAAAGCGTTTGAAAACACAACCTCAGAAATAGTTGCGAATACAGTTGCTGAACAAAACATCAATCATCCTAGCAAAAAAAGTGAAAAAGCAACACAGACTGATGAAATGGCTTCGACATCTTTGGTCACCGAAAAGCATACTTTCTCTGATTGGTTAAAAATGGGGTCGACAAAAACAGAAAAAAAGGAAGAAGAAAAAGCAACAACAGCACAAAAAGAAAAACTAAAAATAATAGATACTTTTTTACAGAATGCTCCGCGAATCTTACCACTCGATAAAGATTTTAGCAGTAATACTCCTAAAACCCCACAAGAAGAACCACAAGAATTTTCTGAGTTGATGACGGAAACTTTGGCACAAATCTACACCGATCAACATAAATACGACAAAGCAATTCGAGCTTATAAAATTTTATGTTTGAAATATCCAAAAAAAAATGCTTACTTTGCAGACCGAATTCAAGAAATTGAAAATTTAAAAAATAAAAAATAACATACGACAATGGGTACATTTCAATTATTTATGGTGATTATTATTGCCTTATGCGTCATCCTTACGTTAATCGTTTTGTCTCAAAGCCCAAAAGGAGGCGGTTTATCCTCTACATTTGGAGGCAGTAGCGGAGGACAAATGTTTGGAGTACAACGTACGAATAACTTTTTGGACAATGCAACCTGGACTTTTGCTGCATTGATTACGGTGCTAATTATTGCTGCGAATGTTTTGCAAGAAAACCCCAATGCACGCCCTAGATTGAAACAAACTCCACAAACGCAGGCTCCTGCATCACCAAATATGCCGATACAGCAAGATACCACAACTGCACCAAATTCGGAGGCCGAACCATCGAAATAATAATAAAATAAATATTTTCTTGTAAAAAGTCTTAAGCAATTAAGACTTTTTTGTATTTTTATAGAAAATTTAACGCAATAATTATGAAGAAAAGATTTATTCTATTTTCAATGTTAGGACTTTTAATGTCGGGAGTAACCTATGCTCAACAGAATCATTGGAAATCAGTAAATGAAGCTCAATTTAGAGGGGTAGAATTAGTAGAAAGACTTTCTACACCTTCAGAATACAAGTTATTCTCTTTGAATACAGATAATCTATTAAGCGAGCTACAGACTATCCATGGTAAAAATATTAACAAAATTATCAGCTTACCAAATGAAGATGGCACTTTTACCCAATACAATGTACGAGAAGCCTCTATCATGCATCCTGACTTACAGGCGAAACATCAAAATATTCGATCTTATTCAGGAAAATCAATAGATGGGCAAGCAAATATTCGTTTTAGCTATTCACCATACTTTGGGTTAAGTGCAATTATTTTCCGTGCGAATGGAACAACATCGTACCTCGATGCCTATACAGCAGATTTAAACACCTATATTACTTACGAGAGATCTACGATAGAAAATAAATTAACTGATTTTACTTGTCATGCGGATCATGATTTTGAAAATCAAATCATCGAACAATCTATCGCAAACGCACAAAACCGTGATATGACCGTTGTAGATGGTAAATTACGAAAATATCGTTTAGCTTTAGCTTCTACCATTGAGTATTCTGCATTTCATATTGGGCGAGCAAACGCACAAAATGAATCGACAGCAGTAAAAAAAGAAGTAGTACTAGCCGCAATGAATGTAGCTATGACTCGTGTAAACGGTATATATGAAAATGAAGTAGGTGTAACAATGGAACTTATCCCGAATAACACAGACATTATTTTTATCGACTCTGACAACTATACCAATAATAACGGATACACAATGTTAAGTGAAAACCAAACAACTATTGATCAAGTTATTGGTAAAGACAATTATGACATTGGACACGTTTTCTCAACTGGAGGTGGTGGTATCGCTAGACTACAGAGCCCTTGTAATGATGGTGTAAAAGCAATGGGTGTTACTGGCTTAGGCGCTCCTGTAAATGACGCATTCTATGTAGACTTCGTAGCACACGAAATGGGACATCAATATGGAGCTCCTCACACATTCAACAACTCTTGTAGTGGGAACAGATCAGGAGGTACTTCTGTTGAGCCAGGAAGTGGAAGCACAATTATGGCATATGCAGGTATTTGCCCACCGAACGTACAAAGAAATAGTGACCCATATTTCCATACAGTGAGTGTATCGAATATTTATAATTTTATTAGAAATGGAGGCACATGTTCTGTTGACACAAACACTAACAACTCTGCTCCTACTATTTCTTCTGATAAATCAATGTACTTTATTCCTCATTCAACAGCTTTTGTATTAAATGCTACAGCTGAGGATGCGGATGGCGACTCATTAACATATAACTGGGAACAAACTGATGCACAGATATCAACTCAACCACCATTATCTACAAGCACTTCAGGACCAAATTTCCGTTCACTACCCCCTGAAGAAGTTTCATACCGTTATTTCCCGAACCTAAAAAGCATTGTAGACGGAAAGTTAGTATTCACATCAAACCCTGATTCTAGTAGACAAAACAGTTGGGAAGTTATTGCTTCTGTAAAAAGAGATTACAATTTCTCTTTATTAGTAAGAGACAATAATCCTATTGGCGGACAAACAGCACGTAAAAACTTTTTAGTTAGAGTACAAGATGTAGGACCATTTAAAGTTACCTCACAAGCCACTGCAGAAGTTTGGGATGCACAAGAAAACCCACAAGCAACCATCACATGGGACGTTGCAGGAACAGATGCTAACAGTATCAACGCTACAGAGGTTGACATCTTCTTATCATTAGATGGTGGGAAAACTTTCGACAAAGAAATTGCTAAAAATGTACCAAACACCGGAAGCTATACATTCAATATTCCTGCAGGATCTGATACCACAAAAGCAAGAATAATGGTAAAAGCTTCTGACAATATCTTCTTAGCAGTAAACAGTGCGAACTTTACCATCAAAAATGCTTCAATGGGTGTGAACGATGCGTCTTTACAAAAATCAACGCACATAAGCCCTAACCCATCGAATGGAGTATTTGAGGTAAAAACAGCTAAAAACGCTAAGTTAGTAAGTGTAGAAATTCACGATGCAACAGGACGCAAGGTTTTCGAAAACTTGAATCCTAAAAACATTCGTTTTGATGTTACGAAATTAACAAACGGAGTTTACTTAGTAACCGTGAAAACGGACAAAGGAACCGAAACACAAAAACTAATCATCAAAAAATAAACTCGTACGTTTATAAAATAAAAATGCCATGTTGTCAGACAACATGGCATTTTTTATCCTTAACATTTTCAAAATGTCAGTAAATATCCAATGGCACACTTTTCGAAATAGAATAGACTGAAATAAAAAAACAGAAAAACATTAAGATATGTCACAATTAAACATTAAACCATTAGCAGATCGTGTGGTTATTGAGCCATCACCTGCAGAAACGAAAACAGCATCAGGTATTATCATCCCAGATTCAGCAAAAGAAAAACCGCAAGAAGGAACTGTCGTTGCCGTTGGAAATGGGAAAAAAGACGAACAAATGACTGTTGCTGTAGGAGACAAAGTTTTATATGGTAAGTATTCAGGCACGGAACTAAAATTAGATGGCAAAGATTATCTAATCATGCGTGAAGCAGATATTTTAGCGATCATCTAATCCAAACATATCCTAAAAAAAGAATAACTAAATTACTAAACAACTATACAGAATCTTTCTATTCGTAACAACCGATTCTTGTATAAAAAACAACTAAAAAATGGCAAAAGATATTAAATTCGACATTGAGTCGAGAGACTTACTAAAAAAAGGAGTTGATGCATTGGCAAATGCAGTAAAAGTAACCTTAGGACCCAAAGGACGAAATGTGGTTCTAGAGAAATCTTTCGGTGCACCACACGTAACCAAAGATGGTGTTTCAGTTGCAAAAGAAATTGAATTAGAGGATCCTATAGAAAATTTGGGTGCACAAATGGTAAAAGAAGTAGCCTCTAAGACCAATGATGTTGCTGGTGATGGTACAACTACTGCAACAGTTTTGGCGCAAGCTATCGTACGTGAAGGTTTGAAAAACGTTGCTGCTGGTGCAAACCCAATGGACCTGAAACGCGGAATCGATAAAGCTGTTTCAACGATTGTAGAAGGTCTAAGAGCACAATCTCAAGAAGTGGGTGATTCATCAGAAAAAATAAAACAAGTAGCCTCTATCTCTGCAAATAACGACGAAACCATCGGATCGTTGATTGCTGAAGCTTTCTCTAAAGTCGGAAAAGAAGGAGTAATTACAGTAGAAGAAGCAAAAGGTACAGAAACATACGTAGACGTAGTAGAAGGAATGCAATTTGACCGTGGATATCAATCTCCATACTTCGTCACCAATCCAGACAAAATGATTGCCGAGTTAGAGAATCCTTACATTTTGTTATGTGAGAAAAAAATATCTAACTTACAAGAAATTCTACCGTTATTAGAACCTATCGCCCAATCTGGTCGTCCGTTCTTAATTATTTCTGAAGAGGTAGAAGGACAAGCTTTGGCAACTTTGGTAGTAAACCGTTTACGTGGATCATTGAAAATTGCTGCAGTAAAAGCACCAGGATTCGGAGACCGTCGTAAAGCAATGTTAGAGGATATCGCGATCCTAACAGGAGGAACCGTGATTTCTGAAGAGCAAGGAATTACGCTAGAGTCTGCTACAATGGAAATGTTAGGAACAGCTGAGCGTGTGGTGATTGATAAAGACAATACAACTATTGTAAATGGAGCTGGGAATGCAGACCAAATCAAGGCCCGTGTTAATCAAATCAAATCACAAATCGAAACCACTACATCAGATTATGACCGCGAAAAACTACAAGAACGTTTAGCTAAATTGGCCGGAGGAGTTGCCGTGCTTTACGTTGGAGCAGCTTCTGAAGTAGAAATGAAAGAAATAAAAGACCGTGTAGACGATGCTTTACATGCTACTCGTGCAGCAGTAGAAGAAGGAATCGTTGCTGGAGGTGGTGTTGCTTTCGTTCGTGCATTAACACATTTAGAAGACCTAAAAGGAGAAAATGCTGACGAAAATACTGGAATCAACATCATCAAACGCGCCATCGAAGAACCTTTACGACAAATCGTACACAATGCAGGAGGTGAAGGATCTGTGGTAGTTGCAAAAGTAAAAGAAGGTACAAACGACTTCGGATACAACGCCAAAACTGATGAATACGTAAACATGATCGAAGCAGGAGTAATCGACCCTACAAAAGTAGCACGTGTTGCTCTAGAAAATGCAGCTTCTATCGGTGGAATGCTTATCACAACCGAAGCAGTAGTAACAGAAATCAAAAAAGATGAGCCTGCAATGCCACCTATGGGTGGAGGAATGCCAGGGATGATGTAATACATCCTCATCCTAATAATAACAAAAAAAGCCATTCTGCGGAATGGCTTTTTTGTTTTTGATATAGTCTGATAATCAGATACGCAAACAATCATTCCTAAAATAAGAATAGGTAACAAAAAACATAAGCAAAAGCCTTTACATTCATCTGAATTTGACGTAAATTTGTGCAAAATTTTTTTATAAAAATGGAAAAGCAACCTCAAGAAGTTGTTCTTATAGGCGGTGGTATCATGAGTGCTACACTGAGTATACTTCTGAAAAAACTCAACCCCTCTATCAAAATTTCGGTTTTCGAGAAATTAGATAAACTAGGATTCGAAAGTTCAGAAGCTTTTAACAATGCAGGGACGGGACACTCGGCTTTCTGCGAGCTCAATTATACACCTCAAGCAAACGATGGTAGTATCGATATTTCGAAAGCAATTGATATCGCTAAACAATTCGAAATTTCAAAAGAATTTTGGTCGTATTTAGTCGAACATAATTACATTCCTTCTCCCGAAAACTTTATCCGTAAAACACCTCATATGTCTTTTGTATGGGGAGAAAAAGATGTAAATTTTTTACGATCAAGACATAAAGCACTCACCAAACATCCACTGTTTAGTGAGATGGAATATAGTGAAGATATAAACACACTAGCACAATGGGCACCGCTTATTATGGCAAATCGTAAAGACTCCAAAGACATTGCCGCAACTCATATGAGTTTAGGAACTGATGTCAACTTTGGAGAATTAACCCGATTTATTTTTAATAGCTTGGTAGAAAAGGGAGAAATCGTGCTAAAGACAAGCCATGAAGTAAAAGACATTACAAGAACCAATCAAAACAATTGGGAAATAAGGGTTAAAGATTTGGTTTCTGGACATAAAAAAAATGTCAATGCTGATTTTGTATTTATTGGTGCTGGTGGTGGCGCAATTCTTTTGTTACAAAAATCTGGAATCCCAGAAGCTAAAAAATACGGAGGATTCCCAGTTGGTGGTCAATGGTTAATTTGCCAAAACGAAAGCATCATCGAGCAACATCAAGCTAAAGTGTACGGAAAAGCAAAAATTGGTGCACCACCGATGTCTGTCCCGCACCTGGATACGCGTGTTATCAATGGTAAAAAATCTTTACTATTTGGTCCCTTTGCTACATTTTCTACCAAATTTCTTAAACACGGTTCGCCAGTCGATCTATTCAAATCTGTTAACACCAACAATGTAGGTTTTCTATTGAATTGTGCGTGGAGCAATATGGATCTGACAAAATATCTAGTCCAACAAGTAATGTTATCGAAAGCTCAGAAAATAAAGTCTCTACAAGACTATTTCCCTGACGCGAAAATTGATGATTGGTACGAGCAAACAGCCGGCCAACGTGTACAAGTTATCGAAAAACAAAACTCGAAAGGAGTGTTGAAATTTGGTACTGAGATTGTTACTTCTCAAGACGGTAGTATTGCTGCCTTACTTGGAGCTTCTCCTGGTGCATCTACGTCGGTTTCTGCAATGATCAATGTACTGAAGACTTGTTTCCCTGAATTGATGAATTCTACCTGGAAAGATCGAATAAAAGAAATGATTCCATCTTTTGGAGAAGATTTTAATAACCCAGAAGTAGTAGAGAAAAGCCGTGCGAGAACGAGCACTTTATTGAAATTATAAAAATACAAAACAAGGTTACTGTTTTTACAAACGCCTTGTTTTTTATCATCCTATAAAAAAAGCTTCCTAATTAGGAAGCTTTTTTCTATTTTGTAAACGTAGTATTAATTGTCCAATACTTCGTATTCCACTTGCATTACCCCAGAGCTCGTTTTACCAATTTCACTAAAAGCAGCCTTACTCAGGTCCAATACTCTTGATTTGATGAATGGTCCCCTATCGTTGATTTCAACAACCACAGATTTTCCATTCTTGATATTAGTTACTCGAACTTTGGTGCCAAAAGGTAATGTTTTGTGTGCAGCAGTTAATTCATTTTTATCATAAATTTTACCACTTGCAGTTTTTCTTCCATGGAATTTATCTCCATACCAAGATACAATACCTGTTGCAACTTCTGAAGATTTTTCTACAATCTCTTCTAATTCTTTGTCGATTGTCTCTGCTCCTTCTCCTATTGTATCATTCTCAACCTCTACATAATTTACAAATTGTTTTTGGCTAGTTGGCACAATAGTTGTTTTTAAAACTTCTTGTAGAACGGACTCATCCTCTACTTTTATTCTACCATCAGCATTCGCTATTGGAAATATGGTCAGCATCAATAACATTGAAAAAATGCTTTTCTTCATCCTTTAGTATTTTCTGATTTTTAACAAGGCAAATTTACAAGTCGTACGGACACACTATTTATAATTATTCCAAACAATCGATTGACATTAAATTTTCCCTTTGTATCGTACTAATAGAGCGAGTTTTGATGTGTGTTAAATATGTGTTAACAAATATCTTGTTCCTTAATTTTTTTAAGAATTTGACTACTGAAAAATTTAAATCGCTAAATATCAATGTGTTATGTTTTCTAAAAATATCGATTTTTGACCTCTAGCGCTAAAATATCCGAAAACTTTTCAACGGCGTTTTGATTCATATGGTTACTATCGTAAAAATCTAGGGTATCATTGAGCTCTACTAGACCTTGATAACTCATATACTCACCATACGAATGCAACAACTTGTCTACGGTAGAATTGTTGGTTTTGGATTCGTATAATTTATTTGTAATCGGAGTTTGTATCAAAAAAACCTTACTATTGTGTGCTTTTATAAAAGCTATATTTTCTTTTAGAGCCTGTAATTGATTCTCCCTTAAATTCCATTGCTGTATTTTTTCATCTAACAGTAGATTTTTCCGATAAGAAGTTTGCACGAAACCTGTTGGCGAAATATAGGTATCTAAACCTTGCACCAAAGGTTCTGATAAATTCTTATTCATCCCTAAAAATTGACGTACCGTAGAAAACCAAAGCGTATTATACGCCAAAAGATTATGAACGTCTAATGCCATTTCTACCGAATTCTTATCTATCTGATTATTACTCAATAAATCGAGCGAAGATTCCACACCATCAATTTCCAATGTTCCGGCGTAGGCTTCATAGATTACTAATTTTGGTTCGATAATATCGAGGTATTGATGCAACAACATTTTTGTATTGATGGGTGTTTGAGAACTGCTCCCAAGATTAAACGCTTTGATGCCATACTTCTCAAATGCACGCGGATCTATCCCACGATAAGCATGAGAAGAACCAACGATCAACACATCTATACTATCGACAGTTTTAGCATTCTTGGTACGGGTAAAAGTATGTCCGTAACAGCCCATACAGTTCCTCACATTTTTCGCCATAAAGGGCGGAAAAATAGAACTCCATAAAGGCATCACAATTAAATAAAAAGCTATGGCAAAAAGAGCAAATAAACTAGATTGTATTAAAAATCTTTTCATGACCGATTAGAATTGGAAATAAATAAATGGACTTTCTTCGGTTTGCAAAAACAACCCTATCAACATAACAATAAAAGCATAAAAAAGCCATCGAACCATTTTCGGTTGTTGAAGAAGTAATTTTTCTATACCATAGTTATTTCGACGACCTAGCCATTCTATACTCAACATAAATCCTATCAAAATCAAAGTTGCCATAGCACTTTTATTAAGCGTAGGGAAGGTAAATAGTGAAGCTTGAAGGATTCCTGAAACATATTCGAAAGCATGTGCAACAGATTCTGCCCGGAAAAATATCCATGCAAAAACTGTTAGGCAAAAGGTAAACAGGATGTTTATAAACTCTCTGAAAGTTGGTAAATGTCGATCATAAGCAACAATTTCCATATTGTTTCGATTCGTTTTTAGGATAATGGACGGCATGATAAATAGTGCATTGAGAAATCCCCAAAAAATGAAAGTCCAATTGGCTCCATGCCAAAAACCACTCACCAAAAAAATGATAAAGGTGTTGCGAATTCTCATCCAATTACCTCCTTTGCTTCCTCCCAAAGGTATGTACAGATAATCTCGGAACCAGGTAGAAAGCGATATATGCCAACGTCGCCAAAACTCGGCAATATCTCTTGAGAAATAAGGATAGTTGAAGTTTTTGAGTAGATTGATCCCGAACAAACGAGCAACTCCTAAAGCGATATCCGAATAGCCAGAGAAATCACCATAAATCTGGAAAGTAAAAAAAAGTGCCCCCAGTACCAAATTAGAACCAGATTGTGATTCGGGATTCGAAAAAATTTCATTGGCGTAAATAGCACAATTGTCTGCAATGACCATTTTCTTGAATAATCCCCATAGAATTTGCCGCATTCCATCTACGGCTTGGGTATAATTAAACACCCGTTTTCTTTTGATTTGTGGCAATAAATGCGTTGCGCGTTCTATGGGTCCGGCAACCAAAAGCGGGAAAAAACTAACGAAAACAGAGTAGTCGATAAGATTTTTTTCGGCCTTTATCCTCCCCTTATAAATATCGATAATATAAGAAAGTCCATGAAAAGTATAGAACGAAATTCCGACCGGCAAGATAATTTGCAATGTCCACGGATGCACCTGTAGACCAAAACCGTTGAGCAATTCGGCGAAAGAATCTGCAAAAAAATTGTAGTATTTAAAAAATCCTAAAAACCCTAAGTTAATCCCAATACTTATGGTTAGCCAGATGTTTTTTATTTTTTGATTGGGTGCTTGTTCTATTTTCAATCCAGAAAAATAATCCAACAACGTAGAAAATCCCAACAAAAATACGAAACGCCAATCCCAACAACTATAAAAATAATAGCTAGCGACGAGCAATAGGATATTCTGAAGTTTGAAGTTTTTCCTAAGAATCCAATAGAGTGCAAAGACGATGGGTAAGAAAATAGCGAAACTTATAGAGTTAAAAAGCATAGATCAGTAATTTTTAGAGGATTTTTTTCCACTGTTCGATGATTGCGGTTTTTCTCCATTTTTTAGATTCTTTGCAAGAAGTTTCCATCAATCGGTTTAGTTCTTCTTCGTTTTGGATGAGATAAGTTAATTTTTCTTGAAAGGTTTTTTGGTCGTGAAGCGGCACTAGAAAGCCATTCTTATCATTGATAATATCCGAAGGCCCAAACGGACAATCGTAAGCAATCAGAGCGTTGGAGCACAAATTAGCTTCTATTAGAACAGTAGGTAAACATTCTTTTTTACTCGTAAAAAGAAAAATTTTACTTCGAGATAGCTCTTTATAAATTTCTTCTATAGTACACAATCCCAGTAATTGCACGTGATGTTTCAGATGGTTACTTGCTTCTATCATCTTTTCTATTTTATTTTTTGATGGTCCGTCTCCAATGATTTTTAATTGAAACCTATTAAAATTAATATTTTCTAGAATTTTTAATAATTCTTCTACATTTTTATCATCATCTAAACGACCTACATAGATCAAGGTATTTTCTTTTTGAGAATTTTGTTTAGAATCGTACGATTCAAATGGTAATCCAATAATATTAGGGATATGCCAAGTAGATGAATTTAATAATTTATAGTGATTATAAGAGTCTGTATTGATACAAACTATTGCTTTTATTTTTTTATAATTTCTCCTCAATAATCCTTTCCACCAAACCCCTCCTACCTGATAGTTTGCATGCTCCCACGCAATGGTTTTTTTCCTTACTTTTTTATGGACAGCCAACTGTGATGATAACTTATACCAACAACTAATAATTATATCATAATTATCATGATTCTTATTCATCCAATTATGTAGCATTTGCCATTGTCCAAAATCATACACATAATTTTTTATATTATTTTTATATGGTAATCGAGAAGCATATTTATTTAAATTGACATTGATTTTTTGAAAACCCCAATGAGAGAAAGTATCTATCACCTCAATTTTCACGCGTTTATCTAAATAGAAAAAACTATCGGTATTTTTTACCATTAATAAAACAGAAACCTCATATCCTTGCTCTACCAATTCATTTGCAAGATTGGTCATTACACGTGCAACGCCACCTGCCTTGAAAAGTTTATAATAAACCAGTAATATTCTTTTTCTTTCGTTCGGTTGCTTCATTTATTTTAACTTGTAATAAAGATAACTCAACGGATACAAAAGTAACGAAATGAATTTGAATTGATCGAGCCCAGCATTGATTTCAGAAAGTGTCTTTTTATTGATGATCGAATACACCTGATATCCAACTAAATTTCTGATGAGCGCTTTCGGATAATGCAGAAGTTGTTTCCCGTAAGAATTGATAAACGATTGATATCCTTTCATCAAACCATAGGTATTTTTCCCCGTCCAACGTGTATTGGAAACAGAATTCTCATCGGTTACATCAAAATGATACGTTCGGACAATTTTATTCACAAACCTAGTTTTGATACCTGCTGCATCATAAGTATTGTAAAAAACCGATTGCGGTATATATCCTTTTCCTTGGTAAGAAGAATAATCGAAATCGGCCAATAATCGCTGATAAGTTTTGGTAATAAAAATGCCAAATTTATCGCCCATTACTTTGTATCGATACCGCATCTCTAATATAGAACCATCAAATCCATCACCCGGATATGGATCGCCTACAACTCTACCATCTTCGTATTGCGATAAGCCCATAACAGAAATATACTCGTCTTGGTTATTGATTCTTTCCACTTCATCAAACAACACTTCTAGAGAAGTTTGCGGGTAAGAATCATCCGAATCAACCACCATAAAATAAGGCGTTTTCACCTTTTTTACTCCTTCGAAAACAGTAATAAACTTGTGTTGATTTTCATGGTAAATGTAGTGAATCTCTATTTTCTTTTCTTGCACAAATTCATCAACCAATTGTTTGGTTTCGTCTGTAGACCCATCATCCATTATGAGCCAAACAAAATCCTGGAAAGTTTGCCGTAATAACGAATCGTACACCCGTTGCAAGGTATGTGCACGGTTATAGGTCGGCGTTATAATCGTGATCGATTTAGTGTTCATTGTATAATTTTTCGAAGGTCTCGGTGACTTGAGAATAGATTATTTGTTTGTCGAATTTTTGGTAAGCTAACTGAGCATTCTGTTTCAATCGATTAACCAATTCATGATCGGTCAAGAATCGACGCATAGCCTGGTAAATTTCATTTTCGTCTGCTTGTATCAAAACACCATCTACCTCATCGTCGATCATTTCGCTAATCCCACCCACATTGGTACTGATTATTGGCACGCCTAAACATAGCGTTTCGCCCAAAATCAACGGATAAGATTCTGTTTTAGAGGGTAGGATAAAAAAATCTGCACTCTTCACATACGGATAAGGATTTTTTAGCGTGCCTAACATTTGCAAACGATCATCGAGTTGCAATTCTTCATGTAATTTGGTAAGCACTTCTCGTTGATCACCGTCTCCTATGATATAAACTTTATGATCCAGACCTTCATCAATCAATCGTTTGTGTGCACGCATCAACATCGGGAAATTTTTCCTTTTTTGTAATCGAGCAACCGATACAAATACTGGAGTATCACTTTTTTCTACCGTAAATTCTTTGGCTTTTTCATCGATTAGCTCTTTGTCGATTACATTGTAGATTACTTTTGCGTGCGGAAAAACTTCTTGATAATATTCGTTGATGACATCGCGTGTTTGTTTTGCTCCATAAATCATCACATCGTACTGATGCATATAATCGATAAATTTTTTGGCCATCGAAGGTTCTAAAAATCGGATATCGGTATGGAACCAACCAACTTTCTTGGTCGGAAGTGGCGATTTCAGCACATCTTCTAATTCAGAATAGCTCGAAGCAACTTCAATATCTAAATGCTGAATGCCTAGCTTTTTATATAATTTTTTCGGATACTTTTTGTAGTAACGCAAGCGTAAATTTCTTACAACTAATTGCACAAATCGAATCGGGAAAAACGAACTCATTTCTTCTCGCCCCCCGACAATGGTATAATAATGAACATGTTTCGGAATTTCTGTTCGCAATACACCTTGATGGAGATTGACCAGTAAACTAAATTCGAATTTATCATGCGGTAAGTTTTCTAATAAATCCAACACCACTTTTTGTACGCCACCCATTTCTAGAGAGCGTAACCGAAACATCACTTTTATTTTCTGAGTTTTTGATTGCATAGCTTGGTTTTCATGGTAAAAATACAAAGTTTTAAACAGTTCGAAATCCTATTCAACATAAAAAAAACCATATTTTTGCAGTAAACCTCTACAATGTTTCAGAAAGGAGACAAAGTAAAAGCCATAGACGATAATGTACAAGGAACGGTTACCAAAGTCCATCTACCCAAAATATGGGTATCGGATGAGCATGGATTCGAATATATTTTTTTCGAAAATGAGTTGATACTTGACCAGCCAATACGGTATGATTTTTCGACGGAAGAAGAGAATACAACTTTTGAAAAACCAAAATTCAAAACTTTCCGGAAATCGCACAGAACGCCTTATCTCACACGAGAAGTCGATCTGCATATTGAGTTTTTAGTAGAAAACACTCAACTTCTCAATCAATCAGAAATCTTACAGATTCAATTGGATATTGCAAGAGAAGAAATAGAAAAAGCCATGGATGAGGATCAAATCCGATTGATTCTTATTCATGGCTTTGGTAAGGGTGTTCTAAAAAGAGAACTGATAGAATTATTGTATCGTTATACCAATATCGAATTTTATGACGCCAATTTTAGAGAATATCATGGCAACGCCATCGAGGTGAGATTTTTATAGTTTTATTCTGGTTTTAGGCATCTAATTCTTTTTTAATCCAAGCCATCATATCAAAATAATTTTGTGGTATTATCCCGTGTCCGCTTCTATACTCATGGTATTCGTGCTTTATCCCTAAATTGGTGAGCAGCTTTTCTCCTAAGCGTGCTCCCTCTATTGGCAAAACCACATCTTCTAGCCCATGAGAAACAAAAAAACTAAGATGTGTATAATCTGCCCTATTTTCTTTAATATCAATGAAATGATCTTCTGGATAACCACTCAAAATCAAAACATTTTTCACTTTCTCTGGATAGGACAACGCAATAGCATAGCTAAGAATTGCTCCTTGACTGAAACCACTTATCCAAACATTCGAAGCATCTAGTTTCTCTTGTTCATTAATGGCATCTATAAAATCTACCAAAGAATTTCTCGACTCGACTCCTTCTTCGAAGTTGGTCATTTTCACACCATCGGTAAAATCCAGCCCATACCAACCAAATCCTCCATAAATAAGCGGAAATCGTCCTCTTACCGAGACAATATGTGCTTCTGCTGGTAAATCATTAGCGAAACTAAAAAGATCTTCTTCGTTACTTCCATACCCATGGATCAATAAATACAAAAATGCACGATCGGTCTCTACAGTGGGTTTTCGCTCTATATATTGAATGCCTTTTAGTTCTTTCATATCATTATTTTCTGTTTACAAAGTTACTCATTTCCTACCGAAGTCTTGCCTTCTTTTGTTGGATAACAAATTTATGTTTAGGAAAAATTTATATTGGATAGTAGGTATTCTGTAGCAAATTGTTTCTAAAATCCTTCAAAAACACCCAGACCAAAAAGTGCATAATCATATTTTACTGGATCTTTTGGATCCATTATTCTCAATGCTTCATCCAACTCTTTTAGGGCTTTTGCATCATTTTGTTTTCGAGTCAAAAGTCCAAGTTTTCGTGCTACATTACCAGAATGAACGTCGAGCGGACATGACAGAATAGCGGTTGGGATCGTTTGCCAAATACCCAAATCTACTCCTTGTGGATCTCTACGTACAAACCATCTAAGCATCATGTTGAGTCTTTTTGCAGAGGAGTTTTTCATCGGATCAGAAATATGTTTCTTGGTTCGAGGCAAATGATCGATCTCGAAAAAAATATTTCTAAAAGCAGAAATAGCTTCTTGCATCGATGTTGAAGTTTGGTATTGAGAAAACACTGTCTCCAAACCACCGTGTTGTTGATAAATGTTGCGAAGAGATTTCATGAAGAATTGCAAATCATCGCTATTGAATGTTCTGTGCACAAAACCTTGCATCTTATCCAAATTATTCGCCGAGAAACTCATCACAAAATCATACGGAGAATTACCCATCAATTGCATCATTTTATCGGCATTTCTAATAATCATTTGTCGTTTTCCCCATGCAATAGTTGCCGTTAGAAAACCTGCAATTTCTATATCTTCTTTCTGTGAATACCGATGCGGAATTTGTATAGGATCTGTTTGTATAAAATCTAGCGTATTGTATTGCTGAACTTTTTCCTCTAAAAAATCCTTTAGATCTGTCATCTTACAAAGATAAGAAAATAAGAGAAGGATTGTTTGCCTCAATTTTCTGGGCAGAAAAAATATTTTCTAGTGTAGATTAATGTACAGTTTCTTTTACCAACAAACCATCTTGTATCTCTAGTTTACGATCGGTCATATTGGCCAATTCTTCGTTGTGGGTAACGATGACAAAAGTCTGATCCAATTCGTTTCGTAACTTAAAAAACAAGTGATGTAGTTCATCGGCATTTTTAGAATCTAAGTTCCCCGAAGGTTCGTCTGCAAAAACCACTGAAGGATTATTAATTAACGCTCTAGCAACGGCAACTCTTTGTTGTTCACCACCAGAAAGTTGATTGGGTTTATGACTAAATCTATGCGATAGCCCCAACATCGATAATAATTCTTTGGCATGTTTTTCTGCTTCGGTTCGAGGAGTCTTTCGTATAAAAGCCGGAATCATTACATTTTCTAGTGCTGTAAACTCTGGTAAAAGTTGATGAAACTGAAAAATAAAACCAATATTCTCATTACGAAATTTTGACAACTCCACATCCGAGAGTTTTGTAATATCCTCCCCTTTTATTAAAACAGTAGTAGCATTCGCAACCGGATTAGATGGTTTTTCTAAAGTCCCAAGAATCTGCAACAAAGTTGTTTTCCCTGCACCAGAAGCCCCTACAATAGATACAATTTCTTTTGGCATTATATCGATTGTTACTCCTTTGAGAACTTCTAAATCCTGATATTTCTTATGAATGTTAACCGCTTTTATCATGCTGTAAAAATACATTATTGTTTTTTAATAATGCAACGGAAAGCATTACAATTGATAGTATTTATCTAATTTAGCTAAAAATTAAAAACATGCCCCAACAACCAAAGATGAGTTTCCTAATTCTAACGACAAAACGCGATGAATTTATTCGTTGAAATAATAGGAAGATTTACCTTGCCCAACCACAAAAACACGCATCTAGTTATCCGACAATTGCAAAAAGCACTAAACAAACATACTATCTTGACATGAAAACCTTTTTTTATATTTTTATAGGCGGAGGAATCGGATCTGTTTTGCGTTTTGTATTGTCTAAGTACATGATACAATTTTGGCACAAGGATTTCCCAACAGGAACACTAATTGTTAATCTTATTGGATGCTTTTTGATCGGAGTTCTTTTTACATACTTTACGAAATATCCTACCCCAACAATTTTCAGTTGGTTGTTGATTGCTGGTTTTTGCGGTGGCTTTACCACTTTCTCTACCTTCAGTTTAGAAAGTATTGTTTTATTAGAAAAAAATCAATATTCTATATTTGCTATATATATCCTATCTAGTCTATTGGGTGGGATTTCGCTTAGTTTTCTAGGCGCAAAAATTGCCTCTTATTTATGATAAACGATACTATTACCCCTTTTCAATCTGTAGAAAATGACCCCACAAAAACTCGGATCTATACTTTAGAGAATGGTCTAAAAGTGTATTTGAGTAGAAATGAAAACGAACCCAAAATCCAAACCTATATCGCAGTAAAAACAGGTTCGAATAACGATCCTGAAACTACAACCGGATTGGCGCACTATTTCGAACATATGATGTTCAAAGGAAATTCTAAAATTGGTGCTTTGGATTGGGAACAAGAAAAAAAATATTTAGACCAATTAGAAGAACTTTTCGAAGCACACAGAAACACCAAAGATTTAGCTGCAAAGAAAGAAATTTATCAAGAAATTGATCGTCTTTCATATGAAGCATCTAAATTGGTTGTCCCAAATGAATACGACAAATTTACCTCGATCATTGGTGCATCACAAGTCAATGCGCATACTGCTTATGATGAAACGGTCTATTACAATACGATTCCGAAAAATGAACTAAAAAAATGGCTCGACTTAGAATTTTGTCGTTTTTCTGAAATCGCACTTCGTCTTTTTCATACGGAATTAGAAACCGTGTATGAAGAATACAACCGAAGCCAAGACAATGATGGACGTTTGATTTTCAACACTTTAATGAAACTTCAATTTCCAGATTCGAAATATGGAACACAAACCGTTTTAGGAAACCCTGAAGATCTAAAAAATCCTTCGATGCGTGCGATCAAAGAGTATTTTCATCAATATTATGTAGCCAACAACATGGCAATCATCATGGTAGGAGATTTAGAGTACGAACCAACCATCGAAGCGATAAAGGCAACTTTTGGACAATTACCAACCCGTTCTGTGCCACAACAATATCGAGCAAAAGAAAAACCGATGACTCGAAATATTTCTCAAGATGTTCATAGCCCTTCGGCCGAACGTGTACAATTCTCTTTCCGTCTCAACGGTGCAAATTCTACCGATATTCCTTACCTCAAATTACTCGACGTTTTGCTCAATAACAGTATTGCCGGTCTGATGGATCTCAACATAAACCAACAACAAAAAGCACAAACAGTCGGTAGCGGGAACAGTATTTTTAGAGATTATTCTTTGCATCTTTTTGCTGGTTCGCCCAAAACAGGCCAAAGTTTAGAAGAGGTAGAAAAATTGATTCTTGATGAAATAGAAAACATCAAAAACGGAAATTTCGACCAGTGGTTATTACAGGCTGTTGTCAATGATTATAAAAAATCGAGGGTGAAAAATTGGCTAAAACCAAGCTCTCTAGGGAGTACTCTTTACCGTTCTTTTATCAACGACCAAGCATGGGAAAATGTAGTAAACGAATTGGAGGTGATGCAAAAAATCACAAAAGAAGAGTTAATGGAGTTTGTCAAAAAAAACTATCAATACCGCGTAACGATTTACAAACGAGAAGGCGAAAACAATACGCTGAACTATGTCGAAAGCCCCAACATCACACCAATTGAAATAAACAGAAAAGAAGAATCTGAATTCTTTAGCAGCTTCAAAAAGAAAAAAAGTAAACCAATAGAACCACAATTCATCGATTTTGATCAAATGATTAAAAAGGATAAAATTGCTCATTTCCCTTTTTATCACATCCAAAATCCACATAATGAAATGGTCCAAGTGTATTATATTTTCGAGGCAGGACAAGACCATGACAGTTTATTGAATTTTTCTTTAGGAATGTTGAGTTTTGCTGGAACAAAAAACTATTCACCAGAAGAATTTAAAAAAACATGCTACAAATATGGTGTCGATTTTAATTTTCAGGCAGGTAACGAACGTTCTATTTTATCGATCAACTGTCTAGAAGAAAACCTCGAAAAAGCACTACATTTATTCGATGAGTTACTGTACCATTTTACCTTTGATCAAGAGAGGGTGGAAGAATATAAATCTCAATTGATAAAAAATCGTGAAAACGCGATGCAAAATCGTTCCAAGATCAACAATGCATTGTATATGTGGGCGAAATATGGCCCGAATAACCGGCAGCGAAACATGTACAAAACCAACAAAATCCATACACTTGAACGAGAAGATTTCGAGCAATGTCTTCATCATTTCACTGCTTGTCCCAAAGAAATTTTTGTGTATGGATCTAATAGAAACCATGTAAAAAGACTACTCCTACAACAAATTCATCCTAGCGTAAAACAAACTCCGGCAAAGCGTATTTTTTCACAAGATGCAAGCAACGGCACGATTTATTTCGTACCGTATGAGATGGTCCAAACCGACCTAAATTTCGTTAGCCGTGATGATTTATTCGATCCGAAAAAAATTGCTTACGCTATGATGTTCAATGAGTTGATAGGCAGCGGACTCTCGTCTATAGTTTTCCAAGAAATACGAGAAGCCAAATCGCTAGCGTACTCGGCACGAGCCTATTACGAAACCGGGAACACATGCCAAGATTACAGTTATGTTACGGCTTCGATCGGAACACAACCCGACAAGATGGTGGATGCAATAAAAAGTATGAATACGATTCTAAACAAAATGCCAAACGCCAAAATTCAGTTTCAGGCTGCAAAGACATCAATAATCAAAAGCATATCGAGTAAACGATATCAACAAGCAGATATTTTCTTTTATTGGATGTCGATGAAAGACAAAGGAATCTCTTTCGATTACCGAAAAGAAATCTTATCAACCATAGAAAGAATGAGTATCGAAGATTTTGATATTTTTTATCAGCAACATATTGTTCCCAAAAATCAGAATCTTGCAATTATGGGAAAACGTGAAGAAGTAGTACCACGTTTAGAGGAATTGGGACTTTCGGTAGAAGAAAAATCAATCGAAGAACTGTTTAATTTCTAAAAAAAATATCGTTCGTATCAATAGATTCGAACGATATTTTTTCTGTTGAAAATTAGATTACAACTTGGTGAAATCGTCTTTTAGAACTTTTATTTTCGCCAACAAATCTTTCTTTACTACTTCGTATTGATCTGCAGAATCTAACGGATGATGAACCGAAAAATAGAACTTAATTTTCGGCTCTGTCCCCGAAGGCCGACAAGCTACCTTGCTGCCATTTTCGGTATAGAATATCAATACATTAGATTTTGGTATTGACAAATGCTCTTCTTTATTTGTGATTAGATTTCGAGAAACAGAGGTTTGATAATCATTAATTTTGATTACTGCAGAAC
Source organism: Weeksella virosa DSM 16922 (assembly GCF_000189415.1). GTDB lineage: Bacteria > Bacteroidota > Bacteroidia > Flavobacteriales > Weeksellaceae > Weeksella > Weeksella virosa. Next base: position 585,486 of record NC_015144.1, read on the forward strand.
CTGCTATTTCTTTGGGCGGATTTTCTCTGAAAGTCAGCATCATTTTTTGGATCGTTTCTGCCCCTTCTTTACCGGGTTTCACTAACGAGATCAAGTCTTCTTGATAAGCGCCCAACTCTACATAAATGTCGATTAGTTTTTGATACAATGATCGACCTTTAGCTTTTTCTACAGCAGCAATTTCGGCAATCAACAAAGAAGAGGTTACCGAGTCTTTATCGCGAACAAAATCCCCTACCATAAAACCAAAAGACTCTTCTCCTCCACCGATAAATTTCTGTTTACCTTCTTCTTGGCGAATCATGTCTGCAATCCATTTAAAGCCCGTTAGTCCGACTTTACAATCTACTCCGAATTTTTCTGCCATCGGGAAAAAGATATCCGAGGTTACAATCGTCGAACCAATGAATTCTTTTCCAGTAATCTTACCATCTTTTTGCCATTGTTCTAGCAAATAATAAGTTAGCAATGTATTGGTCTGATTACCGTTGAGTAAGATCATTTTCCCGTTTAAATCTCTAATAGCAACTCCTAATCTATCAGCATCGGGATCGGTACCGATTACTAAATCTGCCCCGATTTTTTCGGCCAAATCAAGAGCCATAGAGAGTGCTTCGGGTTCTTCTGGGTTGGGAGACTTCACGGTCGGGAAATCGCCATTCGGTTCTTTTTGTTCTTCGACTAAATGAAATTGTTTGAAGCCTGCTTTATCAAATGCTTTTGGCGTGATGGCAATTGAGGTTCCGTGAATCGTGGTGAAAACAATTTTTATATTTTCTTTTCCTTGATCATTAAAACGTACATTTTCTACGGCAGCTTCGATAAAAGCGCGATCAACTTCTTCTCCGATAAACGTTAACAGCTCGTCATTTCCAGAAAAGTTGATATCTCCAACTTCTACAGTTTGTACCTTTTCTATAATAGCTTTATCATGTGGTGGTACAATCTGTCCACCATCATTCCAATACACCTTGTATCCGTTGTAGTTTGGCGGATTATGCGAGGCCGTGAGAACTATCCCTGCATTACAATGCAAATGTCGTACAGCAAACGACAATTCTGGAGTCGGCCGAAAGTTATCGAACAGATAAACTTTTATGCCATTTGCGGTTAGGATGTCGGCTACGATTCTTGCAAATGTATCGGAGTTGTGTCGTACGTCATAGGCTATTGCCACAGATTTTTCTTCGGATGGGAATTGTTCTTTGATATAGTTTGCCAAACCTTGTGTTGCAGCACCCAACGTGTATTTATTGAGTCGATTGGTTCCTACACCCATTATTCCGCGCATTCCTCCAGTACCAAATTCCAAATCCTTGTAAAAAGAGTCATCCATTTCTTTTGGATCTTGTTCGATTAGTCTTTTTACTTCTTGGCGTGTTTTTTCATCATACACGTCTGTTAACCATTGCTGTGCTTTTTCTAAGCTTGTTTTCATGTTGTACTATTTTTTTATTACTTGCGCTTGATCAGCAATTTTGGTGTCTTTTCTTGGGTTTCCTATATATTCTACAACAGCGGTCCCTTTGGCATCTCCTACCAAAGAGTTTCTAGAGTTTATAATGATTTGTGCATTATTTTCCACTACAAATTTGGTATCATTTACTTCGAAATTTGTTAAGTTTAGGTTTGCCTGATCATAGGCTTTCAAATTCAGATTGACTGCTGTTCCTCTTAGGTCTACTTGAGTTTGATTTTGTGCTTTCAAATCAAAATCATTCGTTATTAGATAGATTTCACTTAACTTTGCTTGATCTTTTAACGAGATTGCCAGATTGTCTGCATTCAATGTTCCGACTACTTTAGCACTGGTTAAACCTTTTATTTCTAAGTTTTTAAAATCCCTAGTTACATAAACAAAAACTTGGTAATTGTTGTATTTATCCACTGGAATTTTCTCACTGAGTAACAAGGTTTTACCTTTGGCTTCTATGGTAAAGTTATCGAGAATATTTTGATGACTTTCTACCTCTACTTTATTTTCAGTTCCAGGTATCAAGGTTAATTCGCAATTACAGTTTGCTTCTAGTGACTGTATAGTTTCTACATTTTTCGAAACAATTTTTTGGTTGGATGGACCTTCTCCATCTATATTCGATTGACATGATGCAAAAAGCAAGCTTGCCACAGAAAGTACATATATTTTTTTCATAATGTTTAATTTAATAGACATTGATTTGATCCTTTATCGAATACAATGTTTTGTCTGTTTTTTTTCTTACGATGAGTTCTCCCAAAAACGCTGCCAAAAATAGCTGAGTTCCTAAAACCATCGTTGTCAAAGAAATATAAAAAAAAGGATTATCGGTTATTAAGCGGGCTGGTTTTTCTCGTATATAAACTTTTATAAGCTTATCAAAGCCTAAATACATCGAAAATAAAAATCCTAATAGAAACATTAACGTACCCAAAAGGCCGAAAATATGCATTGGTCGATTCCCAAATTTCGAAACAAATGATAATGTTATCAAGTCTAGAAAGCCATTCACGAAACGACTTGCGCCAAATTTAGAATAACCGTATTTCCTTGCCTGGTGCCGTACTTGTTTTTCTAAGATTACATTGTAGCCATTATTTTTGGCCAAAACAGGAATGTATCGGTGCATATCCCCATAGAGTTCAAGGTTCTTTGCAACTTCACTTTTATAGGCTTTCAGGCCGCAATTGAAGTCATGTAACTCGACTCCAGAGGTTTTTCTTGCCACCCAATTGAATAACTTCGAGGGTAGATTTTTCGTTAGTTTGGGATCTTTTCTTTTTTGCTTCCAACCCGAGACAATGTCTGCATTTTTATTAATCAACATGGAATAAAGATTTGGGATTTCTTCGGGGAAATCTTGTAGATCAGCATCCATCGTAATGACAACTTCGCCTTTTGCTATTGCAAAAGCTGCACTTAACGCTTGAGATTTTCCATAATTTTTTCGGAAACGAATGGCTCTTATTTCTAGGTTGAATTTTGATAAATACTCAATTACCTGCCAAGAATCATCCGTACTCCCGTCATCAACAAAAATCACCTCGAATGAGTAGTCGTATTGTTGACATATTTTTTTTATACGACTGAATAGTTCTTCTAAAGAATCTTGCTCATTGAGCAACGGAATGACAATCGAAAGCTTCATTTTAATAGATACGTTTTTTTAGAAATTGAGCAAAAAAGGCCGAAATCATTATGTAATACAATAAAACTAAGGGGTAGAAGGCAAAGAAGTTACGAAAAGAGAATAAATTAACGCCCATCACACTTTCGTCTTCTCGTAATTTTTGGATATCTTCTTTGATACTTGCTTCATTGTTATCGGAAAAAGTATCCATAAAACCATCTTTAAGGACATCTTGTAGCCATAGACCAGATGTATTCATAAAAATGAAAATAATTATTAGACTAACACTTCCACCCAAGAATAAGGGTAAAAACCCTTCTCTCAATCCTTCTCTAAAGGTCATTAAATGCTCTATTTCTGTAGCGGTTTTGGCTTTTCTCTTAGAGTAAGTAAAGACCTTGTAAAAAGCATAACCTCCATATAAAGGCACCAAAACAAAGGCGTTGAGAAAGATAGAGGTTTTGTAAAAAGATTTTGCAGTAATGGACCCATTCGTGCTGAAAATCATATAATATCCGAAAAAAATAACCAAAGTTGCAGCGACTAAAATCACGGCATCTTTAATAAAAGTTGACAATTGATTCATCTGACAAAGATAACGAAACTCGTTTGAAAAAAATGTATATTTATACTAACTATCCTTTACTTTTATATTCTGAATTTTATAATAAGATTCTAGCATTTCTACCTATTTTTTGTTTTTTATTTATTCATAATCGATTGATCTGTTACACAACCTAAAAAGAATGCATGATCAAGAAAAACTTCATTATAATCCAGCCAAACAATTTTTGGATAGAGATTTTTCATCGAAAGTAGTAAAGATTGAGAAAATGCAGAGTATTATCTTTGTATTTGCATACACTTTTTTTTTAATAAGCTAGGTATATTCACCCATAACACACGAAACAAGAAAAAAATTACCAACTAACAATCAACAAATTACAAAGGATTGAACATGTTTTTAGCGAATTGATTTTCTGTTATAAAAAAATAAGCATATATTTGCATCGGCAAGTCCTACACAACCAGCTCCTGTTGAATCCTCCAGGACGGGAACGTAGCAAAGGTAAACGGTTGTAGCGGTGTGATGTAGGTCGCTTGCCACTTTTTTTTTAAATTCCTCTCAACAATTTTTTTCCCCTTATTTTTATTCGTAATTTTGCGTCCATTGTTTTGAATTCAATGGAAAAAAATACACCAAAATTTATCTTTGTAACAGGTGGCGTTACCTCTTCCCTAGGGAAAGGAATTGTCGCATCTTCCCTTGGAATGTTGCTACAAGCACGTGGCTATCGTGTAACAATCCAAAAATTAGACCCTTATATTAACGTCGATCCAGGCACACTGAATCCGTACGAGCATGGTGAATGCTATGTAACCGAAGACGGAGCAGAAACCGACCTCGATCTCGGACACTACGAACGTTTTCTCAATCGAGCTACTTCACAAGCCAATAGCGTAACTACTGGTCGTGTGTACCAAACCGTAATAGAAAAAGAACGTCGTGGAGATTATTTAGGTAAAACTGTTCAGGTTGTCCCACATATTACCAATGAAATAAAAAGAAGAATAAAACTTCTTGGCAATACAGGAGATTACGACATCATTATTACCGAAATCGGAGGAACTGTAGGCGACATAGAGTCGTTACCTTATATAGAAACCGTTCGCCAACTGATTTGGGAATTAGGGGAGAAAAATTCTATAGTGATTCACCTCACATTAGTTCCTTATCTATCTGCTTCTGGCGAATTGAAAACCAAACCTACCCAACACTCTGTTCGTACTTTGATGGAAAGTGGCATCCGAGCAGATGTATTGGTTACGCGCACCGAACATCATTTACCAAAAGACGTAAAAGCGAAATTGGCACAATTCTGCAATGTGAAAAAAGAAAATGTAATCGAATGTATGGATGCCGAATCCATCTATGGCGTTCCTTTCTTATTGCATGAGCAACAATTTGACGAAGTCGTTCTCAAAGGACTAGATTTACCTTATAATCAACAACCCGATTTTACACTTTGGAAAACCTTCTTAGAACGCTCACTACACCCAAAAAACGAAATCGAAATTGCTTTGGTAGGAAAATATGTAACCCTCCACGACTCCTACAAATCAATCACAGAAGCTTTTACACATGCTGGTGCAACACTAGACACAAAAGTAAAAGTTCGTTGGGTTTATTCTGGCGATCTTACCGAAAGCAATGTGGCCGATGAACTAAAAGGTGTACACGGCATATTGATTGCTCCTGGTTTTGGGGATCGCGGTATTAATGGCAAAATTATCGCAGCCAATTATGCTCGCCGAAATCGTATCCCAACCTTAGGGATTTGTTTAGGGATGCAGATCATGGCGATAGAATTTGCGCGTAATGTTTTAGGCTATGAAAAAGCAGATTCTACCGAAATGGATACCCAAACACCTCACCCTGTTATCTCTCTTATGGATGCCCAAAAAAATGTTACCGAAAAAGGTGGTACAATGCGTCTAGGAAGTTGGGTATGCGAATTGATCGAAGGTTCTAAAGCTGCCTCTATATACAAAAGCCAATTGATCAAAGAGCGTCATCGTCATCGTTACGAGTTCAATAACGATTTCAAAGAAGAGTTCGAACAAAACAACTTTATCCCAACAGGAATTAATCCTGAAACAGAACTGGTAGAAATATTAGAACTAGACCAACATCCATTTTACATGGGTGTGCAATTTCACCCGGAATACAAAAGTACGGTTGACTCACCTCATCCATTATTTATACAATTTATCGAGGCAACCCTTAATCACTCATTAAACGAAAAAATCAATGCAAAAGGAGAGAAACTTTGACTTTAATCAGCTCATCGGCTTTGTATTAATCGCCATATTATTTGGTGTTTACTTCTGGATGACCAAGCCCTCTGAAGAAGAATTGGCTAGGCAAAAACAGGAGTTACTAGCCAAAGAAGCTACTGAAAAAAACAAGGGAACCCAAAAAGATATTGCTCAATTCCCTACCGACTCCCTCGCTACACAACAAGTGGTAAAGGAGGAGAATGTTACCTTCGAAAATGAGCACGTAAAAATTCAGGTTAACGGTAGAGGTGGACAAATTGGCTTAGTACAATTAAAAGAGCATTTAGCATTCGATTCACTAAAAGGCGTTGATGCACAACCACTCTATTTAGTGAAAGATGGCAATAGCCAGTTTAATTTAAGCTTTAAAGATATCAATGGAAAAACCATTAATACGAAAGAACTAATTTTCAGCCCGAAACAAGAACAAAAAGGGTCGACTAAAGTTCTTACGATGACCGCCCAAATTGGTGCCGGGCAATTGCATTATATCTACTCTTTTGATGATAAATATGGATTAGATTTCCAGATACGGTCACAAGGATTGCACCGAGTAACGCATGACAAAAACATTGCACTTAACTGGAATTTGGATGCATTTAGTTTAGAAAAAGGTAAAGATCAAGAGCATTATTGGTCGCATACATATTTCAAACTCTCGGGTAAAAATAGCGTAGAATATGAACTTTTTGGTGCCGATAAATGGGAAGAAAAAGAAAGTATTGATTGGATTGCCTTTAAGCAACAATTTTTCGCTTCTATTCTATCCTTTGATGGGGGATTGAAAAACACCAATGGTGGTTCGATAAATTACGAAATCGGAAAAAGCAAATACAACAAAGGATTTAATTTTAGCGCACCAATCGAAATAAAATCTGGTGAAATCAATCAACATTTATCATGGGATTTTGTTCCACTAGACTTTAATAATCTGAAAAAATACAATGATAAAGGATTCGAAAAAATTGTATCGTATGGTTGGGGATTCTTAGGATGGTTGAATAAATATTTTTTCTTATTTATATTCCAATCTTTGGCAAAAATTGTTCCATACGGATGGGCAATATTCTTGATGACCATCGTAGTAAAATTAGTTCTATCACCGATTATGTACAAGCAGTACAGACAAAGTGCAATGATGAAAGTTTTGCGTCCTGAACTCAATGAACTCAATGAAAAATTCAAAGATCCGAAAGATGCAATGAAAAAGCAGCAAGCCACCATGGAAATTTATCGCAAAGCAGGGGTTAATCCACTTGCAGGTTGTTTACCAGCTTTATTGCAGATTCCGATTTTCTATGCTTTGTTCCGATTCTTTCCGAACGTAATCGACTTGCGAGGAGAACCTTTTTGGTTTGCTGAAGATTTAACCGCCTTCGATTCGGTTATTCAGATACCAGCAAGTATCCCATTCCTCAACGGACACTTGAGTATTTTTGCTCTTTTATATATCGTTGCGATGATGGTCTATTTCAAAGTATCTGGTTCGATGGATAACTTCAACAATATGCCACAGCAAGAAGGGATGCCCAATATGCAATTCATGAAATACATGATGTATATAATGCCTATTTTCTTCTTCGTATTCTTAAATAATTACGCTTCTGGTCTTTCTTGGTATTATTTGGTATCGAATGTGATTAATATTTTCATTGTTCTTTATATCAAAAACGTAATGATCAAAGAAGATAAAATCCATGCAATGATACAAGAAAACAAAGCTAAACCTATGAAAACAAGCAAGTTTAGCCAACGCATGCAAGAAATGATGAAAAAAGCACAAGAAATGCAAGCCGAACAAGAGCGAATGAAGAAAAACAATAAAAGATAATTCATCTTACACCATAACAACACAAGAAGCCTTATCTTTGAATAAGGCTTTTTTTATATGAAATATTTAAGATACGGTTTATTGTTTTGCACTGTTTTATGGTTTGGATGTCGCCCTTCGATTGATGAAAAAGAGTTGGCATATACCAAAATCATCGAAAGAAATAAACCCAAAGATGGTTTTCCGAAACCGGTTGGTTATGTAAACGATTTTGATTCTATTTTCTCTGTTACCGAAAAAAACAAATTGCAGGATAAACTTCAACGTTACGATAATCTTACCTACAATCGTATTATTTTGGTCACCATACCTAGCTATTATCAATATTCTTCGATAGACGATTTTGCAAAAAACCTTGGCGAACAATGGGATATGACTAAAAAAGAAATTGACAATACTATCTTTATTATTGTGAATCTTGCCCAAAAAGAAGTGAAAATAGAAGTAGGCTCTACAAGTGAAAATTTTATCCAAGACTCGATAAAAGAAAAAATCACAGAAAATCTATTACAAGATGCTCTGCCCCAAAATAAGCTTTACGATGGTTTTGACAAGGCTATAAATAAACTGATTATGGCTCGACAAAAATCAACCTTCTAAAATGTAAAAGGTGAAAACCGCAATGGTTTTCACCTTTTACATTTTAGAAGCTATTGAACTAGTTTATTTTTCTATAGTTTTGTAACGTGCAGTTGTCAACTCTTTTGAGATTGCGGTACGCTCCATTTTTATTTTCCCTGCACCAGTTTCTAGGATAAAATGGTCATCAGACAATTGTCCTATTCTACCATGAATCCCAGAGGTCGTTACCACCTGATCACCGACTTTTACCTCGTCTTGAAATAGTTTTTCTTTTTTTTGTCTTTGCATAGTCGGACGAATCATAAAGAAGTACATTATGATGAACATTCCACCAAAAAGCAGCAATGTTCCCCATCCTCCTCCTTCAGCGCCTGCTTGTAAAAAAATTGATGAAGTCATTCGTATTATTTTTTTTATTTTTTAGTTGCTTATTCTACAACGTTTGCAGAAATCGTAAACTCCTCTAAACCTTGAGCTGTATTTGTCGTAAGACTTACTTTTTTCTGTGTGTTTCCTAGAACAGTTCCTGCAGTAAACTGAACTTTGATCGAATCTTTACCGCCTGCAGGTATAGGTTCTTTCGGCCACTCTGGCACTGTACAACCACAAGTTGCACGCGCGTCTTTTATCACTAGTGGAGATTTCCCTTCGTTGGTGATAACGAAATAATGATCTTTGGATTCATTCATTTTCACATCGCCATAATTGAAGTTCGATTCGCTCAATACCAAAACTGGTGCATTTTCTGGATCCACCACATTTTCGGCAATTTCTGTTTTTTCCTGCTCAGTATACACATCTGTGGCACTTTCTTTTTTACAAGCTGTAAAAGCTGTTGTTATAGCTAAAGCACCCAATAAGAAGAGTCTATTTTTTTTCATACTTTTTATTATTTCTTCAAATATACTTAAAATTATTTTTCAAATAATCCTCTCCCGAATTTATTTACCTGATTAGAGTCGGTTAGTTTTCTCAAAGCTTTGTCTAAAATTCCATTCACGAAAATTCTACTTTTTTCGGTTGAATAATTCTTCGCCAATTCGATGTATTCATTGATCGTAACTTTGGTAGGGATACTTGGAAAATGTTTAAACTCGGTAATTGCCATCTCTAAAATAATCAAATCAACAGCAGCAATCCTATCCAACTCCCAGTTTTCGGCCATCTGACCAATGAATTCTTTGTTTTGAGATTGATGCTTCACCGTTAATCGAAATAAATCTTGTGCAAACTTTTGATCTTCCTCGTCTTTATACACTTTGAAAAGCTTGATATTTTCTCCACTTTTTGTTGTAAAAGATTGTATCGTATTATACACCATCGTATTCGCAATATGAATATCATCTACCCAATTGATGTGTTGCTCCTCGAACCAATCGTGCAGACCTTCGTTATCGGCAATAAAATTCACGAAAAATTGTGTAATAAATGCTTTGTCCTCATCTAAAGAGTGTATTTCACTCTTCATATAATCTACATACAAATCACTTTTTATCAACGACTTGTAAATATTATTGGGGTACGAATCATAAATATCCCAACTAATTTGTTTGTTCTTACTTACATAGTCGTTCAACTCATTATTTATCGATAAAATATGAAAAACTTTGTTTTCGACAAACTTCATATTCGGGTGTAAGTCTTCCTGTGTTGGGAAGTTTTTGGTTTTACCTATCTCGATTTTCTCGAGTGCAATGTCTTTCAGTATCAAAATAGTATTAAGAAGGTAAAGGTATAAATCGTATATCTGATCGATGCCTTTCATCATATTTTTCTCGATGATACGAACATCACTATCAGACCCTTGACTATTGTACGCATAGATTGCTTGCATTACTTTTTCTCGAAGTTGTCTTCTTCCCAACATAATTTCAATGATATAACGTCCTAAATTTTGGCAAAGGTACGTAAAATTGTAATTTTGTCTAGTGAAAGCGTTACAGAAATTAAATAAATTCTTGTGGAACTATAAATGGAAACTCATTATTGGTTTTTTTCTCATCATTTGTTCCAACTATGTCAATGTATTTTCAATCAATTATATTGGGAAAGCTCTGAACTCTGTACAAGAGTTATTGACCAACTTTATAGAGAAGGGTAACCTCGATATTGAAACCCTCAAGCAAGGTCTTTTATGGACAGTCTTGGCTTTTATTGGTTTGAAGATTTTGGCCGGTATATTAACCATCGGAACGCGACAAATGATTATTGCCACTTCGAGATTGATAGAGTACGACCTGAAAAATGTTATCTTCCAGCATTATCAGAACCTATCGCTCACCTTCTATAAGAAAAATAAAACAGGCGATTTAATGAACCGTATCACCGAAGATGTTTCGCTCGTACGACAATATTTAGGGCCGGGAATTATGTACCCAATCGATTTACTTTCTCGCACGTTCATTTTGTTTTTCTTTATGTTGCAAATCGATCGAGACCTTACCCTATACACCCTGGCACCTTTACCTATTTTATCTTTATTGATTTACCAAGTTGCACTTCGGATCAATAAAAGAAGTAAAATACTGCAAGCACAACAATCGCTTATTTCTTCTTCTGTACAAGATACCTTTGCCGGAATACGAATCATCAAGTCTTTCAACACCGAGAATTTTATCAAGAAAAAATACGAATTAAGCTCTGATTTATACCAAGATAAAGCACTTTCTTTAGCACAAATTCAGGCAGCTTTTGGTCCGTTAATGATTATTATTGTAGGGCTTAGCAATCTAGTGATTTTATATCTAGGCGGAAAGAAATACATGGACGGAACGCTAAGCATTGGTGTAATCGGACAATTTTTCATGTACCTCAACATGTTGATTTGGCCATTTACATCTTTGGGTTGGGTAACGATGATTGTGCAGCGTGCGGAAGCCTCGATGGCAAGAATCAATGAGTTTCTTGATCAAGAATCAGAAATAGTAAATCATACCCAAGAGCCTACACCAATCAAAGGAGAAATCGAGTTCCGAAATGTCAGTTATATCTATGAAAATACAGGTATCAAAGCTCTCGACAGTGTTTCCTTCAAACTAAAAAAAGGAGAAACCTTAGCGATTATTGGCAAAACAGGTTCGGGAAAATCGACCATTGCTTTACTGATTGCTCGTTTGTTGCAACCAACATCAGGTGAAATTCTTCTGGATGGCAAACCTTTGGATTCATTCAACTTATACGACTTGAGAGAAGCTATTGGGTTTGTCCCTCAAGAATCCTTTTTATTTTCGGATACTATCCAAAACAATATTCTATTTGGGAGTGATGAACAAGACCAAGAGAAAGCAATACATTATGCCAAACAAGCTGTGGTGCACGATAACATTATGGGTTTCAAAGAAGCTTATCAAACGGTTGTTGGAGAGCGCGGCGTCACACTTTCGGGTGGGCAAAAACAACGTATCTCTATTGCAAGAGCTTTGGTAAAAAACCCTCAGATTCTTATTTTCGATGATGCTCTTTCTGCTGTTGACACTGAAACAGAAGAACAAATTCTCACAAATTTAGAAACCGAAATCGAGTCCAAAACAGCCATTATTATTACTCATAGAATTTCATCGGCCAAAAATGCCAACGAGGTTTTAGTCTTGAATGATGGGCAGGTTGAAGAGTTCGACACACCATCGAATTTAATGAAAAGTGATAATTATTTTTCTATCCTATATAGAGAGCAACTCAAAGAAACCTAAATTATTTTTAGAAACCCTTGCTTTTAGTTAAAATTTATTTAGTTTTGTTAACAAAGTATTAAAAAATAAATTACCTTTAACACATGAGCGAATTTGAAAAATATGAAAGTGTAGATACAGATGGGATATTTTCCAAGGTACTACGAGCAGGACGCCGAACGTATTTTTTCGATGTAAGAGAGACCAAGGCAGGCGATTATTATCTCACCATAACCGAGAGTAAAAAGAATACTTTAGACGATGGAAACATCCAATACAAAAAACACAAGATTTATTTGTATAAAGAAGATTTTACCAATTTCAAAGAATTGTTAAACGAAACTACCGCCTATATTCTAAAAGAAAAAGGTGAAGTTGTAATTTCTGAAAAACATCAAAACGATTTCAATCCGAAAAAAGAGTTCTCGAACGACCAAAGTAATGGGGTAACAAACGATTTCACAGATCTCGAGTTCGAAGACATTTAATCATAAACTTTATCGACAAAAAAAGCCGTGAAATTGTTTATTATTCACGGCTTTTTTTATGCTATAAGCTTGGTTTATTTCGCTATTTTTTTATAGATAAAAAGCAATAGCACTGCACCTAGAATTGCAACAAGAAACCCCTGGAAAGACCATTTACTTTCGTCGAGCGTAAAAAAGAAAGAAGCTATCCATCCGCCCAAAATAGAACCTAAGATCCCAATTATTATAGTTACGAAAAATCCTCCTGGGTCTTTACCTGGAGATATCATTTTAGCAATTACACCCGCAATTAATCCGAAAATAGCCCATGAAATAATATTCATGATAAAGCCAAAAATCAAAGTTGAAATTAACATATTTTTATTTTTTTAAAGTTTATATTATCAGTTTAACAAAAAACATACCTAAAAAGAAAAAGATAAATAAAACTTAAAATTTTAACATTTCTCCAAAACTCAATATTATAGCGTAACTTTGCCTTGGTTAATAAAAAAACAAACTATACGAATGGCTTTAATAAAATCTATATCTGGTATACGCGGCACTATTGGTGGCGAACCTGGCAACAACCTTACACCTATCGATGCAGTGAAGTTTGCAGCTGCCTATGGTACTTGGCTAAGAGAAAATAAAACGAAACAATCTTTATCGGTGGTGATTGGTCGAGATGCCCGTATTTCGGGCGAAATGATAAGTCAATTGGTATCCAACACCTTGATTGGGTTAGGCATACATGTAATCGATTTAGGCTTATCGACCACTCCTACGGTAGAGGTTATGGTACCAAAACTAGATGCAGATGGAGGGATAATCTTAACCGCTTCTCATAACCCAAAAGAATGGAATGCACTGAAACTCCTCAATGAACAAGGAGAATTCATTTCTGCAGCAGAAGGGCAAAAAATTTTAGACCTTGCCGAAAAAGAAGCTTTTCAGTTTGCGAAGGTGGATGATCTTGGCCAATATAAAAGCTATACAACCGCAATTGACGAACATATTGAAATGATTTTGGCTTTACCTTTGGTAAACAAAGAAGCCATACAAGCAAAAAATTTCAAAGTGGTGATAGATGCTGTAAATTCTACCGGAGGAATTGCTATCCCCAAATTGTTGGATCAATTAGGAGTATCGTATATAAAATTATATTGCGAGCCGAACGGCCATTTCCCACACAATCCAGAACCTCTAAAAGAACATCTTACCGATATCTCTAAAAAAGTAGTGGAAGAAAAAGCAGATTTCGGCATTGTTGTAGATCCCGATGTAGACCGCTTGGCACTAATCAATGAAGACGGCTCTATGTTTGGTGAAGAATACACCCTGGTAGCTGTTGCCGACTATGTATTGAGCAAAACTCCTTCTGCAACGGTTTCAAATCTTTCTTCTTCGCGTGCTTTGAGTGACATTGCTAAAAAATATGGCCAAATTTATGAGCCTTCTGCAGTGGGTGAAGTAAACGTGGTAGAAAAAATGAAAGAATTGAATGCGAAAATTGGCGGTGAAGGAAATGGTGGAATTATTTATCCAGAGTTGCATTATGGCCGTGACTCATTGGTCGGGATTGCACTTTTCTTGACACATTTAGCAGAACAAAATAAAAAAGTAAAAGAACTTAGAGATACTTATCCGGCTTATTATATGGCCAAAAAGAAAATCGAATTGACCCCTGAAGTCGATGTTGATCAAATTTTAGAAAACATCCAAAACCATTATAAAGACACCAATATCAATACCATAGATGGAGTAAAAATTGATTTTGACGATGAGTGGATTCACCTAAGAAAATCGAATACAGAACCGATTATCCGAATCTATACCGAGAGTACTTCGCAAGAAAAAGCAGAAGCTTTGGCCGATTCTGTTATAGAAAAAATAAAACATATTGTATAGAAAGTTATAAACTAGAGAATAGAACCTTAATTTTATCAAATAATATCACTAACTTTCGTATATGGATGATGAATTAATGAATAATGATTACGTAGACCAATTTGAATCGATGCTCGAAAACAATGATACTATTTTTTTCGATTCGGAGCAAATGTGTGAGATTATTGCTTTTTATCTAGAAATTGGTGATTACGAATATGCACAGAAGGCCTTAGAATATGCCTATCAATTGTATCCAGACAATACCAATATACAGATAAAAGAGTTAGAGTACTATATATATATCGACGAATTGGTTGCTGCTACAGAAATAATAAGAAAACTAAGAGATTTGGCTCAAAATGATTTGGACTATCTTTTGGCAGTGGCTAAATATTGGAGCCTGAAAAACAACCCAAAGTTAGCAATCCAATTCTACCAAAAAGCTTTGATGTGGGATGAAGAGCTTGATTATATTTATAATTGCATTGGGAGCGAATACCTCCATTTAGATGCTTTGAGTTCTGCGTTGGTGTATTTTAAAAAATCATTGGACGAAAATCCACAAAACGAATTTGCTTTCTACTCGGCCATACAATGCTACGAAGAGCTTCATCAAACCAATGAATGCATAGAGTTTCTCAACCATATTATTGATCAAGATCCATACAACGAAAATGCATGGTATCAATTGGGTACACTTTATTCAAGTCAGAAAAAATACCAAGAAGCCCTTCGGGCATTCGATTTTGTTACAATCATCAATCCGCAAAACATTTCAGGCTATAACCAGAAAGCATTTTGCTTCGAGCAATTACAAGATTATACAGCGGCTATTCTAGAATACCAAGAAATTTTACCTTTGGATGATACAGCGGCTTTTACCTACATCAAAATTGGGGAATGTTACAAGAAATTAAAACAACCATTCAAAGCACTTCAGGCTTTCCACAAAGCTATTCATGATGATCCACAATTAGAAAAAGCTTGGATTTGCACTTCTGATTTGTACGAGAGTTTAGGAAATTATCAAGACGCAATGTATTACCTAGATCGTGCACTAGATTTGGATGCCAACGTTTCTGATTATAGAAAAAGACATGCCTATCTCAACATTCAACTTGGCCAGTACGAAGAAGCCATACAAGACTATCAGTTCTTAACCGAGCATGACCCCCTAAATCTCTACAATTGGTTGGGCATGGTAGAGACCCTGATTGCGATTGGTGATTATTCTCGTGCTGTAGAAACCATCCATAAAGGACTGGTACACTTCAATCGTGCCGAATTGTTGTATCAGCTAAGTAATTGCTATTATTTATTGAATGAGGAAGAAAAAGGTCTAAATGCTTTTCAACTTGCAGTACGACTAGACGAATCCCTCAAGGTCGAGATGTATAAAAAATATCCTATTCTTTTTAATAGAACAAGCTTTTTATTCGAAGAATAACACATTTTCAACGCTTTTAAATTCGATAAACTTGTGGCGAAATCGTAACTTGTGGTCATGCAAATCACCTAACTAATGAACTACATAGCACATCAAGTTTTATCATTCGGCGACCCGAATCTTCAGCTAGGAAATCTATTGGGTGAGGTAGTAAAAGGAAATCAATATCAGCAATACTCACCCAACTTACAAAAAGGGATATTATTGCATCGGCAAATAGACACATTTACCGACGCACACCCTATTGTGAAAGAGAGTACTGCCCTTTTGCATGCCGATCAAGGGAAATTTTCTCCTATTGTAATTGATGTTATTTTTGACTATTTCTTGATTCAACATTGGGAGACATTTGTTACACAACCTTTTAAGAGCTTCAAAAAAAATTGTTATCAATTATTCAAAACATCAGAACAAATCTTCCCACCAAAATTACAATACATTATCTACCATTTACTTTTACATGATTGGTTCGAGAACTACACTACACTAGAAGGTGTTGCACTTACCTTGCGCAATATTGGCAAGCGAACAAAGTTCGAGAATCGTTTGGCTAACTCCCTACCAATTCTTCGACAACATTTACCAGAGCTAGAAAGAAATTTTTTTTCTTTTTATCCACAATTAGAACAGAATTGCCGAAGATTTCTTTTTAGATAACATCAAATTTCCTTAGCTTTAACCACAAACAAAAATGAAAAATGGATCTTACATTTAACCAGAGAGAAGATTACAATAAATTAGAGTTAAGTAAACTCAAACGCAAGTTAACAGAAGTGTATTTGGGTGGCGGCGAAAAGAGAATAGCATCCCATAAAGCAAAAGGAAAACTAACTGCTCGCGAACGGATCGACTATTTACTAGATCCCAAAAAACCAAGCATAGAAATTGGTGCTTTAGCTGGCGATGGAATGTACGAAGAAGAAGGTGGTTGTCCTTCTGCAGGAGTTGTTGTGAAAATTGGATATGTATCTGGCAAACAATGCATCGTTGTTGCCAATGATGCAACAGTAAAAGCAGGTGCATGGTTTCCGATAACGGGTAAAAAAAACCTTCGTGCACAAGAAATCGCCATGGAAAACAGATTACCCATCATCTATTTGGTCGATAGTGCAGGAGTATATTTACCAATGCAAGACGAAATATTTCCGGACAAAGAACATTTTGGTCGTATTTTCCGTAACAACGCAATCATGTCATCAATGGGGATTACCCAAATCTCTGCCGTTATGGGAAGCTGTGTTGCCGGTGGTGCTTATCTCCCAATAATGAGTGATGAGGCCATGATTGTAGATAAAACCGGCTCTATCTTTTTGGCCGGAAGTTACTTGGTAAAAGCTGCTATCGGAGAAGAAATAGACAATGAAACCTTGGGTGGTGCTACCACACACTGTGAAATTTCTGGAGTTACCGATTACAAAGCCAAAGACGACAAAGATGCTCTTGATCGGATCAAATCGATTATGAGTAAAATAGGTGATTATGAAAAAGCTGGTTTCAACCGAGTAGAAGCTGTAAAACCTGCACTCAACGAAGAAGATATTTACGGTATCTTACCTATATCTCGTGCCGAGCAATACGATATGTACGAAATCATCAAGCGTTTGGTTGATAATTCTGAGTACGATGAATACAAAGGCGATTACGGTAAAACGATAATTTGTGTTTATGCACGTATAGATGGTTGGGCAGTAGGGATTGTAGCTAATCAACGAACCGTCGTAAAATCTAAAAAAGACGGAATGCAGTTTGGTGGTGTAATTTATTCGGATTCTGCCGACAAAGCAACCCGTTTTATTGCCAATTGTAATCAGAAAAAAATCCCATTGGTCTTCTTGCAAGATGTTACTGGCTTCATGGTTGGGTCTAAATCCGAACACGGTGGCATCATCAAAGATGGTGCAAAAATGGTAAATGCAGTTTCCAACTCTGTTGTACCAAAATTTACTATCGTCGTAGGTAACTCCTATGGTGCAGGAAATTATGCCATGTGTGGTAAAGCTTACGACCCTCGTCTCATTGCCGCTTGGCCTTCTGCGCAATTAGCAGTAATGGGTGGTGAACAAGCAGCAAAAGTATTGCTACAAATAAAAGAATCTGCACTAAAAAGTAAAGGGATCGATGTAGACGAAACCAAAAAGAACGAACTTCTTGCAGACATTACCGAAAAGTATAACAAACAAACGAGTCCGTACTATGCAGCTGCTAGAATTTGGACCGATGGTATCATCGATCCTTTGGATACGCGAAAATGGATTTCGATGGGGATAGAAGCAGCCAATCATGCACCGATAGAAAAACCTTTTAATTTAGGTGTAATTCAGACCTAAATAAATAGAGTCGTACACTTATTGATCAATGAGAAACGCCTTCTGTTAGAAGGCGTTTCTCATTGATGGTTGTTTAATTTGTATAATTTATACAATTGTTTTATAGATATAATACAAATCCTTCCCGAAGGACCAATGTTTCACATATTCTTTATTGATGGCAACTTTCTGTGGCCAAATCACTTCATCATTGTATTGCAATGGGTTTTCTTGTAGAGCGAGGAGCTCTTCTTCGTTTCTAAACTTCAATTGGGCTGGACCTGTAAGCCCTGGTTTCACTTGTAGAATGATCCGGTCTTCACCTTGTAATTTATCTGCATACCCCTCTAAATCTGGACGTGGACCAACGAAACTCATCTCACCGATCAGAATATTATACAATTGTGGAATCTCATCTAGTTTTGTTTTTCGCAGTAATCTGCCAAAAGAAGTTATTTGTTTTTGATGGTTTTTGGTTCGGATGGTTCTAATCTTATAGATGGTGAAAAGCTTGGCATGTTGCCCCACTCTTTTTTGGCTAAACAAACCGAATTGCTGTGTATCTATCGTAGCGAGAATAATCAATAAAAAGATTAATCCTACCAACAGAAGTAGTAGGATTAAAGCAAAGGTTTTATCGAAAATGCTTTTCAGCATATAGCATCATTTTGATTTAATGTCGTTTGAAGTTACGAAAGAAACGTTTAATTCTACCGATAAAATTATCCTCGAAAAATTCATCTTCTTCAAAATAGCCATAACCATATGTCATACCGTAACCGTACTCATTCCCGTAGCCATAGCCATAGCCCATTTTCACTTGGAAATCGTTGAGGATAATCCCGATATTATTCAGTTCTCCGTCTTCGTATTTCGACTGGACGGCATTCAAAAAATTGCGCTCAGAGTAATTATATCGCGAAATAAAAAGCGTGGCATCTGCATACTTCAGCAAATCATAAGAGTCGGAAACTAAGCCAATTGGAGGAGTATCGAGAACAACATAATCGTAGCGTTCTTTCAGTTGGTTTATCAGCTCATCCATTTTCGTACTCAGAATCAATTCTGATGGATTTGGCGGAATTGGTCCGGCTGTAATGATATCAAGATTTGGAAGTTTTGTCGGTTGAATGATCTCCTGTAATCTGGCTTCATCAACCAAATAGTTGGTAACCCCGATATGGTTATTGAGCTTGAAATCATCAAAAATCTTCGGTTTGCGTAAATCCAACCCCAACAATACTGCTTTTTTATCTCCTGCTCCCAATACTGATGCCAAGTTCATCGACACAAAAGTTTTCCCTTCGCCTCCGATAAAAGAAGTTACTAGAATTGTTTTATTATTGGGATGCACAGCTGTTTTCTTGTACAAGAATTTCAAGTTCGATCGTACAGCACGGAAACTTTCTGCTATTCCTGATTTTGGTCGATCGATAACAATCAAAGGATTCATCTCACCTAAGTTTCCTATAATTCCGATCAAAGGGATTTTGGTTCGAGAGGTAATATCTTTTATTACTTTTACTTTCGTATCGAACAATTCTCTCAGAACTATATAAAGTAAGGGAGCTGCCAATCCGATTACCAGAGCGATTATGTAGTTTTGTTTACGATCGGGTGCGATAGGACCTTGTGATAAGTTTTGGGCATTGTCTACTATCAAAATATCCGATACATTCGATGCTATTTGCATATCGGCAATGCTGAGCTGCGTCATCAAACTGTTGTACATTTCATCATTGATTGCAAAGCCACGATTCGCTTCTAAGAAAGAGAATTCTTGTTGTGGTAGGAACTGTGCTTGACTTTCGTAATCACTCAACTTGCGTTCGATATCTTTCAGATCCGAGTTCAGTTTTCTACGTTGAGCACTCACTACATTATCGATCGATCTACGCGCTTCGGCTATTTGTTGATTCAGCAACTGTATTTCTTCCGACTGTGGCTGATAGGTCAACAACATTTCTTTTTTACGGTTTTCTAATGATTCGATTTCGGCAACATAATTCATGTAGTATTGTACATCGAGCCCAGCTATATTCAGGGCAATCATATTGTTAACGCTAGAATTTGATTTCGGAATCAAAGAGTTCAGAGCATTGATACGATCTATTTGCATCACTCGCTCACGCTCCAGGGAAGTAACGGCCGAGATTACTTCGCCTTTTTTACTTTCAAAATCATAAATCCTTTCTCTTTTTTGTAAATCGGTAAGGTTTTGGGATGCGCTATCGAGTTTTACTTTTACTTTATCGAGCTGAGATTGCAAATATTCTTTGGTCTTGATTGTAGCCAAGTTCTTTTCGGCCATTTCGTTTTTTATCAAGACTTTAAGAGAAGTATTGATGATATCTACAGCCTCGTTGAGATTTGTGGCCGTTTTACTCACCGAAACTATATTTGCGCCGGTTTGTACAGGTACTATGGAAATATTGCTCGAGGTACGCTGAATTGCTTCGTTGAGCGTTACCAGTTTGAAGGTATAGTTGCTTCCTTCGTAGTAAGGAATTTTGGTTCGAATGATTTTAAATCGGAAATTCTTCCCAGAAATCCATTGTCCATAACGAGCTTCAACCGGTAATTCTATATTGATGTTTTTTGAGTAGAGTGAGTCTTGTTCATAATTATATACTCTTCCTGTACCCGAGGTGCTTGTTTGCTTGAGCCGGAAAGAAAATTCATTGATTGGTTCTACTGCAATTTCTTGATTGATAATTTGGGTATGAACTGTATCTACTACTACATTGAAAGGTGCATCTGTTTTATACGAATCTTTCTTTTTTAGTTTTCCTTCTTCGTAATAATATACATATCCTTCTGTTTCTTTTACAACAAAATCGTTGTGTGTTCTAGACGACATTACATATGACAGGGTTTGTACACGATTATTCGACCCTCCCCAAATGAAGTTAATCGAATTCGATGCACTCATGGTATTCGAGTTGTTGATTCCAGAGCCTATACGAAATGTTGCAGAAGTTTTGTATATATTTTTAAAATACCAGCTATTGAGATAAAAAGCTACCCCCAAAGCAAAACCAACAGAAAGAATAAATAGCGGCCAATGATTGATTATTCGAGGAATAAGTCGCTCGAAATCGAAAGCAAGAGGCGATACTTTATTTACTTTCTGAGAGTTTTGGTCGCTTGAACTATGTTGTTGCATATAGATTAGAGTTTATCAAAAAATAAGTATGCACCCAAAACGGTTGCTAATACACCCATTACAGTTGTAACGACAGATAACGGGTTGAGGCCTACACCCCACACTTTTTCTTTGCGTGGATTAATTACAATAATATCGTTATTCTGAACCCAGAAAAATTCAGAATTCATGATCGATTCTTTCGTCATATCGATATAAACTTGTTGTGTACCGGAT
The DNA here is from genome assembly GCF_000189415.1 of Weeksella virosa DSM 16922. Taxonomy (GTDB): domain Bacteria; phylum Bacteroidota; class Bacteroidia; order Flavobacteriales; family Weeksellaceae; genus Weeksella; species Weeksella virosa. The sequence goes on from NC_015144.1 coordinate 607,010, forward strand.
GGAGTTGTTCTAATGACACGTACATTTTTCAGATCCGAGTAGATGTTATTCGTTCCTCCTCCTGTACTAGCCAAAGCTTCGAGCATACTAAAATCTCGTTTTCTACTTGTAAAATTCCCATTGACTCCTTCTCCTACTATAGTGTACTCTATCCCTGCCAAATCAACATCGATAAAAGTTCCATCGGGTGTATAGATCTTGTAGAATTCTGTTTTGATCTTTTCTCTTGCTTCTGCCAATGTAAGCCCTTCTACCTGAATCTTCCCGATACGTGGCAGTTCAATTGCACCATCTTCCCGAACATACACTCCTCCTAAAACGTTGTTAGTGTTATTTTGCTGATTGCCTCTTGCAATAAAATCACTCAAAATCCCCATGCTACTTGGTTCTCGGGATGAAACTTTGATAACAATATTATCGAATTTTTGGATATGATACACAGGTCGATTATAGGCAATCATTCCTCGGTTATCGAGTTTTAGTTTTTCGTCGGGTTGTATTAATTGTAAGTCTTTTAGAGATATACAGGATTGCAACGATAAAAGACCACAAAGTATACAAAAGAATAGAAATAATTTATTTTTCATATAGGTTAAGCTTTTGCTGTTTTCGATTCACTAAATGATATATAAGTACAACAAAACTAGTTGATAATATTAAAAATAACAAAAATAGAAAATTGATATCACTTCTACGTAATACGAAAGCAATTATGATAAATATGATATTGATGGATCCCAAAACAAGTCCTGTTGTAACATGATTTAGCCCTAAGAAAATTAGCTGATGATGCAGATGATTCTTATCGGGTTTCATAGGATTTTTGCCTTTACGCAACCGCGCAATGATTACCGAAACGGTATCGACAATCGGGATAACAAAGATATATAAACCAATTACAGGAGCCGAATTTAGTGAATAATTTGGCTGTGAGCTGATAAAGAGGAAACGAATCAATAAAAAGGTAAGGACAAAACCGACAACCATAGAGCCAGTATCTCCCATAAAAATTTTATAACGATTGGATAAATTGTATCGTATAAAACCAAGTAAGGAGGCTAGTAAAGAAACTGCCAAAGTGCCTGCCGAATAATCGAATAAACGGAAAAAAACAACGATAAAAGCAAAGCAAATTATGATACCTATGAAGCTTGCCAAACCATCTAAACCATCGATTAAATTATAAGAATTATTGAGAATTAAGAACACAAATACGGTAAAAATCACACTTAACACATACGGTAATTGATGAATACCAAATAAACCTCCCAAAGTGGTTAATTGTATCCCAGAACCAAAAACTATTAACAATGAACTAATTAGCTGTGCATATATTTTTTTATCGGGTGCCACAACCAACAAATCATCCATCAGACCAATAAAAAACAATATGGTGATTGATGACATAAAGAAAGAATAGTTATAGTTAATTTCTGAAGAAAAAATAGAAAAAGAGATAACCAACGCAAAATAGATAGCCACACCACCTAGCGTAGGTACTTTTTGCGTATGCGAACTTCTTTCGCCGGGCTGATCCATCAATTGTTTACGATGACTTACCCGGATGATTTTCGGTATAGAAATGAGAGTGATTGATAAGGCTACCAAAAATGCACCAATAATGTTGATATAAATTGGCGATAAACTCAGGGTATACAAATAATCTAGAATCTTAAATCCTTCCATACTTTTTGAGTCCATTTAGCGCCCAAAAAAAGGTATAATACGCAGATTTTATCGGGCTTAGTTTTAAATATTTCCTATAAACATCATACTGTTTACGCATCATCTTTAGCTTATCTCGCGAAACAGAGTTTTCTCTAATTCTATAGATGACCAAAGTTTCATTTAGAGCTCTTGCATATTTTATTTTGGTCAAAATCAAAAACCACATTGCATGGTCTTCTCGTAAATCTACCTTTGGTATTTGGATATCGCCTACTTTTCTTCTATCGTACACAGATGCACATAAAAAAATCGGGCAATTATAGAGCAAGCGATTATAGTCAACATAATCCACAGCCACAAAATCGTCTAAAATCGGTTGCAAGTTTTCGTCTACTCTTCTATAATTGGTATAGACCAGAGCTTCTTGATGGTCTTGTAGAAATGTGGTTGTTTTTTCTAGAAAGTTTGGTAACCATAAATCATCACTATCCAAGAAAGATATATAGGTACCTTGTGCATTTCTCAGACCCAAATTTCTTGCTTCTGCAGCGCCAGAATTCTTTGATAATTGAAAAACCTTCACGCGAGGATCTTCAATCGATAAAAGCTTTTGGTACGATTTATCGGTAGAGCAATCATCTACCACCAACCACTCCCATTGTGTATAGGTTTGGTTTTTTATCGAATCATAAACTTCTAGAATATAAGCTTCCGAATTATAAACCGGTGTAATGATTGATACTAACGCCATAATCCATAAATTGATTCGGAACTAAAGATAGTCGAATAATTATTAAAATTTGTTTTGTGTGCTTGTTTTAATTGGAACCAAAAAAATAAGGCTATCGTGTAGCAGAAAAAGGTATTAAACACCAAGTTTTTTTCAAACACACGATCTTTGATATTATACAATATAGAACAAACCACCAAGCCAAGAAAAACCAAATAATAACCTGGTAAGCGAATACCGAAAATACCTTTCCCCAGAAAGAAATACAACATCACTCCCATCAGAAATAAATTCCTGAAAGCGACATAATTTTTATCGTGTTCAACGGCCTTGTTATAAATCATTATAAGGACAACGGTAATTATTTTTACAATATCCCCCACTGCAACCCCTCCTGACTTATATAAATCAGATTCGTATGCCTCAAACTTTTCTTGTCCGATTGGCATAACCTCCATAATTGCATCAATAACAGAAGTTAAACCAGTATAATTGGCTACAATAGTCATTCCTACAAATACTCCAATTAATGGAGTAGAAATTCGCACTCTTACCAACCAATAAGCCAAGAAAAAAACCATACTCGATTGATGAAACTGATAGGCAATCACCAAACAAAGCATGAATTTCCAGAACTTGCGATCCAGCACATAACGAACGCTATATAAACAAATTGCCGTCGCAATTCCTTGTCGGATATGTATATGTTCTTCAAAAAAAAAGTTTGGTACAGTATACATAAATAGCGCCAACATAGGGTAAGCGGAATATCTTTTTAGGGTAGAAAACTTCAGAGAAAGAGAGATAATAACCAACACCAAACTCACAATACCGAAATCAAATCCTAACTTATAGAAAAGTCGATTCATGTAAATATATCCACTTTCCACTCCAATCATTTTGGCAAACATGTGAACTTCCGACAAATACAACAATTCTCCGGATGCATAAAAAGCGTTGTAATACGCCAACCAGTCGGGACTTAAATTATAACCCAAGCCCGCCGTAAGCATCATCACAGCAAGGGTTAATTGGTAGTAGCTTTTATCCAACTGTTGATCTCTCGATACTTCTTGAATAGAGCCGAATGCCAAAAGAAAAATTATGATGTAGTAAATTAAACTCATTAAATTTTCTTCAGTAGATTTAGGTTAAAAAAAGAAAGCTGATAATACAACCATTTCTTCAGAGGCAAACTTACTATATAATTTTTTCCGAAACGCTGTAAATGTTTGATTTTATTGACTTCTAAATGATATTTTTTCAAAAAAATCGCCAATTCATCAATCATTTTTGATTTTAATGCTCGGTCTTTGATGTAAGCCACATACCCCAAGTACGAGTAATATCCCTGAAAAATCTGAAATCTTTCTAAATCTTCCTTATGTTTTGCGTATGGACTTTCGTAGAAATACTTTGTCACTTGCTCAATAGCCCAAAACATGTCAAACCCTTTTTCGGTATGGGTTTTTGTGATAGAATCTTCGCGCTCGAAATACTTATAAAAAGGTTGATTGATTTTGGCTATTGTTGTAGAGTCCAACACTAGTTTTGGGATCAGTTCTATATCTTCAAAATGTTTCCCGAGCGCAAACCGATGTTGATCAAAAAGTTTTCTATCAAAAATCTTATTGCAAGCAAAGCAAGACATTTCACCAAAAAGGGTGAAATCTTCGGCCAACACAATTTTCTCGGCCAATTGCGGCGACTGTTGTAATTCGCGAAACTCCTCTCCTTTTTCATTCACTTTCACCAAATCACAAAATGCAATTTCAGCCTTGTGTTTTTCGGCGAAAGAATACAAGGTTTGCATCATTTCAGCATCGACAAAATCATCCGAATCTACAAAAGCCAAATATTTTCCTGTAGCCTTTTCTATGCCAAAATTTCTTGCATCACTTAATCCTCCATTGGGTTTCTGATAACTTTTCACGCGTTTATCTTTCGCCACAAATTCATCTATAATCGTCTGCGACCGATCGGGCGACCCATCATTTACCACCACAATTTCTATCTCACGCAACGTTTGCGCCACCAAAGAATCCAAACATTTACGTAAATATTTCTCGGTATTATAGACCGGTACAATTACTGATATTTTGGTCGAATACTTCACAGTTTGTTTAATATTTCTTCATATTGATGTATAATAAACTTTTTATCGAATCTACTTTTTATCGAATCTCGTATGCTCGAAGCGTCATGTTTATCTTCTAATATATGAACAATTCTTTCGGCAAACGCTTTTGTATTTTCGATTGCGAGTATTTCTCCATTGCGTTTTGGTTGTATTATTTCATTTATACCACCCAAACAATCATTGCATAGAGCATAGGTACCACAAGCACCCGCTTCGAGTAATACGTTCGGGAAACCTTCGTATCGAGAAGATAAGATAAATAAATCTGCCGCTGCCAAATACGGATACGGATTTTCTACATGACCCAAAAAATGTACATTCTCCAACCCCAATGCTTGTCTTTGATGCTCTAGCTTTTCTTTATCCACACCATCTCCTAAAACATAAAGATGAATAGGTGTATTTTTCAGTTCTGCAAAAACATTCAACAACAAATCAAAACCTTTGCGCGCTGTTAGATTTCCTATAGCGATTACATTTTTATGGTCGGATGAAAAAGGCAATTCTATGGGTTGATTTTGTTTCTGATCCAACAACTCGAAATCAACAGGGTTGTGGATTTTGACTATTTTTTCTTTATCCAACTGAAAGTTTTCTATCAAATCTTGACGCATATCTTCACTTTGGGCAATAATCGCATCAAAACGATGATAAAACTTATAAAAAAACAAGATTTCCTTCCGAACGACATGTTTAGAAACTACATTTGTTTCTCTCGAAACAAACTTCACTTTTGGGAAAAGCGGTATAAAATAGGATAAAAACGCTGAAATCTCACCCCAACCAGAAAACACGATGGATGGCTTTCGTTTGTAAATCTCTTGTAAAATCGGGAAAATTGCAAAGCGAATACGCTTCGTTTTCAGTTCTATGATTTCAACATCTGACTTCAGATCTTTGAGAAAAGGCCCCTCTTTCTGAAAAAGTAATAATACAGACCTGAATTGCTTGCGATCGAGCTCATTACAAATGGTTGTAACGATTTTCTCTGCACCTCCTTGATGAAGGTTGGGAAGAATAAAAAAAACAGTTTTCATGCCGATTCATTTTCATTGATAATCTTTTCTATCCCTGCCACAGCTTTCTCTAGTGTAAAAGGCAATTCGGTTTGTTGTATGTTTTTTTGGTAATCTTTGCTTAGATTGGCATCCGTCAGCAAGGCTTTCATACCGGTATAAATTCCGTTTTCATTGTTTTCTACAATTTTGCCCAATTGCCCATTTTCCAGGATTTCCACCACACCCGAAACATCGGTAGCAACAATTGGTTTTTGCAACACAAAAGCTTCGAAAAGTACGGTAGGATATCCCTCATATCGAGAAGAAAGCACAAAGTAGTCGGCCAATTGAAAGTACGGATACGGATTCGATCGAAATCCTAAAAACTTGAAGGTGTCTTGCAGATTTTTCTCCTTTGCCAAAGTTTGCAGTTTATCTAAATCAACACCATTACCGACAATCATTACGTTATGAAAAATCTTTTCGTCGATCAATTGTTGATGAACTTCTAGAAGTCGATCAAATCCTTTTTGATTAAAAACGGTTCCTACACCCAAAAAAATCGGGTACGAATTCTGAAAAGGATTTTCTACTTTTTCTTTAGAAAGTGCTAAAATTTCTTCGGTATCGATAGGATTGTATATTCGTACAATTTTCTTTTTTTGTTCTTCATTGTGAGCAAAACCTTGCATCCATTGTTGGATTTTGTCCGAAATAACCATTATTCGATCAAACTCAAAAAATCGTTGAATTTTCTCTTCTGTATATTCTGGGAAATTACTGAGGTCATTATGAATCCAAAGAATTTTCTTAGACGATTGGTTAGGCGAATTCAAAATCCATTCGGCAGCCCCCTGAATAGCAGCTATTTCTACATCGTATTGCTTATTACGAAGCTTGGTTTTATAAAGTAATTTCAGGTTTCGATTATAAAAAGCCTGATACAAAACACGATAAGCCTTGATCGGAATCTCGTACCAACGGTTGGTTTCGATGATTTCTCCTTTGTTTAACCAAATAAGGTTGACCCATGAAGGTACAAAATCCAAGTATTTGCCAAAGCGAATATTGATCAGTAAATCGACCTCATATTTTTCTGGCGACAATTGATTGAGTAAACTCACCACCATTTTTTCGGCACCGCCATGCCGCAACGATCCGATGCGAATGAGAATTTTCTTTTTCAATGTTTAGGTTTAGGTTTGCGCAAAAGTAACTATTTTTACGCATTCTGTAAAAAGTTTAACCAAATAAACTGTGAAAAGTGATCAAATTGCTCGTTGAGAGGTTTACTAAATTCCTAAGTTTATTTCTCAATCAATAAATAACAACTTTCTAGAAGTTCACAACAAATGAATCCTTATTCGAAAAAACGAAAATGGGGCTCGGTGGCTAAACTCAACATTACGGCGTCACCTTTGGTGTCAACAAATATACAATTCATTAATTTCAACCAGCTCTTTAAGTTATTGAAATATGACAAAATGGTTACTACTATTAAAACATCATTAACCCTAATTAGAATCATACATTACAATTGGTTCAATAATTTCTTTTATATCAAATCAAATATGTATATCAGACAATTAACTAAATAAAGATATTTCCCAAGTGAATATTTGAAACATCAATCTACTATTTTTATATTGAAAATAGACATAAGTGTTCTTATCTCCTTTTATACTATGATGTGTTTAAAAATTTTCTTTTTCAATGTTTAGGTTTAGGTTTCGATAAAAGTAACTATTTTTATGCACTCTATAAAAAGATTAACCAAATAAACAATGAAGACCGAACTTAACCTCATATTAAACAAAACACCTTTTAAAACTATATCATTACTACTTTTATGCTGGCTTGTAATGGTATTGGTAAATTACTATATCAACACACATATTTTTTATATTGGTACTAGAATTACCTTCCCGATGAGTGTAGTCTACTTCTCTCCTCTTTACCTAAAAGGGATTTTTTTTGCAGTTTGTTTTCTTGTTTTTAGTAGTATAGTTACGTATTATCATTCGACCATTAGTAAAAAAAATATTATCCTTGCTTATTTTATTATGATTATCTTAGGTAATCTTGCTCAAGGTTCTATGCATCAGTCTTTTTTACGCTCTATCGTTGATACTGATTTCCAATACTATCATGATGCCATACTCATAGACAACGGAAAAGTTTTTTTAAGTCAGTTTAACGAAATTCAGCAAGACTTAAAAATGCATTCCAAAACCCACCCTCCCTTTACTGTTTGGATTCATTATTTCTTTCTCAAACTAACCAACAACTCGCCAATTGGTCTAGCTTACGGACTGTCTGCTTTAGGGCTTATAAGTGTATTCCCTTTATTGAAAATCCTTAAGCTATTCAATTTTAGTGATGCTAAAAGAAATCTTTTTGTTATACTTTTTGCTGCAATTCCATCTATCAACATTTATTCTATAGTATCAATTGATGCCATTTACCTTACTTTTTCTTTATATTTTCTTTATGGTTTACTCTACTCTATAAAAACTCAAAAAATTTCGTTTATAAGTATTTTTTATATGTTTTTAGGGTTTACCTTTTCTAATATGATTTCTTTTGGAGGAACTTTTCTTGTTTGTGTAAGTGTTATCGCAAGTATCTACCAATGGAGGAAAAAAAAAGAAATAGCAACTCTAACGAATTCTATCATAGTTGGACTACTGTTTGGTATTATGATGATTCTTTTCTATACACTTCTAAATTACAACCATATAGAAGGTTTTTTTACAGCATCGAGATTAGAAAACCCTAGAGGTTTTAGAGGTTTTGATGAGCCAAGAATATACTTTTTTACTCGGATTGAGAATATCTCTGAAATTATTTTGTTTCTTTCTTTAGGTTTTTTTGCATTCCTATTACAACCTAGCAAGCTTTACTTGAAAAAAACAGATGTAAATTATTATTTACCATTGATTGCCCTCTTTTCTCTAGTATTAATGTATGTAGCTGGAGCATATTGTACAGGTGAAACAGCAAGGGCATGTATTTTTATTTATCCTTACTTATTATTATTTCTTTTCAACGTTCGGGATTATAACATCTTAAAAACTATAACCTATTTAGCTATATTTCAAACATTCGGGATGCAAATGCTTGGCGACTACTTATGGTAAAAGAAAAATTATTCGAAAAAACGAAAATGCGGTTCGGTGGCCAAACTCAACATGGCTGCATCGCCTTTGGTATCACCAAAAGCCAAAATCTCATCATAAAGTGATAAATCAATTTCCTTTTCTATTCGGATTTTTTTCTGTTGATAATTACAGTTTTCTGAGGCAAATTTACCTGTAAACACATCACGTTCATCATACTCGGCTTGTGTACAAATTAAGCCACAACCAAAATAATCGGCAAAAGGTTGTAACCAAATATCGACCGATGCAGAAACGATAAATTTATCGTGATAATTATTGATAGCTTCTACATACTTTTTTGCCTTGTCACGCAAAATAACATCTTTTTTTGCCCGAAAATAGGCTTGTGCCAATTGCTCTAACTCTTTTCGACTTTTACCTTGTAAAAAATCGGCTATAAAAGCTTCTTTAGCTTGGGCAGCATCGGTAATTTTCAGCTTTGTAAGAACAAAAGAAATGAAATGCTTCCTGAAAATTCGGTTGTACTCGCTAGGAAAACTGAATTTAAGAAAATCGAAAAGAGAGTCAACATTGGTCAACGTACCATCAAAATCGAATAAATAAAGTTTTCTTCTCATCGTTTACATTTTCATTCGCTTGAACACAAATTCTGGGATCAATTTTATAATCAACATAATATATCTCCAAACAAAACTTACATAAACTGTATTTTTCTTTTTCTTATAAGCTCGATAAATACTGTTCGCTGCTTGCTGTGGCGATGAAGTCAATGGTTTTGGTGTCTCTATGTTTGCCGTCATTTGCGTATCCATAAAACCCGGAATCACCGTCAGTACATGCACTTTTTTATCAAACAAATAATTGCGCAAGCCTGCTAAATACGTCGTGAAACCTGCTTTGGCGCTCCCATACATGAAGTTACTTTGTCGACCTCTTTCACCGGCAACCGAAGAAAGAGCGATAATCGTACCTTGTTCTTTTTCAGCCATTTGTTGAGCAAAATGATTAAGCAAGACAACCAGATTTGCATAATTGATTGCTATGATGTTATTCGAGTTCTGATCATCAAACAACCCTTCATCCGAATTCTTACCCAAGAAACCTGATGCACAAAAAACCAAGTCAGAGGAAATATCTTTTACAAAGGAAAAATCACTTCCTTGCCGTAAATCTATCGTATGTACCTGACAACTTTGTTTGTATTTCACCTCGATATGTTGGGCAAACTTTTCGGTTAGTTTGGGATTGGAAGTCAATAAATAAAGCATCGGAAATCGTTCTCCTTCTGTCAATATTTTTTCGACAAACGCTCTTGCCACATCCGAATTTGGACCAATTACGACCATGATTTATTTGTTTTTAAAAAAATGAATTCGTTGATTTTGAAGAGAATCGAATTTGCTCGACTCCGTATTTTGCAAATAATCTGTCAGGACAATATCAGACATTGCGTCTTTGGTTCGGTAAATTCTACCGTCATACTGTTTTACCAAAGCATCTAATCGTTTCACCAATTGTGGCAAATTTTTGTTCAACTTAAAATCCAATGCGAGTGTATATCCCGGAAACGGAAACGAGTTATAAGCTTGTGGATTATTGAGTCCGAAAAGCTTCAGTACAACTAAAAAAGAACCATTCCCGCTTTGGGCTATCGTTTCTAGAATTTTGCGCATACCTTCTTTCCCATTTTCTTTTGGGATAACAAATTGATATTGTATAAACCCTTTCTTCCCGTAAATTCTATTCCAATGAAAAACAGCATCCAACGGATAAAAAAACGAATCAATATCAATGATTTGTCCACTTTTTTTCTTGAGTTGTTTATGATAATACAGAAAATTGAAAATTTTTATCGACCATGGATTCAGGACAAACGACGGGAAGTTGAATGGTATGTTAAGATGAAATTTCTTTTTCACGGTTAAAGGTTGTTCATACAGTTTTCCTGATAATTGTTTACGCACTGCATGTTCTCCTCTAAGCAACAATCCTTTGCCTAAATTTTTACCTTTTTGTAGACAATCTATCCATGCAACAGTATACGTCCAGCTTTCTGACTCGTCTATCAGTTGATACATTTCGTCTAGGTTCTGAGCCTGAATCGCTTCTTGTTGTATATAGGCTGTCTCTATTTTTTTGAGTTGAAACCGAGCAGACAGAATAATTCCTGTAAGGCCCATACCACCGATTGTTGCCCAGAAATAAGCTGCATTTTCTTCTCTCGAACAGCGAAGTACTTCACCATTTTCGATCATCAAATCAAAATATAGAACATGCTCTGAAAAGCATCCATCTACATGATGATTTTTACCATGAACATCCGAAGCTATGGCTCCTCCTACCGTAATAAACTTTGTGCCCGGCGTTACGGCTATGAAAAAACCTTCTGGGATAATCACTTCGATTATTTCGGATAAGAGTACACCCGATTCGCATTCGATAATGCCATTATCTCGATCAAAATCGATAAAATAATTTAATCTTTTGGTCGAAAGCAAAGTATCTTGCAAAGAAGCATCTCCGTAACAGCGTCCATTTCCACGAGCGATGATGGTCGGTTCTTGCGCGAGTACTTCTTGTATTTCTTCTATGGTTTGTGGAGTATATTCTTTGGCAATAATTTCGGGATAATTTCCCCAATTACTTACAGGTTTTTTGGTGGGATGTATCATTTTATTTCAGATAAATTAAAAACGTAAAGGCCAACCCCCAAAGCAAAAGAATCACTTGCAAGAAGCGGTCTTTGTACACCATTTTGGTTGGCGATTCGGTTGCATTGAAAACCATTGTTTGTTGCAAATATCGCAAAACTCCTAGAATGACAAAGATAAACGTATGAAAAACATAATGATGAAATCTGCTCTGTACTTCGTCTGACAAGACAAACATAATGTAGAAAACAATAGTAATCCCGCAGACCATCCCTAGTGTAACATTGAGAAATTCTATACTGTATCCTTCTAATGATTTTCTGGTTTTTCCGGTGAGATTTGTATTCATCAATTCGCCGCGTCTTTTCCCCAATGCCATGATTAGTGCAAGAGAAAAAGTAAGAATCACTGTCCAATCAGATACGGGTAAATCGGTTATATAGCCTCCTACCAAAACTCGCAGCAGAAAACCAAAGGCAATTATCATTACATCGAGCAGTGGTATATGTTTCCAACCCATCGAATAGCCGATATTCATAAAAAAATAAACAGACAACAAAAAAAATACCTTCCAATTGCCCATCACCGTTATCATTGCGACTGAAGAGAAGAGCAAAAAAAACAATAAAATGATAGCTGCTTTTTTGCTTAAAGCACCGCTTGCCAAGGGGCGTTTTTTCTTTTCGGGATGCAAGCGATCTGCTTCAATATCCATGTAATCATTGAGAATATACACACTACTCGCCACCAAACTAAAAGCAATAAACCCAATAATAGATTTACCCAAGAGTTCGACATCGAGTATTTTTGCAGCAAAGAATATAGGGAGGAATACAAATAAATTCTTCACCCATTGATGCACACGCATCAATTGTAGAATAGCTGATAGTTGAGTATTGGTTGACAATTCTTTATAGGTTTTAAGTGTTTACATTAGCTCCTAAATTTCGGTATTGCTGTTTGAAATGTTCTGTCCATTTTTTCCATTGTGCAAACTGAGCATCAGGGTGACTTTCTTTTTCTAACAATTGTTGTATTTGATGATCTGAAAAGTCTTTCGGGAAGTTTTCCATTGCATCCAACTCATTGTTCAACCACGCTTCATTCAAAATAAAATTCACTCGGTTAATATCCAAATCAATTCCATAATCATGATAAACTCCCGAAGCCGTCGATCGAAAAGTTGTTTGCATTACCTCTGTTTTGGTCCTACACAAAAGGTTCTTATTTTTTTTGTGCAGATGATAATAGACGGCCGCATTGCGCAACTGTATTTTTTCATTCAACTGATTCACAGAATCTTTCCAAATATACAACCAATAATCTTTATGATACAATCCCATCAAAATAGAATTCAATGCCCAATATTTTCGTTTCGTATCATTATCCACCAAGCCCAAACGAAACAAAAGGGAGAAAAACTTGAAACGGTTGAACATATAAATGTCCATCAAAAATTCGGGAGCTGTAAAAAGTTTTTTAGGTATTGTTCGGTCTAAGTTTTCAGACAAAGGAGAAATGGCTAAATTTTCGTCATCCCTTTCATTGCCAAGCCAACCCAATTTCACCAAGCCTATTTTTTCTTTTTGCATTTCGGTGACCAAAACAGATAAATCTACTTTCTGAGTAAACCAAACATCGTCTTCGGTCACCAACACATACGATTGGGTTCGCTGCACAGCGTCTACCCACAAATCGGTCGGAATGGTAAATCCGTTGAGTTTATCCGTATCAAAGCGGTGATTTTCGATGGATTCTGATTTCTGTCTGTATTGTTTGGATAATCGAATTTCTATACGTGGATACTTTTGTCTGATTCGATCGAGATATTTCGCAGGCGTCCCATCATCGAGAACAGTGATAGAATCGTAGCCGCTAACATATTTTTCTATCGACTGTAAACAACGATCGAGATAATGCGGCCGATTGAAAGATTTGATGAGGACCTCCATATTACCAGCCTATTTTTCGTTGAAGTTTTTTGAACAATGAATTTTCTCTTTTCGATAAGATTTGATACACCTCATCATTCGACAAATCCTGCAACAATTTCCCATCTAATTCTTCTACTCCTCTTCTTTCTAAAGTATTTCTTATCACTTTCTTGAAATCATCTTTTGCCGAATCTTTATTCTTTTGCTGAGAAACTCCTTTTTCATGCAATCGATAGAGGTACAAAGGTTTTGGTAAAAAATAGAACGGACCAACTTCATACAACTTCAAATACAAATCCTGGTCTACTGCAGATTTCAAAGTAATATCAATATTCTCTATTTGCTGAAATGCTTCTTTTCTGAGTGTAAAGAAATGTGCAATTGAAGTGTTGATATTCACAAACAATTGATCATTGGCGGGAATCTTAGAAGTTCGTTCGAAAAGTCGAAGCGGCTGTAAATCATCATCACACAACAACATCTGAGAATAAACCGCAACAATTGAGGGGTTGTTCTCGTAACTGTTTTTCATTTCTTCTAACGCTGTTTTTTCCAATGCATCATCCGGATCTACAAACCCAAAAATATCTCCCGTTGCCAAAGATAACAACCGATTTTTGGTAAATCCGACCCCTTTATTTTCTTGATTCTGATACAATTGAATACCCGGATTTTGTGCAGCCAACTCTTGTAACTTTTGATACGAATCATCTTGCGAACAATCATCGACGATGATAATTTCAAAATCTTTATACGTCTGATCTAGAAGCGATTGATAACATTGTTGAAAATACTCCCAATTCTGATAATGGGCTATAAGGATAGAAAATTTCATAACTTAATCAGCAATTTCTTTATACTCATCATATAATTTATTGACTAAATCAATATCAATATTTTCTTTCATTTCGAAAATATATAATGAGTTTGCTTTTTCTTTAATTTCTAAAAATTGTTCAATTATCTGATATTCTTTTCTAAAAGAATAATCGTGTACAGCAATTATAATTTTCTTATTATTTATTTGAGAAATTATGGTTTGCAATACACACGCCACCCTAAAACGACCATCTACCAATACGAAATCATATAGATTATCTGGATATTTTTCATATACTTCTTTAGAAAACCGCTCGAATGTATGTTTTTTTTCATTGCTAACTGGGTACCCCCAAAACTTGGTCTCACCAATATTTACAAATAAAATCTCTAAACGTGATGGAATATTTTTTCTTATTATTTTATATTTCATCATACTGGCAATCCAAGATTCATTGGTATCAACAGAAATAATTTTAGCTTTAGAATTTAATAAAGCGAAAATAGTGCTTCCCCCTAAACCGAATTCAAGATAATTTTGTGTATTTTTTATATACTTTTTCAGCAACTCCTTCTCATCTTCATGCATAATAAAAGGGTACTGATTAGGAATATCCCTACGTTGATTGATATAAGTAAGAATAGAATCTTTTAGTTTTTTAGTAGAGCTTTTTATCATTTTTTTTTCAAAGATAATAAACCTTAACTATTCTCATTAATTTTATTGGTAATCTTCCAATACTAAACACTATTAATTACGGGAGCTGCTGGTTGTATCGGTTTTATGTGTACTGCAAAAGTTGTTTGTTTATCTGTGGAGTTGATGGCTACAAACATTCTTTACCAAAGTTTGTATTGACCATCTGATCAAAAACAAGAAAAAAGTGTTAAAAATTTCGTAAATTGGTACACAGAATAGTATAACAAATAAAACTTATGCAGCAACCTCTAGTGAGTATCAACATTCCGATTTATAAATGCGAAGCGTATATCCAACGCTGCATGGAGTCGGTGAAAGCACAAACTTACCCGAACATCGAAACAATTTTCGTTAACGATGCTACACCCGACAATAGTGTGGCTTTGATCGAAGAGTTTATGCAAAACAATCCACAACTGTCGATGCGGTTGGTGCATTTAGAAAAAAATCAAGGTTTATCGGTTGTACGCAATCGCGGAATTGACGAATCTTCTGGGAAATATATTTATATGTTGGATAGTGATGATTATATCACCCCCGATTGCATCGAAAAATTGGTTATTAACTCAGAAAAATACAATGTAGAAATTTCGGTAGCCGAAACCGTTTGCGAATACGAAGATACAGGTGAACGTGCTTATCTTTTTCGTATCAACAGCATCAATTCTATCGTGATGGAAAACGAAAGAATCTTCAAACGATTTGTTTACGGCGATTGGCCAATCATTGCACCGAATAAATTATATCTAAAAAGTTTCATCACAAAGAACAATTTACGTTTTGTACCCAACCTCTATTCACAAGATGAGCTTTGGGCATTTCATTGTGCAGAAAAATTGCATTCTATCAGTTTTATACACGATACTACCTATATCTATTATTTGCATAGCAAATCGACAATTGCCAATAAAAAGAAAGTTAATTTCGAGAATCATCAAACCATTTTAGAGTGGTTTACCAAATCCTATCATCAGACCAAGAATGCAGATCGCAAAAAGTGGATTCGCAAGAAAATTGTGAATTTCAAAGATTTAACGATGATCATGCAGTACAAATTCATGCGCGATGATGTGTCGTATTGGAAACAAAACTACCGCAGAATGAAAAAAGCACCGAGCCTGAAACTGTCGGATTATCTAACGAATGATTTCACCAAAAAAGAAAAGAAAGCAAATATCTTGTACAATCTTCCTGCCGAAATTGGCTATCGACTATTCAAGAAAAGATACGAGTGATAACAAGCTGAGGCTTGTTTTTGGTTGGTGAATTTTTATTAGTAGGTATAACTTGTGATTTGAGCGTGAAGTTCAAAATAATTGACAAAAAAACTACATCAATGAACAAGAACAAGTAATTCTCCGAACTTACCCATAATACTTCTTGATCAAATTTTCTAAATAGTCTGTTTTGTTGGTGATCTCAAAACGATAGGCCAATTCGCTTAGATCGATGCTATAATGTTCGCCTTTGGGTTCTAAATTTACTTTTGCTTTTCCTCCGAAAACTTTTTCGAAACCATCGATAATTTCTGGAATATGAAAATTCTCGGTATAAGCAACATTCACAATTTGGTTTTTCTTATCGTGCTGTATATAAGAAAGAGCAATGTTTTTCACGTCTTCGACATCAATCAAATTACGCGTGGCAAATTGATGTATCGTTAAGGCTGCTTGATCCATAAATTGTCGATAGAGATAATTCATCAACAAATTGGGATTACCACCCTTCCCAACCGCATTACTAACGCGCAAAATCAAATAACTGCTTGCTTTTTCTTTGATGATTTCTTCCATGTGCAATTTATGCAACACATAAGGACTATTGTATTTAGACGAATCGTAAATAGAACACGTACTGAAATACACAAAGAGCAGATTCGGAAATTGCGCGATCGTTTCTTCGATTAATTTTTGCTCTCTCATGAACTGACTCGGATCTGATTCGGAAGAATTCGAAACACCCGAAGCAAAAAACAAAATTTCATCCGAATCAACCTCAGCAAATTGAGTCGCAATCAAACCTTTTCCTATGATCATGATAAGTTATCTAGAATTATTTCTGATGATTTGCCATTTCCAAATGGATTTACAAACTTATGTAAATCACTTTTGATTTCTTTGTAAAATTCATCTTTTATTTTTTGCTTATTAGCACCTACTAAAACTCCACAGCCACAATCTAATACCTCTGGTCTTTCTGTTTCTTCTCTTAGTATAATTACTTTCTTTTGTAGCGTAGGAGCCTCCTCCTGTATACCTCCTGAATCTGATATAATTAATAATGAGCGTGCCATTAACTTAACAGCTTCTATATAATTCAAAGGTTCTATAAATTGTATATTATCTGGGACGGTACTAAAAGTCTTAAAAATAAATTCTCTTGTTTTGGGGTTTGGGTGTAAACTCCAATGAAAATTAATTGTAGGATTTTCTTCTGCTAATTCTTTTATAGCACTGCAAATAGAAAACATATTATCGCTTATATTTTCTCGTCTATGTGCTGTAATAAAAACATCATTCTCTTTTTGTAGGGTGATGTTTTCTTTTTTCAGAACATAAGTAAGCATATCTATAATCGTGTTCCCTGTTGTGATAATTTTATTTTGCTCTATATTTTCTTTCAATAAATTTTGTACTGCTAACTGGGTTGGCGCAAAATTTAGGGTGCTTGCTAGAGAAACAACTCTACGATTGAATTCTTCTGGGAAAGGGAAACGAATATCATTTGTCCTTAGGCCTGCTTCGACATGAAAAAAATCTTTTTTTTCTAGGAAAGCCACCATTGCAGAAGCTAGTACTGTGAATGTATCACCTTGTGCTATAATCTTCTTAATGTTATGACTGTTTATTACACCCGAAATTGTATCGATAAGTTTAGCTAATAAGTTAGAGTTTGAAAACTCTTTCGACTGTGCTTTTAAATTATAATCTGGGCTGAAATCAAATAGCTGTTCCATTTCTGTCAACATAGTTGTATGTTGCCCCGTATTTATTGTTATGTATTGTAGTTCTCTTTTTTCTGCTTCGAGTATTATTGGGAAGACTTTTAGAAATTCTGGTCGAGTACCATAGATTATAGCTATCATTTTTAGATTTGTTTGTTTTATGATAAGCAACTAAAGGTAAAATTAATTTATAGAATAAATATTTAATTAATAAATATTTTCGTAAATAATTTTATCATCTTTTGCTAAAAAGATTTCTGAGCACATATTTTACAATCATTCTAAAGGGAATTTGATTTAAAATCTGTTCTACATTGATCATTTTTTGATTGTAGATAACATTATGAACTTCTTTTTTTCCATTTCTGATTTCTGCAAACTCCTTAGTTTTATAATACGCATGAACAAAATCTTTGAAAGGGTTCGGATAATCTCTTTCATGCCATGTACCTACAAAATGATGTGTTGCATAATTTTTTGGCAAGTCTAAGCAAAAATATGTAGATGGGTAAATCACAATACCGTCTTTTCCTTTTTGGTATTCGTCTTTATCGGGGTTGATG
Source organism: Weeksella virosa DSM 16922 (assembly GCF_000189415.1). Classification (GTDB taxonomy): domain Bacteria; phylum Bacteroidota; class Bacteroidia; order Flavobacteriales; family Weeksellaceae; genus Weeksella; species Weeksella virosa. The sequence goes on from NC_015144.1 coordinate 625,279, forward strand.
CCATATTCTTTTACCAATAAGTCTGATACAAAAACCGTGTTGGTAGTTAAGTCAAAGTTTGTTTTTTTGTTGTAAAATTCTATTACTCTCTTAGCCCATGAGTGTCCTTTTTCCGTCGCCCAAAGTGCTGTAAAAGGCGAACCTTTGATTTCGAAGCCCGAAAATGCTCTGTGATGTAAAAATTCATCTAAAGGTAATTTGACTTCCACATCTATATCCATATAAATCCCTCCCATTTCGTATAATGCTAATGCTCTAGCATAATCCGAGACAAATGCCCATTTTCTTTGTTCTGCTGCTAAACGCACGTATTCACAACAATTGATATCGAAGTTAGACTCATTCCATTCTATTATTTTATAGTCTGGTAAATACTTTTTCCAGCTATCAAGACAGATATAAAAAGATTCGGGTTTTGGTTTTCCTCCAAACCAACAGTAGTGGATTATTTTCGGAATCATATATTAATTATTGCCTTAGTTATATTTTTTAATAATAAAGGGAAAGACTTAACATCCTGATATTGTTGCAGTAATAATTTTAGATAGTATTTATCAAAGATATTATATTTTTTATTTTCTATTTCTAGTGCAATTCTCTCTCGCATTGAATGATTCAATAGATTTTTATAGTCATCAAATCCGTTCTGGATTAAGTCTCGATATACATCACATGTAAATTTTATTTTCTTTCTATAATTTAGTGACATAAAAACATTGTTTCCGTGTATTCTATAAACAGCATCAAAATCATCAGTATATAATCCCAAACCATGGTCTAGTATATGATGTTTTATGTGGGTGTCGCAATAGAACTTATATTGATGTCTTAGCTCTAAATTTAGTGCAGAACTACGAAAAACAATAGTCATCGTTTGGATTCGCATAAATTTCATAAAATCTTCTTGAGAGAACTTGAAGCTGTTTTTACCTCTAAAGAAATCCTCTCTAAAATATGGGCAATCCACAGTATGTCCGTCATTGTATAGCTCACGGTATTTATGACAAGCTAGAACAACATCCGTGTTATTTTCTAATAAGTCTATTTGTTTTTGCAATTTATTTTCATTCGTCCAAAAATCATCACCTTCGCACATTGCGATATATTTCGAACCAGAATCTTTACACATTTGAAGTGTATAAATAAAATTAGGCATCCAACCTAAATTACTTGGCTGTGAAATGAAAATTACATTATCCTTTTTAGGATGATTAGATAAAAAATCATTAACAGTTTTAACTGTATTATCCGTTGAGCAATCATCAGAAAGATAAACTTTGTATTCAAAATTAGTTTTTTGGTTTAATACACTTGTAAGAGCTTCGATAATAAACTTTTCTTGATTATAGGATATCATGAAAACTGACACTAGTGGCTTGTTATTTACCATAAACATTAATAAAAAAATAATGACAACTAATTGTTTATAAGCAAATTTACAAATATTTTTTTAGTATTATCGGTAGAACCATCATTAACCACAAGCCATTTGAAATTTTTTATTTTTTTAAAAAAAACTTCGAAAAAGTCGAGGTAATAAATGCGACGGTTATAGGTAGGCGTAAATATTGTAATCATCTATAATTCTTGTAGTTGAACCATTTTTCTGAACTTTTCTGATTTGGCTAGTAAATTTTGATATTCACCACTTTCTACAATTTCTCCCTCATGCATCAAGTAAATACAATCCACATCTTTTATGGTTGATAATCTGTGAGCAATGATAACTATTGTTGTTTTCCCTTGTAGCAAGTCGATACTATCTTTAATATATTTTTCGGTTTCAGAATCCAAAGCAGATGTTGCCTCATCAAGAATAAGTAAATCTACTTCTCTATACAACTCTCTTGCGATTGAAATTCTTTGCTTCTGTCCTCCAGAAACCAGTATTCCGTTATTACCTAATGCAGTGTTTTCTTTGTCTTTTAGCCCGGCATAGAAACTATCCAAAGCTACCATTTTCAATGTTTGATGAAATTTCTCTAAATTTTCTTCGTTTTTTTCATCCCACAGAGTGATATTATTAAACAAAGTATCATCAAAAATAACTGCCTCTTGAGTAATATATCCTACTTTCTCTCGATAAGATTTTATATTAAAATCCCCTATATTTTCCTCATTATTATACATCTCACCTTCATGTGGAGTGATTAGTCCGCATATAATATTAGCCAATGTTGTTTTACCTGCACCACTCTCACCAACCAATGCAATCGAAGTATTTTTACGAATTTGAAGATTAATGTTTTTTAAAACTTGTTTTTCTCCAAATGTCACATGAACATTCTGCAATTCTATATTATTGATATGGTCGATTTTATTTCCTATTGTACTTTCTTTATACTCTCCCATTTCATCAATTAAATTTTCTACTGCATCCACTCCTACAGAAGTTTTTATGAAACTATTTATAGTACTTTGTAGAGAAACAAGATAATTCAATGATCTATAAAACAACAATAAACTCACCATAATTGATGAAAAATCATTCTGTAACACTTCGACTTGTAAATAAAGCACGACAGCAATAATTATGATGATCATCGGTTCGCGCAACGAGTCGGCTATTGTTCCAATTAGCCCTATTTTATATGATATATTTTCAGAGTTTTTAATGTCGTGTTCTAGACGAGTCTTAAAAATAGTGAATTTGTTAGTCGCTTTAAGGTACTTGAAGTTATTACTTACTTGGATCAGTCTCCCACTAAAATCATTGCCTACACTCACCAATTCTGCAGCATGTCTTTTCGTGACTTTATTGATGTATTTGTATAAAAAATTAGTCAATCCTGCACCGAAAGCTATCATTATTGCAAATTTCCAGTTTGCTAAAAAAGCCATTAGAACATACGTAATAAGCATCACCACATGCTGTATAGACATAAAATAGGCATTCATACTGGTCATAACCTGCCCCGTCTGCGCAACCATAATATTTTGTACTTTTCCTGCATCCAAGTGTGTGAAGCCTTCATAACTCAAACCGTTAAGTCCGGCCAATAGCTTCAAACGAATTTTCCTCAACGCAATCAAAAGTGTCTTATTCAAATAATTACCTTTCAAATAATAAAAGACACCTTTTAGTACAAAAAGAAAAATCATTACCAGAAGGGTATTACCCAAACTCAACTCTATATTTTTCTCTTGCAAAAAGTCTATTAGCGGTTGTAAATTACTTAAAGATTCATTCCCAGAACTATCAGAATTTGTTGCAATTGCCAACAAAGGAATAAACATGGCCAATCCTAAGCTATCAAATAACCCTATCAAGAAATTCAGAAATACATATACGTAAAAACGATTTCCGATAAAACCTTTTACATACTTAAAATAACTATAATAAGAAATTTTACTGTTTTTCTTTATCTTATCCACTACTACAATATCTGTTTCAAATATTCTCCATAACCGCTTTTACCGTATTTCTCGGCTGCAGTCAGAAGTTGTTCTTTGTTAATAAATCCGTTTCTATACGCAATTTCTTCGATGCAAGAGATACTAAAACCTTGTCTTCTTTGGATTACCCGAACATATTCCGATGCTTCGTGCAACGACTCGAACGTCCCGGTATCCAACCAAGCTGTTCCCCGCCCCATAATTCCAACTTCCAGTTCTCCCAATTCCAAATAAATCTTGTTGATATCGGTAATTTCCAATTCACCTCGTGCCGAAGGTTTCAAATTCTTGGCTATTTCTACCACTCGATTATCATAAAAATACAATCCCGGTACCGCATAATTCGATTTCGGATGAGTCGGTTTTTCTTCTATCGAAACTACTTTTTGTTGCTCATCAAACTCAACAACTCCATACCGCTCAGGATCAGAAACTTGATACGCAAACACACAACCGCCTTCTACTTCAGTTTTGCTTTGTAGCAACTTGGCCAAACCTGCACCATAGAAAATATTATCACCCAAAACCAGCGCAACCTTATCTTCGCCAATAAATTCTTCGCCAATGATAAATGCCTGCGCCAAACCATCGGGGCTTGGCTGAATTTTATATTCGATTTTACATCCGATTTGCGATCCGTCGCCCAAAAGTTTTTGGAATGAATCGGAATCCTGTGGCGTGGTAATGATCAAAATATCACGAATTCCCGCCAGCATCAAAGTGGAAAGCGGATAATAAATCATGGGTTTATCATAAACCGGCATCAGCTGTTTACTCACAGAAATAGTCAACGGATAAAGTCTCGTCCCGGAGCCACCGGCTAATATTATTCCTTTCATTTATAAGTATTTAAGTATTTGAGTGATGAGTTATTGAGTATTGCTGAATGTCCATTTTCCTGAATCTTTCGACATTTTAACTAACATAGCCAATATTTCATCGTACTTCAAATACAATTCGTTATATATTTCTTTATCAATATAATTGCAAGCTAAAGAAAAATCCAGCCAATTTTGTGTCTCGGCTGCTTCTCCTTCTGAATCAATTAGTTTATTGATAAATAATTTTTCATATCTTCTTTTTCTCCAAGCTTCGGAAATATTTCCACATACGGATCTGGAAGAACGTCGGATTTGGTCTGTTAGTGAATATCTTTCTTCAATAGGAAATGACTTACTCAAAAAATAAATTTGCATTGCTGAATCAAAGGCTTTCTGATAAACTATTAAATCTTTATGATATTTTATTAAACTCATCTCTCAATTATTTAATTGTTCAACCACTCAACCATTCAACCACTCAACCACTCAACCATTCAACCATTCAACCATTCAATCACTCAACCACTCAACCACTCAACCATTCAATCACTCAACCACTCAACCACTCAACTATACTGTTTGTCATAATATTTCTGATATTCACCCGATGTTACATGGTCCAACCACTCCTGATTGGCTAAAAACCAATCTATCGTTGCCGATAAACCTTCTTCGAAGGTTACGGATGGTTTCCAACCCAATTCTTTATTTATTTTTGTAGCATCGATCGCATAACGCAAATCGTGCCCCGGACGGTCTTTTACGAAAGTAATTAATTTCTCACTTTCGCCTTTTTCACGACCAAGTTTCTCATCCATTTGTCGACAAAGCTCTTTCACCAAATCGATATTCGTCCATTCATTGAACCCTCCAATATTGTACGCTTTTCCTGTTTTTCCTTCGTGGAAAACCAAGTCGATTGCTTTCGCATGATCGATCACATACAACCAATCGCGGGTATATTTTCCGTCACCATAAATCGGTAAAGGTTTTTTATTTAGGATATTATGAATGCATAGCGGAATCAATTTTTCTGGGAAATGATTCGGGCCATAATTGTTAGAACAATTTGTGATTACAATCGGTAAACCATAGGTATCATGATACGCTCGCACAAAATGATCAGAAGATGCTTTGGAAGCCGAATACGGAGAATGCGGATCATACGAAGTTTCTTCAGTGAAATATCCAGTTTCGCCTAGCGTTCCATAAACTTCATCTGTAGAAACATGATGAAAACGTTTTCCTGAATAATCATTTTGCCAAGTTGCTTTTGCAGCATTTAATAAATTAACCGTTCCGATTACGTTCGTCATCACAAAATCTATCGGATTGCTGATCGAGCGATCCACATGCGACTCAGCGGCTAGATGAATTACGCCATCGGGCTGATAGCGCTCGAACAATGCATTCACCGCTTTTGCATCGACAATATCCACTTTCTCGAAGCGATAATTCGGATGATGTTCTACATCTTTCAGGTTTTCTAGATTTCCGGCATACGTCAGGGCATCTATATTCACAATCGTATAATTCGGATGTTTCTGCAAAAACTCGCGAACCACGTGCGAACCAATAAAACCTGCTCCTCCGGTAATAAATATCGTTGTCATAAATTGCTTTCTTAAATAGTTATACACTGTTCTTTTGCCAATTGATTTGTAGAAAAATATTTCTCTCCTCTAGAACACCTAACTCCTATAAGTTTCAATCATCAAATATAACTTATTCTTTTGTTTATCACTCATCAAATTGTATTAACTCTGATGTAATCAACAATGCATCAGCGTCTTCTATTGCCGTATACCTATCGCTTGTATTGTGGATTTTATGACCTGAAACTTTTTTTACATTTTTTGGGATAATAACCCTGTCGTACATCACAGCCTCTGTCTTTTCTTTTATTTATTCATTGAGCATTTCAAGAGCCAATTTCCTACTCGTTTATCCGACCCCATTTCAAGACAAAACTTATCATTCTTCGTTCCGACCAATATCATACTTTGCATGTTCAGACGAGTTTTCAGGCATCCTACTTACCAGAAATCTTGCTTCGGTCAACGAACGATAAACCCGACACTAGAAATCGAGAACTTGGTAAGAAGTAGCTCCTACAAACACACGGTTTGGATACCTAACATCTTAAAGTAGCACAACCTTTGTGTATAAATTCTGGATTAGAAACCACTTATCTTGTTCCTACAACAGCAATATTCATCGTTTATGTTGGCAATTAAAGAGCACAAAATTACATATTTTGCACGAATATTACTACCCAAAAAACATTGACATTTAAAAAGTCTGACGGTTAAATAATATTAAAAATCAATTGCTAAACAAAAGTATTTTTCTAATAAAATCTCATAAAACATTAGTAGTTCCTTAAAAATCAAATTACCTTTACCAAGAAATAAAAATAGCATGTCAGTAACCAAAGATTTAAAACGTATAACGACCGAAACAATTCGTAAAATGAAATTTTCGGGCGAAAAGATATCCATGTTAACGGCTTATGATTTTACGATTGCTACTTTAGTAGATGCAGCCGGCACCGAAATAATTTTGGTCGGAGATTCTGCTGCCAACGTTATGGCCGGTCACGAGACTACTCTGCCAATTACTCTAGACCAAATGATTTACCATGCACAGTGTGTTGTTCGTGCTGCAAAAAGAGCATTGGTCGTTGTAGATTTACCGTTTGGTACTTATCAATCTGACCCACAAAAAGCATTGGAATCTGCCGTAAGAATCATGAAAGAGTCGGGTGCCCATGCCGTGAAATTAGAAGGCGGAAAAGAAATCGAAGAATCGATCAAAAGAATCATCAATGCAGGAATTCCTGTGATGGGACATCTAGGGCTTACACCTCAATCGATTTATCAATTCGGGTCGTATAAAGTACGCGCCAAAGATAATTCTGAAGCAGAACAACTCATCAGCGATGCAAAACTGGTAGAAGAGTTGGGTTGTTTTGCCTTGGTGATGGAAAAAATCCCTGCCGATTTAGCCAAAAAAGTAACAGAAACCATCCAAATTCCTACAATCGGGATTGGTGCCGGAAATAGTACAGATGGGCAAGTTTTGGTCGTGCACGATATGTTGGGCCTCAATAACGAGTTCAACCCTAAATTTGTTCGCAAATATTTACAACTAGAAGACCAAATAAAATCAGCAATCGAAAATTATGTAGCCGATGTAAAGTCTTCTGATTTTCCAAATGAAAATGAACAATATTGATAACTTATCCAACATAAAAATAAGTTAATGATGAAAAACTGTAAAAATAATCCTAACGAAAACTAAATTTTTTTATCCACTATAATTCATGGTAAACCCTGACATTCTATTCGAAGACAATCATTTATTGATTATAAATAAAAAACCTGGTGAATTGGCACAAGGCGACAATACCGGCGATATCCCACTAGTAGATAGCCTGAAAGCCTACATCAAAGAACGTGATCACAAACCTGGCAATGTGTTTTTGGGTTTAGTTCATCGTTTGGATCGACCAACTTCTGGGATAATAATGTTTGCAAAAACATCGAAAGCTTTGGCACGCATGAATGATGCCTTCCAGAAGCGGGAAGTAACCAAAGTGTATCGCGCATTGATACAGGGAAAACCGCCAAAAGAACACGATCGTTTGACACACTACCTTCGTAAAAATCAGAAAAACAACAAAACAACCGTTTTTAGCCAACCCACCAACAATGCCAAAGAAGCAATTCTCGAATACTATTGGGTAGGAAGCCTGGATTCGTATGAAGTGCTCGATGTACAACTTTTCACCGGACGCTCTCACCAAATTCGGGCACAACTGAGCTTTATCGGATGCCCCATAAAAGGCGATCTGAAATACGGTGCAAAACGTTCTAATCCAGACGGAAGCATCTCTCTGCATGCAAGAAAATTAATATTTACGCATCCCGTGAGCAAAGAAGAAATCACCATTATTGCTCCTCCACCAAAAGATGTTTTGTGGGAGGCAAGTTTAGGTTTTGAGTAAATCTCTATCTTTACAGACATTTTTTCATTATATGAATCAGTTGGTGTTTTGGATAGTAAAGGCCTTTTCTAAGTTACCCTTTCCGGTCTTGTATTTTATTTCGGATATCATTTATTTCGGATTGAATTATTTGATCGGTTATCGACGCAAGGTAATCTTCAACAATCTAAAAAATTCATTTCCCGAAAAATCCAATCGAGAGATAAAACAAATCCAAAAAGAATTCTATAAAAACTTTGCCGATTATTTGGTAGAAACCCTCAAAGCCTTCACGATCAGCCCAGAAGAACTTGAGAAACGACATACGCATTCTGGTTTAGACATTATGAATCAGATTCAGCTCGAAAAGAAAAATGTTTTTTTAATGGCGGGTCATGTTTTCAATTGGGAATGGTTTATTGGCACAGCACTTATCTTACCTACCCCAAAAAATGTTGCCGTGTATCATCGTTTACGAAATGCTTTTTGGGACAAAAAAATGCAACAATTACGCGCTCGTTACCGAACAACAACCGTAGAAATGCGTCGCGTAATCCGAGTAATGTTACAAACACCCAATGACGGAAACACGACCTATCTTTTGATTGCCGACCAGAGTCCGAAGAAACATGAAATACATTACTCGCTAGATTTCTTACATCAACAAACACCTGTCTTTACGGGTTTCGATAAGTTGCTAACCAAGAAAGATTTTGCGGTTGTCTATGCCCAAACGACCAAAATAAAACGCGGCTATTATCATACCGAATTCATTCGAATTTTACCCGATGGTGAAGATTTTGTAGAAAACGAAGCGGTAAATAAGTTCTTTCATCTGCTCCAGAAAACCATTCAGCAACAACCAAGCAATTGGTTATGGAGTCATAAACGTTGGAAACATGCACAAAACAAATCTTATGGATAAACTGGCAATTTGCATTCTAAATTGGAACGGCAGAAAACTATTGGAAGAGTTTCTACCATCGGTTGTCGAAAACAGTAAAGGTTACCCGATTTATCTTATAGACAACCAATCGTCTGATGATTATTTAACACTATTGCAAGAAAAATTTCCAGATGTTCGGGTTATACAAAACTCTGAGAATCATGGTTTTGCAAAAGGCTACAATATTGGTTTACAATCTATTGATGCAGAATATTTTTGTTTACTAAATTCGGATGTAGAAGTTAGCAAAAATTGGATAGAACCGGTTCTGCAACTTTTTGATACGGATAAAAACATTAGCGCAATTCAACCCAAAATTTTATCCTACCGAAACAAAGACGAGTTCGAATACGCTGGTGCTGCAGGCGGTTTTATTGATAATTTGGGCTATCCGTATTGCCGAGGAAGACTTTTTTTTACCATAGAAAAGGACAGACAACAATACAATGATTCGATTGAAATTTTTTGGGCTTCGGGCGCGTGTTTATTTATTCGTGCAAAAGATTATTGGGCTGTCGATGGTTTTGATGAAGATTTTGAGGCTCACATGGAAGAAATTGATTTATGTTGGCGTCTGAAAAATAGAGGCAAAAAGATTATGTTTTGCGGAGATTCTACGGTTTATCATTTAGGAGCTGCAACGCTGAAAAAAGATTCGTACAAAAAAATGTACCTCAACTACCGCAATAGTTTATGGATGAATGTGAAAAACCTACCCAAAAGTCGTTTATTTCCGTGTCTTTTTGCAAGACTTTCTTTAGACGGAATAGCGGCAATTGCTTTTTTACCAAGTAAAGGTTTCTCTCATTTGCGTGCTGTATTTTGGTCACACATGCACTTTTATCGTGGCCTGAAAAAAATGTATCGCAAACGAGAACTTCATCCTATCAAGAATTATTATCAGACAAAGTTTCTTGTTTTTCAGTATTTTATTGCTACCAAAAGAAAATTCACCGATCTCGATAATTAATCTTATCCTTCTTTTTATATTTTAGGTAAAACTAACTTTTTTTCGATTGTTTGTAAAAACATAAAAGAGAATTTTAATCATAAAATCTTCTTCCTATCGAGTATTTTTTTATAATCTCTACAATAAAATATCAAACTAAGAAAAACCATAGAACCAAGCGGATAACAATTTAATTCCCACTATAGGACTGATGCTTCTAGTAAGTACAAATACTACTCATCAAACCAAAAACAAAACATAATCTATAAAAAACACAAAAAATTTATCTACAATTCTGATAATAAAAGAGAAATGAAACAAGGCACAAAAAAAACTAGCCAATAGTTCTAATTTCTCCTTATTTTTAAGCATAAAATAACTTAAAAATGAAAGCATTAATCATTGTCGATTTACAGTACGACTTTTTACCAGGTGGTAAATTGGCCGTTCCTCATGGAGATGAAATCATCAAACGCATCAACGAATTGCAAGCCAAGTTCGAGCTGATTATTGCCACCCAAGATTGGCACCCCGAAAAACACCAAAGTTTTGCATCTCAACATCCGAACAATCAAGTTTTGGATATTGTCGATTTGCAAGGTTATCCGCAAACACTATGGCCAGATCATTGTGTGCAAGGAACAAAAGGCGCAGAGTTGAGCCACGAATTACATCAGAACAAACTTTCCGCAATCATCCGAAAAGGCATGAATCCTTCGATCGATTCGTACAGTGCTTTTTTCGATAATAACCATCAACGCAAAACTGGCTTACACGGCTACTTACAAGAACAAGGCGTAACCGAAATTTTTGTATGCGGTTTGGCTGCTGATTTTTGTGTCTATTTCACCGCCATGGACGCACTGAAATTGGGATACAAAGTTCATATTCTCGAGCGTGCCGTAAAAGCGATTGATAATGAAATGTACCAAGAAAAACTAAAAACATTTATTACCAAAGGCGGACAACTCACAAGCTATTTGGATTAAAAAAAAAATGGATTAGATGTAACGATTACAAAAAAAATACACCTAATAAAAAAACACAACGATTATGAAACAATTTATTTATACTTGTCTGATTGCTTTTTCTGCCATACATGTCGGATTTGCACAAGACCAAAACATAGAAGCCACCTATGTTATGAAAATCGATTTGAATGTTGAAGAAAACTTGAAAAACGTTCCGAAAGCATTTCAATCCGAAGCAAGAAAAAACCTAGAAACTGCTAATAAAGAAGGTGTTTATGTAGATTACACCCTGAAAGCAGATGGCAAAAAATCTGTTTATCAATTGGTAGAAAAAATTAGTAATGATAATTCGATATCGGCACAAGTCGTAAAAATGATGACGATGATGGACAAAGAACCTCTGTACAAATTAATCGACAACAACGAATACACAAAACTCTATGACATGTTTGGCAAACGCTACCAAATAAAAGACCAATTAATCAACTTCAACTGGAAAATAACCCGTGAGAAAACTAAAATCAACGGATACGATGTTACCAAAGCAACAGGCGTTATCAACGACAGCATTCCGGTAACTGCTTGGTATGCACCACAAATTACTGTAAAAGATGGTCCCGACCGTTTTTGGGGTTTGCCAGGTTTGATTGTGAAAGTTGACGGTAAAAATGAAAAAGCAGATTTTTCTATCCAATTAAAAGACCTAAAAATCACTGATAAACCAGTGAAAATTAACGTTCCGACCGAAAAGAAAACCTATACCATGAAAGAATACGAAGAAGAAATGCGTATTTGGGAACAAAACATTCGCGAACAAATGAACCAAGGCGTAGAAACCGATTAATTACATACGCTCTATTAAAATTAATGTATGAGGATTGTATTTTTCTTGATCTTATTATTGGGATTATCCAATGGTGTTTTTGCACAAAATTGTACCGTGAAAGGTATTTTACAAGACGAAAACGGCTTACCTATCAACGATGCAACGGTTTCTATTTTCAATACGCAAAATGAAGGAGTTGGTTTCACCTATTCTAACCTCGAGGGTGAGTTTTCACTTGAGGTTCCTTGCCATGAAAAGTATGAAATAGAAGTCGAACATTCTGGTTTTGAGCAAGTGGTTCAAGCATTGGATTTATCAAAAAATCAGCAACTAAAACTAAAACTAAAAGCCACCAAGACCATTGCTTTGCAAGAAGCCATTATCAATGCCAAACAAGCAATAAAAATAAAAGGAGATACTATAGAATATGATGCAGACTCCTTCAAGGTTGGGAATGAAGAAGTGTTGGAGGATATCCTAAAAAAACTGCCCGGTATTGTAGTAGAAAACGGAAAAGTATACCACAACGGGAAAGAAATTACTACTATCACCGTTGGCGGACGTGAAGTCTTGGGAGGTAACACCAAATTACTGAACAAGAATTTACCATCGGATGCAGTGGATAAAATCCAACTAAACAAGAAATTCAAAGCCAATCCATTTGCCTCTTCCCTACAGCAAGATGAGCAGATGTCGCTCAATATCGAACTAAAAGAGGACAAAAAAAATCTTGCCTTCGGGAATATAACCATTGGTGGAGACGCCAATCAACACGCCGATGCACAATCTAAAACATTTTATTTTAGCGAAAAAACAGATGCTACGCTCATCGGAGATTTCAACACTTATGGCAAGCAAGTTTTTGATCAGGAAGATTATATGAGTTTTTTTGGGGTATTCTCTGATTTTAACTCAGAAGGAAGTATACTCTCTTTGCGTTCTGCCAACACTACATTTAGCTTTCTAAGCACCCAAAATCAGGCACGAGAACTGAACACGTTTACCAGTGCAGCACATATGGGCTACCAAGCAAATAAAAATCTAATGGTGACCGGTTTTGGGATGTTGGCTTCGAACAATATCCGATACAATCAGTTGACAAAACGCTTTCATAGTGCATCGATCAACAACCGAATCGATCTAGATGAAGAACGAAATAAGCAAAATATTTTATCAGCAATGGGACGTTTACGACTTGATTATTCTCCGTCTGATCGATCGCAAATCAAGTATCGATTGAATTTCAATTATACCGAAAACAATCTAGAACAAAACCTATCATCCTACCAAAATAACACTTTTAGCGCCAGCAGAAGTGTAGAAAACAAACGGACGAATAACAGTATTACACAGAATTTTAGTTACATAAAAAAAGTAGGAAAAGACGATAACCTTGGTCTGTATTTCCGTCATCAATACCAAGAAGAAAAACCTGATTTGATGATTCGCTCTTCGCATGAGTTTTTGAGTAATCTTTACCCATTCTCGCTAAACTCGATCGATCAGCAACAGAAAACAAACGTAAATACCTTGCAGCTATATGCTGTTTATAACCATTTATTGAGCTATACTACAAACTTAAACCTAAAAGTAGGCACGAATTTCAGCAACCAAAAAAACACGACCACTACATTTGGGCAAGAAGAAATTTTGGCAGGAGAATTCTATAGCGGACGTGCCGATATGGACTTTCAACAGTTTTATATTTCGGCTTCAATCAAAAAGAAATTTGGTAGGTTTTTGATGGATGTCGGAACAGGCTTGCATCATTTGTATCAAAATATCGATTTTCTTAACGAAAGAAAAGAAGAAAAAGATACAAAATTTTTTCCGTTTGCAAATTTCGAATATAATTTTAGCAACGCTCATCAATTGAGTTTGGATTATCGCAGAAATTATTCTTATCCATCAATTAGAGATCTGAATCCATTGATGAAAATAAATTCTTATTTTTCTGTTTTTTACGGAAATAGAGATTTATACGCTAGCAATCAACATGATATGAATTTGAGATATTACTATTTCAATTCATTTTCCTTTTTTAATATTTACGCACAAGTAAGTTATACGATTCGCGACAATTCGATACAAACCATGTCTAATTTCTTGACCTATGTACCGCCAAATAATCCGGAAAATATACAGTTTAACCAAAGCAATACGCTGATTAATAGCCACAAAAACGAAAAATCTTTTTCTGCCAATTTGAATATCGGAAAACGCTTTTCTAAATTTTATCGTGCAAGTATCAACGGTAATTTTTCTAATATGGATTATTACACCTTTGTAAATAATGAATCGACCAATACACGTACAATTTCTCATTTCTATATGTTGGATAATATTTTCACATTCAAAAAGAAAGTAGAATTTACGGCCGGCCTCAAATGGATGCAAAATGATTATCGTTCACTAACAAAACAGAGTTTCGAGTCGTGGGTACCGAACGGTAATTTTGCTTGGACCTTTTTAGACAAATGGCTACTTCAGTCGGATATCAACTATCATTTGCAATACCAAAATGGCGAAAAAATCAATGAAGCCAAAGAACTCAATGCGTCTTTGCGCTATAATATTGCTAAAAAAACATACATTACTTTTATCGCAGGAAATATTTTAGGAAATGATTTACTCGTGACCAATTCATTCAACGATAACTATACCCAAACCACTCAGCAAGAAGTATTGGGTCGTTATTTTTTGGTAAATCTACGATATAAATTTTAAGGATTTTCTCAAAACCTCCGTTTACAAAATGCCGCTCCGAACTGGGCGGCATTTTTGTTGCAAAAAAGATTTTCTTATTTTTTTTCTAAAAAGAAATCTCGTATCAATTCCATTGCCCATAAAAAATCTTCGGGTAGTTGACCTTCGGTCCAAGGTTCTTTCGAACCAAAAGCATGATCCACACCTGCCAAAACCTGTAACTCAATAGTAGGATTCCATCTTTTCAGGTTTTTGGCTTCTTCTACCGAAACCGTTTCATCTGCATCACCATGTAGATTGAGATACGGAATGCTTAAATTCTGAATATTTTTTTCAATCGACAGACGATTTTCATGCTGGATATAGTCCTCATAAAACTGATAATTCATCGGCATCCATTGCTGGGTTCTCATATTCTGAAAACGATATACTCCAGAATCTTTCCAATCTTCTAATTCTTGCTCCGAATAATTTCGGAAACGATCTAGGTAAGAAATCGCACCAAGTGTAGCTATCTTTTTCACACGTGGATCTTCTATTCCTTTTAGAATCGTGATTCCTCCACCTCGAGAATGGCCAATCAAATAAACCTCATCGCGATTAATCTCTTTTTCGGGAATCCAATCACCGCTAATCGCATGCGAAATAACCAAGCCCAAATCATCGAGTTCTGTAGAATAATTATTTTCACCGAAAGCTTCTAATTCTGTAAATTTTTGCGTATTGGTCAATCCAATTCCGTTGTACGAAAAATTGTATTTGATAAATGCAAAATGATTAGTAGCCCAAAATTTTGCCATCAAATCAAAACATCCATGGTCTTTAAATCCTTTGAAACCATGGCTAAAAATTACAATCGGTTTCTTTTTTCCATCTCGTAGATAAGCAACATCATACAAAGATTTTCGTTCTCTACTTCCTTGGAAGAGATTGTTTTTTGATAGAACTATTTTCTCGAACATTTTTCGGGTTATATAATCTTTTTCTAAACTCCAACCACGAGCAGGCGAATATTCTCTCCCATACATGATGATTTGGATATGCAGTTTATTCCATACCTCACGAGGGAAAATACGTTTAGCATCGCGTTCGGTTTCTTCTACATTTTTTCCTTTGGTCAATTTCCACAATTTCATCAATCGGTGGATATGTGTATCGACCGGGAAGGCCGGAATCCCAAACCATTGGGCCATCACCACCGATGCAGTTTTGTGCCCAACACCTGGTAATTCTTCTAATTGCTCGAAGGTCGATGGAACTTCGCCATCATATTTTTCGACCAACATTTCTGATAGAAGACGAATATTTTTGGCTTTGGTGTTCGACAAGCCTATTTGCTTTATATATTCTTTGATTTCTTCGACTTCGAGCTGCATCATTTCTTTTGCATTATTGGCTCGAGCAAAAAGAGCAGGTGTTACTTCGTTTACTTTTTTATCGGTTGTTTGTGCCGAAAGCAAAACAGCTATCAGCAATGTAAAAGCATCTTGATGATGCAACGGAATGGGTAGATTTGGATATAATTTTTCTAATTCTTGAATAAGAAAATCTATCCTTTCCTGTTTTTTCATCATAGGGAATATCTTTCATCTATAGACAAATTTACAAGGAATAAAATGAATAGAAAAAAGTAGAGAATTTCTCTTTTTGTGACAGAATGAAGGATTGGGAGAGGATAGTCTAGCATCTTTCTGAAAAACAAAAAAGTCGAACCTATTCAACTCGACTTTTTGAATTTTGATTGTTCTATTCATTGGTTTGTATAGGTTTTTCGACAACCGGAAGAATTTCTCCTTTCTCTAAACGATATCGGTTGATTTCTTCTGTCGGAATTTCTTTGGTATAATCGACCTTATGCACGATAAAACCTGCATCTTCTAAGCGCTGATAGTAATCCAAACCATAAATCCGAACGTGATCATATTGACCAAATTTTTCTTTTCGCTCTTCTTTGCTTGTCACAGAACTATCTTCGTAGGTAAGCTCGCGTTGATAACTTATCGGTACCTGAAAAATTCCCCAGCCACCTGGTTTCATCACTCGAAAAAGCTCGCTCATCGCCTGATGATCATCCATGATGTGTTCGAGAACATGGTTACAAAAAATTACATCGAATGTGTTTTCTCCAAAGGGTAAATCGCAAATGTCTGCTTTTACATCGGCCAAAGGCGATTCTATATCAGACGTTATATAGTCTAGATTTTGCATTGCCCGAAAGCGTTTATAAAATGCTTGTTCGGGTGCAATGTGCAGCACTTTTTGTTTTGCCTGAAAAAAATTGGTTTTATTGGTAAGGTACAACCACATTAATCGATGCCTTTCTAAGGAAAAGGTATTCGGTGCCAATACATTTTCGCGTTGTTTTTCGTATCCATAGGGCAACATTTTATAATATCCTTGTCCATCGATTGGGTCGTAGTAGCGATTCCCTTTTAGTAGCCATACCAAAACAGGCCGAATGATATAGCTAATGTTGATGAGTATTGGTCTTGGGATTAGGTTCATCCCATAGCGGAAAAGTCGCTTCATGAGTACGAACTATTTAAAAAGATATGGTTTTTCTTCATCGGATTCGATTCCTAGAGCTTCGTATATATATCCGAAAGTTGACAATAATTTAGGTTCGCCTTCTACCAAGCATACATCGTGCTCGTAATGAGCAGAATATTTGTTATCGCGTGTGGTCACTGTCCAGCCATCTTTATGGAATTTTACTTTATCGGTTCCCATATTGACCATCGGTTCGATGGCTAACACGATTCCGTTTTCTAGTTTTTTACCAGTTCCTCTTCTTCCGTAGTTGGGTACTTGCGGATCTTCGTGCATCTCGCGTCCTAGGCCATGCCCTACTAATTCTTTTACAATTCCGTATCCTTCTGCTTCGCAGTGTTGCTGAATTGCATAACCTATATCACCAATACGGTTTCCTTTACGCATTTGTTCAATTCCTTTGTATAGAGATTCTTTGGTTACACGAAGTAACTTTTCGGTTTCTTCATCAATATTTCCTACTGCAAAGGTGTAGGCATGGTCTCCATAAAACTCGTTCATATAGACTCCACAATCTACGGATACGATATCGCCATCTTCTAAAGGAATATCGTTCGGAATGCCGTGTACGACTTGTTCGTTTGGTGAAATGCATAAGTTTTTTGGAAAATCATACATTCCTAAAAATGCTGGATACCCGCCATGGTCTCGAATAAATTCTCCACCTAATTTATCTAAATGATTGGTTGTTACGCCAGGTTTAATTTCTTTTGCTAACATACCTAAAGTTTTCGATACCAATTGTGCACTTAGGTACATGAGCTCTAACTCTTCTTTTGTTTTTAAAATTATCATAATCTAAAAAATCCTCTTTTTTTCTTTTGTTCTTTTTTCTCACCATGATGTAGAGTGAACTCTATTTTTTGTGAAATTACTTGATAGACTTCTCCCCAACCGGGAAATCCCCCTAAATTTCGATCGTCTATAAATAGATCAGCATTTATTTTTCTGCTTTGTTGTTTTGGGTCGTATTCTTCACCCTCGAAACTACTATTTACGGCATAGAATTCTATCCCATTTGCTCTACAAAACTCAACAGCTTCGGATAATTTTTCTCCGCTGCGGTACGTCCAGAGTATCAATCGATAACCTTCATTTTGTAGTTTTTTTAGCGTTTCAAAAGCAAATAACTTTGGTTTCCCTATTTGCGGATATTTATCTTCGACTATTGTTCCATCAAAATCAACTGCTATTATTTTTGTATTCATCATGGTTTTATCTTGTTTAGGGGAGATGTATTTGTATCTAAATATTGCCTAAATGTTTTTTATGAAACCAAAATATCACCTATCATTTCGGTCGGAATTGGTATTTGCATCACTGTAAGAATAGTAGGTGCAATGTCGCCTAGTTTTCCATGTTTCAAATTCCAACGACGATTTTTATCTACAACAATCAACGGAACGGGATTTGTACTATGCTGTGTATTGGGGCTACCATCTTCGTTAACCATACAGTCAGAATTTCCATGATCTGCCAAAATAAAAGTGGTGTAGTTATGTTTTAGAGCAGCTTCTACGATTCTTCCGACACAAGAGTCTACTACTTCAGCAGCTTTTTGTGCGGCAGAAAAAATGCCTGTATGCCCAACCATATCAGTATTAGCAAAATTTAATACAATGAAATCTGCTGTTTCTTGATTGATTTCTTCTAACAATGCATCGGTAAGCTCATAGGCAGCCATTTCGGGTTTTAGATTATATGTTGCTACATCTCTCGGAGATGGTTTTAGGATTCTCTTTTCACCCTCGAACGGTACTTCTCTACCTCCCGAAAAGAAAAAGGTAACATGTGGATATTTCTCTGTTTCTGCCATTCGGATTTGAGTTTTATGATTTTTCTCTAAAACCTCCCCTAAAGTCATTTGCAGAGTAGAATCCTGAAAAACAACTTCTACATTTTGATATGTTTTATCATAGTCTGTCAGAGTAACGTATTTTAGTTTTAATGCAAACATTTGATGCTCTGGAAAATCTTTTTGCGATAATACTTCGGTAATTTCTCGTCCACGATCTGTTCGGAAGTTGAAGCAAATCACTACATCTTCATTTTCGATAATGGCTTTCGGTTGATCATTTTCATCAGTAACAATAATGGGCAACAAAAATTCGTCGGTCAAAGTATTGGCATAGGCATCTTCTATTGCTTTTATCGGTTGTGTTGTGTATTCGCCAAAACCGTGAACCATAGCATCATAAGCTTTTTTCACCCGCTCCCAACGTTTATCCCGATCCATTGCATAGTAACGTCCTGTAATCGAAGCAAGTTCCCCTACCGATGTTTGCATATGGGTTATGAGTTCTTGTATGAATTCTTTACCGGATGTAGGGTCGGTGTCTCGCCCATCGGTAAAAGCATGTACAAAGACGTTTTTTTCGAGCCCAGCTTCTTTGGCTGCATCGAGTAATCCTTTGAGATGATTGATATGAGAATGCACTCCACCATCGGAAACTAATCCTATGAAATGGACTTTTCTACTGTTTTCTTTGGCATAAGAAAAAGCATCATGAAGCACTTTTTCTTGTAATAATTCTTTGTTTTCTACTGCACGATTGATCCTCACTAAATTCTGATAAACCACTCTACCAGCTCCTAGATTCATATGTCCCACCTCTGAATTCCCCATTTGTCCTTCTGGCAAACCGACTGCTAACCCAAAGGTGTCTAACGTTGTATTGGGATAATTTGTCATCAAGGTATCGATATTGGGTGTATTGGCTTTTGCTATTGCAGAGACTTTCGGGTCTGGATTGATTCCCCAACCGTCTAAGATTAATAATAGTGCTTTGTTATTTATCATACTTGTAAACTGTAAAAGAAAAATCCAAAGTTACGAACTTTCGATTTATTACTGGGTCAATTTGCGACTTCACTTATAAATTTTATTCGCATCAATCGCAGTTCTTCTTCGTCGTAATCATCGCTAAATTCATCGAGAAGATTCGCCATCGAGTCGTTTTCGGCTTCCATCAAATAGTCGAAAATTTCTTCTTGTTGATCTTCATCCAAAACCTCATCTATATAATAATTGATATTCAACTTTGTTCCCTGATAAACTATACTTTCCATTTCTGACAATAACTCATCCATCGAAAGGTTCTTCGCAGAAGCTACATCTGCTAAATCGAGTTTTCGATCAGTAGATTGGATAATATATACTTTATGACTTGTTTTATCGGCCACTTGTTTGATTACCATGTCATCTGGTCGTTCGATCTGGTTATCTTCTACATACTGTGCAATGTAGGCTACAAATTCTTTCCCGAACTTTTTTGCTTTTCCTTCTCCTACTCCATATACGTTGGTAAGCTCGACGAGATTGGTAGGGTATTGCATGGTCATGTCATCTAAACTTGCGTCCTGAAAAACGGCAAAGGGAGGCAACTGATGCTTCTTAGCAATTTTTTTTCTTAATTCTTTGAGATGTTTTAGAAGTCGATCATCAAAAGCTGCAGGTGAAGTAGGTGTTTCATCTACTATTCCTCCATCGAGTAGCTTTTTATAATCTATATCTTGAGCAATCTCGAATTTAGTCGGATTGTCTAAAAATTCTCTTCCTTGCTCAGTTATTTTCAGTAATCCATAAGTTTCTATTTCTTTTTTGAGATAATTATGGACGATTAATTGTCGTACTACCGTTTTCCAGAAATAATCTTCTTGGTCTTTCCCGATCCCAAAATATGGTTCTGATTGTAAGTTGAATGATTTGGTTATAGAGTTTTCTTTGCCAACCAATATATGGACTATATCAGCAATACGTAATTTTTGATTGGTTTTCTCTACAATGGTCAAAACTTGCTGTGCTTCTCGGGTAGCATCCATCATTTTTTTAGGATTACGCATATTATCGTCCATATTAGCACCCGCACCGTTTACTTCATCGAATTCTTCTCCGAAATAATGGAGCAAAAATTTTCTTCTCGACATAGAAGTCTCGGCATATGCTGCCACTTCATTCAACAGTTGCATACCGATCTCTCGTTCTGCAACTGGTTTACTAGCCAAAAACTTCTCTAGTTTTTCGATATCTTTATAATCGTAAAAAGCCACACATTCTCCTTCTCCACCATCTCGACCTGCTCGTCCAGTCTCTTGATAATAGCTCTCTAAAGATTTTGGAATATCGTAATGAATAACAAATCGTACATCGGGTTTATCGATTCCCATCCCAAAAGCAATGGTCGCCACCACAACATCTACATCTTCCATAAGGAACATATCTTGGTGTTTACTTCTTGTTTTAGCATCTAAACCAGCATGGTACGGGATCGCCTTTATTCCGTTTACTTGAAGAAGTTGTGTTAATTCTTCAACTTTTTTTCGACTAAGACAGTACACGACTCCTGATTTTCCTTGTCTTTTTTTGATGAATTTTACAATTTCTTTGTCTTGATTAATTTTCGGACGAACTTCATAAAAAAGATTGGGACGATTGAACGAGTCTTTGAAAACCCTAGCATCTTGCATGCCCAATGTTTTTTGGATATCTTCTTGTACTTTTGGTGTTGCTGTAGCAGTGAGTGCTATAATAGGAGCATTCCCTATTTTTTGGATAATGGACTTTAGATTTCGGTATTCTGGACGAAAATCATGACCCCATTCTGATATACAATGAGCCTCGTCTATAGCGAAAAAAGAAATTTTTACCGTTTTGAAAAAATCGATATACTCTTCTTTGGTTAATGACTCTGGTGCTACATACAACATTTTTGTTTTACCTGCTCGAATATCGTCCATCACAATTTTTGTTTCGGATTTGTTGAGCGACGAATTTAATACATGAGCTACTTCATTGGTCGATATGCCACGTAACGCATCTACTTGATTTTTCATCAATGCAATTAGTGGCGATACTATAATGGCCACCCCTTCCGACATCAAGGCTGGCAATTGATAACACATAGATTTTCCTCCGCCAGTTGGCATCAGTACAAAAACATCTTGGTTATTCAAAAGCGTTTTAATAATTTCTTCTTGTTGCCCCTTAAATTGATCATACCCAAAGTATTTCTTAAGGTAGCTAGATAAATCTTTTGTATGCGTCTCCATCATTCCTATCAATTCAATTTTATCAAAATACTATAAAATTTTTCTTATAATAAACCCTATATTTGGAGGCGAATTCAGTAAAACTTAAATCCTATAACTTCCAATCATATAAGGAATTTAAATATACGGATTTTTTAGGAGCTGACAATACATTTCATTTTGGAAGAAAAAAATTTAACATTCATAGCTAAAGAGGTTTTTTTAGAAGAAGCCAAAGAAATTGAACTAATTGCCAATCGTTTGAGCGATTCTTTCAGCCAAGCTGTTCGAGAAATTTTTAACACAAACGGGAAACTTGTCGTATGCGGAATTGGGAAAAGTGCCCATATTGCAAACAAAATTGTCGCAACCCTAAACTCTACTGGTACCCCTTCTCAGTTTCTCCATGCTGCAGAAGCCATCCATGGTGATTTGGGATTGCTACAAAAAGAAGACGTTTGCTTATGTATCTCTAACAGTGGGAACACACCCGAAATAAAACTTCTTTCTCCTATCCTAAAAAATAGAGCAAAATCGCTAATCGCCATTACAGGCAACACAGAATCCGTCTTGGCAAAAACCGCTGATTATGTACTTGATGCATCCGTAAGCAAAGAAAGTGGACGCCTAAACCTAGCGCCTACAAGCAGCACAACTGCCCAACTTGTAATGGGCGATGCAATTGCAGTAGCTTTGATGGAACTTCGAAAGTTCGAAAAACAAGACTTCGCAAAATACCACCCAGGAGGGGCTTTAGGAAAAAGGCTCTTATGGCGTGTTGATAATATTGTAGATACAAGTAAAAAACCTCAAGTATCGGCAGACGCTCCGATGACAGAAGTAATTGATTCGATGACTACTGGCAAAATGGGAATTACTACCATTACCGATAAAGACAACAAAGTCCTGGGAGTTATCACCGATGGAGATTTACGTAGAATGCTTATCGAGCATCCCAACTTTCAGCATCTAAAAGCAAAGGATATTGCTACGATGCATCCTAAAAAAATAAATAAAACTGCCTTAGCTGCTACTGCCTTAGACCTTATCAGAAACAACAGTATTGGGCAAATAATTGTGGTCGACGATACCGATAAGTATTATGGAGTTTTGGATATCCATTCGATATTAGCAGAAGGAATAGAATAATGACAAAGAAAAAACAATACACAGCCGACATGTCTTTTTTGGCGCACGTAGGCGAATTAAGAGGTCATCTTGTACGATCTTGTATAGCACTGATTTTGGCATCTATTTTTGTAGCTTTTTTTTGGGATTTCATTGTCAATGATATTATCATGGCACCCTTGAAATCGAACTTTGCTACCTTTAGATTTTTCAACTATTTAGGTGAAACATCAGGAATAGGAAAATTATATACATCCGAATTCGATATTTCTAAAGACTTAACAAACCTCGACCCATCGGGTCAAATTACTTCGCAAATTATGGCAATTCTAGTTTGCGGGTTGATTGTTGCCATTCCATATATCATTTGGGAAATTTGGCGATTCGTGAAACCAGGCCTCAATGAGAATGAAAGAAAAAGTGCCACAAGCACTGTCTTTGCGATAACCTTGTTTTTCTTGTCTGGTATATTGTTTAGCTATTATATGCTTCTTCCACTTTCTACACAATTCTTATTTTCTTACGATCCGTTCAACGTTGGCAACACCTGGACTTTACCAAAATACATCAGCTTGTTTGTACAAACCTTATTATCGATGGGGGTAATTTTCCTCCTACCAGTATTTGTTTATTTTTTTACTTCGATAGGATTGTTGACCCCAACTTTCTTAAAAACTTATCGAAAACATGCATTTGTAGTAGTTTTGGTTATTGCTGCGGCGATTACACCGAACGACATATTGAGCATGATTGTAGCCTCGATCCCTCTTTGGTTTTTATACGAATTAAGTGTAGTTGTTGCAAATAATGTATACACAAAGCAACTCAGAAAACAAGAAAAAAGTTTAACAAAGAATTAATTTACTATGCTTGCATAGTAAAATGTTTTTTGTAAATTAGCAAATAGAAATTATTAAGACAATTTTTTAAAAACAAAAAATCATAAATCGATGAAGATATTAGTTTGTATTAGTAGCGTTCCAGACACTACCGCAAAGATAAACTTCACTTCTGATGGGAAGGAGTTTGATAAAAACGGCGTGCAATTTGTAATCAACCCGCATGACGAATTTAGTTTAACCCGTGCCGTTGAATTGCAAGAAAAACAAGGGGCAACAGTGACAATCCTTACGGTAGGTGATGCAAGTGTAGAGCCTGTGATGCGCAAGGCTTTAGCCATTGGTGCAAATGACGGAATCCGTATAGATGCTGATGCGAAAGACGATTTCTTTGTAGCTACCCAAATTGCAAAAGCTGCTAAAGAAGGTGGATATGACTTGATTTTGACTGGGAAAGAATCTATAGATTACAACGGAGGTGCTGTTCCTGGTCTAGTAGCCGGAATGTTGGACTACGGTTTTGTAAACGGATGTATCGGACTAGAAGTTGAGGGCACTACTGCCAAAGTAGTTCGTGAAATCGACGGTGGGAAAGAAAAAGCGAGCGTCGCTCTACCTGCTGTAATCGCTGGACAAAAAGGAATGGTTGAAGAAAGTGCTCTTCGAATCCCGAACATGAGAGGTATTATGCAAGCAAGATCGAAACAAATCACAGTTGTTGCTGCAGAACCAACCGAAACCAAAGTAACGGTTGTTGGTTATGAAAAACCAGCTTCTCGTGGTACTGTAACTTTAGTAGACAAAGATAATGTTGCCGAATTGGTACGTTTGTTACATGAAGAAGCTAAAGTAATTTAATTCACCCTATTTATCAATTTCAAAATAAAAGAACATGCCAATATTTGTTTTCGCAGAAACCCATGATGGACACTATAAAAAAGCAGCATTAGAAGCCGTTTCATACGCCAAATCTATAGCCGACTTAGCAGGTAACACGGTAACAGCTGTTGCTTTTAACGCTACAGAATCATCGGATAAACTATATGCTCACGGTGCACAGAAAGTTGTAAAAGTTGACAACGACACACTCAAAAACTTCGATCCAAGCCTTTACGCAAAAGCCTTGGCAGAAGTAGCAAACGGAGCCGATACTTTTGTATTAGCTTCTACAAACGACTCTTCTTCTGTAGCTCCTATACTAGCACTCAAATTAAACGCTTCTTTGGTGACCAATGTAGAAAAAGCTCCTACTTCGGTTACTCCTTTCACAGTTCAAAGAAAAGCTTTCTCAGGGAAAGGAATCGAAACAGTAGCAGTAGAAGGTGCCAAAGTAATCACTGTATTACAAAACTCTTTCGGGGTTAAAGATAACGCAGTTAGCGGCACAGAAGAAACAGGAAATGTAACAGTAAATGCAGCCGATGCAAAAATTACAATAGAAAGTGTAGAACAAGCATCTTCTGAAAAAATAGACCTTTACGAAGCCGAAACCGTAGTTTCTGCTGGTCGTGGACTTAAAGGCCCAGAAAATTGGGGAATGATCGAAGAACTAGCGAACATTTTAGGTGCTGCAACCGCTTCATCTAAGCCAGTTGCGGACATAGGTTGGAGACCTCACTCAGAACACGTAGGACAAACCGGGAAAGCCATTGCACCAAATTTATACATAGCAATCGGAATCTCAGGAGCCATCCAACATTTAGCAGGAGTAAATGGATCGAAAACAATTGTTGTAATCAATAACGATCCAGAAGCACCATTCTTCAAAGCTGCTGACTATGGTATTGTAGGAGATGCCTTTGAAGTGGTACCAAAACTTATCGAAGAAGTTAAAAAACTAAAAGGAGTAAATTAATATTTACCTATAGTAATCTTATCCGAATTGACCGAAAAGTTGATTCGGATTTTTTTATTTTTTTCAATAATTCATAAGATTTTGTTAGTTTTACCATCCAATGGATAATTTAGTTAAACTCAATATTAAAGGAATCTCTTATAGCCAAACACAAACAGGAGCTTATGCTCTTATTTTGGAAGAAGAATTCGGAGGACGTAAACTCCCTATCATCATCGGAAGTTTTGAGGCTCAATCTATTGCATTAGCTTTAGAAAAAGACATTGCACCGCCAAGACCACTCACACATGATCTTTTTGTGAGCTTGGGAGAACAATTCAAGTTTTCTGTAAAATCGGTTTATATCTATAAATTAGAAGATGGCGTATTTTATTCGAAAATAGTTTTTATAGATTTCACAGGACAAATAGCCGAAATCGACTCACGCACCTCAGACGCCATTGCTATTGCTATTCGTTTCTTTGCCCCTATTTATGCCTACCAAGACGTTGTAGAAAAAGCAGGGATCCATTTAGAAGTTATCCAAGAAGAACAAGATAGCATCAACCAAGCTATGCAAAAAATAGAAGAGGAAGTAAAAGCAATGAATGATTTATCCGACTATTCAGAATGGACAACTGAAGAATTAGAAGAAGAAATGAAAAAAGCAGTAATGGAAGAAAATTACGAACTTGCTGCTCAACTTCGAGACGAACTCGACAAACGTACAAACTAAAACACACATTTTATTTTATATGTCTATAAAATTAAGACTAACAATCATGAATTTCCTAGAATTTGCAGTGTGGGGAGCATACCTCACCTCTATGGGAAATTATTTGGGATCTGTAGGCTTAGGCTCGAAAATTGGGCTATTCTACGCAATGCAAGGAATCGTTTCTATCTTCATGCCTGCAATTATGGGAATTATTGCCGACAGATGGATACCTGTTCAGCGGCTTTTAGGCCTCAACCATCTCTTGGCTGCTATCTTTATCATTGCAGCAGGATATTATGGCCATATCGCCGGTGAAACTGTAGATTTTGCCACCATCTTCACGCTCTACTCATTTAGTGTTGCCTTCTTTATGCCGAACATTGCACTCTCCAATTCAACAGCATACAGTATTTTAAAACAAAACAAGCTTAACACCATAAAAGCCTTTCCACCAATCAGAACCTTTGGTACAGTAGGGTTTATTTGTGCAATGTTGTTTGTTAATTTTATCGGATTTGATAATGGACGTTTAGGCTTTAATTTTTCGAGTGATCCAAACTTTATCAGTTTCCAATCTAATTATTATCAATTTTATGTTTCGGGTATAATAGGTATAATATTATTTCTCTATAGTTTCACCTTACCGAACTGCCCAATCAGTGAAAAAACAGAAAAACAATCCTTTTCGGATGCGTTCGGTTTCAAAGCCTTCGCCTTATTCAGAGATAAAAAAATGGCCATATTTTTCATCTTCTCGATGCTATTAGGCGTTTCTTTACAAATCACCAATGGGTATGCCAATCCATTTATCACAAGCTTCAAATCTATACCAGAATATGCCAACACCTGGGGAGCAAACAATGCCAATGCATTGATTTCACTCTCTCAAATCTCTGAAACGCTTTGTATTCTCCTTATCCCTTTTGTATTGAGAAAATTCGGAATCAAAATCGTCATGTTAATGGCCATGGTAGGATGGGTTCTGCGCTTCGGGTTATTTGGGCTTGGAGATCCAGGTTCGGGCGTTTGGATGTTTATTCTTTCGATGATCGTTTACGGAATTGCTTTTGACTTTTTCAATGTTTCGGGTTCACTGTATGTCGATAACGAAACCGACGAAAAGATACGCTCTTCGGCACAAGGTGTCTTTATGATGATGACCAATGGTTTTGGTGCTACAATAGGGATGTTGGCCGCTCAATACGTTGTTAATCATTATGTTTATAACCAAACCGATCTTTTGGCTCAACTGCACGGTTGGCAAATGTCATGGTTTATTTTTGCTGGTTATGCACTAATTGTTACCATTCTTTTTGCCATTATTTTTAAGCACAAGCATGATCCGAAAGAAGTGGAAAAAATAATTCGTTAATATTACTTTCTATCAGAATAATACCAACACAAAAACTTCAGCCTAAGGCTGAAGTTTTTTATCTTCTTAGATATTCTACAAAATCATAACTATAAAGATGTTTATCATCTTTTAGATGATGTTCACGGTCTACTTCTACCCATTTTTCATCATCAATTTCTGGGAAAAATGTATCCCCTTCAAATTCGTGATGCACTTCGGTGAGATAGATTTTATCGGCAAACTCCATTGCTTGGCGATAAATTTCTCCACCACCAATCACGTAAAGATCCTCATCCAACTTATAGCCTTTTTCTATAGCTTCTCGCAACGAATGAACGACCTGTATTCCATCTGCAGAGTAATTGCGGTCTCGCGAAATCACAATATTTACTCGGTTGGGTAAAGGTCTACCAATTGATT
This sequence comes from Weeksella virosa DSM 16922, assembly GCF_000189415.1. GTDB lineage: Bacteria > Bacteroidota > Bacteroidia > Flavobacteriales > Weeksellaceae > Weeksella > Weeksella virosa. The sequence continues at coordinate 653,753 of NC_015144.1, forward strand.
CGAATGTTTTCCTACCCATAATTATCGGATGTCCGGTAGTGATTTTCTTGAAATGTAGAAAATCTTTTGGTAAATGCCAAAGCATCTGATTCCCCTTCCCTATCGCATGATTACTTGCAATTGCGACTACGAGATGTAGCATAAGCAGATTATTTTTTTATTAAAATATAATGAACCTCGCCGTTGCTTACTTTTGGGTTTCCGTTTTTGTCTACTTCGATCAGCTTATCGCCTTCTATTCGGAAAGCATTTGGACCATCTGAAATATTGCCCAACAATAGGGTTTTACCATCATCTTTCAGATCATAAACCCCCGTTGTTATTAGAACTTCACCTGTTTTATCGTCTTTGGTTTGATATATATAACTTTCGTCCGGATTCAGAGTTATGGTATAGGTAATCGAATTAGAAGAATTTCCAAGTTTTCCTTGGAATTTTTCACTTTCTGCTGGTTGTTCTGCTAATGGCTGAACAGAATCATGCTTGATCGAATCTACAGTTTCTGTTACGATCGGGGTTTCTTGAACCGAATTTTCTTTCTTTTCGCAAGCTACTAAAAGAATTAATAAAGCAGAAAGACCGAAAATAGTATTTTTTTTCATAATTTTTCTTTTGATAAAGGTACGGATTGTAAACAAAAAAAATCCCTTTTATATGAAAAGGGATTAGAATTTTGTTGTTTATTTTCTTAGAAAATTTCTTTCTTTGCGAAATGAAAGGCAGCTTCAATCGCAGCATTCTCATCACTATCAGAACCATGAACAGCGTTCGCATCGATTGACTCTGCGTATTTGTTACGGATTGTTCCTTCAGCTGCTTCTTTCGGATTCGTTGCTCCGATCAATGTGCGGAAATCTTCTACTGCGTTTTCTTTTTCTAGAACTGCTGCTACGATTGGGCCCGATGTCATGAATTCTACCAACTCACCAAAGAAAGGTCTCTCTTTGTGTATTGCATAAAAAGCTTCTGCATCTTGCTTCGCTAATTGAGTCATTTTCATTGCTTTGATTGTGAAGCCTGCATCGGTAATATCTTTTAAAATATCACCAATATGCCCTTTTGCTACTGCATCGGGCTTGATCATGGTAAAGGTAATGTTTGCCATTTGTTTCTAATTATCGATTTTCCTTAATTGGATTGCAAAATTAAACATTAATCTGCGAAAATCATAAAGATTTGCTCGATTATCGAGCAAATCTTTTAGCAGTATCTTATATTCTATGTATTATACTTTATTTATTGTAAAGAAATTCCGCTTTCTGCTTGGGTTTTGTTTTGTTGCACTTCTTTTCGTGTACGCACTTTCCCGCCAAAATTATAAGTAAATCCTACGTAGAAGGTCTGAGATTCCCACTGGAATTGTCCTGTTCCCACGTAAGGTGATGTCATATCAAATTGTGCTTTCATGGTATCTAAAACATCATTCATTCTTGCACTAAGACTTGCTCGACCGTCGATAAAGCTATATCGTACTCCTAAATCCATTCGCCACATTTCGTGCATTTTTCCCTGGAAATTTTCGAAAGGTCCTTGATAAAAAGCAAAATGCTGTATACTAAAGTTTTTGGACAAAGTGAACGTATTGCTCATACGTGCAGTGAAACGGTTGGTGCGCATGTCTTCTAATTCTCCTTTCAAATTGGTATTGAAAAAGTTCATCGATGTCCAATCTCCGGCTACAAAAGTAGAAAACCATTTAGCCAAACGATAATTGAAACTAGCCTCGAAACCATATTCATTCGTCTTACTATAATTTTCTGCGGTCTGAATTACTTGACCTTCTTTGTCTGGATTATTCTTCATACTAAACATGATATTGTCTTTGGTATGACGATAAAATGCATTGGCAGAAACTGATCCTTTTTTCAGTTGTTGTAATAATCCCAACTCGAAAGCATCGGTATATTCTGGTTTCAGTTCTGGATTTCCTTGATGCGTCATCAAAGGTGAAGACCAGCGTCTAACTGGCGTTAGTTGATAGATTCCGGGACGCGTAATTCTACGGCTATAGTTTGCAGTCAATTGCCCACGATCGGTAATATCATACGTTAAGAAAGCTGATGGAAACAGATCGAAATAGTCTTTTTTGTAATTGCCTTCTACATCGGGATTCACACTATACGCAGCATCGTCTTCGGTTTGCTCACCTCGTAGCCCTACTTGCATACCAAATTTTCCGAATTTTTGTTTGTAATTTAAATACACTGAATAAAAATTACGTGTAAAGTCGAACATTGCACCTTCATTTACCGCATTTCCTTGAGAGTCGAAAATAGGGTTGTGATTGATGTCAATCATTTGTTTACTCGACGAAAAGGTATTGTCTTTTTTTTCTTGACGGAACTGAATTCCTGCTTCTATTTTTCCTCCATCAATGATTTGATTTTCGTAATCTAAATTGATACGTAGATTCGAATTGTCATCTTTTCTTGCCTCATGATAAGATAATGGACGTTCGTATTGGTCGGTCATTAGACGGTTGTCTGGAGTTTTCGAGTTTGAGTAAAAAGCATCCAAAACAATGTTGTGATTTTCTTTATCGAAATCATGCTTCAAATTCAGACTATAATCACCTGCTGTAAACTTCGACTTGATATCCGAAACATTTAGATATTTTTGTCCTCCACTCAAAATATAGCTGTCAAAGTTTCCGTCCCATTTATTATCGTATTGATTGGTATAAATAGTTAGGGCTGTTTTATCACTGATAAACCAATCGAACCCAAGTTTATAATTAATGTTTTTTGCTCGGTTGTAGATATAAAAATCTTGGATTTCGTTAACGGTTTGGTTGGTTATACTACCTTCGTTCCATGAAGGACTGTGGTTGTAATTAAAATTCCCAAAAAAATTGAAGCTACCAACGTTCAGGTTTGCATTCACCGCAGACGTATGGCGTGTTTTTTCGCCGTGTTCTACACCCAAATTCAGGCCTATATTGTAGCCTTTATTCTTTTGTTTAATAGTAATGATATTGATAATTCCAGACTTTCCATCTGCCTCATATTTTGCCGAAGGATTGGTAATGATTTCTACTCTCTGGATCTGATTAGAGGGTAATTGTTTCAATAATTCAGCCGCCGAAAGAGAAGAAGGTTTCCCGTCGAGATAAACATTTACATTTTCGTTACCGCGTAGAGAAATATTCCCCGTTTGTTGATCTACATTCACCGAAGGAATATTATTGAGTACTGCAACAGCTGTTGCTCCGCCACTTACCAAATCGTTCCCTACTTCAACCACGCGCTTATCAATCTCATTACGGTACTGCGAAACTTGTGCACGCACAAAAGCTCCTTTCAGCTCTATGGTAGAGCCGACTTGCTGTATCAAAGTTATTTGCCCCATTGCAAACTGCCCGTCTTTTACCTCTACCGTACGTTCGATTGGTTGATAACCAAACTCTATTATTTTCACTTTGTACTTCCCATCTGCTATCTCTTCGATCGTGAAAGTTCCGTTTTCATCAGAATCAGCTTCTGTAATAAACTCACCCGTTATTGGGTCGAATACACTCACATTAACCAATGGTAAATTTTCTGTTTTTTCATTCTGGATTTGACCTGTAATCTTCCCTTCACCCTGTTGTGCGTATCCATAAAAAGACAACATTGTAAATGCAAATACCAGCGATAGTTTCCTTAGTTTCATGTAATTAAAAAATTGTTTTGTTTATTAACCTCTCAATACCCTAACAAATCGTAATTGTGATTTGTTTTCATCGTATTAGACGCTGCTAAGAGATAAATGTTACAATGACTTAAAAAAACAAAAAAAAATTCACTCTTTTTATCAAACAAGTTTGTTATTTTTGTTAACAAAAGCATAAGATATTGAAATCAATAGTTATTTTGGGAGCAGGCAATGTTGCTTTCCATCTTACCCGAGCCTTGATAGAAAACACTTTCAATGTTCGACAAATATTCAACCGAACCCTAGAAAATGCCCGAGAAATTGGTGAAGCGCATCGTATACCTTACACCGATAAAATCTCTGAATTAGAAAAAGCAGAGCTTTATATCATTGCATGTGCCGATTCTGGTATAGAAGAATTTTCACATTACATACCGTTCGACGATACATTGGTAGTACACACCTCTGGTTCATCGCCGGTTAATGTACTGAAAGGTGATTACCGAAAGGGCGTGATTTATCCGTTGCAAACTTTCTCAAAAGATAGAAAACTTCGGTACGATGAAATTCCGTTTTTTGTAGAAGCAGACGACAAAGCAGACGAAGAAGCATTGTACAAGTTGTGTTCTAAAATTTCGAACGAAGTTCATGTTCTTCCACACGCAAAGAGAATGCAAGTTCAAATGTGTGGTGTTTGGGCAAATAATTTTGTGAATCATCTTTTTTATATTGCCAATGAAATTTGCAAAGAAAACGACTTACCGTTTGATGTTCTTCGACCTTTGATCAAAGAGACTGCCTCTAAAATAGAAACTCTTGCACCGTATGATGCACAAACAGGACCTGCAAAAAGAGGAGACGATGTCATTATCAATCGTCATTTAGATTTATTACAAAACGACTCTCGTTTATTAGAAATCTATCAAGTGCTCACCAAATCAATCAAAAGAACTTATGACAGAGATTAGCTACAAAGAAAAGTTAAACCATATCAAGACCATTATCCTCGATGTAGATGGTGTACTAACAGACGGCTCACTGATTCTTTTACCTACAGGAGAAATGGTAAGAACCATGAATACACGCGACGGCTACGCTATAAAACTGGCTATAGAAAAAGGCATAAAAATAGCGGTTATTTCTGGCGGACATGACCTGGCAGTTGTTCAACGTCTAAAATATCTAGGACTAACGGATATTTATACCAAAGCGATTGACAAAACAGAAGCATTCAATGATTTACTTTTTAGTTATGGTCTACAAAAAAATGAAATCGCCTATATGGGCGATGATTATCCGGATATCGAAGTGATGAAATTGGTAGGATTATCCAGTTGCCCCAATGATGCTTGCATGGATGTACGCCGTGTTGCCGAATATATATCACCCGAAAATGGTGGAAAAGGTTGCGTTCGCGACTTAATCGAACAGATTCTAAAAGCTCAAAATCTTTGGTACGAAAACGATTCTCATGTCACATCCGATTGATACAAAAAGTTTCAACCTAATCTTAGGTTCTCAATCACCAAGAAGAAAAGCCCTTTTGCAGGAAATGGGTTTTTCTTTTTCGTGCATTAGTCTTGATATCGATGAACAATTCGATCGAGAAAAATACAAAGCTGCAGAAATTACCGATCATCTTGCCAGAAAAAAAGCAAACGCTTATCCCGATTTACAAGCAAGAGATATTTTGATAACATCAGACACCACGGTTTGGGTAAATAATCAGTCATTGGAAAAAGCATCATCAGAAAAAGAAGCCATCGAAATGATACGCTCATTGTCCAACCAAAAACATTCAGTCTATACTTCTGTATGTATTAAAAGTATACATCAAGAAAAAACTTTTTCTGATGAAACGAAAGTTTATTTTCGGACCATAACAGACGAAGAAATTACGTATTATGTACAGAACTATCGACCGTACGACAAGGCAGGTGCTTATGGCATACAAGAATGGATAGGATTGATTGGAATAGAAAAAATAGAAGGTAATTATTTTACTGTTATGGGTTTACCAACCACCCTACTCTACTATGAACTGAAACAATTTGTAGAGCAGGAAAGTCTTTATTATAACACTTAATACAAAGCCCGCAACATGGAAGAAAATGTACTTTTTGCATTGGCACTTACCCTGATTGCTGGCTTATGTACAGGTATCGGAAGCTTATTGAGTATTGTATACCAACGTTTCAACCCAAAATTTCTTTGTCTAGCCCTCGCCTTTTCTGCCGGTGTAATGATCTATGTCTCTTTTGTAGAAATCCTAGGAAAAGCCCGAAGCTCTCTCATGTCTCTCTATGATGTGAAAACAGCAAGCATCTACACCACCCTTGGTTTCTTTGCCGGGATAGCTTTTATTGCTGTCCTTGATCGGTTTTTACCAGAAAATCGACTTCCCAAAAATAATGGTAAAGAAAACGAAAACGATAAACTTATGCGTATGGGACTTTTTGCAGCCTTGGCCTTGGGCTTGCACAATTTCCCCGAAGGTTTGGCAACTTTTATGGGTGCAATAGCCGACCCTGCATATGGAGTCGGGATTACCGTAGCAATCGCAATTCATAATATCCCCGAAGGTATTGCCGTAGCAGTGCCAATTTTTTATGCCACAAAAAGTAGAAAAAAAGCTTTCACTTACTCATTTCTTTCTGGTTTGGCAGAACCAGCTGGCGCCTTGGTAGGTTATTTTATTTTGAAGAATTTAATGGATGACTATTTTTTTGGCTTGATCTTTTCGAGTGTTGCCGGAATCATGGTTTATATCTCACTTAGCGAACTAATCCCTACAGCAAACGAATACGGAAATCAACGATTGACGCTTTGGGGAATAATTGGCGGGATGCTCCTTATGGCTTCAAGTCTTATTTTACTAATGTAAAAATACAAACGTAAAAAAAGCAGCTCAGTGATACTGAGCTGCTTTTGTACTCCCTAGGGGAATCGAACCCCTCTTTTCAGAATGAAAATCTGATGTCCTAACCGATAGACGAAGGGAGCATCCTTGTTGTAATTCGATTGCAAAAATAACAACTTTTTTCTAATTACCAAACATTTTTATGTTTTTTTTTATTTTTCCTTTAAACCAATGTTGTTTAAAAATCGAATTTGCCCGAACTCCACTATCCTATAGACATCAGAACAAAATAAATTTCATACGATAATCAATTACTATTTCTTAAAATGTTTAAAAACCTATTTTTTTAGAAGTTTAAGAAGATAAATCAAATAATTTTACCCGATGATGAGTTAGATTTGTCTGTATTAGGATCTGGAAAATCACTTCTAATCAACTACCCTCTTACGAATCTGGTGTTGGATTTTTTTTAGTTCGGACACCCCTTAGAAATTTTTGGGTTAGTTCTGATAGCGGAGGCTATATAATGGGTATAGAATATAAAAGCTTCCCAAAAATTGCATTCATTTTTTTAGGGAAATCTCCATCTTTTGATGGAAGTTTGTATTGATTTTTTTATTCCTCGTGTAATTTCTTCCAAAGAAGGTCTTTCAGTTCGGTTAAACCAAGATGTGCCACTGCCGAAATAAAAACAGTTTCTATATCAATCGGGAGTTGTTTTTTGATTTGAGCTTTCAACTCATCATCCAACATATCACTTTTAGAAATAGCCAATACACGTGATTTATCCAACAATTCGGGATTGTATTTTTTCAGTTCATTAACAAGAATATCATACTCTTTTTGATAGTCATCGGCATCGGCCGGAATCAAAAACAACAAAGTAGAATTTCGTTCGATATGTCTCAAGAAACGATGTCCAAGTCCTTTTCCTTCGGCCGCACCTTCTATAATTCCAGGAATATCGGCCATGATAAATGATTGATGATCACGGTAATTTACAATCCCTAAATTCGGTGTCAAGGTCGTAAAAGCATAGTCGCCAATTTTAGGCTTAGCTGCGGTAATTACCGATAACAAAGTAGATTTTCCAGCATTCGGAAAACCAACTAAACCAACATCGGCCAAAACCTTCAGTTCTAAAGTAATCCATCCTTCTTGCCCTTCTAGGCCTGGTTGTGCATAACGCGGAGTTTGTCTTGTTGCTGAACGAAAATGCCAGTTTCCCAAACCTCCTTTCCCACCTCGCATCAGGATTATTTGTTGCTGATCTTCTGTAATTTCACCAATCACATTTCCCTGTTCGTCTTTGGCAATTGTCCCAATGGGCACTTCGAGGTAAATATCTTTCCCATCTTTTCCGGTAGAACGCGATGCCCCTCCATTTCCGCCTCGCTCGGCACGAAAATGTTTTTGGAATTTATACTCTAACAAGGTCCATAGATTTCGGTTTCCTTGTAGGATGATATGACCACCACGGCCACCATCGCCACCATCTGGACCACCTTTATCGATGTATTTTTCTCGATGCAAATGTGCTGATCCGGCTCCTCCGTGTCCACTTGTACAATGTATTTTTACATAATCAACAAAATTCGTCTGCATAGTTTTTCCTTGTATAGCTAATTTGCAAAGATACAAGAACTCTATTGGATTATAAAACGAAAAATTTGCTAAATATCCGCCTTTGATTGATTATTTTTGTAGCTATGTACGATATTATCAAATCTTTTCTATTTAGAAAAGAACCCGAAGCGGCTCATTATTTTGTGATGAATAATCTGAAACGATGGAAAAACTTTCCTTTGGTTCAGACACTACTTCAATCAACTCTACAAACTTCATCCAACCAAAAGCCAATTCATGTGATGGGTTTAGATTTTATAAATCCTGTTGGCATTGCAGCTGGCTTTGATAAGAATGCAGAGTATATTGAAGAGCTGGCTCTTTTAGGGTTTGGGTATGTTGAAATAGGGACGGTAACGCCTTTGCCACAACCCGGAAATCCTGCGCCACGATTGATGCGTTTACGTAAAGATAAAGCACTGATTAACCGAATGGGCTTCAACAACAATGGAGTAGATTATGCGGTAGAACAACTAAAGAAAACCAAACGAAATCGGTTGATTGTTGGTGGCAATATCGGCAAAAATAAAATTACCCCGAACGATAAAGCGGTAGAGGATTATCTTATCTGTTTCAGGAAATTATTTGATTATGTTGATTACTTTGTAGTGAATGTGAGTTCGCCCAATACGCCTGGTTTGCGAGAATTACAAGAAAAAGAACCCTTACTGTATATATTGCAAACCCTACAAAAAGAAAACGAACAAAAGAATAAACCAAAGCCTATTCTCCTAAAAATTGCTCCTGATTTATCTACCGATCAGTTGGATGATATTATCGAAATCGTAGAACAAGCCAATATTGCAGGTATTGTAGCTACCAATACGACACTTTCTCGTGATGGCCTTGTATCAGAGCAAGAATTGACCCAAGAAATTGGCGGTTTGAGTGGTAGACCTCTGATGGAAAAATCGACTGAAGTACTTCAATATCTTCATACCAAAATACAAAAAGACAAAGTATTGATTGGTGTTGGAGGAATCCATACTGCGAAAGATGCAATCTGCAAACAAGAAGCTGGAGCATCTTTGGTACAATTATACACGGGTTTTATTTATGAAGGACCACAATTGATACAATCTATAAAAAAAGCCTGGATTTCTACCCAAAAATAAGAAAGAAAAGAGCAAGTCTATAAGCCGGATTCTGTACTTTGCTTGGTATGATAACCAAGCAAAGCCTTTGTCATTTATCTACTATTTTGGTTACCCAAAACATGAAGCTGCCTACCCCCCAACAACGCACGAGCAGCACTTAACTGTTGGTATACATGGCATTTCACCGCATAGAGTTTACCTGTTTTCACTACAGCCGAACTGTACTTGCTTTCTGTTGCACTTGTCCTCGCCTTTCGACGGACGGATGTTATCCGCTATGCTTGCCCTTTGGTGTCCGGACTTTCCTCTCCGATTTTCATCGCAGCGACAAAGCGACTTGCTCGGTACAAAGGTAGATAGTTTTTTAATTATAATTTTGATTATACAAAAGATATCTTCCCTAAAAAATTCTGTTTATAAATAATAATTGATCGGTTACAATATGTAAGCTTCCCCTTTTTAGTACAGGTTATAATTATACAATATAATACATAGTTTATCATAGTTAAAGAACTAAGTGATGCGAAGGCGTAGCCACAGCGGAACGAAGTCCTTCAACTGTTTTTTCTTTCTTTATTTTATAGTTCACCGGGCTAACTCCTCCTAAGGCATCGTGGCTTTAGCAGAATTTCAAAAAACGATAAAAAGTCAAACGAGTAGATTTGATAAATTTATTGATGGAAACTACACAGCTCTTACCGATGAAGAAATCTACGGTATGCATATTTTCAGAACGAAAGCTCGTTGTATGAATTACCACTTCGGAAAGAATTTAACAGACGAATCTTTTCATAACATTGGACTTACCTATTACAAAAGAGAATACGAAGATTTAGGCTTGTACGCAATCACTAAAAATCCTGACGATACTGGAAAATTCAAAACTCCATCTTTACGAGATTTGATGATTACAAGACCTTGGATGCACAACGGATTGTTTGATACTTTAGAAGGAATTGTAAATATTTACAACAGCGGAATGCAAATGAATAGTCCCACACCAGAACAAAAAATTGCAGACCCAATGCATTCTGTAACAGATTCTTTATTGAAACCTCTGAATTTATCAAAAGTAGAAAAAAAGCTTTGGTATCCTTCTTAGAATCCATGACCGGTACCAAATACAAAATGAGAAGACCAGAATTTCCTACAAAATAAAAAAAACTCGAACCATTATTACTTTAAGGTTTTTTTCTTCTGAGGTATCATCATCTTTCTTTAAGTGATAATGAATCTTTATTGGATTTTCTTGCATTTCTTCATATTCTCGTCTCAGCTCCTCTTGTTCCAAATAAGCTTGCCAAAGCGCTTCTGCCTTAGGATCGTACACGTTTTCATCTTCCCAATAATAGGTTTGTTTCTGCGGGCCTAATTTTCTGAAATAAAGCGCTAAAACTAATCCCACCAAAAAACCAGACAAATGCCCTTCCCAGGAAATAGGATTTTTATTGGCATTCATTTTTAGGGTTGGCAATATATTTTCGGGTAGAATTCCCCAAATAAAACTTCCGTACAAGAAAATCACAATCAATGATACAGCCATAGTACTACGATCTTTACGGATAAGACCACTAAAAAACAAAAAAGAAGCCAACACATACACCACACTACTTGCACCGATATGGCAACCAACGGTTTCGTCGAACCAAGGAAGATCACCTATAAACCAAAGTAAAATTCCAGAAAAAATCCAGCCAAAAAAAACGACCAAATAGGTTATCCTATCATATAATAAAATACTGAGCAACGAAAGAAAAAACAAGGGGAAAGTATTGCTCAAGATATGCTCCCAGCTCGAGTGAAAAAGCGGAGACAAAAGAACCCCTTTCAGTCCTGCTAAATGTCTAGGAAAAACACCATAACATTCACCATCTAAAAAACCGTTGAGGTTGAGAAGGAAGACAGCCCAAATGGGAAGCAAGAGCAAAATAGGGAAACGAATTGCTTTTTTTGGTAAAGATGTCGCCATAATTATTTGGGTGATTTTGGATTTCGAGAAGATAGAACAGAAATCAAACCAAAAAAAATTTAACGACAAAAAGGCTTGATTTTATGCCTGCAACAGAACTTTTGCCAAAGGTTGCCAAGCCAAATAGGCAAAACCACGTTGTTTATTTTGTTGAGCAATCTGAAATTGAATTTCGAGTAATTCGGCTGCAATTGCCCAGGCTCGAAAAACAGAATATTTCGGGTCGTATAACTGTGTTGCCTCTGAGTTTGCTGCATTGAGCTCGAGAATAATAAAGTTGCCTTGTTGCAAATCTTCTATCGATTGTGTTTTGACATCTAATCGACCATAAAAAAAATCGGGAAGTGTTTGAATGATTTCATCTACTTTTTGACTCAGTTTTTCGGTAATCAAATAAGACGCATCCAAAAAAGTTGTTCCCTTATAATGATTTCCTATTTTACTAAGTTGCAGTACTTCTCCGACCTCTAAAACCTCGTCCAAATGGTTAGAAAATCTTTCATACAACACTTTTTCTTGACCATATGTTCTAGGGTTTTCAGCAATCAAACGATGTAGATCTTTTTTTCCATCACCTTTCACAGCCAGAAATTCTTTACCAGTTACCGACCAAATAAAACCTTTTTCTTGATTAGGATAGCGTATATAAAACAAACCAAACTCTAAAGGAAAATCGACTAATTCTTGCACAATCAAATCTTCATTGCATATTTTTTTATATTTTTCCCAATCGGTAGGATGGTACAAGATTGCAACATTCCTCCCTCTTTCTCCTTTATTAGGCTTTGCAACTACCGGGTAATAAGAAGGTTGGAAAGAATCTATATTTTTTCGAGCAATAAAAAATGTTTCGGGAATATGTTTTTTTGGCAATTGCCGAATCAAATCGTATTTTGGATAATCGTAAAAACCACCAAAGCGTAGAGATGGATTAACATTGCAAAAATACATCAACGATCTTGCACGAATGGCATACAATAAATACAGAGGAGTAAGTGCGCCATAGAAAACCCAAAAAGGCCAAAACTCGTATTGACATATTCGTTGCCAAAATTTTTTCCAGATCATACCGCAAAATAAAGGATAATCTAACACTCTTCAAAACTGACAATTTGTCACAAAATAGAATAAACAGGGTGAATTTTAATATTTTATTACAATTTTAACAGACAGATTAACCTCCCGTATTGCTTTATTGCTTAATATTATTGCACGGCATAATTTATGCAACACACCAATAAATAATTTATATTAAACTGAGTAAGAGAACTGAACAATGAACGATAATTTTTCTCAACAAGTAAAAGACGTAATTGCTTATAGCAAAGAAGAAGCATTGCGCTTAGGTCACGAACAAATCGGCACCGAACATCTTCTTTTAGGTATACTACGAGATGGTGAAGGGAAAGTGATTTCTGTTCTCGAGGCACTAAACGTTGATTTAAAAGAAGTAAAGGCTAAAATCGAAACTTTGGCTCCCCCCAAAGAGGTAGATTCCCTATATACTTCTAGAAATCTAACTTTAACCAAACAAGCAGAACGCGCACTAAAAACAACCTTTCTGGAAGCAAAGTTGTTTCGTAGTCCGACTGTAAATACTATCCATTTATTACTATGTATACTACGCAATGAAAACGATCCGATAACCAAATTGATGAAAAAAATGGATATCGATTACGATAGCGTGAAAGAAGAGTTTAAGTTTCTACACCAAGATGAAACCTCTACGGAAACACCCCGTGCAGAATCTTCATCGTACGATGAGGACGAAACTTCTGGACGCACAGAATTTGATCGTCCTTCTTCTAAATCGACAACCAAAAGTAAAACTCCTGTTTTGGATAATTTCGGTCGCGATTTAACCGCTATTGCACAAGAAGGAAAGCTAGACCCGGTGGTTGGTCGAGAAAAGGAAATCGAACGTGTATCGCAAATTTTATCTCGCCGCAAAAAAAACAATCCATTGCTAATCGGTGAACCAGGAGTCGGAAAATCTGCAATCGCAGAAGGTTTGGCACTCCGTATTATTCAGCGAAAAGTTTCGCGTGTTTTATATAATAAACGTGTAGTTACTTTAGATCTAGCAAGCTTAGTGGCAGGCACCAAATACCGTGGACAATTCGAAGAGAGAATGAAAGCCATCATGAATGAATTAGAGAAAAATGATGATATTATTCTTTTTATCGATGAGCTACACACTATTGTAGGTGCTGGAGGAGCTACAGGATCTTTGGACGCATCAAACATGTTCAAACCTGCTTTGGCAAGAGGAGAACTACAATGTATCGGAGCAACAACACTGGACGAATACAGACAATACATCGAGAAAGATGGGGCTTTGGTACGACGTTTCCAGAACGTAATGGTTGAACCCACTTCGCCCGAAGAAACTCTTCAGATATTGCATCAAATCAAAGATAAATACGAGGCTCATCATAATGTAAATTATACCGAAGAAGCCTTAGAAGCCTGTGTAAATCTGACGACTCGTTACATTACCGATCGTTTTTTGCCCGACAAAGCTATCGATGCGATGGACGAAGCTGGCTCTCGTGTACACATCAAAAACATCAAAGTGCCTCAAGAAATTTTAGACCTTGAGAAAAAACTAGAAGAAATACGCGAAGAGAAAGTGAAAGTTGTTACATCACAGAAATACGAAGAAGCAGCAAGATTACGAGACACAGAAAAGCAAATAGAAGCAGACCTAAAAAGGGTGCAAGCAAATTGGCTAAAAGAATCGAAAGACCATCGTGAAACCGTAACAGAAGACAACGTTGCCGAAGTAGTCTCTATGATGAGTGGCGTACCCGTACAACGTGTTGCTGCCGGAGAAATGAAAAAACTTGCCAAGATGAACGACCAAGTAAAAGGAAAAATAATTGGGCAAGATGCAGCGGTAGAGAAGGTAGTAAAAGCCATACAACGCAATCGCGCCGGACTGAAAGATCCCAATAAACCAATAGGCTCTTTTATATTCTTGGGTACAACAGGTGTTGGTAAAACACAGTTGGCCAAAATATTAGCCAAAGAATTATTCGACTCGGATGATGCTTTGATCAGAATAGACATGAGTGAATACATGGAAAAATTCGCCGTATCTCGTTTGGTAGGGGCACCTCCTGGTTATGTTGGTTATGAAGAAGGCGGACAATTAACCGAAGCCGTGCGCCGTAAACCGTATGCTGTAATCCTTCTAGATGAGATAGAAAAAGCACATCCAGATGTTTTTAATATTTTGCTACAAATCTTAGATGACGGCCATGTTACGGATAGTTTAGGTAGAAAAGTAGATTTTAGAAATACAATCATAATCCTTACTTCGAACATCGGAACAAGACAATTGAAAGAGTTCGGAGATGGAGTCGGATTTGGAACTTCTGCCAAAAAAGATTCAGCAGACGAAAGAGCAAAGTCGACGATAGAGAGCGCCCTTAAACGTGCTTTTGCACCAGAGTTTCTAAACAGAATAGACGATATTATTATATTCAATTCTTTATCGAAAGAAAATATTATGGAAATTATCGACATCGAGCTCGATCAACTTTTCCATCGTCTTTCGGCTTTAGACTATCATTTGGAATTAACCACGGAAGCAAAAGATTTTATTGCAGAAAAGGGATTCGATAAAGATTTTGGCGCTCGCCCACTAAAACGGGCTATCCAAAAATACATAGAAGATCCATTGGCAGAGGAAATCATCAATGCAAATGTAACAGAGGGCGACCATGTTATACTAGAGTTAAACGATGCAAAAGATGGAGTAAAAATACAAGTAAAAGGTAAGGCAGAAGAAAAAAACTCTTAATGCTTTACGGTAATAGCACATAACAACAAAACCCACTTCGGTATGAAGTGGGTTTTGTTTTATTGAATCGTACGGATGATAGATTGAGCATTTAGTTACTCAGTCGCACTACCCGTACGGCATCATTAACATAAGCCTTATTGTTTCCTAAACGTTTGTAGCTAAATCTAGAAGAAAGCTGTGTATTTTCTGCCGATAAATTTCCTGTGAAATCTCCTTTAAAATTCATTCTACTGATAATGTCGTACGTAACATCATACCCAAACTGCTCGTAATCGCTCGGTGCTGAACAGTAATTATCATTAAAAAGCTTCAGAATCTCTTGCTCTTTGGTGCCGTAGATGTTCATCAAACGAGAAGTACTATACACAAATCCGATAGCTTTTAGAGCTTCTATATTGGCTTGATTATTTTTACTAAATATATCGTACACTGACACTGACTTTATACCAAAAGCTTTAAGATTAGAGACATCAAACGTTTTTAATTTATTGAGGTATGAAATTCCTAACTGATCGTTATCCGAAATCAAAACCGTAACAATTGGTTTTACGTATTTATCTGCTCCGATAACTTCTGTTGGCTGAACAACCTTGTTTACATCGGTTACGATAACTACGTTAGCTTTTAGTTTTTTAGTCAGTTCTTTTCGTGTATATTCTGCCAAATCTTTGTATTTATCCTCAGTAAGTAAATAGATTTGCTCTTTGGCATAATCCTTTGCAATCTCATTGATAATCTGATCCGCCAAAACCTCATCTCTTGGTGTTGCCATAATTACATTTCCATAATTGTCTAAGTTATTTGCGTTGGCAAATGGTGATACAATAGGAATATTAGCGTTGCTCAACATTTGGGCAGCTTGCTCGACACTCGAAGCATAAAATGGTCCGATGATAACATCTGCTTTGTTCAAATCATATTCATCATTAATCTGAAACAACTTATTTACATCACGCTCAGAATCAATTACTTTTACATTTACATTTTTTCCTTCCTTGGCTAATTTTTCTAGAGCTACTTTTGATCCAGAAAAGAAATTCATCGCTAAGTTTTTAGACAAATTTCCTTTACCTAAATCAAAGGGGAAAAACATCACGACATTTATTTCGTTATCAGAAATACGCTTCAACTCAGAAACAGATGCTGTAGTTGTTATTTTTGCTCCTTCTTGCAACGGAATTCGCAAGACTGATCCTTCTAAAAGTCCTTTCGTAGCAAGATTAGCATTGGCTTTGAGCAATTGATCCATGCTTACCTGATACTCGGTTGTTAAACCATAAATCGTCTCACCAGCTTTTACTTTATGCTCTATAAAATTATCGCGTATTATAGCATTACTTCCTTTTCTCGGTATGATAAGATACATACCTTCTTGGGTTCCCTTTGTCTGTAAATCTGGATTCGTTGCATAGAAATCCTCCACCTTGAAATTATATTTCTTCGCAATCGAATACAGCGTTTCTCCTTTTCTTACCAAATGCATACCGTCTGGTACAATTTCTTTTTCGGTTGTGGTAGAATTTTTATTGCTTGTCTTGGGTAAACGGATAATATCACCCGCTTTCAGTCCGTGTTTCAGCTGTGGGTTTAGACTGACCAAAGTTGCTTCGGATATATCGTATTTTTTGGTAAGAGAATAAATTGTTTCTTTTGGTTCTATTAATAAATAGGTATAATTATTATCGTCTTTTGGTAACGATGGTGGCGTTAGAGTTTGATTATTTTTTGGCAGTTTCGGTTCCTCTTCTACCTTGAATATTTTACCATCTTTCGATGGAATCGTCAAAACATCGCCTGGATGCAATCCTCTAGATTCGATTTTGGGGTTGGCTTTTAGCAAGGCTTCTTGAGAGATGTTGTATTTTTTAGAAATTCCGTAAACGGTTTCTTTTGCTTTCACCGTATGCGTTTGTTGGGCATACAATGAAAAACTTATGAACAGAAAGACAAACGTCAATATTTTTTTCATAGTTAAAAGTTATCCTATAGATTTATACAAAAATAATCATTTTCTATCATCCGATAGGGTTTTTATTATAAAACCAAAAGTAAACGGTGAAATGGCATCATACACATCATTTAGCCAATCCTTGCCATAATCAAGCCAAAAATCACTAAAATTTACGTGACGCTCTTGTAATTCTCCTTGTGGGAAAAGTTCATTTTTCAATTTTTTGATTCGATTGCTCAAAGCTTGGTGTTCTTTTATTTCGGCTTTCATCATTCTTTTTTTCAATTTATCAAAGCCCTTCAATTGTTTTGATCGTTGTGCCTGGAGCATATCCGAAAATGTAGGATTGGTTTGTTCGGCCAATTTTTCTAGCTCATCAAAAAGGTCTATTAGTCGATTCTCATACGGTAGAATTGTATGATAAACTGTTGATTCTTGCCGCACTTTTTCTCGAACCAATTCATGTATCGGGTAAAATAATTCTTGGTTACTCAACTGCAGTCGTAGCTGTTTACTGTGTTGCTTTTCTGACAAAAATAATAGTGAGTTTCTGAGAAACAAAAGCGGAAAATCAACGTCCAATTCTACAAAATTCGATTTCAATTGTAACCAATAGGCCAACTCTCCTCCACCACCAATATAAGCAACATTCGGTAAAATAACTTCTTGATAAACTGGCCGAAGTACTACATTCGGGCTGAATTTTTCTGGGTATGCGTACAATTCATCTATAATTTCTTTACGATAAAAAGATAAATTAGTATTCAGTACCATAAAACGACCCTCCTCCTCAACAATTCTTTCTCGCTTAGAGCCATGTAAATAGAATAAATTTATCGGTCTAGGATATACTTGGATCGTATAGCCTAAATCGTGTAACGCTGCGCTTTGCTCTTGTATTTTTGTTTGGGAAGATTGTTCGATGAGCTCTTTCTCGAAGATTGGAATCATTTCTTTCTTCAGTCGAGCATCATCTCCATCCAAACATAAAATCCCGTACTCTCCTAATAATTCTTGCACAAAAATTCTTGTAGCTTGAGAGAGATTTTTGGCCGAGCAATAACTTTTATCTATTATTTTTTTCAACTCTTTTTTCCGTTCACTTTCCGGGAAAAAATTCAAAAAAGCATCCACCACTTCTTCTATACCTTCTAAGCTCAATCGGCCGACTGCTCCGCCATGAGGATGTTCCCAGATGAATTTTCTGTTCTGAAAATTAAAATGATTAATCTCCTCAAAATCATGATCTTCTGTTGCCATCCAAAAAATTGGCACAAACGAATATTTCTTTTGTGATTCGTTCAACGAGGCACACATTTTTATGGTTTGAAGAATTTTATAGAAGAAAAAAACTGGTCCTGTCAACAAGTTCAATTGATGTCCGGTGGTAATGGTCAACGTATGGCTATTTTTCAGTAATTCTATATTTTCTCGTTGTTTTTGGGTAAGAGAAATTTCCGAATATTGAGCTTGTAAACGCTCTACCAAAAGCTCTCTACGAGAATAAGAACGTAGTTTTTTTTCGGCTTGTTTTAAGAGGTTTTCTTCATTTGGATACGCTTGATAAAATGGCTCCACGTTTTCATTTTTCGAGAGATAATCTACCATCAAAGTAGTAAAAGACTGACTCTCACTTAGTGTAATTATCGGATTGTTCATCATTTATTTATCGTTTCTAAAACAGCCAAAGGACGATCCGTTGCAAAAATATCTACCCCCATTTTCTCATATTCTTGGTAACGGCTATTGCCTCTTTTTTCGGCTTGTTTATCCAAGTTACCCAAAGTACCTAAAATGACCATGATATCCTCCTGATGAATTTTTTGGTACAATGATTTGTCAGACAAGCGAGTTCCGGTAAAGGCAATCATTCGATTACTCGGTATATCAGACTCTAATAAATCATTCAATTCTCGCTCATTTCGCATATTTACAGACAACATCATTTCGGGGGCTAACCGATGAAGTTTCTCTGCCTGTCCGACCGAATAACTCACCAAAATACATTGTTGTTCCATTTTATTTTTGCGAATCACATCTATCAACTGTTGGTAATCGACGGTCTTTTTAATATCTACCATAAAATAGAGCATTTTATCTTTTCCCCATTGCAAAGCCTCCTCGAAGGTCGGAACTTGATAGTCGGTTTGGTTTCCGAAATCATCCATCAAAAAATATTTTTTTATCGTAGACAAACTTACCTGATTTACATCTTGCCTCGCCGTAGTAGTGCGCTGCAAAGAGTTATCGTGCATCAAAATTAATTGTTTATCTTGAGTACTAGAAATATCAATCTCGAAAATGTTAATCCCTTTTTGGTATAAAAATTCCATGGTTTCTATACAGTTTTCTGGATAATTTTCTAGGCCACTCCCGCCTCGGTGTGCACTAACTAAGGTTTTGGTTTTGTTGGCATAAGAAAAATCTTCGGTAGAATTTGGTATGATATTTTCTATAGTAATAGAGGGTTTACATTGTAGAAAAAGAAACAATGCAGAAAACAATGTATATCGTAAAATCAATTTCATATAAAAATATATAAATGTGAACCACAAAATTAGATGTTTAATTTTAAAATAAATGCAGCAAAATGGGTTTAAAATCATTTGTAAAAAAAATAGCAGACAGTGCAGAGAACCAAGCGCACCGTTTGTTCCATACACTAGAAGACGTAAGACACGAGGCGTCTAAGCTTGCGATCGACATAGCAATAGAAGGTATCGACATGACACAAAAAGCCTTGAAGAAATTTGATGAAAAATCGGATGAAGTATATGAAAAAGCTAAAGAAAGTGCATCAAAACTAAAAGATAAATTAGAAGAAGAAACAAAAGATGTTCGCGAATTAGCCGAAGACCAATACCAAAAAACAAAAGATTTGGTACAAGATAAAATGAAAACGGCAGAAGACAAAATGCACAAAAAAAGTGCAGATTTAGCAGAGAAGGTAAATGATACCATCGATGAGATAAGTGAAAAACTAGACAAAGAAAAAGAAGAATGATCTATTCTACTTTTTTAGTGATGATGTTTTGGGGACAATATTCTCTACCCAATTGTATTGTTTGGACTGATTTTTGCTAACTCTGCAAAGATTAATTTAAGAATATGGAAAATAATTTAAATGATTACAGCAGACAAAATCGTCCGCGAGATATTGCTATTTGGGTATTAGCCATATTGCTTTTGTTATCTATTGGTTTTATTATTTACCAAAATATTAATTACAAAATAGACAACTCTTCCCTCACAATAGACGCCAATGATCTAGAGCGTAGCCGAGAAATACTGAAACAAGAATTACGCATCTTACGGTCTGATTACGAAGACATGAAAAAAGTTGCCAAAGAACAAGACTCTACCATAAATGATAGAGATATAGCTATTTTCGAGAAGCAAAAACAAATACAAAGTATTCTTAATAAACAAAACATTAACGAAGACGAATTGCAAAAAGCCCGAAAATTGATTTTATCGTTACAAACCGACATAGCAGATTATAAGCAGCAGATTGCAAAATTAACGTACGAGAACAAGAAACTAAATGCCGAAAATTTAGCGCTTAACACCTCGAAAGATTCTATCAGAAAAGAAAAAGACAAAACAGAAAACGTACTCCAAAAAACAAAAGACGCTTATATAGACCACCAAGAAAAAGTAAATGCAACCTTATCCTTATCGAACTATAAAATAAAAGGAATCAATGTTCGCCGTGGCGGGAAAGAAATAGAGACAACCCGAGCTAAACGAATAGACAAAGTTCGTGTTTCGTTTGATATTGACGAAAACGAAAGCGCTTCTGGAGAAAAAACATTATACATTGCTGTTCATAAACCTGATGGTTCTTTAGGGATTTTCGACGGTGCACAAAACGGAAATTTAGTTTTGAGAAATAACAATGAAATAAAGTTTTCGGACAAAATACAAATCAACTACACTCAAGGAGAAGCACAAACGGTTTCTTTCGATTGGATAGATTATGATTTCCCAAAAGGAAAATATGATATAGATGTCTATGAAAATGGTTTCAAGATTGGACAATCTACAATAGAGTTGCGCTAAGAGCAAATAAGCATCTATAAAGCTCTTATCGGTATAAATAATCAAAAAGCCAGAATAGCATTGTACTCTTCTGGCTTTTTTACTGAAAAATATTATTTCTTGTTCATCTTGCTTTTTTCACAGGAACACTATCTGAAGCTGGTCCGCCACCATCCATAACGTTGGATGCTTTTAATGTTATCGGATAAGAACGACTCATCACGCCAACCAATTTAAAAGCATCGTAGATCTTTCTATTTTGCTGATTTCCTAAGGCAATAATTGCAACTCTATTTTTTATATCGTGTACATAAACACTATAATTACCGTGCCACCAACCATTATGATACATAAATTTTCCGCCGTCTGGATATTCCATCATACGAAAACCTAAACCGTAATTTTTTATCCCTTTACTCTCGTAACTATATCCTGTAAACGCTTCCTTCATCAAATTTTTAGGCAAGAATTTTTTAGAGTACATCGCATAATCTAATCGATAAATATCGCGCGGCGTAGAATAAATATTTTTATCTCCATACACTTTATCGAGATGATCCCAAGCCCATTTCTTACCCTTGAAACCGTATGAAGAAGAAACTTTATCTTTATCCTTATCAAACTCGAAAACAAACGTATGTTCCATGCCAAGTGGATCGAAAAGCATGTATTTCATTGCTTTTGGGTAGGACATCCCCGTAAATTTTTCTATCATCAAGGCCAATAACGCATAATTGGTATTCGAATATGCAAATTTAGTTCCGGGCTTGCTAAGCAAAGGTATCTGATGATTTGTAAATATTTCTAAAACCTCTTGATTGGAGATTTGTTTAGTTTTGTCCCACAACTTCATATTATCAATAACGTAAGCATAATTGGGTAAACCGCTTCGGTGATTGAGTAAGTTTCTCACCGTTGTTTCTGGATAAGGAAAACTCGGTAGAATACTTTGCACGGTTTGGTCTAATGTGAGTTTTTTATGTTCGACCAATTTCAAGATGGCCAATGATGTCATAACCTTTGACACCGATGCAATATGGATTGGCGTTTCTGCAGTAAGTGGAATATTCTTTTCTACATCGGCAAAACCATCATACGCCTCGAAAAGAATCAAACCATTTTTGGCAACCAACATACCTCCACTAACTGGCTCGGTTTGCCAATAATCTCGATGAAAATTGTACAAGACTTTTCGGTAATCGTAAATTTCTTTTTTAGGAAGAGGGTGAAATTTTATGGCTGTAAACCAGTTCATCGAATCGAATCTTGGGGGTGCATTAGGATCTATTTTGATTGTTTTTTTTTCTTCTTTTTCTTCTTTTTTACACTGGGAGAATGTTGCAATGATGGTGGTTAAGCTAAGGGCGACAATCAAATTTTTCATACTATCATAAATATTACAACCTAAAAAAGGAAAACAAATCTAAACTATAAGTCGGAAGTGTAAAAACAGATAGCTGATTTTAGCAAAAAAATAACAATTAACGTAATTTCTGCGAGAAGTATTCGCCCACAACAATGCTCGTCGCCATAGCAACATTTAGGCTCTTAGTTTTTTAATTCTTTTTTGATTAATTGAATAAATATTTGAAATACTTCTTTCAATTGATTAATTAATTCTTCTTGATTTTCATTAATTTTAGAATTCACAACCCAATGATTGTTATTCACATTAGGCGAATTAACGATGGTTGTTTTTGATTCTTCAAAATCGATAATATCCATTGGATTTACTTGAAGAATCTCAATTACTTTTCCTAATTTTTCAACATCAAAAGTCGTCTCTCCATTTTCTAAACGGCTATATTGCGATTGAGAAATATCCATAACTTCTGCCATAAACTCTTGAGAATATCCTTTGTTTAATCTCACTTCACATATTTTATGATGTTTAACTTTCATAATGATTTTTTTCAAATGTAAGATAATATTAAGAATATAATATGCACATTGCGGATAAGGATATTTATAAAATAGGTAAAATATGCTTAGAATGAATAAGGCTGCAAGTGTTTTATCTTTAGGTTTAGGAAAAAATAAACCATTCAAGTATATTTATTAGAACTATTTTATTATTTTTAAAATCTTAAACACATGAAGAGAATTATTTTAACAAGTGTCTTTGCACTTATGGGAACATTTGCTTTTGCAAACAACAGTAACAAAACCATTTCCACTGAAGATTTGGGTAATGGATATCAAGTAGAATTGATTTATGATGAAAGTCTTGCTTGCTGTACAGCGACCGTTATAATGGGCAGTACGTAACGCATTATACTTCATGCGATATGTCTACAACGATGAATTGTATTTTTGTACAAGCTTTAGCAGAGGCATTTATCCGTGGTCAAGAATAAGAAGTGAAATTTAAAAAAATAAGCCTTCATTCATTTTGAAGGCTTATTGATTATAAAATTTTATCCTGTTATGAAATTATTTTTTTTTGTTTTTATTAATGTAATCCTATCTAATTGTATTTTTGGACAATACCTCAAAGTTTCTTACAATTATAATACTAATATAGCTGATGTTTCTATGTCTTTTCAGGCAAACTCAGAACTTATATTGGATGAATCAAAATCTATTTATAAAATTGATTTTGCTAATTCAAATTCATCTATGATTGATGATGAAAGCGTTTTTGTGGTAAAACCTAAAAAGGGAGAAGTATTTTATTATAAAGATTACAATACAGATTCTATTTATTATGATAATGTTGTGATTTTTCGTCATTATCCTACCAAGGATCCTCTTAATATATTTAAATGGGAATTAACATCTGAAACGAAAAAAATCTTAGGATATGAATGTCAAAAGGCTGTGATGCAGCACTACGGCAGAATATATGAAGCTTATTTTACTACAGAATTAGAATTCAATAGAGGTGGACCATGGAAATTTGATGGTTTACCAGGAGTAATTTTAGAAATAAAATCCAAAGACAATTATTTATCGATTACAGCCAATGAGATTCAATTAAAAAATGAATCTATCATAATTAACAATCCTTATCCAAAGAAACAAAAATATATTGATTTCTTAGAATATAAGCGTTTATTCAACCAAAAATACAAAGAAAATAATAAAACTGAAATCACAAGTGATGGAGGTACAGTTACACAGAGTTCTCCAAAATGCCATATAGAATGTTTAGTTGACTAAATTGTACTGTGTGAATAAAATAATTCTATTATATATTTTTTTGTTGTCCTCTTTTTGCAATGCTCAATCTTTTATAGGTCATGTGAGAGATGAAACAGGATTTGACCTACCGAATGTATCTGTCTTATTAAAAAATCCTAAAACTTCATTAGTTAATAATTTCACAACTACACAAAAAAATGGCACATATGCTCTAAACTCTTTAATAGATTTTGATAGTATTCATATCGAATTCAAAAAAACAGGCTATGTTACAGAATTTATTAAACTATCTAAAGAAGCATTAGATATAGAAAATAAATTAAACATTGTTTTGTACAAATCTGATTTCGAATTAAAAGAGGTTTTGGTAAAAGGACAAAAAGCAGTTTATACCAAAAACGATACTACATTTGTAAGTTCCCCGTTTTTCCAACAGTTCAAAACTAAGCAAATTATGCACTTCTTTTCAATTTAAATTCTATCGGTGAACAATCTCCTAAACTTGAATGTGGGTGATTATGATTGTAATCCTCCATCCAATCTTGAGCGAGAGTTCTTGCCTGTTCGATATTTTCAAATAGGTAAGCATCCAGTACATCTTCCCGAAAGGTTTTGTTGAACCTTTCACAAAATCCGTTCTGCATGGGTTTTCCTTTCTGGATTCGGATATGCCGGATCGAGGAGTTGGAGCAAAAGCCCTCAAAAGCTTTTGCGATGAACTCCGTGCCGTTGTCCGTACGGATGTTGGTTGGTTTTCCATACCACTCAATGAGCCTTTGCACGAGTTTAACTACTTTCTCTGAAGGAAAACTATAGTCTATTTCGCACATTAATGCCTCCCGGTTGTAATCGTCTATCACGTTCAGTATCCGAATCTTTCTGCCGTTCTCCAACACATCACTCATAAAATCCATGCTCCAGGTAATATTGGATGCAATCGGCTGCAATAAGTATTCTTTGTCCGGATTGGGGATGCGACGTTTGATTTTTCTTCTGCGTTTGTTCAGTCCTAATTTACGGTAAATCCTCTCAATGCGTTTATGGTTCCACCCATAACCTTCCTTTCTGATGCGTTTAGTGTATTCCGGACAACCTCTTGACGGAAGTTTTTCGGCATAATAAAGCAATCGACGCTCTACTTCTGTATCGTCCTTGATGCTTTGATAATAATATCCCGAACGTTCCAATCCGATGATGCGACAGGCTCTGGCAGTACTGATTTGTTTGTCATCTTTTAATTCTTCTGCCAATTCTCTTTTCTGACAGAGCCCTAAAGCTTTTTTTCGATGACCTCTTTTAAAATACTATGATCCAAACTCAAATCGGCATACATCTTCTTCAAGCGGGCATTTTCTCGCTCCAATTCCTTGAATTGACGCAACATTTCTTGATCCATGCCACCATATTTGCGCTTCCACAAATAAAAGGTATTTGGACTGATGGATAATTCTCGGCATATATCGGATGCCTTTTTTCCAGCTTCATGCTCCTTGAGTACTTGACTGATTTGTGTTTCTGTAAATCTTGACTTTTTCATCTCTAATAACAGTTTAAATTTATAAATTTTTATAATATTTTAAACTGTTGGAGTTTTTGGGGGACTTACAATTCTATAATGTAAATAAATTTAAGTCCGACGATGATCGCTCTATTGAAGATGTCTTAAAAAAAATGCCTGGGATTACTGTCGAAGACAATGGAACAATAAAGTATAAAAACAAAGAAATCGAAAAATTACTTTTAGATGGTGATGATTTGTTTTCTAATCAATATACAAATGGTTCACGCAATATATCTGCCAATATAATAGAGCAAGTACAAGCTTTGGAGCATTTTGAAGAAAACCCTTTACTGAAAACAGTAAAACATTCTGATAAAGTTGCATTAAATCTAAAAATAAAAAAAGGAATGTCCGATATATCAGGTGATGCTATGTTAGGATATGGTATTGAGGATAGAACAGAAAATACGGTAAATGCCTTGGTAATTTCCAATTCCATAAAAAGTTTTTCTTTATTAACACAAAATAATACTGGAGTCAACACTTCTCCTTTCGACTATTTTGGCTCCAATCAAGAGGTGTCATTTCATAAAATAAAAGATGAATTAGCCCCAAGATTAGTTCAAGATCCTTTGTTTAATAGTTCCGTAGGCGATGAAAGAGCAAATATAAACAAACTATATTACGGTAATACCAATACCATATTCAAATTATCTAAAAACTCTAACTTTAGAATCAATTATACGCATTTACAAGATCGTATTCGATTCTCTACCCAAACTGAATCTGATTATTCTTTTGAGAATCAAGAGCAATTATCAATTACCGAAGAAAACAATACACAAAAAAAGACGCTTGTAAACGAGCTAAATGCAAAATTTACTTTGAAAAAAACACGTTTTATGATAGAAAATGAAACGGTTTACAAGTATGAAAAAATAAGTTCGAGCAGTGATTTTATTTCTAATTATCGTGAAAATTTTTATACACATCTTACTTCCAGAAATCAATATTTTAAAAACCATACGATTTTTACAGAGAAATTAAATAATCGACAAAGCCTACAATTATTTGGACTATTCTCTTTGAATCAATTACCACAAGACTACGAGATTATTCCTGGTATGAATCTTTTACAAAATACAGAAACAACGGTGGCGACTTCACAAAACTCAAAGTTTACAAAACAATTTAGTACTGTTGGAGTAAATCTGTTTGGTCGTAATAAATTGGGTAAATATGAGTTGAGTAACAGTCTAAACTATTGGAAGAATTCTTTGAATTCTACTATTTTAGAGGATGAAATTTTATTGGAAGATCAAGAATTTGAAAATCAAATAAATTACCAAATACTAAATCAAAATCTTAGAGCTAAATATAGTTTTGTTTGGGATGATTGGGTTATTGAAAATCAATTAAACCTCAAAAATTATTGGCTGAATTCTCAAATAAATCAAAAACATCATTTGGTATATAATCCTAAGCTTACAATCACTTACAAAATTAATCCAGAAAATACGATTAATGCACAAATTTTCTACGATGAAGTGCCATTGTCCGAACAAAATATATACACCTCGTATCTTATTACAAATCACAGAACGATTCAGAATAATATCCTATCTATAGAATTTGAAAAAACTAAAGGAATCACGTTTAGTTATTCTATGTTGAATATGTTCAACCAATTAAACATTAGTGCCAATTTAGATTATTTATCAAAAAAGAATAACTTTTTCAATAGCATAGATATAAAGGAAAATATTACTAGAATAAGTACGTTTTTATTAGATGAAAGCAACAATCATTTGAATATAGGTACAAGAATCCAAAAATATTATTATCCGATACGTT
The DNA here is from genome assembly GCF_000189415.1 of Weeksella virosa DSM 16922. Lineage (GTDB taxonomy): Bacteria > Bacteroidota > Bacteroidia > Flavobacteriales > Weeksellaceae > Weeksella > Weeksella virosa. Next base: position 681,240 of record NC_015144.1, read on the forward strand.
CAAATGTTCGTTTTTCTACCAATTATTCTTGGATTAATTATAAAAACATTGTAAATCTATCGGATATAAGAAATAATATAACTCAAAATATAAATATTGCATTGTATTATAAATCGTTGTTCAATTTTCCATTAAATATAGAAAATTCTCTACAATACAATTACAATATACATACAACAAAAGGGATGAGTCAATTTAATGAATATCAGTATATTAATAATAATTTTAAGTTATTGATAAAACCTTCAGATAAATTATTTGCTCATATTAAATGGGAATATTATCGCCCAAACATCAAATCAAATACAAACTTTAATTTTTTAGATTTTTTTATAGAATACAAAATATTTGACGATAGACTAAAACTTTATATTAAAGGAAAAAATCTATTAAATCAGAATTTATTCAACAGCATATCTACAACAGATTATTATAAATATTACACCAGTCATAATCTTAATAAAAGATATATTATGTCAGGTATCCAATTCAGTTTTTAATAATCTTACATTAATTGCTTACCTCATTTTCTGTGAAAAAACTTCGCCAACAATGATGCTTGTAGCCATGGCTACATTAAGACTTTCGGTTTGTTTCCCAATGGCCGGAATACTTATTTTATTAGTGATTTTATCCTCAACCGCCTTACTAATTCCATGCGCTTCACTCCCCATTACCAACATTGCATTTTCTGGAAACGGAAATTGAAAAATCGACTCACCTTCCATAAACGCACCTAAAATAGGATACTTATAATTTTCTATCACTTCTAAAATATCGGTATAATGTACCGCTACCCTCGCAAAAGATCCCATCGTAGACATGATAACTTTCGGGTTGTAAACATCAACGGATTCTTTAGAACAAATAATTTGTGTAATGCCAAACCAATCTGCCAACCGAATAATTGTGCCTAAATTCCCTGGATCGTTTATCGTATCCAAAACCAAAGTAAGTCCTTTTACCGGAGCTATAGAGCGTTGTGGCGGAATCTCGCAAACCGCTAAGCATTCGTTTGGTGTAGAAAGAAAACTAATTTTTTTCAGTTCATTGGGTGATAAATAATGTACCGGAAGATTACCTTTCGCATCAAAATTTTGGTTCGTTGTGTACAGTTCTTTTACCGTAATGTTACTTTTCAGTACTTCTTTTACATTTTTAACACCTTCTACGACAAACAAATTATATTTTTGTCTATATTTTTTAGATCCTAATGAAGTTATTATCTTCATTGCGTTTTTAGTTAACATCATTTTATGCAAAAAAACATTACAAATATATCATTATTATTTAGTGCAATAATCTTTTTTTGGTCATGTAATGCTACAAAAAAAGTGCCCGAAGGTGAATATTTATTAACTAAGAATACATTCGAATTTATTGACAAAGAACAGAAAAAAAATCTTAGTGGCGAGCTAAATAATTATGTAAAGCAAAAACCAAACGCTAAGGTACTCGGTTTCTCGATTCCGTTAGCCGTCTACAACATGTCCGACCCAAAACTAGATACCGTATTTGAAATTTACTACAGTTACCCAGAATCTAGACAAAATAGAGAAACACTCGACAGCTTATTTCGCTCACACCATCTAGACGAATACGTAGGTAAAAGTAAATGGCTCGATCGATTATTTTTCACTAAAGGTCAACCTCCTGTTATTTTAGACACTGCTCAAATGGGTTTTTCTGAACGGAATTTAGAGGTTCATCTTAAAGACAAAGGATTCTTTGATTCAGATGTCACCGCAATTGCCAAAACAGATTCTACCAATAAAAAAGCAGAAATCGTATACAAAATAAAACTCAACTCTCCTTCTTATATCGAAACCTATTCATACAACATTCAAGACACCTTGATCAATCGATATGTCAATCAATCGGCAGAGAATTCTTTGCTGTTTGCAGGTGATCAGTACAATTATGAGAATTTCGAAAAAGAAAGAAACCGAATCGTAGATTACCTAAAAAATAGAGGATTTTATGATTTCAATGCCTCGGGAGAAGATATTTATTTCGAAGCCGACACCACAAAAAGCAACAAAAGATTAGACGTAACTATGTTTATCGACCGATATATTGTCGATTCTACACTTTTGGTTCACGACACTTTACAACAAAAACAATACAACCAATACACGTTCAACAAAATAAGAATATTCCCTGATTCGGAAACTGCTGTAACTCCAGACCAGTTCAACCCAGACGATTTTCCATACCAAAGAAATTACAAAGGATATGAATTGTATTATCGAGAAAAACCCCGCTATAGAGCAAAATATTTCACAGACGGAATGGTAATGGAGCAAGATGCTCTGTATCGACTACGAAGCGAAACGCAAAGTAAACGCAACATTCTCAAGAAAGAAAACATGACTTTCCGTGGCTTTATCCCCGAAAAAGTCGACACAACACTCAATTATTACATCACCTATAGCCCCAAAAAAACGTATGATATGAATTTGTTTTTCGAGGGATATTGGGCGCGTTACCTCAACTTTGCAATTTCACCAGGGGTTACGCTCACAGCGAGAAATCTATTTCGGGGAGGCGAAAATCTAGAAACCACATTCAAAGGAACTTTAGGGAATGTAAACAACGATTTTGCCGCCAAAAAAGAAGGATTTTTCAATGCTTATGAACTATCACTAGAATCAAAAATTCGTTTCCCTTATCTCTTTTTACCATTCAATGTAGAAAAATTTTTACCAAAGAGATTCTCATCAGAATCTGTTATCCGAATTGGTTCTAGTACACAACGAAATGTTGGGTTGGATAGAAATAATTATACTTTTGGATTGGATTTCGATATCTCTTACCGAGAATTTCAACACAAAGTCTCTCTTTTCAATATAGAGTATGTACGCAACAATAGAAAAGAGCGATATTACGACATTTATTCTCGCGATCGAGAAATTTTTGATCAAACAGCAAATGATTATTTTTTGTATGATCCTACTTTGCAAACCGATTATGAAAATGATTTGATTACCCGCGATCAATTAAGTGCTGTGATCGATGCCGACCAAGGCTTCCGAACATGGATGGATACTCAAATGGCAGAAAATTTTGTATTATTCCAAAACATGCTATACCGAAAAGCGAGTATTTCTCAAGACGCTTTGATCAATTCTTTCATCTATCAGTTTACGTACAACGAAGAAAATGTACCTAGAATATCCAATAGAAACCCTTGGTTTATCAATGCTCGCATAGAGCTTGCTGGTAATTTGCTAGGATTATTAGATAAAAGTTTTGGTTTTATAAAAGATACCGACGAACTTGGTGAAGAAGTAGGAACAATATTTTCTATACCTTATTCGCAATTTGTCAAAGTAGATGTAGATGCTCGAAAAAAATGGAATTTCGATAAAACCCTTACGATTGCAACGCGCGCAATGTTTGGTTTTGCTCAACCTTACGGGAATTCTAATTTCATCCCTTTTATCCGAAGCTACTCGGCTGGTGGCTCGAACGATGTTCGCGGTTGGGCACCACTTACTTTAGGTCCATCTGATCAGCCTCGCGTACCAAATTCTAAAAACCAAAGTTTATCTTTTGAAAGTATGAAAATTTTATTGAATGCTGAAGTACGAAAACGTTTTTTCGGTAACGTAGAAGGTGCTTATTTTATCGATGCTGGGAATATTTGGGGAACGAGCAAAGATCGTCCTCAGACCATGTTTCATTTCGACAAATTCATCAATCAGTTTGGTATTGGTACGGGTGTTGGCTTACGTTATCATATCGGGACGTTTGCTATAATACGATTAGATGCAGCATTCAAACTTCATGATCCATCCTATCCAAAAGGAGAACGTTGGCGTTTTGTTGATTTTAAAGACAACAAACCCCGTTTACATTTTGGGATAAATTATCCATTCTAAAAATAGTTTACCTATCTTTGTTTAACCAAATTTTTAATACGATGAGTAGAAAATTTCCTGCTGGTGTTGCCACTGGCCAATTAGTACAAGAAATCATACAAGATGCTAAAACAAATAAATATGCTCTACCAGCATGCAATGTGATCGGATCCGACTCAATTAATGCAGCAATGGAAACTGCCGTTGAAGTAAATTCGCCAATTATTATTCAGTTTTCTAATGGTGGAGCCGCTTTCAACGCAGGTAAAGGTCTAAGCAATGACCAGCAACGTGCAGCAGTTTTGGGCTCTATTGCAGGTGCAAAACACATCCATCAATTGGCAGAAGCTTACGGAGCAACCGTTATTTTGCATACAGACCATTGTGCAAAAAATCTTTTACCTTGGATTGATGGTTTATTAGAAGCCAACGAGCAATATTATAACCAATTTGGTAAAACTTTATTCAGTTCGCATATGCTCGATCTTTCAGAAGAACCTTTGAAAGAAAACATGGAGATCTCTAAAAGATATCTAGAACGTATGTCGAAAATCGGGATGACACTCGAGATAGAATTAGGAATTACAGGTGGTGAAGAAGATGGTGTAGACAACACAAATGTTGATAACTCTTTACTCTATACACAACCAGAAGAAGTAGCCTTCGTTTATGAATCCCTAAAAGAAGTTAGCGATAATTTTTGGGTTGCAGCAGCATTCGGTAATGTTCATGGAGTTTACAAGCCTGGGAATGTAGTTCTTACACCAAAAATTTTGTACAACTCACAACAATTCATCGAACAAAAATTTGGTGTAAAAGACGCCATTAATTTTGTTTTCCACGGTGGTTCAGGTTCTTCTTTAGAAGAAATTAGAGAAGCAATAGATTATGGTGTAATAAAAATGAATATTGACACCGATTTGCAATTTGCTTTCATGGAAGGAGTGAGAAAGTATTTTGATGAAAATAGCGCTTACCTACAGTCACAAATCGGAAACCCAGAAGGAGAAGACAAACCGAATAAAAAATTCTACGATCCACGTGTATGGTTACGTAAAGGAGAAGTAAGTTTCAAAGAAAGACTGAAACAAGCTTTTGAAGATTTAAACAATATTAATCGTTTAGGATAACCCTAACAAAACTAAAATAGCATTATGCCTTGGTTTATTAGACGAAAAAAAAATATCACTACCCCAACCGAAGCGAAAAAAGATGTACCAAAAGGTCTATGGTACAAAACTCCTTCGGGAAAAATAATTGAAACAGAAGAACTCAAAGCAAACAACTACGTAAGTCCAGAAGATGATCATCATGTTCGTATTGGTAGCAAAGAATATTTCGATATCCTTTTCGACGATGGGAAATTCAAAGAACTCGATGCCAATCTAAGCAGTGAAGACCCTCTGAATTGGGTTGATACCAAACCCTACAAAGAACGTTTAGAAGAACTAAAAACAAAAACTGGACTCAATGACTCTATACGTACAGGCGTAGGAAAAGTACACGGTAGAGACATTACAGTTTGTTGTATGGATTTTAAATTCATCGGGGGATCATTAGGATCAGTAATGGGGGAGAAAATTGCCCGTGCTGTGGATTATTGCATCAAACACAAAACTCCATTATTGATCATTACCCAATCTGGAGGAGCTCGTATGATGGAAGCTGCCATATCGCTGATGCAATTAGCAAAAGTAGAAGCTAAACTAATACAATTAGCAGAACACAATATCCCTTATATAACTTTATTGACGAATCCTTCTTTTGGTGGGATTACCGCTTCTTTTGGCTCTATAGGAGATATTATTATGGCTGAACCAGGAGCATTGATAGGGTTTGCTGGTCCACGTGTAATCAAAGAAACCATCGGACGAGACTTACCTAAAGGATTCCAAACTTCTGAATTTTTATTAGAAAAAGGGTTTGTAGATATGATTGTTCACCGAACTAAACTAAAAGATAAGTTAAAAGAAGTTACTGATATGTTGATGCCTATCAAATAATTAATGGAAAGAATGCAAATATTTTTAATTATTTTAACGATATAATTTGGATTATTAAAAAATGATTTATTATATTTGCACTCCATTCGCGAGAATAGCTCAGTTGGTAGAGCACGACCTTGCCAAGGTCGGGGCCGCGGGTTCGAGTCCCGTTTCTCGCTCTACTTCATATGAAGTGGCTGCCTTGGTGGTGGAATTGGTAGACACGCAGGACTTAAAATCCTGTGTCCATTAGGACGTGCGGGTTCAAGTCCCGCCTGAGGTACAAAAAACGCTCAAATAACTACTTGTGTTATTCGAGCGTTTTTTTATGTGCATTTTCTTCGCAACTGAAACATGCATTTTTGGTAGACCAACAAAGAATGTTTTTCGTCATTAAATTATTTTTCTACTACTTTAAAGAAGAACAATCAGAAGCATATGAAATTTATACCATCCGTGTATTTTGAGCAAACCTACTAAAAAAACTTCTCGTTTACGACCTGTAACAATACAATTCGAGTTGTAGTAAGATTACTTGCATAAATCTTTTCAATGATTAATTCTTTTTTTATTCAAAAACCCAACCAGGTAGTCTTTCTCATCTGAATTTTGTAGAGGTGTAACAATAGAATAAAAATATTGCAATTATCTTCTAACTAAGAAAGAGTATTGATGATTATAATAAATAATTATAGGTGATTATAAAAAATTTATCATCTCCTAAATCATTCTCAACCAACGAGAAAAAAAATATTTTTATTTTTTTTTATAATTAATTTGGTAAAACGAAAAAACTTGCAATATATTTGCACCCACAATAAGCGGGAATAGCTCAATTGGTAGAGCGTCAGCCTTCCAAGCTGAATGTTGCGAGTTCGAGTCTCGTTTCCCGCTCTACTTCAAAAGAAGTGGGAGCCTTGGTGGTGGAATTGGTAGACACGCAGGACTTAAAATCCTGTGTCCATTAGGACGTGCGGGTTCAAGTCCCGCCTGAGGTACAAAAATTTACTTATAAACGCAGTTAATTGCGGGAATAGCTCAATTGGTAGAGCGTCAGCCTTCCAAGCTGAATGTTGCGAGTTCGAGTCTCGTTTCCCGCTCCAAAAAACAGCACAATTATAGTGCTGTTTTTTTTATTCGCTAAACTCTAAGTAGGGTTCCATTTCTTTGAATTTAGCATCTGAAATTACATAACATTTCTGTAACGTTGCGGCATCGGGAAATCGTCCACCAAGTGAATAGCGATATTTAATAATCGTATTGGCCTGTCTTTCTGTGAAACCTATTTTCATCCAACCTTCTTTATCGAGTTTATTGGGATCAAATTTCTCTAACTCAATAGTCTGTTTTTGTTCGTTAGTAATTGTTGCAGCGGAAGATTCTTTAACTGACGTATTGTTTAACGTTTTACTTGTTCGATAAACAGGTGACTTCTCTGGTAAATCGATATAAGGTTTCATTTCTTGGAACTTCTCGTCAGAAATCACATAGCATTTTGATAATTGCTCTAAGGATGTAAACTCATTACCGACAATTCTTTTGTACTTAAGAATTGTTTCTGCTTGCTTTTTGCTAAAACCGATTTTCATCCAATCATTTTCCGAATAATCATTCGGATTGAAGCGGGAATAAACAATATTTCTCCTTGTTTGTTGCTTGCCTAATCGCAGATCACTTTTAGATTTTTCGGGTAATAAAATATACGGTGATAGCATCGCATAGGCTTCGTCATTGATTACATAGCATTTTCTTATTTGTTCTTTCGACTCAAATTTCCCACCTAACATTGCTTTGTATTTCATGATTACTTCTGCTTGTTTTGGTGTAAAACCATATTTATGCCAATCGGTTTGGGTAAGATCATTCGGGTCGAATGCAGTTATAACAGTATCAATTTTCGATTTCGAAAAGCGATTCTTGTAAGGGGATGAAGATAAGGTTGCTTTTGCTTCTGCAGAAAGTAAGATTTGCTTTAGTTCGCTTTGCTGAATTTCCTCGAAAACCAAATTTTCTTTCGAACTCCCAAATACCATTATACCCTCACCTATCAATAGAATAATACAAAAAACTATAAGACCTGTTTTCTGTGTTTTGGTCAATAATAGAAAAGGTAATAAAGAAGATTTCATGAATCGTTAGTTTTTTGTTATTACAAAAACCAGCGTACAAATCTAAACTATACAAACAAATGTCAGTGTTTGTTAACCTTCTATAACAAGTAGTTGAGATGTAAAGATAAACAATAAAAGAATATAAAACAACTATTAATTGACTAATGTTGAGTATTTTATAAATCGAATACCGATTTTCTTCTGACAACAAAGCAGTCTTTTACCCACAAAGCAAAGGCCATAACGAAATAGATTATAAAGGCAATACCCAAGGTCGCGAAAGCTAAATAAATGTACAAAAGACGTAATTTGGCAACTCGTACACCTATTTTATCTGCAATCCTCTCGATTACATTGAACCATGAAATCTCGGTGATGTTTCTCAACTTATCTAGCATAGGGTTTTAGCACTTCGTATCCGATGCTGCAATTTAAACATTTTTTTGGTAAACAAAAATGTTCGTACGCTTGTATATAAGCCTGAGAATCGTAAGCATTTTTATTTTTCAGACCTGCTTTTTCATAACAATTTGTTATATTATTTTTCTCTGGTTTTAACTCTTCATACATCGTAAGCCAGCGCTCGTCTACTTCTTCATCACGATAAACAGCATACGCAAAACGCAAAGGCAATATAGTATTTAGTATAATATTTTCTATCTTAGATACACTTATTTTCTTACTCACTTTTACGCTTTCTTCTCCAAAACGATAACGTTTTTCCCAATATAAATCTACTTCGATTGATTGAAAAACTGCTATTATTTCTTCTTTTGATGATGCACTCATCAAAACCGAAAATAAGTTTTTATACATTCCGTACAAAGCGGCTAACTGAGCAATCCGAATGGTCGGGAAACTTATCGGACGCATACGAAAGTAACGAAACAAATGGTCAGGTATCGGATCAAGGTCGTACTTTACTCGAAGGAATTGATATTTTTCTGATAAGCTTCTATGATACTCATCCTGATACGCGTCTTCTAACATCCCTGCCTGACCGAAAAACAAAGCTGTTAGTACTTCTCTATTAAATTGTACTTTTTGCAAAACCGAAAAAGGAAAAGAAACACTCCATTGCGAAAATATTTCTGCATTCACTTTCAGCCCAAAAGTATAGGATAATTGACGAAAAAGAACAGCTTCCCAATTGTTTTGTACTTTCTCTAATTCAGATAATATTTTTGTGGATTTCATCATCATTCTATCCAACAAAAGTTGATTTTTCCATAAAGATAGCTTCTCCTCCTCTACTCGATCAATCAACAAATAGCATGGAATATTGTATCTTTCTGTAGTCAATTGATGATAAACTTCGATTGTTTTTGGGTCGATGAGGTTTTTTAGCTCTAAGGTTTCAATACCCAAATCTTCTAGCAATGGAATAGTTACATCTTGCTCATAAACCACATGCAAAATTATCGTATGATAATTTGGGTTTATGTTGTGATTATGATGCAACCAATCGGATGATTTTGTGTGAATTTCGACCGATCCATACCAATTCAATTGATCAATCTTCAGATGAGCTTCTAGAAAATCTGGGCCAGCATTCGGATTAGAAACGCCAACCTTTTCTATATCGATCGTTTTGCCTGATAGAGTTTTTGCATTCTTGAACCGAAATAGCTTGAATCGCCAAATATGATGTAGAAAATCCTCCCTCATGTGACTCGATTTTTTACTTAGCTTGTCTAAAAGCTACAAAAATTTTTTATCAAAAAAAAATCGATTTGATTTCTCAAACCGATTTTCTTCCAAAGCATTAAGCGTGTATTATATACTTCTTCGAGTTCTAAATATCGTCGTCTCCTTTTAATTTTTCTGCATTTTCTGCAACCTTCAACGCATCGATCATTTCTTGGATGTCGCCATTCATGAAATTGTCTAAATTATAAATCGATTTATTAATACGATGATCGGTTACACGACCTTGCGGATAATTATAGGTTCTGATTTTTGCCGAACGGTCACCAGTAGAAACCAAAGATTTTCTCTGTTCTGATCGTTCTGCATGTTTCTTTTCGAATTCTATTTCGTACAATTTGGTTCGTAATAACTGTAAAGCTTTTTCACGATTTTTATGTTGTGAGCGTGCTTCTTGACAAACAATTACGATCCCAGAAGGCTTATGAGTCAATTGTACTTTTGTTTCTACTTTGTTCACATTCTGCCCACCTGCACCAGACGAACGCGCCGTTTGATATTCTAAATCAGCTGGGTTAATTTCTACGTCGACTTCCTCTGCCTCAGGCAAAACCGCCACTGTAATGGCCGAAGTATGTACACGACCTTGCGATTCGGTTTCTGGTACTCGTTGTACACGATGCACACCCGACTCGTATTTCATCGTACCATAAACAGCATTTCCTTCTACCGAAATGACCATTTCTTTGAAACCTTTCCCAGATGCTTCAGAGGTATTGAGAACCTCATGTTGCCAACCCTTTTGTTTGAAGTACATTGCGTACATTCGGTAAATATCTTCTACGAAAATTGCCGCTTCATCTCCTCCGGTTCCGGCACGCAACTCAACTATTACGTTTTTGTCATCTTCGGGATCTTTCGGGATTAGCATAAATTTTATTTCTTCTTCCAGCTTTGGAATTTTGTGCAATGCTTCGTCTTTTTCTAGCTTTGCCAACTCAACCATTTCTTCATCCGATCCATCGGCAATAATTGCATTTGCCTCCTCAAGCACATTGAGCAAACCTTCGTATTCTTCTTGTTTTTCTACATAATCACGTAGATCCGAATATTCTTTGTTTAGTTTAGCGTAGCGTGCTTGATCGGTGATAATGTCGGGTTGAATGATTAAATCTGCTACTTCATCAAACCGCTGTTTTATAGCACGTAATTTATCTAATAGTCCTGTATCTGCCATTTTTTTTCTTTGGGTGGTAAAGATACGGCTTCACAAGCATTTCTGGAAATTTGGCTTTAACTTTCCACCGATTTTAGAATTTATCTGATTCTATAGAAATTTTATTAGAAACAGAATACATAGGCAAACCTCTTGGCTGTAGCCCGACATAAACTTTCTTGCTCTTTCCTAACAAATTCGACCTTACAGAAACCTGAATCGTTTTTTGATGCTTGATTTTCCCTTCCCACAACACCTCTCGAATATCTTCTAAATATACCACAGAATGATGCGGATCGCCAATAAACACCAAGTAAAGTAAAGGTAAATCTTGAAAGTTTTTACTGGAAAAAATAGCAGGTGATACAGATGACAACTCGATAACAACAATGTTTTCTGCAGGATAATTGACACTGCTCATAAGATGAAAAGCATAGTTTTCTTCGGGTTTGAAATTTTCTACTTTCGTAATAAAGTAGGGTTTGTCTCGCCATCCTATCACCGATTGATTGCTTTTTTGCCAACGAGAAACAAACACAAAATCCTTCCCATCAAAATCGTTCAATTGTTGCCAATCATCGAAACTCGACCGTCGGTTATCCAAGGTTCTATATACCCATGTAGACCTATTTGCATAAAATGCGAACAAGGATGCTTCTTGATATTTTTCGAATATAACAAGAGAATCTTTTACTTCGTTTCCAATGCGCAAGGCCGCGTCTCGATTGTCATACAACCAAGATAAAGAAGGAGAAAGTAATAAAATTCTTGCAACAATTAGCACAATAAGATTCGCAAATCCTAACCGAAAAAATAATTTATTGTCTAGATCTTCTGTTTGATACAACCATATGAGTTGTGCAACAAATCCTATCAAAAGCCATTGAAGTTGCGGTTTGTTTTTTAGGCTCATCACCAAAAAAAACACCATTGGCATTAAAGATAAATACAAAATAGACTGATCGAATCTATATCTTCTTTTTATATTTTTTATCGAGAAAAAAGTTTTCCAAAGAAAAGGAGAATACGCCAATGTCCCCAAAAACAAACCCCCAATAAGCAGATAAGCAATAGCATCGAAATGTATTTTGGTCTGATTTCGTTCGGCGAGATGATACCGAAAAGGAACAAAATCGTGTTCGATTAACCAAAATATATGAGGAATATAGAGTAGGAATGCGATGAAAATAGTAAGATAGAATTTTTTACTGTTCAGTAAGAACAGAAAATGTGGCAACAAGGTAAATGCAACCACTAAAAATCCGTGATATTTACTGTAAAACAAACCAGCGATAGCAAAAGATAGTCCTAAAAAAGTCAAGGATTTTTTTTGATCTAAAAATTGCTTCAGATAATAGAGGTACAATAAAGTAAAAAACAACAAGACTGTATCAGGTGTAGAGATGAATCCGAAGAGTTGTAAAAACGGTGTGGAAGCAAAAAGACATAAAACTTTCCAACGTTGCAAGGTTGATTTAGGTTGTAAGATTGCGTAAAAAAGGAAAAAATTGAAGGTAAAAAGAATTGTTGAAATAAATCTTAATCCTATTTCTTGCGTTGTTACAAAATTTCCTAACCTAATCATCCATGCAATCATCGGTGGATGATCATAATATCCAAAAGCGAGATGTTTAGACCATACCCAGTAATATGCTTCGTCATCGACTAAGGGTGTAAAGGTTGCCTGAAGAAAATTGAGCAGAAGAAGCAACACAAAACAAAGGACAAAAGCGTATTTTTTCATAAATAACTAATCATCTATCCAAAAATAACTGTATTTTTATGGTTTTGAAGCTAGAAAAGAATGATATTATTCAACATAACGAAAAATTCATGTTGCAAATTCCTTAAAACCCAACAATATTTATATTTTTGTAATCTGAAAAACTAAAAAGAATGAATCTTCACGAATATCAAGCAAAACAAATTTTAAGTAAGTATGGTGTTAAAGTACAACGAGGAATAGTTGCAACAACACCAGATGAAGCTGTTGAAGCTGCACAAGAGTTAACCAAAGAAACGGGCACATCTTGGCATGTTGTAAAAGCCCAAATCCACGCAGGTGGACGCGGTAAAGGTGGCGGAGTAAAACTTGCTAAAAGTTTAGAAGAAGTAAAAGAAAAGGCTACGGATATTATCGGTATGCAATTGATAACCCCACAAACTCCACCAGAAGGAAAGAAAGTAAATCAGGTATTAATCGCTGAAGATGTTTACTATCCTGGAGAATCTGAAATAGAAGAATTCTACGTTTCAGTATTATTAAACCGTGCAACTGGAAGAAATATGTTTATGTATTCAACCGAAGGGGGGATGGATATCGAGGCAGTTGCAGAAGCTACTCCAGAAAAAATCTTCACCGAAGAAATTGACCCTGCAGTTGGTTTAACAGGTTTCCAAGCTGCAAATATTGCCTTCAACTTGGGTGTAAAAGGAGCAGCTTACAAAGACATGATAAAGTTTATTCATGCACTTTACAATGCTTATATTGGGATTGACGCTTCATTGTTCGAGATCAACCCAGTACTGAAAACATCAGACGACCAAATTATGGCGGTTGATGCAAAAGTTGTTTTGGATGGTAACGCATTATTCCGTCATAAAGACTTAGCAGAATTACGTGACACTCGAGAAGAAGATCCTACCGAAGTAGAAGCTGATGCAGCGGGATTAAACTTTGTGAAGTTAGACGGAAACGTTGGTTGTATGGTAAATGGTGCTGGTTTAGCGATGGCAACAATGGATATCATTAAGCTTTCTGGAGGAAACCCAGCCAACTTCCTAGACGTAGGAGGAACTGCAGACGCAGAACGTGTAGAAAAAGCATTCCGTATTATCCTGAAAGATTCCAACGTAAAAGGAATCTTGGTAAATATCTTTGGAGGAATCGTTCGTTGTGACCGAGTTGCTCAAGGAATTTTGGATGCATACAAAAACTTAGGTGACTCGATTAATGTACCTATCATTGTACGATTACAAGGTACCAATGCCGATATTGCAAGACAAATGATTAGCGAATCTGGTTTACAAGTACATGCAGTAGACACTTTACAAGATGCTGCCGACAAAGTAGCTGAAATACTGTAAACATACTGTAATAATTTTAAGAAATATTTAAGAGCTTTTGAATATTCAAAAGCTCTTTTCTTTTTGTACCTTTCACTTTACCCTAATACTCCTTTATGGATAAACAAACAATAACTATTGGTCTAACGGGCGGTATCGGATCTGGAAAATCAACAGCTGCAAAATTCTTCGAAAAAGCTGGTATACCAATTTATTACGCCGATCAACGAGCCAAAGACTTGATGAACAATAATCCCCAGCTTATCAAGAAGATAAAAAATATTTTCGGTGAAAAAGCTTACCAAGACGGAAATTTGAATCGGGTTTGGATAGCTGAAAAAAGTTTTAGCAATCCTGAAACTTTACAACAACTCAATCAGGCGGCGCACCCTATTGTCTACAAAGATTACAAACAATGGATTAGCCAGCAAGCATCGCCATTGGTAATGAAAGAAGCTGCCATCTTGGTAGAAAGCGGATCGTACAAAAACTGTGACGAAGTAATTGTAGTAGTTGCAGATGAAAAGCGAAGAATAGAACGCGTAAGCAAGCGTGATCGCACTACACAAGAAGCGATACAGCAGAGAATGAACAATCAGTTGAGCGACGAAGAAAGAAAAAAATTTGCTACTTTTATTATAGAAAACAATGAAGGTATTGAGCAATTAGAAAAACAAGTTTCTAAGATAATTGTAGCACTACGAACCAAATATCATTTGACCTAACCCTATGAAGAAAGGATTTTATAAAGTTTTGATTATTGTCATGAGCGTCGCGCTTATCGGACTGATGGTCATCCAATTCTATTGGTTGAAATTAACTTTTGACTCGAGCAAAGAAAACTTCAACACCAGTGTTTATCAGGCGATGAACAATACAGTAGAAAAGATAAACAAAGGAGAACTCGAGATGTATTACAAACAATTCGAACATGTCCAGAAAGATTTCCAAAACAACCAAAACAAACCTGAAGTTTTTTCTACTCAAGCGATTAAGGATTCGGTTGGCGTTACGTATGTTCTATTTACACGGTATATTCTCGACCGTGCTATGTTGCCAATTTCTGGACAATACAATGATAGTATTACCAAAGCCGATGTTTATAAACAAGAAAGTTTGATCAAAATTCCGAAAGATACTTCGGCAATAGGTGTTTCTCCATTGAATATGAATTTCGAAGAAGCTTTTAAGAATTCTACCTACTCTATCGAACGTTTGGCTCGTATAGACGCTGGAACGAAACCTATCGAAATGAGAGTTTCACTAGAGGTTATCGATTCAATCTTCAAAAAAGAACTGAAACATCGTGGCGTGCATGCCAACCCAGAATTAGGAATTACAAAAGTAGATTCGGGTGACACGAAGATCAAAACTCATAATTTTCGTCTGGCAGATACTAATTATTCGATTCCTTTGTTTTATGACAAAGATGAACATCCCGTTTATTATTTTAACGCTTATTTTCCACAACAAGTATTTGCTATTTTAGGCCCTATTGTTCCGATTTTGGCCTTGACATTTATCTTGACCTTGATTATAATTTCTGTTTTCTCCTTGGCTATTTATTATATGCAAATGCAACGAAATATATCCGAGATAAAAACAGATTTCATCAATAACATGACCCACGAATTCAAAACTCCTATTGCAACCATCAATATTGCTTCGGACGCTTTGAAGAATGAAAAAGTTACCCAAAACCCCGAAAAAGTAAGATATTATGCAGACCTCATCAAACAAGAAAACAAACGAATGAACTCTCATGTAGAAATGGTTCTTCGAATGTCTAAACTCGAAAGAAACCAAATGGAGATGAATCTGCAAAGTGTAGACATGGATAGTATTATAGAAAATGCATTAGAACCTATTCGATTTATTGTATCTGAACGAAGTGGTACAATTTTTGAAAGTTATGAAGCAGATCAAACTATCGTCAATGGTGATTCTTTCCATTTAGAGAATATTGTGATTAATATTTTAGACAATGCACGAAAATACTCTACTGGGAAACCCGAGATATCCATCAGAACTTATAACGATGATCGGTACTTTATCCTCGAAGTGAAAGATAAAGGAATTGGGATGTCACCTTCAGTTTTACGGAAGATATTTGATCAATTTTATAGAGAAGAAACAGGAAATATACACAATGTAAAAGGACATGGACTAGGTCTTGCCTACGTGAAAAAAATTGTAGAACTGCACCACGGAGCAGTTTGGGCAGAAAGCAAATTAGGCGAAGGAAGCAAATTCTATGTAAAAATACCTTTAAAAAAATAACTATGAGCGAAAAACAAAGACTGCTTTTAGTGGAAGATGATCCAAGTTTTGGTAGTGTACTAAAAGATTATTTATTAATTAATGATTTTGATGTTACCCATGCAATTGATGGAGAAGATGGTCTTAATAAGTTTAAAGAAGGCGAATACGACTTATGCATACTGGATGTGATGATGCCAAAAAAAGACGGTTTCACGCTGGGGAAAGAAATAAAACAACTAAAACCAGAGCAACCCATCATTTTTCTTACCGCAAAAAATATGCGAGATGATGTATTGAATGGTTATAAAATTGGTGCTGATGACTATGTACTCAAACCATTCGATTCGGAAGTTTTATTGTATAAAATAAAAGCGGTTTTACAACGTAATTTTGGTGAAGAAGAAAAATTCGAACAAGAAGAGTTTACGATTGGGAAATTTCATTTCAATGCTAAACTTAGACAACTAGTTTACGAAGGAAAATCACAGAAATTATCACCAAAAGAAAACGAATTGCTTCGTTTGTTAGCAATTTATAAGAACGATTTAATGCCGCGTGAAATTGCCCTAACCCGTATTTGGCACGATGATAATTACTTTACCTCTCGTAGTATGGACGTTTACATTGCAAAATTACGCAAATACCTAAAAAAAGACCCTAATGTAGAAATTGTCAATATTCATGGTGAAGGATTTCGTTTGCTCATACAAGAAATATAAAATGATGTATCAAAACAAAAAGCACAAGATATACCTCTAAATCTTGTGCTTTTTTTCTATTGAATTAATCTAATTTTTAGGCAGACAATATTTTTTTCACTTGTTCAGAAATTGTTTTGCCATCTGCTTTACCCGCTAACTGTTTTGATGCTACTCCCATCACCTTACCCATATCTTTTGGAGAGGTCGCACCTACTTCTGCCACAATAACTTCTAAGGCACTCACCAACTCTTCCTCAGACAATTGGGCTGGTAAGAAGGCCTGGATAACTTCTGCTTGCTTCAATTCTTTCTCTTCTAATTCTGGACGATTATTGACTCTGAATTGTTCCGCTGCTTCTTTTCGTTGTTTCACTAACTTTTGCAACAATGTAATTTCGTCCTGCTCGGTTAATTCTCCTAGATTTTCACCCGAAGTTTTTGCCAATAACAATTCAGATTTTATTGCTCTTAGGGCTTCTAAAGCAACTGTATTTTTTTCTTTCATAGCAGCTTTCATTTGCTCCATGATGTTGGTCTCTAAACTCATTTGTACTTTATTTTGTTATCCAAATTTACGAAATTTCTATCTTATAATTTTTGTCCTTGTTCGATTTTCGTTCGTTGTATAAGCTGGTTTTGCTCGGATATTTTTCCTGCCCCTCTACTGTTACGAAACAAAAAAGCTCCACCTTTTCAGTACGGAGCTCCTTTTGAATTAATAAGAATATAATATAGCGATTAATCTACATTATCGTGTAAAAAATTATTAGGTTTGATTTTAGAATCAGGACCAATCATGAAGTCTGAAGGCTTATTTTCTTCTCTTTCAGAAAGATTCAATCCTTGACGCTTATACGCTGGAATCGACTCAAACTCGTCTACTTGTGCGTTATTCAAAGTGTTTTTAAATTTGAAATTAAATTGCTTCAAACGATTTCTTCGTTCTTCTATGGTCGAATTCAGTGCTTCAGAAATAGGCTTTTGGAAATCTACAATTGGTGTTTCGATTATCTCCTCTTTCATGGTTTCCACATCTTGTGCAGCCATTGAGGTTTTTTTATCCTGATTGAGACTAAAAATTACCGTTTCTTGCTTTTCTACGATAGGTTTACTCGGATTTTGGACAAAAGAATTTTTCGGCTGATCAGGATTCGAACTTCCTATGTTTTGATAAGATGATCCGGTTTGATTTTGAGTAGAATTCTCATTATTGATTTCTGATTTTAGACGCGGTTCATATTCATCAAAATGTTTTGTTTCTTCTGATTTGTACGTAGACTCTTCATCCAAAACATACTTGGTTATGCCTTCATCATCACTTTCTTTATCCTTAATTGGTTCTTGAAATGTATCTTGGTCGTGTTGGATAAACTCGTCTTTTTCTTCTGATCTTGTACCGAAATTCAACTCGAAATTAATCGGATTTACTTTAGGGGTAAGCGGTTGATCTATCGCCAATGTTTTGGTTATAGGTTGATCTTCTTCTAGAGCATGAATAATTTTCTCTTCTTCTTTTCCTGTATATACTTGGTCATCTTTTGGGAAGCCAGTCGCCACAATTGTAATCGAAATTTCTTCACCCAAACTTGGATCTTCGCCGATACCCATGATAATATTCGCACTATGTCCAGCTTCATTTTGGATATAATCATTGATGATTCCAATTTCATCCATCGTCAATTCATTATCACCAGATAGCAATAACAATAGAACATTTTTAGCACCTGTGATTCGGTTATTATTCAGTAATGGCGAGTCTAATGCAGCCTGGATTGCTTCTTTTGCTTTGTTTTCACCTTTTGCTTTAGCAGATCCCATAATTGCGGTTCCACTATCGGCTAAAACTGTTTTGGCATCGCGTAAATCTATGTTTATCGAGTAGTTATGCGTAATAACTTCTGCAATACCTTTGGCGGCTGTTGTAAGCACTTCATCGGCTTTTGCAAATCCACTTTTGTACCCTAAATTACCGTATAACTCTCGAAGTTTATCGTTATTGATAACAATCAATGAGTCTACATTACCGCGTAGTTTTTCGATTCCTAACTCGGCTTGTTCCAACCTCATTTTACCTTCGAAATAAAATGGAGCTGTTACAATCCCTACCGTTAAGATTCCTAATTCTTTTGCAATACCTGCAATTACAGGAGCAGCACCTGTTCCAGTTCCGCCACCCATACCGGCAGTGATAAAAGCCATTTTGGTGTTGCTATCGAGGACTGTTTTTATCTGGTCCATACTTTCTAAGGCGGCTTGTTCGCCTACTTCTGGGTTTGCACCAGCTCCCAAACCTTCTGTTATAGCTTCACCTAGCTGTATTCTGATCGGAATTGAGCTATTTTCTAGTGCTTGTGCATCGGTATTACATACCACAAAGTCTACTCCTGTAATCCCTTGTTCAAACATGTAATTCACGGCGTTACTTCCGCCTCCACCAACGCCTATGACTTTTATGGCTGATGATCGGTGTTTTGGTAAGTCGAATTTGACTAGTCCTTCTGTAATATCGCTCATACTAATTCTTTTTATTAATTCTTATTTATTCAGTTAATTTTTATTCTGTTTCGTTGATCATTTGGATGAATTTGTCTGTCCACTTGGAAAAGATGTTTGATTTTTTAGGCTTTTCACTGCTTTTTACTTTAGCACCTAATTTTACTCCCATCAATTCGTCTTCTTTTTCTTCTTCTTTATTCTGATGTTTTTCTTTGTTTTCGGTTTCTGCTTTTGAGAGGTTGAGTGTTTGATCTGAAGAGCTATCTTTACTCATCGAACCAATAATATTTTCGGTCATTGGATTTGCGTAAAGTTCTTTCATCTGTTTGTTTTCTAACTCTTCAATCCCTTTCATCAATAATCCGACGGCAGTTGCATATTCTGGTCCTGATAATTCTTCAGCTTTTGCGCCAACGATATGTTCATTAGAGTAACCAATTCGTACATCCATTCCTGTAATATATTCGGTCAATTGACGAATATGTTTTAACTTAGATCCACCCCCTGTTAGTACAATTCCTGCAATGAGTTTCGAGTTTTGCTCTTCGCACCCATAGTTTTTTAGTTCTAAAAATACTTGTTCGAAGATTTCTTGTACACGAGCATTGATAATTTGCGATAATCTTTTAAGCGAAATCTCTTTTGACCCGCGCCCTTTGAGTCCTGGAATAGAAACGATTTCTGTTTCTTTATTTTCTCCTGGCCATGCAGAACCATAACGCTCTTTGAGTAGCTCCGCCTGTCTACCAATAATGGAACATCCGGTTTTGATATCCTCTGAAATTACATTTCCTCCGAACGGAATTACTGAGGTATGTCGGATTACGTTATCCTTGAAAACTGCGATATCTGTTGTTCCTCCTCCTATATCGACAAGTGCTACCCCTGCTTCTTTTTCTTCTGGACTAAGTGCTGCATTAGATGATGCAAGCGGTTCTAAGGTGATACCAGAAAGTCGTAAACCAGCATTTTTCACGCAGCGGGCAATGTTACGAATAGATGCTACTTGACCAATTACTACATGGAAATTAGCTTCTAGACGGCTACCGTACATCCCGATTGGCTCTTCGATTTCATCTTCGTTATCTACTTTATATTCTTGCGGAAGAACATGGATAATTTCTTCGCCTGGTAGCATCACCAATTTATAAACTTGATTAATCAATAAACGTAAATCTTCTTCATCGATGACTTCTTCTGCATTTAGACGAGTTATGTAATCGCTATGTTGTAAACTTCTTATGTGTTGTCCTGCAATTCCTACTGTAACTTCTTCTATTTTGATCCCAGACATTGCTTCTGCTTGGGATACAGCAAGTTTTATAGAGTTAATAGTTTGGGTAATATTGTTCACTACACCACGGTGCACGCCTAGGCTTGGTGCATGACCGTATCCTAGTATTTCGATTTTTCCGTTGTCATTTTTCTTCCCGACTAAAGCGACAATTTTGGTTGTCCCGATGTCTAATCCGACTGCGATTTTACTATTATTCATTTTCGTTTGTTTTGGTTGCCACAACTTGATTTATAAATTTAATACTGATTTTCTTATAATAATCTAATCCTACATTACCGAGGTATTGATCATAAAAAAGTTTCAGATTCTTTAGTTTCTTCTCAAAATTATATAGGGTCCCTAGCTCAATATAATAGTTTCCTTTGTTCACTATTAAATTATACGATCGTTGACCAACTTTTTGTATACCAATGATATGATTTTTTAATAAATTATCCGTGTTAATATATTGTATCAAATCACTCAATCCCACATAGTCTTCTTCTTTTACATCTCCTGCAACCATGATTACTGGTGCAGAATAAACTTTTGAGATGGGCATTCTTTTTCCATCTGTTGTTATATAAAATTCATCTTTTGCAGTGTTTACACGTGCGATTGGTTCTTTTTGTTCTATGTTTACGTGTATGTTGCCATAAATATCTTTGCTTACTTGGGCGGTATCTACGTACGGACTTTCGTTTATTTTCTTTTCCATTTCATACACATCGAGATTACCGATTGGTGTATCCATGATTGGCTGACCGTCTTCTTCTATGATATTTTTCACGATACTATCATTCAAAAAATAATTATTTTTTTGATGTTCGATAATAACTTTCAATGACTCTACTTTTCGGCATGCATTTTTTCTTACCGAAAAACCGACCAAAACACCTAGAATTACTAATCCCAAGAAGACTTTTAATATTTTTAATTTAGTTTTCATTTAGCCATTCTTTTATGGGATTCACTAAGGTATCGATATTTCCAGCGCCTGCAGTGAGCAATATATCAAATTTCTTGGTTTTTAATAGGTCCATTGCTCCTTCTAAACTACAAACTTTTTTTTGGTCTAGCGTAATTTTAGACAATAGCCACTCAGAAGTAACGCCTTCTATCGGGAGTTCTCTTGCTGGATAGATGTCTAATAAAACTAACTCATCTACTGCTGATAGGCTTTCTGCAAATTCGTTTACAAAATCACGTGTTCTTGTATACAAATGTGGTTGAAAAACTAGTAGCAATTTTTTGGTAGGATACAATTCCCTTACCGATTCGATTACTGCTTTCAGTTCGTTTGGATGATGTGCATAATCATCGATATAGATTTTGTCAGTATATTCGAAACGATTGAATCGACGTTTGACACCTTTGAACTCTGCCAATGCTTCGATAATTTTCTTTTCATCGATCCCCATATAATCGGCAACAGCCAAGGCTGCCAATGCATTCTCCATATTATGTCTACCTGGTAATAGAATTCCTACATTGTGAATTTCTTTGGTTGGCGTCTGAACGTCGAATACATAGTGCCCATCTTCTATGCGTACATTTTTTGCTACATAATCAGCCTCTTCTTCTACGCCATAAGTTAAGGAATTTGAGAAATTTAATCCTTTCCGAACAAATAATTTTTCTTCTACAAGTTGTCCAAATTCATGAAAAGATTTTTCTACTTCTTTTCGTTCACCGTATATATCCAAATGATCTGCATCGATAGAAGTAATGATGGCAAGTTTTGGCGACAAGCGTAAGAAAGAACGATCGAACTCGTCGGCTTCTGCAACGGTTACTTCTCCTCCATTCAAGATGATACTAGAATGATAGTTTTCGGCAACTCCACCCAAAAATGCAGTGCTCTTTACCTCTGCAAACTTCAGCACATGCCCTAATATAGATGATGTGGTTGTTTTCCCGTGTGTTCCTGCTACGCCGATGCTGTAGGTGTGTTTGGTGATTTCTCCTAATACCTGAGAACGTTTGAGAACGGTAAAGCTATTTGCTCTGAAATAATTAAGCTCTTGATGATCAGATGGTACTGCAGGAGTATAAATCACTAAGGTATTATTAGGATTAATTTCGGTAGGAATCAACGCAACATTATCTTCGAAGTGGATTTCAATACCTTCATCCATCAAAGTTTTGGTTAATTCAGTTTGAGTTTTGTCGTAGCCCAAAACGTTTTTTCCTAATGATTTGAAATAACGTTCTAAAGCACTCATACCGATTCCTCCTGCACCGATAAAATAATAATATGTATAGTCTAAAACATTCATTATATTAATCCTAATACGATATCTACAATTTCTTTGGTGGCATTTGGTTTTGCCAATTTATTTATATTTTCACCTAAACGTTTTTGTTTCTCTTTATCGTTTGCTAATAACAGAACTTCTGTAACTAAACGTGTTTTGGCTTGTTCGTCGCTCAGCATTAATGCTGCATCAGCTTCTACCAAAGCTTGTGCATTTTTGGTCTGATGATCTTCTGCTGCAGTTGGTAATGGAATCAGTACCACTGATTTCCCAACCATTTCTAGCTCTGATATGGCCATTGCTCCGGCTCGCGATACAATTGTATCAGCTGCTGCATAGGCATCTTGCATATCATAAATAAATTCTGCCAAATGAATCATCGGATAACCATCACCCAATTTTTCTTTAATCGAGTTATAATCTAACTTTCCGGTTTGCCAAATCAACTGAACGCCCGACTGTGCAAGCTGATTGATGTTGGCCAGCCAAGCATTGTTAATTGCTCTAGACCCTTGACTTCCTCCTACACTTAGCACCGTTGGTTTTGTTGGGTCTAAGTGAAATTTACGGATCGATTCTTCTCTATCGGGTAAGTTCTGAAACATATCTACCCGAATCGGATTCCCAGTATAATGAGTTTTCTCTTTCGGGAACTGTGGAATTTCTTCGTACGCTGTGCAAATTGCCGATGCTTTTCTCATCAGTAACTTATTGGTCACACCTGGATACGAATTTTGTTCTTGCAATACATAAGGAATTTTATGTTTACCAACTTCCCATAACATCGGGCCAGAAGCATATCCTCCTGTACCTACTGCAATATCAGGCTGAAATTCTTTTCTTATTTTTTTAGCCAATAAAAGTGATTTCATTAATTTTATCGGGAAATTAACATTAGCCAAAAGATTGCCACGATCGAAACCGACAATTGGCAAACCTTTTATTGTGTACCCTATTTTTGGTACTTTTTCCATCTCCATTCTTCCATCGGCACCGACAAATAATATAGCAGCATCGGGAAGTCGACGTTTGATTTCGTCGGCTATCGCTATCGCAGGGTAAATATGTCCGCCTGTTCCTCCTCCGCTGATTAATATTCTAGGCGATATCTTCGATGACTTCTTCACTGTTTAATTCTTTTTCTAATTCTATTTCTTCTTTCGATTTGATTTTTGTACTCACACTGAGAATTACTCCAAACGATATACAGGTCATCCACAAGGATGTTCCTCCATAACTTATTAATGGTAGGGGCTGTCCTGTTACAGGAAATAAACTAACGGCTACTGCCATATTAACAAATGCCTGTATGATGATCGGCATGCCCACCGCAAAAACTAAGAGAGTTCCAAAGATAGTATGTATTTTAGTGGCAATTACACAAATTCTATAAAGAATAAATGTAAAAACTCCTATGAGAAACAGGGCTCCGAATAAGCCATATTCTTCCACAATTATTGCGAAAATAAAATCGGATGAGGACTGTGGTAGAGTTTGTTTAAAGACGCTTTTTCCTGGTCCAGCCATTTCTACCAATCCTTTTGCTATTGCAGCTTTTGCACGTAATACTTGGTACCCTTCTACTCCTTCGTCATTAAAAAACTTATTAATTCTAGACATCCAAGTATGTACACGGGTATTGGGAATAAGATCTGGGAAATATAGCGCTACATAGATAAACAATCCTATCAAAATTCCACAAACTAATCCAACACCTAATAAATATTTTGTAGGGAAACCTCCTATAAACAATAGTATACCACACATAAAGAGTAGCATAAGTGCTGTAGATCCATTGGCAGGTAGGATTAATCCTACTACAACCACTATCGGAAGAAATAAATATAGAAAGATATTTTGGAGATTTGGCTGCTTGTTTCTGTTGATGGTAAGGTATCTTGCAATGTAAATTAACAAGGCTTGGGATGCCAAAACCGAAGGCTGAATACCTACCCCAATTCCTGGTATAGATAACCAACGTGCTGCATTAGCTCCCTCTATGGTAGTACCCATTAGGGCTGTGAATAACAAGATGATAGAAGTGATAAAAACTCCAAAAATAGCTATTACACCAAACCATTTATAATCAAATCGTTGTACGAAAAAAATAATCAACAAACCACCTAATAGGAAACCTGCATGTTTTATCATATGAGACAAAACGGTACCCGAACCCACTGTGTACACCAAGTTCGAGCTTGCTGAATAGACAGGTAAAAATGAGAACAAAGCAAGCAAAATAATAAATGCCCACAATGCTTTGTCACCTTTTAGGTTGTTTTGGATAATGTTTCGCATTCGTTTATAATTCTTTTACTTCTTTTTTAAATTGGTTTCCGCGATCTTGGTAACTTGTAAACAAGTCGAAACTTGCACAAGCGGGAGATAACAAAACGGTATCACCTTTTTCACCATACATATAAGCTGCGCGTACTGCGTCTTTCATTGTTTTGGTTTCGGTGATTTTTTCTACAACCCCCGAAAAGGCTTCGATAATTTTATGATTATCAACCCCAAGACAAACTATAGCTTTTACTTTTTTCTTGACAAAAGGCATTAGTTCGCTATAATCATTCCCTTTATCGGTTCCTCCGACAATCCAAATAACAGGATTTTTCATACTTTCTAATGCAAAATAGGTTGCGTTAACGTTGGTTGCTTTACTGTCGTTGATAAATTCTATTCCACCAATTTTCAGTACATTTTCTAGTCGGTGTTCTACCGACTTAAAATCGGATAAGCTACGCTTTATCACATCCTTTCTTATTTTCAAAATATTGGCTGCTGTAGCTGCAGCTAAAGAATTCGACACATTGTGTTTTCCTATCAATCCAAGATCTGCTATTGGCATTAGGAAACTGTTATCATTATCTTTTATTTCGAAAATCTTTTCGTTTGCATACGCTTTCTGTTTTTTATCTTTCATAGAAAAAGATGTTTTATTAGCTTTTATTTTTAGTTCTTTTATTAGCTCGTTAATCTTCTCATCATCTACATTGTACACGAAATATTCTTTATCGGTTTGGTTTTCTGTAATACGAAATTTAGAGTGAGCATACTTATCAAAATTATTCTCGTACCGATCTAAGTGATCAGGTGTAATATTTAGTATTATTGCGATATAAGGCTTGAAAAATCGAATGTCATCCAACTGAAAACTACTGATTTCTATCACATAATACTCATGAGGATCTTCTGCGACTAATTGCGCAAAACTTTTCCCGATATTTCCGCACAAGCCTACATCTAGACCTGCTTCTTTCATGATATGATACATGAGCGAAGTGGTCGTAGTCTTTCCGTTACTCCCGGTAATGGCTATTATTTTAGATTCGGTGAATCTCGAGGCAAATTCGATTTCAGAAATCACTTCTATTTGCTTGGCTTTTAGGGCCATTATCAAAGGTACGTTTTCTGGGATTCCTGGACTTTTTACCACTAAGTCTGCCGACATTATTTTTGCTTCGGTATGATGAGCAAATTCATATTCTATTTGATGTTCATCCAATATTCTCTTATAGTTATCTTTTAGCACTCCTCGGTCTGACAAGAAAACCTGATAACCTTCTTTTTTTCCCAAGATTGCTGCGCCAACCCCGCTCTCTCCTCCACCTAATATTACCAACTTTTTCATTATCTTATTTTTAGAGTGATGATGGCAACAATCGCTAAGAAAATTCCTACGATGATGGCACGGTTAACTATTTTACTTTCGTGATAACCCAATTTCTGGAAATGGTGATGCAATGGCGACATCAGAAAGATTCTTCTTCCTTCTCCGTACTTTCGTTTGGTATATTTGAAGTAGGACACCTGCATCATCACCGATAAGCTTTCTGCAAAGAAAATTCCGCACAATACTGGCAGCATCAATTCTTTTCTGACTATTAGTGCCAAAACAGCAATCAGGCCACCAATAGTTAAACTACCTGTATCACCCATAAACACTTGGGCTGGATAGGTATTGTACCATAGAAAACCTATTAAACCTCCGATAAAAGCACCACAGAAAATGAGTACTTCTTCTGATCGTGGAATAAACATAATGTTGAGATAATCGGCAAATACGATATTCCCAGATACAAATACAAAAAGTGATAGAGCCAAGACTATTACAGATGAAGTTCCTGCGGCCAAGCCGTCGATTCCGTCGGTAAGATTTGCCCCATTTGATACGGCTGTTATAATAAAAATAACTGCAAAAACGAACACAAATAGAACCACCCAAGAATATTGCTCTTTCTGATGGTCGTCTAGAAAGAACAGAATATCTCCATAGTTAAACTCGTTACCTTTGAGAAATGGAACAGTTGTATCTAAGCTTTTTTCTTCTTCGCCAAAGCGGACTATTTGATAACTATTCTCTAAATGTTCAGTTTTATTTTCTTGATGTTTCACTGTTACTTGAGGACTGAAATACAGGGTTAATCCTACTAAAACCCCTAAACCTACCTGTCCGAGTATCTTAAATTTACCTTTTAGTCCTTCTTTATTTTTTTTGAAGACTTTGATATAATCGTCTATAAAACCAATCACTCCAAGCCAAAGCGTAGAGATAAGCAACAGGATGATATAAATATTTTCGAGTTTTGCGAACAACAAAGTCGGGACGATAATCGCCAATATAATGATGATACCACCCATTGTTGGCGTTCCTGTTTTTTCTTTTTGTCCGGTCAATCCCAAATCGCGAACGATCTCTCCCATTTGTTCTCTACGTAGATAATTGATGATTTTTTTCCCATAGAATAAACTTATCACCATTGCCAACAAAACCGCACAGGCAGCTCTAAATGAGGTGTACTGAAAAATCCTTGCTCCAGGAAAATGGTATTGTTCATGTAAAAAATCAAATAAATAGTATAACATATTATTTATTTAGTTGGTGACTTAATTCTTTTGCAACTTCTACATCCGAGAAGTGATTTCTTACTCCGTTTATTTCTTGATAGGTTTCGTGACCTTTTCCTGCAATAAGAATAATGTCGTGTTTCTGACTCATTTTCAGTGCAGTTTTTATTGCTTCCTTCCGATCCGTAATTTTCAATGTTTTATCATAAAACTGTGGCTCTACTCCGGCTTCCATATCGGCCAAAATGGCTTCAGGATTTTCGGTACGAGGATTATCTGACGTAAAAATTGCTAAATCTGATTTTCGAGCTGCAATATCGGCCATTTCTGGTCGTTTTGTTTTATCGCGATCACCTCCGCACCCTACCACGGTTATCAATTGCTCGTTTTTGGTGCGTATCCCCCCTATCGTATCCAATACATTCTCTAGCGCGTCTGGTGTATGTGCATAATCGACTATTATTACACGATCGCCTTGAGTATGAAAAGTCTGGAAACGTCCTTCTACACTCCCCAAAACACTCAAAATCGTTAAGACCTCTGTATCCTCTTGCCCCAACAAATGTGCAATACCGTATACCAACAAAAGGTTATAAGCGTTGAATTGCCCTATCAGGTTGGTCCAAAATTCTTGCTGATTAAAATTGAGCAGCATTCCATCAAATCGAGATTCTAGGATTTTACCTTTAAATTCAGCATCGCCCTTTAACGTAAAGAAATGTTTACTTGCTACAGTATTTTGTAACATTACACGGCCATTTCTATCATCCAAATTCACCAAAGCTTTTGTTGAAGCCGGTAATTCATCAAAGAATTTCTTTTTCGCTTGAATATAATTTTGGAAAGTGATATGATAATCTAGATGATCGTGCGTTATATTGGTAAAAGCCGCCACCCGAAAGTATAAACCAGCTATTCTATTTTGTACAATACCGTGCGAACTAACTTCCATAAAAGCATATTCACACCCTTTATCTACCGCTTGACGGAATATTCTGTTCAGGGTTACTATATCTGGTGTTGTATTTTGGGTAGGAATGATGTCACCATCTACAACTATCTGAATAGTTGATACCAATACCGAAGCATACCCTAATTTGGTAAAAAGCTCATACAGCAAACTTGTTGTGGTTGTTTTCCCATTGGTACCTGTAATGCCCACCAATTGCAAGTTTTTGGTAGGATTATCGTAATAATTAGAAGCCATCACGCCTAGAGCTATTGAGGCATCTTCTACCAAAACATAAACTATATTTTCTTTTTGTATCTCTGGAAGAACTTCGCACACGATTACCGACACTCCTATCTCTGTAACTTGTTCTATATACGAATGTCCATCGGTTTGCGTTCCTTTTATTGCGACAAAAACATCCCCCTTTTTAGCTTTTCGCGAATCGAAAATTAATTCACCAACAAGCACACCTTCGGCATCACCAATAGTTTTGATGATGGAAAGGTTTGTTAAGATGGTTGTTAGTTGTTTCATTATTTTAATACTAAATAAATCGTTTCACCTTTTTTGAACTTTGTACCATTCGGTAGAGACTGGCTAGTAACTTTTCCGATTCCGGTATAGCGAACATCGAGTCCTAGATTTTCTAACGTTGGAATTACCTCACTTCCAGAATATCCTACCACATTTGGTACTATTTTTTTCGACATATCCACATTCAGTTTTAATGAATTTGCCAATTGAGTTGTTAGATTTTTACCATTGGAATTAGGCTGTACACTTTTTGGTGTTTTCGAATACACCCAGTCAGAAATACGTTTAAAAACAGGTGCTGTCACTCGCCCTCCGTAATATCCTTTGCTTCTGTCGGGCTTATGAATAACGACAATAGAAGAATATTTCGGATTATCTGCTGGGAAATATCCAGCAAAAGATGCTCTGTATTGCATTGGTTGATTTTTTAGCCAATACTCTACTCTTGCTGTTCCTGTTTTCCCTGCTATAGAATAATTTTCGGTAAAAATATTTGCAGCTGTACCTCCTTGCTCCACGGCACCTGTCAACATATGCTGCATAGCACGCACATTCTCTAAGCTAGAAATTCTTTCGACTAGAATTTCGGGTTCATATACTATTTCGGGCTCTCCTTTTCTCACTACCTTATCCATAAAAAGAGGTTTCAGCATTACCCCATCATTTGCAATTGCATTATAAAATGTTAGAATCTGAATTGGAGTCATTCGAAATCCATAACCATATGCCATCACCGGTAGCGTTACTTTACTCCAAGTAGGATCTTTTGGCCCGATGATTCTCGGCTCTGCTTCTCCAGGAATATCAACACCTAGTGATTTGTCCAATTTCCATTCGTGCAGTTTTTTCAAGAATTTCTCTGGCTCTGCACCGTAAGCATTATTGATTAATTTCGCTGTTCCGATATTTGATGATTTTTTTATTACTCCATCCACAGTCAGGGTTCCATATCCACGGCTATCAGTAATAGTTCTGTTATATAGTCGGTAAGATCCATTTCCTACTACCACTGTAGATTCTGCATTGAAGTACCCATCATCCATACCGGCCAATATAGAAACCGGCTTGAAGGTTGAGCCAGGCTCAGCTGCTTCCCCAACAGCATAGTTATACACATCTAGATAAGATCCATCTTGCATACGAGACAGATTGACGATTGCTCGTATTTTTCCGGTACTTACTTCCATCACTACTACACATCCGTGTTCTGCATTATATTCCGCCAACTGATCGTGCAAAGCATCGTAAGCTATCATTTGTAAATCAGCATCGATAGTAGTATAAACAGAAGATCCTGGAATCGGTTCTTGCTCCCAGTTTTTAAAAGGTTTCCAAGTTCCATTCCCCATTTTCTGCTCCATCCGAATACCTTCACGCCCTTTCAGTAGACTACTGTAAGCACCTTCTAATCCGGTTTTGCCACGTGCATCATCAAACCCAATAGTCCTTGCTCCGACATCGCGCACAATAAGTTCTCGTTTATTTTCTGTTTCGTGAATAAATCCACCTTTTATTTGCCCTTTATTGAAAATTGGAAAACTTTTGATTCGCTGGTATTGTTCGTAATCGAGATTTTTCACCAAACGCATGTATCGATTACCTTTTTTTCTTTCTTCTCTAAAACGTTTTTCATACTCTGCTGCAGGTTTACCAAACATGATAGAAAGTGAATCAGACAGTGCTTTTATTTCTGTTTCGAACAAGTCATCTTTTATGGTTTTTAAATCCACAAAAACATTATGTTTTGTTACCGTAGTTGCCAACAAAGCTCCGTTCGATGCATACAAGTTTCCTCTTTCCGCTTCTTCTGTCGCCAATCGAAAGTTGTTTTCTTGTGCAAACTCATCGAGCTCGTCTCCCTCTACTAGCTTTATACGCAACATAGCAACAACTATGAGCACAGCCCAAATAACCATTAGAAAGGCGATAAACCAACCACGTAAAAGCGCAGTATTTCTATTCTTCAACATAGACTTTCTCGATTAACACATAAGGTTGCGAACTTGGCAACTCTAAGCCTAATTGCTGTGTATGCGAAATAATAGACGACTCTAGCTGTAGCTGCATCAACTCACTATGCTTATCTGTATACTGAGTTTTCAGATCGCTTACCGAATTTTTCAGCTCTGCAATACGCACTACTTTTTTGTCTACCGAATGCGCACTGGTAATACTAATAAAAGCTAAGCCCACTAGAAACAACATGAATTTCCAGTTTTGCCCCGCAGTATCGTTAGTCAAAAACTCTCCACGTAAAAAGCCTGCAAAAGTTTTCTTTTTTACTTTTGTATTTTTTCTTTTCTTGGCCATGATTAGTATTTTACAGCAATCCTCATTTTCGCACTTCTCGCTCTCGAATTTTCTTCGATCTCTTTTTCACTTGGCACAATCACTTTTGACTGTAATGGTTTGAAGGGCGCTGACCAATTCCCGTAGATATCGCGCTCTGGCTCACCTTCAAACACGCCATTTCTCATATACCTCTTCACCAAACGATCTTCTAATGAATGATACGAAATCACTACTAAACGACCCTCTGGACGAACTATCTCTCCCGACTGCAACAGCATTTCGCGTAAGGCAGCCATCTCATCATTCACCTCTATTCGCAAAGCCTGAAAAACTTGCGCAAAGAATTTATTTTCTTTGTTTTTGGGTATAAATGAAAAGATATCTTTTAAATGTTCTATAGTTTCAATCGACTGATTATTTCTTGCTTTAATAATTTCAGACGCCAATCGACGCGAGCCTTTTAACTCTCCGTAATTGTAGAAAATATCAGCCAATTGGTCTTCATCATACTCATTTACGATGTTTTTTGCCGATAACGATGAATTGATATTCATGCGCATATCGAGTTCACCGTCGAAACGAATAGAAAACCCTCTCTCGGGCGTATCAAATTGATGAGAAGAAACACCTAAATCGGCCAAAATCCCATCGACTTGTTTCACCCCACGAAAGCGTAAATTATTTTTCAGATAACGAAAGTTTTGATCTATCAACTCGAAACGTTCGTCTTCTATTTTATTTTGTTTTGCATCCTCATCCTGATCAAAAGCATACAAACGACCGTTATCGTCTAAGCGAGAGAGAATTTCCCTCGAGTGTCCACCACCCCCAAAAGTACAATCAACATAAACACCTGAAGGATTTACGACCAATGCATCTACACTTTCTTGTAAAAGAACTGGATTATGATAACTCGAATTCATCATTTTGATTTCCCATTACCTCTTCAGCTAAATCTGCAAAACTCTCAAAGTCTGCAGAAACTACTTTTTCATACTCCTCCTTATCCCACACTTCGATAACATCGATATTGAGCACCAAAACAACATCTTTATCAATCTTAGCGAAGCCGATCAAATCTTTCGAAAGCTGAAGCCTACTATTTGCATCAACCTCAACCTCTCTTACTCCCGCTGTAAAACGACGAATAAACTCGTCGTTTTTTCTTATAAAACGATTAAGCTTATTGATTTTCGCCATCTTGGCTCTAAACTCAGCTATCGGATGAATCTCTAAACACTGCTGAAAAATAGCACGTTTCAGCACAAAGCCATCTTCCATCACCTCTGCAAGTTGCTTCTTAACTCCTGCTGGTAATGGCAAGCGACCTTTGGCGTCAACTTTACATTCATATGTCCCGAAAAGAGAATTCATCAATATTTTTTTCAAAAATAGAAAATATTTTACCACAATTTACCATTTTTTACCACATTGTTGATAACTTTTTCCACTTTATCTGAAAATAGTTTAGTACAAAGTAACTTTTTAACTGTATTGATTTCTTCTGTAAGTATGATATCTTCAATAAAAATGGACTAAAAAACTGATTTTTAATTTTTTAAAAAACTTTCGGGGTAAAGACATTTTTTTAAACGATTTGTTTTTTTTGGAAATTAAAATTAAATTTTCATCATATCGTGATTATTTTTTTTGCTTGAAGAAATTCTTAAAAACAGCAGTAAAATAAAACTACTGGTTATTAAAACAGCTTTTTTCTTAACATTTCATTCATATAATAATAAATGTTGTAAATTTGCTGACTTAACGAGATTATACGCATGTCATTTAGCTTAAAACAAAAAGACAATTTCTCCTTCATAGAAATAGGTGAAGGAATACCAATCGTACTATTGCATGGTTTGATGGGAGAGTTAAGTAATTTTAGTGCTTTAACGGATTATTTTTCTAAAAAAGGGTATCGGGTATTTGCTCCAGAATTACCTCTCTATACTTTAGCTCCTAATGAAACGCGTGTAAAAAACATCGCAAAATTTGTTCATGAGTTTATAGAAAAAATAATTGGCGAGCCAGTAGTTTTGGTAGGAAATTCTTTGGGCGGTCATGTAGGCTTAGTGGTTTGCAAACATCATCCAAAAAGTGTTCGTGCACTTTGCCTAACGGGGAGCTCTGGATTATACGAGAAGTCATTCGGAGAAACTTATCCAAAAAGAGGTGATTACGATTATGTAAAACGAAAAACAGAGGAGGTTTTTTATGATCCTTCTGTTGCGACAAAACAAATCGTAGATGATGTTTTTGATACGGTAAATGACCGAAACAAAGCCATTAAAACTTTATATATTGCGCGCGATGCGATCCATTACAACATGAAGGATGATTTGCAAAACTTCTTGATGCCTGTTTGCCTTATTTGGGGAAAACAAGACAATGTAACCCCCCCTGAAGTAGCAATAGAATTTCATGAGGGCTTACCAAATTCTGATTTGTATTGGATAGACAAGTGCGGTCACGCTCCGATGATGGAACACCCCGAAAAATTTAATGAAATTTTACATGAGTGGTTAATAAAAGTAGGTATTACCGCTCCTCAACAATAAAAAACATGAGTGTACAAAGTGCCGAATTTATTAAAAGTGCGCAAACTTACAAAGATTGTCCTAAACCAGATTTACCAGAATATGCTTTTATTGGACGATCGAACGTAGGGAAATCATCGTTAATAAACATGTTAACCAATAAACGAGATTTGGCAAAGACATCGGGCACGCCTGGTAAAACTCAGCTTCTCAATACCTTTTTAATCAACAGCAATTGGTATTTGACCGATTTACCTGGATATGGCTATGCGAAAGTTTCGAAAACGAACCGAGCTGGATTCGAGCGGATGATTTATGATTACTTAGAGTTTCGTACGAATTTGGTCTGTACTTTTGTTTTAGTTGATAGCCGGCATGAGCCTCAAAAAAACGATTTGAAATTCATGGAATGGCTCGGACATAAACAAATACCGTTCGCGATTATTTTTACCAAATTGGATAAATTATCGAGTGCAAAGTTTCAGAAAAATCTCAATACATATAAACGAGAATTACTCAAAACCTGGGAAGATTTACCCATGATTTTCGCTACCTCATCAAGTAGTTTTATCGGAAGGAACGAATTGCTCGATTATATCAACACTCTTACCGAACAATTGAAAGACGAGTTTAACAACAAATAATTCGTCTATATCTAATCTGCAAAATCAATCGATCAGAAATTTTTCTATTGCCAATCGATAACCATCCAATCCCTTACCCGAAATTATATCTACACAGTTTTCGCCCGTTACGCTTATTTTTCTAAAATCCTCACGTGCATAAATATCAGAAATATGCACTTCTATTACGGGCGTTCTTATGGCTTTTATCGCATCGGCTATGGCATACGAATAATGCGTATAAGCTGCCGCATTGAGAACAATTCCATCATACAGAAAACCTACTTCGTGTAGCTTATCGATTACATCTCCTTCGTGATTCGATTGATAATATTGCAAAGAAATATTGGGAAATTGATGTTTCAACGTATCGAAAAAATATTCAAAGGATTGGCGCCCATAAATTTCGGGTTCTCGAATACCTAATAAATTGAGATTTGGACCGTTAATAATCTGAATTGTCTTCATCTTTTTTTTTCACAAATTACTTCTTTTTCTAATAAATTTTACTTGCAATATTAATTATTTAAATTAATTCTAAATAATATGTGAAATGTAAAATTTTTTTACGATATTTGCTTTTTATTTAGTCTTATTATAAATAGTAACATGAAAAAAATAATTTTACTCGGCTGCACTTTGACTTTTATGATAGCGTGCAATTCGGAAACTAAAACAGAGGATACACAAAAAACAACCATAGAAAAAACAAAATCGATGAATACAGAGCGAATAGTTTCGCTCAACGGATCGGTTACAGAAACCTTGGCACTTCTCGGTAAAGGAGGAAACATTGTTGGTGTTGACATCACGAGTACATTTCCGCAAAACATTAAAGAACAGGCAGCAAATCTTGGACATGTATCGAGTATTTCGGCCGAATCGATTCTTGCCTTGAAACCAACTTTGGTCTATGCAACAAGCAAAGAAATGAAACCAGAATTACAGAAACAATTAGAGCAAGCCAAGGTTACCGTCCGTTTAATCGACCAGCCAATGGCAGCAGATGAAACCAAAAAAATGATTGCAACGATTGCCACAGATATGCATTCATCTAATTATGAAAAATATCTAACCGAAATAGACAAAAAAATTCAACAAGTAAAACCCGTAGACCAAAAACCAAAAGTCTTATTTATCTATGCGCGTGGAGCAGGAAATCTCATGATTGCCGGACAGAAAACTCCAATAGAAAACATAATAGAAATGGCTGGCGGCATCAACGCGGTGAACAACATAGAAGATTATAAACCTTTGACTCCTGAAGCGCTGATTAATGCAAATCCTGACTATATCTTACTTTTTGATCGAGGCCTACAAAGTTTAGGTGGCAAAGAAGGGGTACTAAAAATAGAAGGAGTCTCGGCAACCAATGCGGGAAAAAAGATGAATATCATTTCTATGGATGGGCAGCTTTTATCAGGATTTGGACCTAGATTAGGCGAGGCTACCTTGCAATTAAATCAGTTATTACAAGGAAAGTAAAATCGGATAATGGTAATTTAAAGTAAAATGCAGAAAAAGCTAAGGTTTTACATATTTTCTTTTGGTCTGTTCACGATTCTCATCTCTATCACAGCTTTGTTTATTGGTGTCTATCAATTCAATACCCCAATCACAGAACACTTTAAGAATATTATTCTAATGAAAAAGATTACCGATGAAAGTGATGCTTATGTATTGTTCGATTTACGTTTACCCCGAATATTAATGGCGATTTTGGTAGGTAGTGGTTTGGCTGTTACCGGCACCTGTTTACAAGGAATTTTTAAAAATCCATTGGCTTCCCCAGACCTTATCGGAATTACATCGGGTTCTATTCTATTTGCGGCAATAACGATTGTATTAGGCCATCATTTATACGCCTTTTTACCAAAATTTGTACATTATTTTCTACTAAGCATCATGGCATTCATTGGTGCTTTGCTTACCATTTGGTTAGTGTATAAAATTTCTACCAAAAACGGACAAACCAATATTTCGTTACTTTTGCTTTCGGGTGTTGCCATTTCTGCGCTTTGCGGTGCTGGTACAGGTTTACTCACCTATTTATCTACAGAAGAAGAACTAAGAAACCTTACATTTTGGACTCTCGGAAGTTTAGCAGCGGCTAATTGGTACTCGATCGCAATTCTGAGTACAATTCTATTTTTCAGCTTTCTATTTCTCCTATCAAAAGGCAAAACCCTAAATACAATGCTATTAGGAGAAAAAAATGCGACACACATTGGGATTGATATCGAGCAGTCTAAAAAACAAATTATCTTATTTTCTGCTTTGATTGTCGGAAGCATTGTATCTTTCACCGGTACAATAGGATTTGTTGGTTTAATAATTCCGTACATTTTACGCCTAATATTTCATTCTAATTTCACCTATATGCTACCGTTATCTGCAATCTTAGGAGCATCTCTGGTGATTATTGCCGACACATTGAGTAGAACAATTGTAGCACCAGCCGAGATACCGATTGGGATTTTAACCTCGTTGATGGGAGCGCCCGTTTTTATTTCTATATTGATACAATACAAAAAAAGCTTATCATGATTCGTGCAGAACAAATACGTTTTCCCTCCAAAACAGCTGTCATTCTAAAGAATATAAAATTCCGTGCAGAAAAGGGGAAATTTATTGCGATTATCGGACCGAATGGCGCAGGCAAAAGTTCTTTATTGAATTATTTAGCAAATGAAATCGATCCGAAGATAAACCGTACGTGTTTCAAAGGAAAAAACTACCGAGAATGGTGCCGAAAAGAATTGGCGTGCCAAAAAGCAAAATTTTCTCAACAACAACAAAACGACATCCCTTTGCGAGTAAAAGATATTTTATTAATGGGTCGTTATCCGTATTTTCATTATCAACCCCAAAAAACCGATTGGGAAGCAACAAAAATATGGATGGAAAAAACAGAAATTTCTCATCTAGAAAACCGTGATTACAATCAACTTTCGGGAGGAGAAAAACAACGTGTTCATTTGGCGAGAATTTTTGCTCAGGTAGAAAATAAAGCTCAAGAAAAATTAGTATTTTTAGATGAACCCTTGAACAACTTAGACATTGCTCATCAATTCAAAATCTTACAAACAATCAAAGATTTTACACAAAATAACAATACGGCAATTACGGTTCTACACGACCTTAATCTTACAGCACAGTTTGCAGATGAAGTAGTATTGATGCAAAACGGAAAAATAAAAATGTACGATTCGCCGGAAAATGTTTTCCAAGAAAAAATCATTGAAAATGTTTATAAATTTCCATGTAAAATAATTTCTAACCCAATAACCAATAGACCCTATATCGTCTTTGGATAAAAAAATAGAATAGTATGAATTCAACCTTATTACACGAAAAATGGGATTTGCTAAGGAAAGAGCAACCCAATTTACGAATCAGAAATGCAGCCAACACGCTCGGAGTAAGCGAAGTAGAACTACTTTGTTTGCAACTAGGAAAAGGAGTTACTCGCCTAGAACCTAAATTTTCTGACCTTTTACAAGCTGTAGAATCTCTCGGGAAAGTAATGGCACTTACTCGAAACGACGAAGCTGTACACGAACGAAAAGGTGTTTATCTAAATCCAGATTTCAGCTCTCCACATGCTCAACTTTTTGTTGGCGAGGATATTGATTTGAGAATTTTTTCTTCATTCTGGCAAAGTGCTTATGCAGTTATTGAACCCACAAAAAATGGAGACAGAAGGAGTTTACAATTCTTTGGCAAAGATGGATCGGCTGTGCATAAAATATATCTTACCCCACAAAGCAATGTAGTCGCATTTGACTCTTTGGTAGAGAAATATAAAAATCAGGACCAGAGCTCGGTAGAAAAAATAAATTATCAAGAAGAAATAACTGAAGAAAAAGATGATAAAGAAATCGATGTGGCTGCTTTTCAGAAAGATTGGCTCGACCTTAAAGATACTCATGATTTTTTTATGATGCTAAAAAAACATGCCGTAAGCAGAACACAAGCTATGCGCTTGGCACCGTCGGATTATCATGCGCAAAAAATCGAATCGAATAAAATTGTAGAGGCCCTAGAAAAAGTTGCGAACAATCAGACTCCCATCATGGTTTTCATCGGAAACAAAGGAATGATCCAAATTCATACAGGCCCAATAAAGAAATTAATGTGGCATGACCAATGGTACAATATAATGGATGCTGATTTTAATATGCATTTGGCGATGGACAAAATCGATAGTACTTGGATTGTTCGTAAACCGACCGAAGATGGTGTAGTAACATCGATCGAAGCCTTTAACAAAAAAGGTGAATTGATTGTTCAGTTTTTCGGAAAAAGAAAACCAGGAGTTCCCGAATTAGAGCAATGGCAACAAGTTATTGCAGAATTGTAAGCTCCCTTATTTAATTTATTGTTTTTCTTAACCCGATTCTTATAAGAAAGAATCGGGTTTATTATTTTTTCAGTTAGCAAATCACCATACAAAAAAAGGTTGCCTAAAAGACAACCTTCTTAAGATAGATATAAAATACAGAAATTATCGCAGAGCGATTTTTTTCGATTTTTTGATGCCGTTGCTTTCTATATTCACGATATATATACCAGATCCTAACTTGGATAAATTGATTTTTTTGGTCGTAAATTGTGCGCTCGGACGATAACTTTCTTGATGCACTATTTGTCCATTAAGATTGAACACACTAATCAGCATATTTTCGTTGGTAGAGAATTGTCCATTAAAAACAACCTGAATTGTTTTCGGCTCGCTCTGAATTGTATATACATCAAAGTTGCTGGTTCGGATGTCAGAGATACTTAATGAGCTGGTAACATCTTCATAATCGAAGGTGATTTTCCCGGTAGAGCTTCCTTCGAAACCAGTAAAATTCAGTCGATATATCCTGTTGGTATTGGTGTTTTTGATAAAATAGTTTAGGTTGGATAAACTGTAAGTAGACCCGTTAAAGGTTTTCCAATCGTACCCAATCGAATTTATTTCCGCCTTGTATGCATCGTCATCACTAGGATTTCCCGCTTCTGTTTTGGCTACTTTCACCAAATCTGATTGTAAAATTCCGGTAACAGGATACATTATAGTCCCACCTTCGTATGGTAGTGGGGTTTGGTATTTTGTAAACTTCATCTCCCATTTGTCCTGTTCTGCCTCTGCATTTACAATTTGTTTTGTAGACAGATTATAATAGTTGAAAATACGATTTTGGGATGTATTTTGCTCGATATTTACACGCTCATCGGCAGACCATGTGCCATTTTCCCACTTAGAAAAAGTGAAAGTATAAGTCCCATAAGCCAATTTATCGATGCGTAATTTTATATAATCACCGTTATCATACTTCAAAACAAAAATTATTTTACCGTTGACATGATGCGTTACCATGTCATATTCTCCCCAACCGTAGGTTGCAGAACCATGATTGAAAGCACCTTCGTCCCACTTTTCGACGCTATTATAGAGGGGAACCCAAGTGCTTTCATTGCTTGGTGAGATCGAATTCCAATCGCTAAAAGAATTAGAAGCTTCGAAAACCTGAATACCTTTTGTATCATTTACTCGAATTCCTAAACCATACATAGATTTTCTAAAAAAAGCTAAATCCCATTCTTGTCGATTCACCTCGAATTGTGTCTGATTTTCTAAGCCAAAATATACATCATTTTGATAGGCTTGCCCCATCGAAATTTCACCTTGGATTATTTGAGCTTGCAAGCTAAGCCCTATCAAAAATGTTGTACTAAATAGAGTAAACTTTTTATTCATGATTACAATTTTTATTATTTATTTTTTTGTTTTTAACTATTTATATTATGGTATAAGTTGATATTCTAAACGTGGATATCCTCTTTCTCCTGATGTATTTTTTAGGTTGAGCATTCGTAGTTTATAGAAATAACCTTCTGTGTCTTTTAGGATAAAGAATCGATTTTTGATTACAGTTCCTTCAAAAACATTTCGCCAATTGCTTCCGATAGTTCGTATATCTTTATCGAATTTTGATGCATCAATCATCGATTTTGAAAAACTAGAGAAAGTCTGATCCTTGGTTTCGGTCACCATATACACTTCTACGCTACCCAAGCGATTATGAACGATGAAGTCAGAGTTCCCATACGACCCACTGCCTTCGATGAGCGTGGTAAAAACTGTAAAACCAATATCCCACTTGGTAGATTCTGGTTGAGCTTCTACTAGTTTATGCTCTTGTAGATTGACAAAGCTAAAATTGGCTCGTGAATTTTTTGAGATTACGATTTCTCGATGAGTTGTTTCATTTAATTTGGCATATTGTAGCAGATAATTTCCATTTCTTTTCAATACTCTAATTTTCATCCAACCTCTGTGATCTCCTGCGATTGCCACAGAACCTATTGCAGGTGTTATACTCCCTACCTCATAACCTAGATTGATTAGATAGACACTATTTTCGTCATCATTATCAGCTATTTCTGCAATGGCGGTTTGGTTTATGTCACCAGAAGGATGATCGATATATGCAGCATTTTGTGCATCGAAAGTTCC
Source organism: Weeksella virosa DSM 16922 (assembly GCF_000189415.1). Taxonomy (GTDB): domain Bacteria; phylum Bacteroidota; class Bacteroidia; order Flavobacteriales; family Weeksellaceae; genus Weeksella; species Weeksella virosa. The sequence continues at coordinate 722,418 of NC_015144.1, forward strand.
TACAGCAACTTGCGGAAAGAAAATCTTTACTTGATCTTCTGTTACTTGATCTATATCATAAACCAATAACTTTTTCGCTGCCATATAAATAGATCCGTTGAGGATGACACGAAATTCATTCCCGGTATAAAAACCAAAATCCCACTGATCTCGTCTAACTTCGAACATTTTCTCTTCACTGAGGTCGATATACACTTGGTTTGGTTCATTTGGTCCACCAACATTCGGCGCAAGCGTTGCTCCGATTGATGCCTCGAAAGAAATTGTCAATTGCGTATATCCTTGTATAGAATATGCCTCATCGGATTCGATAGTTTTTATTTTGAATTGAATTCTTTTATCTGCACGATCAAACGGATAAATAAGATTGGTAAAAGAAAAACTCAACCGATTAGCATCTTTCTCATAGGGCAAACGAATTTGTTTGTTTTGTGCTTTTGGAGTTGTGGTGTAATCATTGTCATATTCGGCATTTTCATCAACTATTTCTATAATTACTACGCCGTTTTGCGATGCAGGTTTAGAGAAGTCCAACTCAATTTTTTGTTCATTTTGGATGTTCGAATAGTTGAGTGATTGATTGGCAAAAGCAATCACAAATGGCTGAGACAATGGTTGTTCATCGTCTACGCAAGACGAGAAAAATAAAACTGAAAAAAAAGAGAGTATCCAAAAATATTTAGACATAATTAATTGTATTTCAGATTATAAAGAAATTTTATAAAATAAGAACGTCCATATCCTAACATCATCCTACTGTTGGCTAACGCATGCCCGTTTGCCCCTTGTGTCGTATTACGAATGGTTTTTACGTCGAACAAATTTCTTGAACCAAGCACTAATTCTATTCTATTATCGAATAGTCTTTGACGAATAGATGCATCCATCCAACTATACGAGTCTTGTACACCTTTCACATACTCTGTTTGCTGATCCAATTGACTTTGTTCTCGAAACAATTCTTGTTTACCATTGTATTTATAGAAAAAAGAAAAAGTAGTTTTGGTTGATGGTATCAGAAAAGAAGCATTAAGGTTGAAGTTTGTTGAATAAAAATATTTTTCATCAACATTTGCTTCTTCAGCTAAATTTTGTTTTATACCGGTTAATGAAATTCCTGCGCCGAACTGTAAGGTTTTCCATTTCCAATCCGAACTATAAGTTAGCCCTTGCGTATCATACTTATCTACATTGATATATTTGTACTTTAGCGGTGATAAACTCAAAGCCATAAGTTCTATTTTATCGCGTAAATGAATTTTCCAGGCAGAAAATTTTTGTTCATAAGAAGAGTTTTCCCAATACCATTTTTTTTTCAGATGCAAGAAAAGAGAACTTCCTTTTTCGGGTTTCAAGTCTGGGTTTCCCTGCAAGTCGTGGTTAACATCTACAAAGTAAGTAAACAGCTCGTCAAAATCGGGCGTTCTTGGCGATGTTCCAGCAATCACTCTCAACTCAAAATCTTTAGGCAAGAGAATCTTAGTACTTAAACTTGCCGCGTGCTGGGTATCGAATAAGTTAGAAAGCATGACTCTGTATCCCGGCCGCACAGAGAATTTTGGAGAAAAATTTATTTCGGAAGATGCAAAAAAGTCATACGAACTTACCTGACGATCAATCGGATTGGCATAGATATCTTTGCGTTGTGCTGCTTTCCCGAATATTGTATTGATTTCATAACCAAACTGAAAGTCGAATATCCCTCCCGTCACAACATTGCTAATCGTGGCTTTAGAGTAGATTGTTTCTCGGCTATCGAAGGTAGAAGTGCGCACATCGTTTTCGGTCTGTGAAGCAATTTGGTATTGATAGTTTTTTTGTTGCCTTCGTTGGTTTTGGTAGGACAAACTCGCATCGTATTGCCACTCATCCGAAATATTTCCATTTGCATTGAATAAATTGTACCAACGTTGCGTCTTGAATTCGGTGTCTTCTGCAAGAGCGTTATTGGTTGCTGTTGAAGGCTGTTCGTGCAGTTGTACTACTGGATTATAATAGTTTGTTTTTTCATTGAAGTATTCGAGTCGATAAAAAAACTGATGAGCTGCCGTAGCATACCTCATCAAAAACTTACTGCCATTTTGTTCTTTTGGTAGCCAAGAGTAACCTCTTCCCCCATTGTTTTCGGCATGATGTTTTCCTTTTTTATCATCCCAAAAACCTTTAAAATCATTTCGATTGAAATTAAATTCCGTATACCATCTAGGACTGATGGTGTGTCCAATTTTCAGTGATTGTATATGTCGACCTTTATTTTTCAGATTATATTCATCGTTCACAGTTTCTTCTTGTACAAATGCAGAAATGTCGACCTTACCTCTCGCATTCTTTCGGGTAATAATATTGATAACTCCTGCCAATGCATTGGCACCATAATCCACTCCCATAGCACCTTCTACAATTTCTATCTGTAGAATATCATCTAAATGAAGCTGTGTCAAATCGGTATGATTTCCTAAACCTTCGTCGTTGAGCAGTGGAATATTATCGACCAATACTTTGAAATACTGCCCACCCATCCCGAACATGCTTACCGATGATTTCCCAGTATTTGGACTACTTATCACGGTGAGATTGAGTGTTTGATTGAGCACATCGGCCAAGTTATTAGCAGCTAAACGATCAATCACATCTCGGTTGAGTACTTTTACTTCATAGATCGATTTCTTTACCGATTGTTTGTTGTATTGTCCAGACACGATGATTTGTTCTAATTCTATTGGGTTAGAGATAATAGAATCTTTGGTCTGAGCAAAAGTAGCCTGAAACACAACTCCCGATATAAACAAAAACAGAAACCTCATGCGTAATTATTTATAATTAGTCTACATAAATTTTAACAAATATAATATTATTTTTAATCATTCCAAATAAAAATTACGAAAAATGTTTTTTTAGAAAAAAAACTAGCTCAACTATATATAGCTGAGCTAGTTTTTATTGATATCTTTAACCGTGTTAATACTTATTCTTCCAGCGTGCTTTCATTATTTGTTGATCGACTTGTTCTCGTTTATTATTGCCAGGTTCGTAGAAAGAAGTTCCGGTCAATTCTTCTGGCAGAAACTCTTGGCAGACAAAATTCTCATCATAATCATGCGCATACAAATAGTTTTTGCCGTAATCCATATCTTTCATCAACTTCGTTGGCGCATTGCGTAAATGCAAAGGCACAGACAAATCTCCTGTTTCTTTCACCAATTGTTGAGCACGATTAATCGCCATATAAGTCGAATTACTTTTAGGTGAATTGGCCAAATAAATAGCACATTGACTAAGAATAATTCTACTCTCTGGATAACCAATAACACTTACCGCCTGAAATGTGTTGTTTGCCAAAATAAGTGCAGTAGGATTAGCGGCACCGATATCTTCCGAAGCAGCAATTAGCATTCTACGTGCAATAAATTTCACATCTTCCCCACCTTCTATCATACGTGCCAACCAATAAACCGTTGCTTGCGGATCAGATCCGCGAATTGACTTTATAAAAGCGGATACAATATCGTAATGTTGTTCTCCGGTTTTATCGTATCTAGCTGTATTTTGTTGTATTCTTTGTTGCACCGTTTCATTCGTAATGATTATTTCTTCATTCTCACCAAAACTATTCACAACCAACTCAAAAGCATTTAATAATTTCCGAGCATCTCCTCCCGAAAAACGAATCAAAGCATCGGTTTCATCAAGACGAATCTTTTTGGTAGACAAGAGATTATCTTCTTGTATTGCTCGAAACAAAAGATCTTCTAAATCTTCTTTCACTAAAGCATGCAATGTATAGACTTGAGCGCGTGATAGCAAAGCTGGAACCACCTCGAAACTTGGATTTTCGGTCGTTGCACCAATCAACGTAATATATCCTTTCTCGACTGCACTTAACAAACTATCTTGTTGAGATTTATTGAATCGATGAATCTCGTCTATAAAAAGAATTGGATTTTTTTCGGTGGTGAATAGGTTCTGACTTTTTGCTTTATCTATCACCTCTCGTACATCTTTCACTCCTGCATTAATAGCACTTAACGTATAAAAAGGGCGATTCGATAATTCTGCAATCAATTGAGCCAAAGTTGTTTTTCCTGTTCCTGGTGGCCCCCAAAAAATCATAGAAGCAATCATGTCATGCTGCAGCATCATCCGAATAGGTGCATTTTCACCTAACAAATGCTTCTGATTAATATACTGATCCAATGATTTTGGTCGCATTCTTTCGGCTAAAGGTGCTATCATATCGAACTATTTTTTATCAAAGTTACGGATTATCACCAAAAATTCATCGCGACACAAATCGACGCTAAGCTTTTGAATATTTGTTATACGGTTATATAAATTATAAAAACAATAATCATGAAAGAAGCATTGGAACAAGCCTTATTAATTTGCAAAAAACACGAAAAATTGGTGAATGATTTGTTGTATCATAATCTGGATAAAAACACTTACAAAAAGAAACTTTCCCTGTGTTTATCTATAGAACGAGAAATGCAACTATTTTTAGCGGACGTGGCCGAGCATAAATTCGAAATTATTTTGGAAAAAGAAAGCATGAATATTTTTTATTATTTACAAAAATACTTTTTGCATTTACACGAAAAGAATACCTCGGATTTGTACAAAAAAAATCCTCGAATAAGAACGAGAATTATAAACAACAAAATAGAAACGATACAAATAAGTTTTTGATTTACCACAAAAATTCTTGTACTTTGTCATAAAATATAGAGTTATGAGATTAATGTTTTTTGTGAGTATGTTTTTCTTTTTAGTGAATGCAAATTTATCTGCGCAAAACACGATCGAAAAAAATATTTATCAACCCGAAGCTAATGCAGAGGAGCAAATCAACCAAGCGATTGCTTTGGCTAAGAAAGAAAACAAACATGTTTTTGTGCAAATAGGTGGAAATTGGTGTCCGTGGTGTCTAACTTTTAATCATCTTTTGACCACGAATGAAGAGCTAAAAAATACGCTCAGAGACCACTACAAGGTTGTGCATCTGAATTATAGTAAAGAAAACAAAAACCTTCCGATGTTGGCTAAACTTCGACATCCAGAGCGTTTTGGTTTTCCGGTTTTTGTAATTTTAGACGGGAATGGAAAATTACTTCACACCCAGAATTCTGCATATTTAGAGAATAAAGATGGTACAACTGGGCACGACCCAAAAATTGTCAAAGATTTCTTAGAGGCTTGGACCTACAAAGCATTAGATCCAGCTACGTACGAATCAAAAAAATAAAAAATTCTTCATGCGAAAGATTCTTATCTATCCTTTTGTTTTTTTGGTCAGACTTTATCAAGTGATGCTTTCGCCTTTGCTTGGTAGTAATTGTCGTTTCCAGCCAACTTGCTCATCCTACATGATACAAGCATTGCAAATGCATGGTTTACTAAAAGGACTATATTTGGGTACGAAAAGAATTTTACGTTGTCATCCTTGGGGAGGCAGCGGTTATGATCCTGTTCCAAAAAAATAACATTATGCCAATACATCTTTTTTCATTTATTACCTGGGATCCAAGTCCATATTTAGTCGATTTAGGCTTCCTAAAAATTCATTATTACAGTCTTTGTTGGATTCTTGCCTTTGTTATCGGTTGGTACATGATGGCGAAAATCTTCCGACAAGAAAACGAAAAGAAAGAACTACTCGACCCTTTATTTTTGTATGTTTTTATAGGTTGTATTTTAGGGGCTAGGCTAGGAGAGTTTATATTTTATGACCCGAAAGCATTTATCGATCGCCCCATAGAAGTATTGCTCCCCGTTGCTTATAGTCCAGGACATACAGCTTTTGGTTTTTTACAAGATTACGAATTTGTAGGTTTCCAAGGACTCGCTAGTCATGGTGCTGCTTTAGGAGTGATTATATCGGCTTATTTTTTTTCTAGAAAATATCTTAAAAGAAGTGCTTTGTGGATTCTCGACCGAATTGCAGTAGTTGTTCCTTTAGGAGGAGCAGCTGTACGTTTTGGTAACTTCATGAATTCTGAAATTGTCGGCAAACCTTCTGATTTGCCTTGGGCAGTGAAGTTTTTAGCACAAAGTTCCTCATACGGTGAAGTAGTTCCTCGTCATCCAGCGCAATTATATGAAGCATTAGGCTATATAATTTTAGGGTTTATTATGTGGACTTTGTACCAAAAAATACAATATCGGAAACAAATGGGTGCTTTGCTTGGCGTGTTTTTGTTCTTTTTATTTCTGATTCGTTTTATTGTCGAGTTTTTTAAAGAAAATCAAGGCAAGGAAGCTGTGGCAGAAACCATAAATGTAGGACTGAATAATGGACAAATCTTGAGTATTCCCTTTATGCTAATCGGATTGTACTTATTTATCAGCTCGAAAAACAGGATATTTAACCGAGCATAAAAACTTATTTTGTTCAACCAATAAAAGATAGTTAGTTTATGCGAAACTAATTTTTATACCTTTGTATATTAAAAAAATTATTTTTCATTACCAATCGTAAAACTTTTACATTATGGGATTTATCAAAGAATTTAAAGAATTTGCTGCTCAAGGTAGCGTTATCGACCTTGCTGTCGGTGTGGTAATTGGTGGTGCTTTTGGCAAAATTGTCACATCTCTTGTCGACGATATTATTACACCTGCCATCCTTAGTCCTGCACTAAAAGCGATCCATGCAGAAGAGTTAGAGAAGCTTGTAATTCCTGGTACAGCAATCAAGTATGGTAATTTTATTTCGGCTTCAATTTCTTTTATTGTAGTAGCATTCGCATTGTTTTTATTAATCAAAGGAATCAACCAACTAAAGAAACCTAAAAAAGTTGAAGAAGAAGCTCCGGCAGCTCCGTCACAGGAAGAATTATTAGCAGAAATAAGAGATTTATTGAAAAATAAATAAACTGAATTATACAAAAAAACGGTTACAAAAAGTAACCGTTTTTTTATTGTATAGTTTATATTCTGAGTTGTCTGCTATTAGAACTTCCAACCCAAAGTTACTAAATAACTATTGTTGTTGTTTTTTACTTCGCCACTGTTTAAAGCCAAATTTACAGATGATTTACCATCCACAAAATGGCCACCTATCGGCATTACATATTTCTGATTCGAGTATTGATAAGCTGCATCTATAAAGAAACCTCCAAAATCATAACCAAACCCGAAGCTTACACGATTTAGGTTGCCTAGGTACATATTTTTGTAGTTATTGGCTATCGTGATTGTTTGCCCTTGATCGTTGATACCTTCGGTAAATATAGTTGCATCTTTGATTGAAGATTGCACATATGTGTATCCTGCACGAACTTTAAACTTGTCGTATCGATATTCACCTCCTATGCGAACTTCACTACTGTTATTTACATTATCGTCTATGAACTGATTGGCACTTCGTAAGTTATTATCCGAAAAATTTATCATTTTATTGAAGTGCTGGGTATAATCTATATCAAATGCGAAAGATTTCCCAATAACAAATCCAAGAGATCCCACCATTCTACCACCCGATTGAAGTTTATAATTTGAGTAATAAATGTTATTCATTCCTGCATCATCTACTCTGAAATATTCTTCATCTACATTATACCACACCGGAGTATGAAAGGCTAAACCTGCTCGCAGATTCTGGTTCAATTTTCCGATAACCCCCAATCCAAAAGAAAAGCCTTGCCCAATTTCCGAGTATGGCGCACCGTCTAAATTCATATAAGAAACAGCTCCATTGGGTGCAACATCCGAATAAATGATAGAGTTGTTATAATTGGTTTCATGAAAATTGAAGTTTGCTCCTAAAAATAGTCGATCTTGATAAGATGTACCAAAATTGAGGGTAAATTTGGTTTTATAACCTGAAACTCCATCATAAAAACCATTCATTTTATAGGCATTCCCTTGATCATCGTACGTAGCTATTTTTGCATTAGGCCCAAACACGACTTCGTTATCTAGCTGCTCATTTAGAAAAATAAAACCAAGCACAAAACGATTCCAATCCTCCGATCGTGTATTGAACACTAAGGTTCCTCCTGCTTGACTAAAATCGAACGTGTTATCTTCCGATGTGACCACCTTATCCATTTGAGTTTTATTTTTATAAGCTTTTACGGAAGCCGTAAAGGCTACTTCAGAAGATATTGCTACACCTGTACCTGCAGGATTTTGTTCGGTAGAGTTTATTTCACCCCCCAACGCACCATTTGCACCTGCCATGGCTACACTTCTGGCAGAACCTGCCTGAACTCCTTCCCCGTAAAAACGAAGGGCATTGGTCGGATATTGCACATTATAGTCCTGCGCCCATACATTTGAAAAGCCTATTGCAAAGAATAGGCTCAATGTTATTTTCTTCATATATTAACGTTATCTCTTTCAATTATACTTATCTTCTTGTTCCTCTTGCTCCTCCACCTATAGAACTTCTAGATGTACCTATCGAACCACTTCCCATTGATGAACGAGAAGGTTGTGAATAAGTAGGAGAACGTTCTAATGATGAAGATCTTGGCGTCATATTCCCTCTATTGGTTGGATACGATGACGAACGTGGCGTAGAAGAACGATCGTATTGTGGTGAGGTTCTAATGGTAGAGCCACTTCTTGTTGGTTGTTGTGTTGATCGAATCTGACTACGATCTACTTGTGGACGAACGACACGATCTGTAGAACGAACTGGAGCAGAATTCGTGTTCATTTGCTCTGCCTCTGTACGAACAGGTCTTGTTGTTCTGATGGTTTGATTCTGTGATGCACGTATCGGTCTTGTTGTCTGCATAGTTTCTTGCTGAGAACTTCTTATCGTACCAGTAGCATTATTTCTTATTGTTGAAGAAGCATTTCTATCAGGGCGTATAGTTTCTCTTACATTGCTATTAGACGAACGAATTGTAGAGTTTACTGCACCCGAACGAACTGCAGACGAACTATTGCGTAACGTACCAGAGTTATGATTGATTATTGAACGCCCGTAATCGCGATTGGTAGCACGTATTCCAGGTCGAGAGCCCGCATATGCTCTTTGCCCATAACGCGGATAGTAACCATAGTAACCGTTATAATAACTACCATAACCATAGTAACCATAGTACGGATATCCCCAATTTCCGTAACCACCCCAATAATAATAAGGTGAATACCAAGGATTCCATCCCCATGCATAGTATGGTATGTACCAAGAGTACCAACCCCAATGTCTATACCAAGGGTAGTAACCTAGCCCGTAATAATTCCATCCGAAAGGAGAATACCAAAAAGAATTTCCCCAATAATTGACTTGGACATCTACCCCATCGTATCTACCCCAATCTGTAGTTGGCTCTAATGAAAAAGTCTGGCTTCCGTAATATCCAGGGTTCGTGTAAATATTTACGGTTTGATTTTTCTGCTTATATTCAGTGGCATCTGCTTTGGTTACCGAATCATCATAAAACAAATCTTCTGCTCCATTTCCATTGGCATCAAAATAAGCACCACCAATCCTAATCATTCCATCATTAGCATTGTTTTCTGCTTCTGCTTGTGCCAACGTTTTATCACTAGAAGGATTATAATAAACCCCATCGGTTTCTACACCACCCACTGATTGGGTTGCACAAGAAACCAATCCTAAAAATAAAACAAAAGAACTAGTTATTTTTAGAATTTTTTTGGTAATGTTATAAAACTTATCCATAATTGTTGTTTTAATTAATGTTGTACTATTTTTGCAAATAGATATTGGCAATTTTTATACCAATTCTACCAAACAAACTATATACAAATATACGAAATTTATGGCAAAACTTACTTCAAGAGCTGAAGATTATTCTAAGTGGTACAATGAGTTAGTCGTTAAAGCTAACTTAGCAGAAAATTCGGGCGTTAGAGGTTGTATGGTAATCAAACCATACGGATACGCTATTTGGGAGAAAATACAAGCCGAATTGGATAAACGTTTTAAAGAAACCGGACATCAAAACGCATATTTCCCCATTTTTGTACCTAGAAGCTATTTCGAAGCCGAGGAAAAAAATGCCGAAGGTTTCGCTAAAGAATGTGCTGTAGTAACACATTATCGATTGAAAAATGACGAAAGTACACCTGGGAAATTAATGGTTGATCCGGAAGCAAAATTAGAGGAAGAATTGATTGTTCGCCCAACCTCTGAAGCCATTATTTGGAGCACCTATAAAAACTGGATCCAATCTTACCGCGACCTTCCAATACTCATTAATCAATGGGCAAATGTTGTCCGCTGGGAAATGCGCACACGTCTTTTTCTACGAACTACTGAATTTCTTTGGCAAGAAGGACATACGGCACATGCTACAAAAGAAGAAGCGATTAGCGAGTCTAGACAAATGCTCGATGTATATACAGAGGTAGTCGAAAACCATATGGCTATCCCAGTTGTACGAGGATGTAAAACGCCGTCGGAAAGATTTGCAGGAGCCGAAGAGACTTACACCATAGAAGCTATGATGCAAGACGGTAAAGCTTTGCAAGCTGGTACTTCTCATTTCCTTGGCCAAAACTTTGCGAAAGCTTTTGATGTGAAATTTACCACAAATGAAGGAAAACAAGATTATGTTTGGGCAACCTCTTGGGGTGTTTCTACTCGCTTGATGGGAGCTTTGATTATGACGCATTCAGATGATTATGGATTAGTGCTCCCTCCGAAAATTGCACCAATCCAAGTGGTAATCGTACCGATTTTCAGATCAGAAGAGCAACTTATACAAGTTTCTGAGGTCGCCAATCGTATCAAAAATGAATTACACTCGATAGGTATTTCGGTAAAATTTGATGATGATGAAAAAACAAAACCGGGCTGGAAATTTGCAGAGTACGAACTTAAAGGTGTACCTGTTCGAATAGCAATCGGGCCAAAAGATTTAGAAAACAACCAAGTAGAGATTGCCCGACGTGATACCTTAGAAAAATCGACTATTCCGATGGACGGCATTTCTTCGTACGTAGAAAATCTATTGGTAGACATACAAGAAAATCTTTTTACTAAAGCAAATGAATACCGAGATTCTCATATAACAGAAGTAACTTCTTATGAAGAGTTTAAAGAGCTTATAGAAACCAAAGGTGGGTTTTTTTCTGCTCTTTGGGATGGCACAGAAGAAACCGAAGAAGCAATAAAAAATGAAACCAAAGCAACGATTCGTTGTATTCCTTTAGATTACGAAACACCAACAGAGGGTGTCGACTTTTATTCGGGGAAACCTGCTAAATTTAGAGTTTTATATGCAAAAGCATATTAATTAATAAAAAAAGCCTTCAGAAAATCTGGAGGCTTTTTCATTTATTATCTTCTCGTGTTTTACTTTATATCACGAGCCTTTATCCATTCTCGATATTTTTTCGCATTCTTCACATGCTCTTGATAATCATTAGTGTAGAGATGGTAACCAGGCTTGTCGGGATCGGCAACAAAGAATATATAATCATGATTAGCAGGATTTAGAACCGCATCGATTGCTTTTACATTTGGCAGACAAATTGGCGCTGGTGGTAAACCTTTGTTGCGATAGGTGTTGTATTCGTTAGCAGATTGTGTCCATTTATAGTAAACACGTTGAATTTTATGGTCGAAACCATTCTCTAACTTATATGCATAAATTGATGTAGGATCCGCCTCTAATCGCATATCTTTATCCAAACGATTCATATAGGCTTTTGCTACGCGTTGTTGCTCATCAAAATTATCAGAAGATTCTAACTGAACAATAGAAGCGAGCGTAACCACTTCTAATGGTGTCATATGAAGTGCTCTAGCTTCATCAATTCTTTTCTGATTCCAAACTTTTTTATACTCTTTTTCCATTCGTTCTACAAACTGATCGGCCGACATATTCCAATACACGAAATAGGTTTCGGGTATAAAATACTGTTTCACCGTCTCTTCGGTCAAAGTAGAATCTTTGGCATTTGCCCATTTCATAACCGACTGAATAATTGAAATGGAGTCGGCATCGATTTGTTTAGAAACTGCACTGGCCATATGAAAAAGAGTTGGATGATTTTTGATTTGTAAACGTACTTCTTCTTGAGCTCCGTCTTGCAATCGATTGAGTAAAGAGCGAGAACTTTCGTTGGCAACAATTTTATATTTTCCAGATTTAATAGTACTTGGATACAAATCCTCTTCGGCCAATTTTCTAAAAAATGCTGGGTTTTGTAGATATGGAGTCAAAGAATCCATCACCTGATCGAAATTAGCACCGCGAGGTATGTACACAAACCCGTCTTTGATAGGATTTCCTTTGAAACTCTCGATAAAAGTACAGCTACTCATCAAGCCTAGAACACATAAGGCGATAAATGTTGGAATCGTTCTTATTTTTTGCATATTAATTTTCTAATGTTATCATTCCTTCAAAAACAAACTGTGCAGGGCCCTCTAACCACACTTGTTCATAACGCAAATTTGCTAACATAAACTGTACCGATAAATCACCCCCTACAGCTTTTACATGTATTGGTAGTTGCGATACCTTCCCGGCAGAATAAGCAGCGATAGCTGCAGCCGTAACACCTGTACCACAAGCTAAGGTTTCGGCTTCCACTCCTCGTTCATACGTTCGGATGTGCAGGGTTTGATTTTCGTCTACTTCCACAAAATTCACATTACTTCCTTGCTCAAAATATGGCGCACCGTACCGTATTTTCGCACCTTCCTTTTGCACATCTATCTTTTGCACATCGGCTACAAATTGTACATGATGCGGTGATCCTGTATTGAGGAAATAATGAGAAGGATAGACCTCTACTTTATCTACATCAATCATTTCTAACGCAACATAAGTAGGATGAACCACAGCTCGGTGCAAACCATCGATCGCCTCGAAAGTCATTTCTTGTTGCACAAGTCCCAAGTCAAAAGCAAACTGCGCAATGCATCGTCCGCCGTTACCACACATGCTGCTTTCTCTACCATCGGAGTTGAAGTATCGCATTCTAAAATCGTACGGATTACTATTTTGCAATAAAATCAATCCATCGGCACCCACACCGAAATTACGGTGACATATTCTCTCTATTTTTTGTCGATCCACCAAAAAGGTTTCCTCTCGATCATCTAATAACACAAAATCGTTACCTGCACCTTGGTATTTGTAAAAAGTGTACTTCACTTAGATTTGTTTTTCTATCACAAATTTAGTATATTTTCTTAGGAAAATAGCATTTGGTAAAGCTTAGCTAATAATTGTTAAAAAGCAGTTAAACCATTTAAATGTTAAAATGTTTGGTTATAAATTTGATATTACAGATAACAACATAGAAAAGAATATTATTTATTAGTACAATGAAAAAATATACAAATTACTTATTGGTCGGGCTTTTCAGTTCGATGACAACTTTGGGAGGTTTCTATGCCTTATCGAAGTATGATAATGAAAATGGAAATATAATTACGGATGCACGTGTTTTGAACAAAGGTGATTTTCAGTATGTGGATTATAAAGGTAATTATGGATACGATGCACCTAATTTTGTAGAAGCAGCAAACAAATCGGTTAATACAGTTGTTGCGATTAACAACTATCAGAAGCAAACTCGTCAACAATCCCGAGATCCTTTCTTTGATTTCTTTTTCGGGTTTCCGGATCAGCGCCAACAACGTCAACAAGAAAACCAACCTTCGGGTTCGGGTTCTGGTGTAATTATTTCTGCCGATGGATATATTGTTACCAATAATCATGTAATTAAAGGAGCAAATAAAATCGAAGTTAAACTCAATAACCAGAAAACGTATATCGCTGATTTGATTGGGACGGATCCAAGTACAGATATTGCATTGATCAAAATTGACGAAAAAGCATTACCTTATATGAAATTTGTTGATTCTGATGCGATTAACGTCGGAGATTGGGCTTTGGCTGTAGGAAATCCGTTTGGGTTAAACTCAACCGTAACTGCCGGGATTATTTCTGCCAAAGGAAGAAGTATCAATATTTTACGACAAAACACAGATTCTCCAGTTGAATCGTTTATCCAAACCGATGCAGCAATCAATCCAGGAAATTCTGGTGGGGCACTAATCAACGTAAACGGAGACCTTATCGGGATCAACACGGCGATTGCTTCTCCCTCTGGTACGTATGCTGGTTATGGTTTTGCTGTCCCTTCTAACTTGGTGAAAAAAGTGGTAGAAGATATCAAAAAATACGGTTTAGTTCAGAGAGGTTATTTAGGTATTCGCGGGTTTGATTTATCGAATGACGAAGCGGTAAGACAATACAACACCCAGAACAAAACATCTCTAAAAACTGGAAACGGTGTCTATATTTCGGATGTAGAAGCAAGAGATACAGGACTGAAATCGGGTGATGTTATTATTGAAGTAGATGGTAAACCAATTTCTTCGATGGCTAATTTATCGTTCATCGTAGGAAGCAAACGCCCTGGTGATAAAGTTAATGTAAAAGTTAACCGTAATGGTAAAATAAACAGTTATACGATTACTCTACGCGATGCTAAAGGAAATACCAATCTAAGAAGCAGAGCCGACTTATTGCCTAACGAAATTTTAGGTGCTGATTTCGAAGAGTTGACCGAAAGACAAAAAGACAATTTCGGGTTGAACTATGGAGTACTCGTAAAAAACCTGAAACAAGGAAAATTAGCTCAAGCCGGAATTAGAGAAGACTATATCATACTGAAAATCAATGATAAAGAAGTAAAAAATGAAGATGATGTCAATCGAATTCTCAAAAATTACAAAGGTAGAGTTTCTATTAACTTTATCGATTATTATGGACAAATCTATACAAAAGGTTTCCAGATGGACTAAATTTTTGAAAATATAATTAAAAATAAGTAAAGCTACCGCCTATGTTCGGTAGCTTTTTCTTTTCTACCGTTATATTTACATTCTCGTCTATCAAAAGATGATAATTTAATCGTTATCTGAAAAATTGATTTTATTTTTGTACTTATGAAAAAGATTGCTGCACTTCTAATAATATTGGGTATCTCATCGGTGCTTCTAGGGCAACAAAAAAATCCTACTACGCCGTATTTTCTTCTACAAACTGGCTACACAAATTGGAATGGTAATTATGGTAAACTAGGTGCTGATCTATATTTGGTTCAACCAAACGACAATATAATCGATCTTGGGCTGGCAGGCAATTTAGGCTACATGCAAAATAATTTTATTTTAATACCTGAAGCTTCGATTGGCTATTTATTCAATTTTTATCAAAAAGCAGCTGATCCGTATAGCAAAAGCTTTCGTTCTTCTTTTTATACTGCACGCATCAATGTTTCCCCATGGAGTATTTCACCCGAACTTGGTTTTACTGTACTAAGTGTATTTGAGTTCAATGCCGGTTATGCTATCGAGTTTAGAGAATACAAAGATTTCAAATCGTTAGAAGGGTTACGTTTTGGTTGTACGTTTCATCTTCCGACTCAACTGTTTGCCAACTGAAAATCTTTCAACTGCAAATATAAATCATAGGTAGAAGTGAGACTCGGTCCGCTACTGAAAACAAATTGTGTATGGTCTACGTATAAATAAATCGTTTCTTGCCCATCACTTAAACTGAAAGAATTTTTGATGTTTTGACCTTCCGATTCATCGTGCCATTTGATAACAACCGTATCTGGATAAAAGACTTTATCTTCGGTATGAAAAGAATCTTTGAAATAGATTAACTTATTCATCGTGTATAAAATTCCACTTCCCTGAAATTTTTTTTCTTTGAGAAATCTTCCTTGTGGACGACCAATATTGAATCGGACAATGGCTTTTCCTGTCGTTGATTCTGGTAAATCTTGTAAAAGTTTTAGTTGCAAAAGATCTCGCTTTTTAGCATCCTGATACGCTATAACCATAAGAATACTCACCGGTATAATGAGAAAGGCAATAAAAATTAGGATAGGAACTAAAACATTATACATATTTCTGAATTTTAGATAAAAATAAAAAAACCTTTGAGTATCTCAAAGGTTTTTTCTACACATATTTTTAGATTTCTGCATCCATATCAAAATTTTCTAAATATTCGGCCACCCGCTTCACAAACATTCCACCCAAAGCACCATCTACCACACGATGATCATACGCATGTGATAGATACATTTTATGTCGAATACCGATCATATCTCCTTGTGGAGTTTCAATAACAGCAGGTTTCTTCACGATTGCTCCTACCGCCATAATGGCTACTTGCGGCTGAGGAATAATCGGCGTCCCTAGGGTGTTACCGAAAGATCCTATATTGGTTATCGTATAAGTGCCACCCTGAATTTCGTCTGGTTTTAATTTGTTCTGACGAGCTCTATTCGCCAAATCGTTTACTTTCTTAGCCAAGCCAGATAAACTGTATTGGTCTGCATTTTTGATGACTGGTACGATGAGATTGCCACTTGGTAATGCGGCAGCCATCCCAATATTAATATTTTTCTTTTTAATGATTCGTTCACCATCTACCGAAACATTGATCATCGGGAAATCGAGAATTGCCTTTGTTATTGCCTGGATGAAAATTGGCATATAGGTAATCTTCTCGCCATACTTTGCTTCGAAAGCTTTCTTGTTTTTCTCTCTCCACAGAACAATGTTCGTTAAATCAGCTTCGATGAAAGACGTTACATGAGGTGCAATTTGTTTGGCTTGTACCATATTTTTCGCAATTATTTTACGCATTCTATCCATCTCGATAATTTCATCTTCACCCGAAACTGTCATCACTGGAGCAGTTGCTGGAGAAATTGATTGTTGACTTGTAGCAGCTTGTGTTGTTGATTCTATCTTTGGTTGTTGACCGCGAGTTTCTAAATATTTTTTTAGATCATCTTTGGTTACACGTCCCTCGAGACCTGTTCCATGAATTTGATCCAATTCTGTTTGTGAGATGCCTTCTTCTTTGGCAATCGATTTCACCAAAGGAGAATAGAAACGATCAGCAGACGAAACTACTTCTTGTACAGGGTTTTCTTGGCTAGTTGTTACCGATTGTTTTAGTTGGTCTATATCTTTTTCTATAGTTTCACTTGCTTGTACTACTTCTTCTTGTTCAACTTCTCCATCGACTTCTAAAATTGCAACTGGTTCACCTACTTTTGCAACTTCATCAACCTGAACTAAAATTTCTTTTAAAGTACCACTAACTGGTGAAGGCAAATCCGAATCTACTTTATCTGTAGCTATTTCTACTACCGATTCGTCTTCGGCAATTGTATCGCCAATATTTTTCAACCAATTGGTTACTGTTGCTTCCATAACACCTTCTCCCATCGAAGGTAATATCAGTTTATAATCCGCCATATTTGTGAATTTTGATGCATTACAAAACTAAACATTTTTTAATTGTAATAGGGAATTTTTGGTTGCATTTTATCAATCTCACAAATACAAACGAGAATTACTCTGTTTCTTTATGATATTGATAATATTATTGTATATAATAAAAAAACCCCTATTAAAAAAATAGAGGTTTTTCTTTTTTATCTTCTTTCGATTATGCTTCGAAATTAGCCGTCAAGTTTTGTTTAGGCTCAACGATTTCTCCAAAATTGTTCTCGAAGTTACTAACATTTTCTGCTAATGATTTCGCTAACGATTTTGCTTGCAATGGTGATAATATAATTCTAGATTTTACGCTTGGTCTAGCACCTGGCATAAATTGAATAAAATCTACCACAAATTCTGATGGTGAATGATTGATAATTGCACCTGTTGCGTAAACTCCTTGAGCTACCATTTCGTTTAACTCAATGTTTAATCCGTCGTTTTGTTGATTGTCTGACATTATGATTCTTGTTTTGCGTTAATTAATTCTTCGTATTCTTTATTTGATCCTACGATGATATTTTGATATTCTTTTAATCCTGTACCTGCAGGGATTAAATGCCCTACAATTACATTTTCTTTTAATCCGTTTAACTCGTCGATTTTTCCAGCAACTGCAGCTTCGTTAAGTACTTTTGTTGTTTCCTGGAACGATGCCGCAGACATAAACGATTTTGTTTGTAACGATGCTCTTGTAATCCCTTGCAATACAGCTTCTGCCGTTGCAGGCATTGCATCACGCGCTATAACGAGCGCTTTATCTTCACGTTTCAGACGAGAGTTTTCGTCGCGTAATTCACGTGGAGTAATGAATTGTCCAGGACGTAACACATCGCTATCTCCTGCATCTTCGACAATTTTCTTACCGAAAATTTTATCGTTTTCTTCCATAAAGTCGTCTTTATGTTCTAAGCTATCTTCTAAGAATCGGGTATCACCTGAATCTACAATTCTAACTTTTCTCAACATTTGACGAACAATAATCTCGAAGTGTTTATCGTCAATTTTCACTCCTTGTAAACGGTATACATCCTGAATTTCATTTACTAAATATTCTTGTACAGCCGTTGGACCTTTGATACGTAGAATGTCATCTGGTGTAATCGCACCATCTGATAAGGATTCACCTGCACGAACGAAGTCATTTTCTTGAACCAAAATTTGTGCAGATAACTTCACTAAGTATCGACGAATTTCACCGTTTTTAGATTCAACGATAATCTCTCGGTTACCTCGCTTGATTTTACCAAACGATACTACACCGTCCATCTCACATACGACCGCTGGGTTGGATGGGTTACGTGCTTCGAATAACTCGGTTACTCGTGGTAAACCTCCGGTGATATCTCCTGATTTTGCAGATTTACGAGGTATTTTCACTAAAACTTTACCTGCTTTAATTTTCTCCCCATCATTTATAATTAAGTGGGCTCCTAATGGTAGGTTATAAGTTTTTTCTTCTCCGTCTTTGGTAATAACCTTCAGAGCAGGAACAATTTTCTTGTTACGAGATTCAGAAATTACTTTTTCTTGGAAACCAGTTTGTTCGTCTATTTCTAATTGATAAGTTACTCCTTGCTCCAAGTTTTCGTATTCAACTTTTCCTGGTGCTTCGGCAATAATAACTCCATTGTATGGATCCCAGTATGCGATTGTATCACCTTTTTCAACTTTTGATCCGTTCGTTACCTTTAGAATCGTACCATAAGAAATATTGGTTGTTTGTCGTATGTTTCCGTCCTTATCCATCAACTTCATTTCGGTAGAACGAGAAACAACTACATCTACTGTTTTCCCTTCATCGTCTTCTGATTTTACTGTACGTAAATCATCAAACTCAACTATTCCATCAATTTTTGCTGTGATAGAAGATTGTTCTGATACGTTACCTGCAGTACCACCTACGTGGAATGTACGTAGAGTTAACTGAGTTCCAGGCTCACCAATTGATTGTGCTGCAACTACTCCTACTGATTCTCCTTTGCGAACTAATTTACCAGTAGAAAGATTACGACCGTAACATTTTGCACAAATTCCAACTTTCGCTTCACACGTTAATGGAGAACGTACTTCTACAGTTTCGATACCTGCTTGCTCGATTGAATTTGCAATTTCTTCGGTAATCATTTCACCTGCTTCTACCAACAATTCATTGGTATCCATATTATAGATATCGTTGAGTGAAGTTCGTCCTAAGATACGAGAAGATAAGCTTTCTAAGATTTCTTCTTTTTTCTTGAGTGCTGATATTTCTAGACCACGCAAAGTACCACAATCATCAGACATTACGATAACGTCTTGTGCTACGTCTACTAAACGACGAGTTAGGTAACCAGCATCGGCAGTTTTCAGAGCGGTATCGGCCAAACCTTTACGTGCACCGTGCGTAGAAATGAAATACTCTAGAATCGAAAGACCTTCTCGGAAGTTAGAGATAATTGGGTTCTCGATAATGTCACCTCCAGACGTACCTGCTTTTTGTGGTTTTGCCATTAACCCTCGCATTCCTGCTAACTGACGAATTTGCTCTTTCGATCCACGTGCTCCAGAATCTAACATCATAAATACAGAATTGAAACCTTGGTCGTCTTCTGTCATGCGACGCATTACGACTTCTGTTAACGTGGCATTGGTACTCGTCCAAACATCAATTACTTGATTATAACGTTCGTTATTGGTTATGAGTCCCATGTTATAGTTCATCTTGATATTCTCTACTTGCTCGATAGCTCCGTTGATAAGTTCTTTTTTCTGTTCTGGGATAATAATATCTCCAAGCGAGAATGACAATCCACCTTCGAATGCATTTCGATATCCTAGATTTTTCATGTCATCTAAGAATACAGCAGTTGTAGGAAAATCGGTTAATTTGATGATATCGGTAATGATGGTACGTAACGATTTTTTTGTCAAAACCTCGTTAACGAAACCAACTTGTTCTGGTACAATTTTATTAAATAATACTCGCCCAACAGAAGTTTCGATCAACTCGTATACAAATTCTTCGCCTTTACGAATGCGTGCTCTTACTTTAATTGGAGCGTTGAGTTCTACGGCTTTTTCGTTATAAGCAATTTGTACTTCTTCTTCTGAATAGAAGGTAAGTCCTTCTCCTTTTACTTTTCTATCTTCAGTAGAACGACGGATTTTGGTCATATAATATAAACCTAAAACCATGTCTTGTGAAGGAACTGTAATTGGTGATCCGTTGGCCGGATTCATGATATTTTGAGAAGCCAACATCAATAATTGAGCTTCTAAAATAGCCTCAGGCCCTAGTGGTAAATGCACTGCCATTTGGTCACCATCAAAGTCAGCATTAAACGCCGTACATACTAATGGGTGTAGACGGATTGCTTTTCCTTCGATTAGTTTCGGTTGGAATGCTTGGATACCTAAACGGTGAAGCGTTGGAGCACGGTTCAATAATACAGGATGTCCTTTGATTACATTCTCTAAAATATCCCAAACAACAGGCTCTTTACGATCGATAATTTTCTTGGCTGATTTAACGGTTTTTACAATACCACGTTCGATTAATTTACGAACGATAAATGGTTTGTATAATTCTGCAGCCATATCTTTTGGTAAACCACACTCGTGTAATTTCAGATTAGGTCCCACTACAATCACAGAACGTGCCGAATAATCTACACGTTTACCTAATAAGTTCTGACGGAACCTTCCTTGTTTACCTTTTAATGAGTCTGATAGTGATTTCAATGGTCGATTACCATCCGCTTTTACAGCAGAAGCTTTTCTTGTATTATCGAACAACGAATCCACAGCTTCTTGCAACATACGTTTTTCGTTGCGCAAGATTACTTCTGGTGCTTTGATTTCTATCAAACGTTTCAGACGATTGTTACGGATAATTACACGACGGTAAAGATCATTTAAATCAGATGTAGCAAAACGTCCTCCATCCAAAGGAACTAATGGTCGCAACTCAGGTGGTATAACCGGAATTACACGCATTACCATCCACTCTGGGCGGTTGGTATAACGTTCATTCGCTTCACGCAACGATTCTACAACTTGAAGTCTTTTTAGGGCTTCGGTACGACGTTGTTTCGATGTTTCGTTATGTGCTTTGTGACGTAAGTCATAGGACAATTCGTCTAAATCAACACGAGAGAGAAGATCTTCTAAGGCTTCTGCTCCCATTTTGGCGATAAATTTATTTGGATCCGAATCTTCTAAATATTGATTTTCGATCGGAAGAGTTTCTAAAATATCCAAATACTCTTCTTCTGTCAAGAAATCTAGTTTATTTAATTCTTCTCCTTCTATACCTTTTGCTATACCTGGTTGAATTACAACATAACGCTCATAATAGATAATCATGTCGAGTTTCTTCGATGGCAAGCCAAGTATATAACCTATTTTATTGGGTAGAGAACGGAAGTACCAAATATGGGCAATAGGCACTACCAAGTTGATGTGTCCTATGCGCTCGCGACGTACTTTCTTTTCGGTTACTTCTACCCCACAACGGTCACAAACTATCCCTTTATACCGGATACGTTTATACTTTCCACAAGCACACTCGTAGTCTTTTACTGGACCGAATATTCGCTCACAGAACAAACCATCGCGCTCTGGTTTATGCGTTCTATAATTAATCGTTTCGGGTTTTAGAACTTCTCCTTTCGACTCTTGCAAGATAGACTCTGGTGAAGCTAACCCAATACGGATTCTAGAAAATTGACTTGTTTTGTTTTTTGTTGACATATAGGAATGTATCTAACAATTTTTATATATAACGATTAGGAAGAATTAATAGGCAAGCCTATTAATCTTCCAAATTGATGTCTAATCCAAGACCTTGTAACTCATGCAACAATACGTTGAATGATTCTGGTATACCAGGTTCTGGCATTGGTTCTCCTTTTACGATTGCTTCGTAAGTTTTAGCTCTACCTACTACGTCATCAGATTTAACTGTTAAAATCTCACGTAGGATATTCGCAGCACCAAAAGCTTCTAGTGCCCAAACCTCCATTTCTCCGAAACGTTGTCCACCGAATTGTGCTTTTCCTCCTAATGGTTGTTGTGTAATCAACGAGTATGGACCAATAGAACGTGCGTGCATTTTGTCATCGACCATGTGCCCAAGCTTCAACATATAGATTACTCCTACTGTTGCTTTTTGAGCGAAACGTTCTCCTGTATTCCCGTCGTATAGGTATGTTGTACCGTGTTTAGGGATACCTGCTTCATCGGTAATATTATCAATATCTTCGATTTCCGCACCGTCGAAAATAGGGGTAGCAAATTTCTTACCTAATTTCATACCAGCCCATCCTAGAACTGTTTCATAAATCTGTCCAATATTCATACGAGATGGTACTCCTAATGGGTTTAGGACAATATCTACTGCGGTTCCATCTTCTAAGAAAGGCATGTCTTCATCTCGTACAATTCTTGCCACGATACCTTTGTTACCATGTCTACCGGCCATTTTATCTCCTACGCGTAACTTACGTTTTTTCGCAATATAGATTTTGGCTAATTTTACAATTCCTGCTGGTAATTCATCCCCTACAGCAATGGTAAAGCGTTCTCGGTTTAAGGCACCTTGCAAATCATTATGTTTGATTTTGTAGTTATGCAATAATTCTTTTACCAACTCGTTTTTATCTTCATCGGTAGTCCAAACTGTTTCACTTCCATTCAAGTTTAGGTAATCTTCAACATTTTGAAGCATCTTTTGGGTATATTTTACGCCTTTTTTGATGACTTCTTCTTTAAGATCATTGTAAACTCCCTGTGAAGTTTTTCCATTTAAAAGGATATATAGTTTTTCTAAAAGTACGTTGCGTAGTTCATTAAACTTAACTTCAAATTCGTTTTCTATGCTTTCGATAATGGCTTTATCTTGTGATCTTTTTCGTTTATCTTTAATCGATCGTGAGAATAATTTCTTATCGATTACAACACCCCGAAGTGATGGAGAAGCTTTTAATGAAGCATCTTTTACGTCACCTGCTTTGTCTCCAAAGATTGCACGTAATAATTTTTCTTCAGGGGTAGGATCGGATTCTCCTTTAGGAGTAATCTTGCCGATTAAGATATCGCCTGGTTTCACTTCGGCACCGATACGAATCATACCATTTTCATCTAAATCTTTGGTTGCTTCTTCTGATACATTAGGTATATCAGCTGTTAGCTCTTCCATTCCCAACTTGGTATCTCGAACATCTAGCGAGTATTCATCAATATGGATTGAGGTAAACCAATCTTCGCGTACTGCTTTTTCAGAGATCACAATCGCGTCCTCGAAATTATATCCTTGCCATGGCATAAAGGCTACAACCATATTACGTCCTATTGCCAGTTCTCCACCTTCGGTTGCATAACCTTCACACAATACTTGCCCTTTATCTACTCGATCTCCAACTTTTACAATTGGTTTCAGGCAGATGGTTGTTCCTTGATTCGTTTTACGGAATTTGGTCAAAGAATAGGTCTTTTCATTCGAATCGAAACTTACTAATTCTTCATTTTCGGTACGATCGTATGCAATGATAATCTTATTGGCATCTACGTAAGTAACAGTTCCTTCTCGTTCTGCGTTGACCAAAATTCGAGAGTCTTTGGCAACTTGTTTTTCTAAACCTGTCCCTACAATTGGGGCTTGTGGTTTTAATAACGGAACTGCCTGACGCATCATGTTCGATCCCATCAATGCACGGTTTGCATCATCATGCTCAAGGAATGGGATTAAGGATGCAGAAATAGAAGCTATCTGATTTGGAGCAACGTCCATTAAATCAACTTCATGTGGTTCTACTACAGGGAAATCTCCATCTTCGCGAGCAACAACACGCTCGGTTTGTATCGTTCCATCCTCTCCCATTTCGATATTCGCCTGAGTAATGATTTTTCCTTCTTCTTCTTCTGCAGATAGATAAATAGGATCTTTCTCTAAGTTTACTTTACCTTTCTCTACTTCTCGATACGGCGTTTCGATAAAACCTAAATTATTAACTTTCGCAAATACACAAAGAGAAGAAATCAATCCAATATTTGGTCCCTCTGGGGTTTCAATCGGACACAGTCGTCCGTAGTGCGTGTGATGTACGTCACGCACCTCAAAACCTGCTCGTTCTCTCGAAAGACCACCTGGTCCTAGTGCCGAAAGACGACGTTTGTGGGTAATCTCTGATAATGGATTTGTTTGATCCATGAACTGAGACAACTGATTGGTTCCGAAGAATGAGTTAATGACGGATGATAAAGTTTTTGCATTAATCAAGTCTATTGGCGTAAACACTTCATTATCTCGGACATTCATTCTCTCTCGGATTGTTCTTGCCATACGAGCAAGACCAACGCCAAACTGAGCGGCCATTTGCTCTCCAACTGTACGTACGCGACGGTTAGAAAGGTGATCTATGTCGTCTACTTCTGCTTTAGAATTAATTAATTCGATTAAGTATTTAATAATCGAAATTATATCATCTTTGGTTAACACTTCGATATCTTCTGAAATGTTAAGCCCTAATTTTTTATTTAAACGGTAACGTCCTACTTCTCCTAATGAGTAACGTTGATCAGAGAAGAATAATTTATCAATAATTCCGCGTGCGGTTTCTTCATCTGGTGGCTCTGCGTTACGTAATTGTCTATAGATATATTCTACCGCTTCTTTTTCGGTATTGGTTGGATCTTTTTGTAGGGTATTGTGTATAATACCATAGTCTGCAGAATTATTGTCTTCTTTGTGTAGAAGAATTGTTTTCACTCCAGAGTCTACGATTTGATCAATATGATCTTTTTCGATGATGGTTTCTCGGTCTAGAATGATTTCATTACGCTCGATAGATACTACTTCACCAGTATCTTCGTCTACGAAATCTTCGTGCCAAGTATTCAATACACGAGCAGCTAGTTTGCGTCCTAAAATTTTTTTCAGATTAGCTTTGGTAACTTTTACTTCTTCTGCTAAATCGAAAATTTCTAAAATATCTTTATCTCTCTCGTAACCTATAGCTCTTAATAAAGTCGTAAGTGGTAATTTTTTCTTACGATCAATATAGGCATACATTACGCTATTAATATCTGTTGCAAATTCTATCCACGAACCTTTGAATGGGATAATTCTAGAAGAATATAATTTTGTCCCATTGGCATGGAAAGATTGTCCGAAGAAAACACCTGGTGAACGATGTAGTTGTGATACTATAACACGTTCTGCTCCATTAATTATAAACGATCCCGATGGGGTCATGTAGGGGATTGTACCTAAGTACACATCTTGTACGACTGTTTCGAAATCTTCGTGTTCTTCGTCGGTACAATATAGTTTTAGACGTGCTTTTAGCGGCACGCTGTACGTTAGTCCTCGCTCGATACACTCATCGATAGAATAACGTGGTGGATCTACAAAGTAGTCCAAGAATTCTAAAACAAACTGATTGCGAGTATCTGTAATTGGAAAGTTCTCTGCAAAAGTTTTGAAAAGACCTTCATTATTGCGTTGGTCTGGTCTTGTTTCTAACTGGAAAAAATCTTCGAAAGATTTGATTTGAATGTCTAAGAAATCTGGAAACTGAGCAACTGCTTTGGTAGATGCGAAACTCAATCTTTCGTTTTTTACAGCTGGGTTGTTTGTTGTTGTAGCCAATTTCGAACGAATTTTGGATTAGATAATATCTTAATGCTTAAAAAGGCTTAGACCTATCACACAATGGTGAAGGCCTAAACCTATATTGGTGGAGTAAAAAAGATTACTTCAATTCCACTTCAGCACCAGCTTCTTCAAGCTGTTTTTTCAAAGCTTCAGCTTCTTCTTTAGAAACTTGTTCTTTGATTGTTGCAGGAGCAGAGTCTACTAAATCTTTCGCCTCTTTTAATCCTTTACCTGTTAAATCTTTTACTAATTTAACAACCGCTAATTTATTAGCACCACCCGCTTTAAGAATTACGTCGAACTCTGATTGCTCTTCAGCAGCAGCTTCTCCTGCTCCTCCTGCAACAACTACTGCAGCAGCAGCTGGTTCGATTCCGTATTCATCCTTAAGGATAGTTGATAATTCATTAACTTCGACAACTGTTAAATTTACTAATTCTTCAGCTAATTTTTTTAAATCTGCCATTTTTGTTTTCTTTTTGTTTTACAACTTTATATTTAATAGTGAGTGCGTCTTACGCTTCTGCAGGAGCTTCTCCTTCTTCTGCATTGTTTTTGTTCTCTAATTGTGAAAGAACAGTTTGGATTGGTGACTTCAATAGTGCAATAATATCTGCAATTAATTCTTCGCGAGACTTGAAGTTTGCTAACGTCACAAGCTTGTCATCACCTACATAGGTTACATTGTCAATCCATGCACCTTTAAGGATTGGTTTTTCAGATTTTTTTCTGAATGCTTCTATTACTTTTGCCGGTGCATTTTCTTTCTCTGCAACCATCAAAGCTGTATTTCCTTTTAAAGATCCATAAAGCTCTTCGAAGTTTCTATCCTCGATTCGCTCCATTGCCTTCTTTAATAAAGTGTTTTTTACAACGCGTAAAGACACATCGCTCTTAAAGCATGCTCTTCTTAATTCAGTAGAATTAACAGAGTTTAATCCTTCGATATCTGCAAGATAGATTACTTTAGAGTCTTGTAAAACTCCTTGTAATTCCTCTATCATGGTTGCTTTTTCATCTCTTGTCATTGCCATAATATTCTACTTTTTATGCGTTTACACTTTTAGGATCTACTGGAATACCAGGCGATTGAGTAGACGAAAGTGTGATGCTTTTTACATATACACCTTTCGCTGCTGTTGGTTTCAATTTCACCAAAGTTGTCATCAACTCATTGATATTTTCTTGCAGTTTTACCGGCTCGAAAGATACCTTTCCTATCGCTGCATGGATAATCCCGTAACGATCTACTTTAAAATCAATTTTACCTGCTTTTACTTCTGATACTGCCTTACCAACTTCTAGAGTTACTGTACCAGATTTTGGATTAGGCATTAAACCACGTGGCCCTAAAATACGACCTAATGGACCTAATTTACCCATAACTGCAGGCATTGTTACTATTACATCTACGTCTGTCCAACCTTCTTTAATCTTTTGTAAATATTCATCTAAACCTACGTAGTCTGCTCCAGCTTCTTTTGCTTCTGCTTCTTTATCTGGAGTTACTAAAGCCAAAACACGTACGTCTTTTCCGGTACCATGTGGTAAAGAAACAACACCACGTACCATTTGATTGGCTTTTTTAGGATCTACACCTAAACGTACAGCGATATCAACCGATGCATCGTATTTGGCGTAATTAACTTCTTTCACTAATGAAGTTGCTTCTTCAACTGAGTAAAGAGAAGTTCTATCTATTTTTTCTAAAGCTTCCTTTTGCTTTTTGGTTAATTTTGCCATTTCTGATAATTGGTTTGATTAATTACTCTGGAGCTTGTCCACCTTTTACAGTTATACCCATAGAACGTGCAGTACCAGCAACCATTTTCATAGCAGATTCTACAGTAAAGCAGTTCATATCTGCTAACTTATCTTCAGCGATTGTTCTTACTTGATCCCAAGTTACTGAACCAACTTTTTGACGGTTAGGCTCTCCAGAAGCTTTCTTCAATTTTGCTAACTCCATTAACTGTACTGCAGCTGGAGGAGTTTTAATTACAAAATCAAATGATTTGTCTTGATAAACAGTAATCACTACAGGCAATACTTGCCCTTGTTTTTCTTGTGTTCTACCATTAAATTGTTTACAAAACTCCATAATGTTTACACCAGCAGCACCTAAAGCAGGCCCAACAGGTGGTGAAGGATTTGCTTGCCCTCCTTTTACTTGAAGTTTTACAACTTTTTCAATTTTTTTTGCCATTTCTTTATATAATAAAATTAAGCGTTATGTGGAAGCAGCCTAAATTTTTTCAACTTGACCGAAGTTTAACTCAAGTGGTGTTTTACGTCCGAATATTAGAACCATTACCTCTAACTTGCGTTTATCTTCATGAATTTTTTCTATACTTCCCGTAAATCCACTGAAAGGACCGTCGATTACTTTGATTGTTTCTCCTACGTCAAAAGGAATAGAATTACTCTCAATTGAGTCAGCCAACTCATCTACTTTTCCTAACATACGATTTACCTCTGATTGGCGCATAGGAACAGGATCTCCACCTTTAGTGGCACTCAAGAAACTAATTACGCCTGGGATATTTTTCACGATATGTGGAACTTCTCCCTGCAGAGATGCCTCTATCATAACATACCCCGGGAAGTGTACCTTTTCTTTTTGGTACTTTTTACCATTACGTATTTGAAACACTTTTTCCATAGGCACAACAACCTGACCAATATAATCGGTTAGTTTGTGATATTGTGCTTCATTTTCAATATAGTTTTTCACCTTAAGCTCTTGCCCGCTTACAGTTTTTACTACATACCATTTTTTATCAACCATGCTCAACTACGTTGTACGGATTATTATCTTAATGTTTCGTAAATGTTGTATAATATTTTTGCAAAAACAGAATCTATTATATACAAAAATATAGCCAACAATACAGTTGCTATAGTTACAATAATTGTATCTTTTTGTAAGTCTTGAAAAGAAGGCCAAGTAACATTCTCTTTAAACTCTACAAAAGATGATTTTATAAAATTGACAACTTTCATATCATGTTATCTTAGCACGGGCACAAGGATTCGAACCCTGATCAACGGTTTTGGAGACCGCTATTCTACCATTGAACTATGCCCGTATAAAAATGGTAGTCATGGATGACTACCATTTCTTATATTTACTATACTTTCGTATAGCTTATTCTATAATTTCAGTTACCTGACCAGCACCAACTGTTCTACCTCCTTCACGGATCGCAAAACGTAATCCTACATTCAAGGCAATTGGTTGCAATAATTCAACATCGATAGTTAAGTTATCACCTGGCAACACCATCTCTACTCCTTCTGGTAAGTGAATTTCACCCGTAACGTCTGTTGTACGTACGTAGAATTGAGGACGGTATCTGTTATGGAATGGAGTGTGACGTCCACCTTCTTCTTTAGTCAAGATATACACCTCTGCTTTGAATTTCTTATGAGGAGTTACTGAACCTTGTTTTGCGATAACCATACCACGGCGGATATCAGTTTTCTCAATACCACGTAATAATAAACCTACGTTATCTCCAGCTTCACCTCTATCCAAGATTTTACGGAACATCTCTACCCCAGTTACAGTTGAAGTTAACTTCTCTTCACCCATACCTACGATATCCACAGGATCCCCAGAGTTGATAATACCAGACTCAATACGTCCTGTTGCTACAGTTCCACGACCTGTAATTGAGAACACGTCTTCGATTGGCATCAAGAAAGGCTTATCTTGATCACGTACTGGCTGCTCAATCCAAGCATCAACAGACTCCATCAAACTTAAAACAGTCTCAACCCATTTCGGCTCACCATTCAATGCTCCTAATGCAGATCCTTGAACCACTGGTGTATTATCTCCGTCATACTCATAAGAAGATAATAAATCTCTCACCTCCATATCCACCAACTCTAACAACTCAGCATCATCAACCATATCCACTTTGTTTAAGAAAACAACGATACGTGGAACGTTTACCTGACGACACAATAAGATATGTTCACGTGTCTGTGGCATTGGGCCATCTGTAGCCGCAACAACCAAGATTGCACCATCCATTTGAGCCGCACCAGTAACCATGTTCTTCACATAATCCGCGTGACCTGGACAGTCTACGTGAGCGTAGTGACGGTTAGCTGTTTCATACTCAACGTGAGATGTATTAATTGTAATACCTCTCTCTCTTTCTTCTGGAGCGTTGTCGATTGAATCATAAGCTCTTGCTTCTGAAAAACCGGCGTCAGCCAATACTTTTGTAATAGCAGCAGTTAAAGTAGTCTTACCATGGTCAACATGCCCAATAGTTCCGATGTTTAAGTGCGGCTTATTACGATTAAAAGTTTCCTTTGCCATTTTACTTTTTATTAATTTCTATGTTATACTTAATCTAAAGATTCTAAACTAAAAAACTCTCTTATCTCTCGATAAAAAAACATGAGCCAACGAAGGGAATTGAACCCTCGACCTCTTCCTTACCAAGGAAGCGCTCTACCCCTGAGCTACATCGGCCAGAAGTTGAGCGGGAAACGAGACTCGAACTCGCAACATTCAGCTTGGAAGGCTGACGCTCTACCAATTGAGCTATTCCCGCTTACACTTTCTACAATACAATTTCTGAATAAAAAGCCTCGCAAAGCTAAGGATTTTTTTTTAATTCCTATGAAATTCAGAACAAAAAAAATAAAAAATGTGGGAAGAGCAGGATTCGAACCTGCGAAGGTAAATACCAACGGATTTACAGTCCGTCCTCGTTGGCCGCTTGAGTATCTTCCCAACTGAACTTTTTACTTCTTTCTGTATGAGCCGATAGAGGGATTCGAACCCACGACCCCGAGATTACAAATCACGTGCTCTGGCCAACTGAGCTATATCGGCAAAAAGTCCTAGCATTTAAAAGAACAATCCGCTAAGTATTGAATTTAACGGACTGCAAATTTACATAGATTTTTAATAATTCCAAATTTTTTTTCGGAAATTTTATAATCTTTATCGGTCTGCGATTTTTTCTTTCCGTTTTATAATTAATCTTTTTAGTGTATCTATCGATAAATCAATGCATTCCTCAAACGATTGCCCTTTTTTACTTACTATAATATCATCTCCAGGAATTTCTAATCGAATATCAATCGATTTATTATCTTTCTCCGAGGTGTTTTCTAATTTCATCGATACGTCTGCCGCAATTATTTTATCGGACAGATGGTCTAATTTAGCTAATTTTTGCTCTAAATAATCTTCTAAATTTTGTTTTGCGTTGAAATTAATCGCTTGAAATTTTACTTTCATAGTTCATCTTTTTTCCGCCCACGAGGGTGAGCATTGTTAAACACTTTTTTCAAATTCTGTATGCTACTGTGCGTATAGATTTGGGTAGAAGACAAACTTGAATGCCCTAAAATCTCTTTCAATGCATTCAGATCTGCTCCATTCTCTAACAATTGCGTAGCAAACGTATGCCTCAATACATGAGGACTCTTTTTATGCTTCTCTGTAATAAAACTAAGATAATAATTTACTCTTTCGTAAACAAATTTTTCATACAAAGCTTGACCGTTATTTTTGATAAAAAGTGTTAAATTTTCGCTACCAACAACTTCTTTCCGCACTTTTAGGTATCGAGTAAACTCGGACACTAGATTTTCTCCGATAGGCAAAACTCGCTCTTTGTTTCGTTTTCCCAAAACTTTGATTTCTTTTTGCTCGATACGCAACTGAGGAAGTGTTAGTTGTATTAACTCTCCTCGCCGTATTCCTGTTTGGTAGAAAAGATTCATCATCAAACGATCACGTATCCCATCAAAATCATCCGGAAAAATATTTTCCAACTCAAAAAGTCGTTGCATTTCTTTTTCAGTATACGGTATGATTACTTCTTTTTTCGTTTTCAGTGATTTTATCTGCAACATAGGCGAAGTAGTTAACTGTCCCGTTTTGATAAGATAGATGTAGAAAGTTCGTAAACTACTCAACTTCCGATTAATACTACGTTCGGATATATTCTTATCCGACAAAGAAATTATAAAAGACCTGATATGATTTTTTTCGGCTTTTTCTATTGAATCGCTTGACTCTTCTATTTGGTAGAAGGACAGAAAATCATCTAAATCTCGTCGGTAATTCTTTATAGTATGAAGTGAGTAACGCTTTTCGTACTGTAAATAGTCTAAAAACCTCTGTATTGTCTCCATAAAAAAACCTATCCGTCAAAGATATGTTTTTGACGGATAGGTTGATAATTTTTCTAAAGAAAAAACGCTATTTATGCTTCTTCTTGCGAAGCCAAAGCTTGTTTGTAGATTGCTCTACTCATTTTTTGACGCTTCAAAACAGAAGGTTTTGTATACTGTTGACGTGCTCTTAATTGACGCAAAACGCCTGTTTTGTCGTATTTTCTTTTGTATTTTTTCAAGGCTCTTTCGATTGATTCGCCGTCTTTTACTGGAATGATTAACATAATCTATCTATTTTCTTTTGTTTCTTTCTATTGAGTTTGCAAATATACAACTCTTTATATTTTAAACAAATACTTTTTTAATCTTTTGTAATATTTCTTCCGATTACTAATTTTTGAATCTCGGTTGTTCCTTCTCCAATGGTACATAATTTAGAGTCGCGATAGAATTTCTCTACCGGAAAATCTTTAGTATATCCATATCCACCAAAAATCTGTACCGCTTCGTTTGCGATTCTCACACATGCTTCCGATGCAAAATATTTAGCCATTGCTCCTTCTGTCGACATCGGTTGTTGATTATTTTTCAGGTATGCAGCTTTGTAAATTAATAATTCAGACGCTTCGATTTCGGTTGCCATCTCCGCCAACTTGAAGTTAATTGCCTGAAAATTAGCAATTGGCTGCCCAAATTGGTGTCTTTCTTTCGAGTATTTCAAGGCTGCTTTGTATGCACCTTTCGCAATTCCTAAACTTAGTGCTGCAATAGAAATTCTACCTCCATCTAATATCGTAAGCGCTTGTTTGAAGCCTTCTCCTACTTCTCCTAAGCGGTTTTCGTCTGAGACACGTACGTTATCAAAAATTAATTCTGCCGTTTCGGATGCACGCATTCCTAATTTATTTTCCTTCTTTCCAGAGGTAAATCCTGGTGTGCCTTTTTCTACTACAAAGGCTGTGGCATTATTTTTCGCTCCTTTTTCTCCTGTTCTTGTCATCACTACTGCAACATCTCCAGAGATGGCGTGTGTAATAAAATTTTTAGCACCGTTGATTACCCATTCGTCCCCATCTTTCACTGCTGTTGTACTCATTCCACCAGCATCCGATCCTGTATTATGCTCTGTTAATCCCCACGCACCGATCCATTCTCCGGTGGCTAATTTTGGGATCCAGCGCTGTTTTTGTTCTTCTGTTGCAAAAGTTAGGATATGATTTGTACAAAGTGAGTTATGTGCTGCAACAGATAAACCAATCGAAGGATCTACCTGAGAAATTTCGTCTACAATTGCGATGTATTCATCATACGATAACCCGCTTCCGCCTAATTCTTCTGGTACTAGAATTCCCATAAAACCCATCTCTCCTAACTTCTTGAAAACTTCTACAGGGAAAGTTTGGCTTTCGTCCCATTCCATTACATGAGGAAGAATATTTTGAGTTGCGAAATCTCTTGCTGATTGTGCGATTAACTGAATATTTTCGTTCTCTAAGTGTTTCATTTTTTTGTATGTTTTTGCTCGGCTAAAATAAAATTATTATTGATGAAATGAAAATTTTCGGTTTGTTCTTTTCGATGTTGTTAAAAAAACGAGCATTTTACGAAATCCGACATCTATAAAACTAGATTTGTTGGATAATTGTTTTGTTGGGTTTTCTTTTCTATAGATTCTATAGGAGAAAGCTGTTCTTTTCGTTTTAGATTTTCTTTTTCAGTCGGTTCAATCGTTCTTCATAATTTTTATTTTCGAGATAATCTGGTTCGATATGAATCAAAACATCTGCAATTTCTGGTATTTTAAATTTTATAAGATCTTTTACTAAATGACTAATTTCATGCCCTTCTCCTACCGAAATTCCTTTGTCTACAATGACATGTAAATCTACAAAATACATCATGCCCGATTTCCTGATGTTGGCCTTATCGGTTCCTAAAACTCCGGGTACTTGCAGTGTTATTGTCTTGATATTTTCTATAAGTTCATCATACAAATGTTCGTCCATGATTTCGCCCAAAGCCGGACGTAAAATTCTATACGCATTGTACAGTATAATTCCCGATGCTATCAGTGCTGCAACATCATCCGATGCTTCCCATCCTGGTCCTAGAATAAGTGCGAATGAAATCCCTATAAATGCCATGACAGAGGTTATCGCATCACTTCTGTGGTGCCACGCATCTGCCTTGAGAGAAGAACTGTTGGTTTCTTTACTTTTTCGGATAACGTATTGGTAAGATAGTTCTTTGAACAAAATAATTCCTGCCAAAACAATCAGCGTAAATGGTTTTGGCATATCGTGCGGTGTTAAGATATTTTGTACACTTTCGTAAGCAATGATACAGGCCGAAACAATCAGAAACAAAACTACCATAAATGTTACGATTGCTTCTGCTTTCCCGTGTCCATAAGGATGATTTTCATCGGCCGGACGAGACGAATACTTCAAACCAAATACTACGAGAATAGACGAAAAGACATCTGTTGTAGATTCTATGGCATCTGCAATTAAAGCATAAGAGTTGCCGAGATATCCTGCCACACCTTTGATAAGAGCTAAGCAAAGATTTCCTAAAACACTAAATATAGAAGCTTTTATTGCTTTATCTGTATTCGATTCCATAAAGATAAAAAAAACCCCACCGAAGTGAGGTTCTAAAGGTAAGTTTTATTTTTCTAAAAACGGATATTTATAATCTGTTGGGTGTACGAATTGTTCTTTTACTGTACGTACTGATGTCCAACGAAGTAAATTCATTGCAGATCCTGCTTTGTCATTTGTTCCCGATGCTCTTGCTCCACCAAATGGCTGTTGACCTACCACTGCTCCGGTTGGCTTGTCATTGATATAGAAGTTTCCAGCTGCGTTTTCCAATGCTACATATGCTTTTTGCAATGCATCTGCATCCATAGCATAGATTGATCCTGTTAAAGCATACTCAGAAGTTTCATCTACTAATTGTAGAGTTTCTTCGTATTTATCTTCGTCGTATACATAAATCGTCAAGACAGGGCCGAATATTTCTTCTACCATGCTTTCGTATTTTGGGTTGGTTGTTTTAAGAACTGTTGGTTCTATAAAATAACCTTTCGACTTGTCGAAATTTCCACCATAAACAACTTCTACCTCAGCAGATTCTTTTGCACGAGTAATGTAACCTGATATTTTATCGAATGCTTTCTCATCGATTACCGCATTCACAAAATTCGTAAAGTCTTCTGGTGTACCAACGGTTACGGTAGACAGCATATCTTTCATTTCTTTTTCTACTTCTGCCCACAAGTTGGTTGGGATATATGCACGAGAAGCTGCTGAACATTTTTGCCCTTGATATTCGAATGCGCCACGTACCAATCCAATTGCTACGTCTTTTGCTTTAGCAGATTTATGCACCATTACGAAATCTTTTCCTCCTGTTTCTCCTACGATGCGTGGGTAAGTTTTGTGTGTATTGATATTGTCTCCGATGCGCTTCCAGATATCTCTAAAAACTGTTGTTGATCCTGTGAAATGGATTCCCGAAAAGTCTGGATGTTCAATAACTGTTTTAGCGGTTTCTGCTCCACCGGTCAATACCATATTGATTACTCCGTCTGGTAAACCTGCTTCTTTCAACACTTCCATGATTACTTTTGCAGAAAGCAATTGTTTGTCTGATGGTTTCCACACTACTACGTTCCCCATCAATGCCATACAGGTAGGTAAATTACCAGAAATTGCCGTAAAGTTGAACGGCGTTAGGGCGAAGGTAAATCCTTCTAACGGACGATATTCTACACGGTTCCATACTCCTGGAGATGAAATTGGTTGATCTGCATAAATTTCGGTCATGAATTTTACATTGAATCGTAAAAAATCAATCAACTCACAAGCAGAATCAATCTCGGCTTGCATGGCGTTTTTCGATTGACCAATCATCGTTGCAGCATTGATTTTTGCACGATATGGTCCTGCAATAAGGTCAGCTGCCTTTAAGAAAATAGCTGCTCGTTCTTGCCACGTAGTTCTCGACCAGGTCTTGCGTGTTTCTAAAGCTACTTCGATAGCTTTTTTCACATCTTCTTGGGTCCCTACATGATAATATCCTACTACTTTCTGATGGTCGTGTGGAGGACGAATTTCTTTTTTATTATTGCTAAAAATTTCTTCGGCCCCTATGTATTGCGGAACCTCGGTTATTTCCGAGAACATTTTTTTGTAAGCTGCTTGTAATTCTGCACGTTCTACAGAACCTGCTCCATATGCTTTTACTGGTTCATTCGCTATTGTTGGAATGGAAAAAAAACCGTTTGCCATTTGTTTGTATTTTATTATTTAATTTCCACAAATTTAGTGATATTCTTTTAGAATCCTCAACAGTTCAGTTTAAAGTTTCGATTCGTAAGCTTGTAAATAAACAAAAGTTATATGCCAAAAAAGTTGTTCTATAAAAAAGTTAAAAACAACTTCCCGTAGTATTTCTTCTTTTTGGGCGATGTGCTACTTACGAGAATTTCCCTCTCCGTAACCAATCAGCATATCATACCGAAAACCCCACGGCCTGAAATAGAACAAAGCTTGATACAGATTTTCGGTCTGCCAAAAACTTCCATCGATATAGGTTTGCGACACTTCGGCTGTTTTGGTGTTTCGTACCGCAAATTGATAATTGTAATAGCCTTGCTTCAAGTATAGTTCTACTTCCCACAATCCGCTTTCGCTCATTTTCATTTTATTGGTATCGGTAAGCTGCCAATCGTTGAAAGCACCAACCACAAACACTTCAAAATCTTGACCACGAAAATCGAACGGTTCTAAAGCAAAATTTACCCATGTGTAATCTGCTTCGGATGCTGCGTTTCTTTCGGTGCCGACACGAATGGTTCGGATGTAAAAATTCCCATTGATATCTGGATAATCATTGTACAAATATTGATATTGAGGTTCGTGCGGACGAAGAAAAGTGTAATAAACACTGTCTTGCCGAAGTGTTTTCTCGGTAGAAAGTGCTGGCACGTCTAGATTTTTGGTATCGAACCAATTGTACTCGCTTCCGCCTTCCATTACCCATTTGTTCGAATTATATATTAATTGGTTGCTTCTAGAAAATTGTGGTGTCATTGGCATACCATCGTTCCAATTGTTATTTTTCATGACGTATAGTTTTGCAGCTTCGGGTGATTCGGTAAGATTCACATTCGCACTAGCTACCTGAACTTGGATTCTTTGGTTGTACCATTCATCCAGACTATTTACATAACGTGTGGCTTGTACACCTAGATCAACTTGATTTTGATAAACGGCGAAACGCTTGGTAAAAATCGGCTTCGTATCATTATCCAAATAAACCGTAAGTATATAATTACCAGACAGTTTAATATTCATATCTCTGTTGGGAATTTGGATTTGATAATTGGTATATTTCTGATAGGTATTGAAGGAGTTTTTATAGGTTTTGATATAATCTGAACTGTATCCGTCTAAATATTCTGACTGGAATACGTTGGAAGGCGACCAGTCGGCGTTTCTATGTTCGATTTTGTATTGATAACGTTTATAACCCGCTTCTAAATCATCAAACGACAACAATAAATAGCCTTTTCCTAGTTCGATTATTGGTGTATTATCGTTGGTCTGTGGATTGAATAATTGGATCGCTTGAATATTTTTCGGTGGTTGAACATAGGGGATTTGAGCATAAGAAACGCCTACCATTATGCATACAAAAACAACAAACAACTTAGTGAAATTCATTGAAAAATCGTGGTTTTATTTTGTTAAAAGTTAGACATAATACTCCGTTGAGAAAAATTAACAAGCCCAATAATAAAACAAATACTGGTTTTAAGAGTAGATTATCCCACAGGTTCTTCATCATTAGACCATTGATAAAATTAAAAAAATTTTCGGTTTGTAGGGATGTTGCAAAATGCATGACAAAGACAAGTGAAATAATCCAAACCAGAAATACGTTGTACTTTGAAAAAGAGCTTATAAAAACAAAACTGAAAACAACGATAAAGTATAAACCAATTGAGGACAGGGCTAAATTGTAATCATAGGTTGTCGAGACGCCGTTACTATACCAAAGCTGATGTGCAAAAAACATTTGCATACATATCAGTATAGATATAATGAAACTCAACAACATGTGTAAAAATAGTCTCATAGATAATAAAAGTGTCTACATCTTAGAACGCAGACACTTTTGGCTTATTGTTTAGATTTTAACTTTTTTTTAATAAATTGAAGGGTATTTTGCAGGGTTCGATTCGTGCATCAATGCATATACTCGTTCTACAATTTCATCTACCGAAGGTTTCGAGAAATAATCTCCATCGGTGCCGTACGGTGGACGGTGTTCTTTTGCTGCAATGGTTAGCGGCTGACTGTCTAATAAATGATAGGCTTTTTGTTCTTCGAGAATTTTTTGCAACATATAGCCGGTTGCTCCCCCTGGCACATCTTCGTCTATAACTACCAATCGGTTGGTTTTCTCTAATGATTGATAGATTGCATGCGACTGATCGAACGGTATCAACGATTGCACATCGATAACTTCTGCATCTATCCCCAGCATAGCCAACTCTTTTGCTGCATCCATAACAATTCGCCAAGTAGAACCGTAGGTTACCAACGTAACATCTGCACCCGTCTTGGTGATTTCTACTTCGCCAATTGGCGTGGTAAACTCACCCAAATTCGATGGCATTTTCTCTTTCAGTCGATAACCATTCAGGCTTTCTACAACGATTGCAGGCTCGTCTGTTTGCAATAGTGCATTATAAAAACCAGCTGCTTTTGTTAGGTTTCTTGGCACCAGTACATTTACTCCACGCACCAGAGACAAAATCCCTCCCATTGGTGAACCCGAATGCCAAATCCCCTCTAGTCGATGTCCGCGTGTTCGTATGATAACGGGTGCTTTTTGTCCGCCTTTGGTACGATAAAAAACGGTCGCCAAATCATCCGAAATACCTTGCAAACAATATAGAATATAATCTAGGTATTGGATTTCTGCAATTGGCCGAAGTCCTCGCATAGCCATACCAATTCCTTGTCCTAGTATCGTAGCCTCTCGTATTCCGGTGTCTGAGATTCTTACTTTCCCGTATTTTTCTTGCAAGCCTTCTAATCCTTGGTTAACATCTCCTATGTTCCCCGAATCTTCACCAAAAACAACTACATTGGGGTATTGCTCGAAGATTTTATCAAAATTATCTCGCACAACTACACGCCCGTCTTCTAGGCGATTTTCTTCATAGACTGGTTCTACATTTCGGATGTTCTTTACGGCTTTTTCGGTATCGCTATACAGCTTAGAGCTATAGTTTTCTTCTTCTTTTGCCATATTCTCTTCTAGCCAAGAAATCAGGGCTGCTTTTGCAGTAAGGGTTTCTTCTCGTGTAAGGCGTAAAACTTTTCTTGCGGCTGCATATACATCTCGCTTGAAAGGTGTTTTTTTGGTTTTCAATTGACTTAATTCTACGCCGATAAAAGCAGCGTTTGCAGATTCTTTTTGTAGATTTTCTACCAGTGTAACTACCTCTTCTTTTGCAGCAACAATCGGATCTAAATAGTTTTGCCAAGCAATTTTTTGCTCAGTTTTCACATGAGTTTTCCATTCTTTTTCTAGGGCTTCTAACTCTTCTTCAGAAATTATTGTATGCTCATTTACTTGATAGGCCAAGATCCATTCTTTGAATTTTTTTATTCCATCAAATTCTTTTTCCCAAGCCAAACGTTCCTCGTTTTTGTACCGTTCGTGTGATCCCGAAGTCGAGTGTCCTTGCGGCTGCGTACATTCTGTAACATGAACAATGCACGGAATATGATGTTTGCGTGCCAATTCTTCTGCCTGTTTATAGGCTTCTACCAGCTCTAGGTAATCCCAGCCTTTAGCCGTAATTATTTCATAACCTCTTTCTTCATTGGTTCGTTGGAAACCGCTCAACATTTCACTTAGGTCCGATTTTGTTCTTTGGTACTGAGCAGGCACAGAAATTCCGTATCCGTCGTCCCAAATAGAGACCACCATAGGCACTTGCAAAACTCCTCCGGCATTGATAGTTTCCCAGAAATGCCCTTCGGAGGTAGATGCATCTCCTATTGTACCAAAAGCTATTTCGTTTCCGTTGTTCGAGAAGCGCCCATCCTGATCACCGATTGCTCTGTACACGGCCGATGCTTGCGCCAGCCCCAAAAGGCGTGGCATTTGCCCTGCAGTAGGCGATATGTCTGAGCTAGAGTTTTTTTGTTCTGTAAGGTTCTTCCAAGAGCCATCTTCGTTGAGAGAGCGGGTAGCAAAGTGCGATGTCATTTGTCGCCCGGCAGAGGCCGGTTCGTTTTGCAAATTGGTATCGGCATAGAGCTGAGCAAAAAACTGCTGAATAGTTAATTCGCCAATCGCCATCATGAAAGTTTGGTCGCGGTAATAGCCCGAACGGAAATCTCCATTCCTGAAAACTTTTGCCATGGCAATTTGCGGAAGCTCTTTTCCATCGCCAAAAATACCAAATTTTGCTTTCCCGGTAAGCACTTCTCTACGCCCCAAGTAACTCATTTCTCGTGAGATGAAGGCTGTTTTATAATCGTTGAGGATTTGTGTTTTTAATGTATCGAAGGAAATTTTTTCCATATCCTGTGTTCCCATTCAAAAGTAAATTTTGTTTGTTACCTTACAAAAGTAGCAAATTAAAGTGAAAAAATATTGTTTTTTCATCGCCAGCGACCCTAAGCTCTTTCCTTGTCTTTGCTATTATAGAAGTATTATTGCCTTTTTTCTATGTTTTCTTGCCGTTAGAAAAAAGGCTTTTTTGGCATATTTTTTGTGCATAACACATAACTTACAGCCTTTATAAACACGCTACAATGGTGAAATTTTGTTTATTATCTTGCCAAAACTGCTTTTGAATGCAATAGCTATTGACTACAATTGTCTACATCTGTAATTTGACTATTTTGGAAATATCAAAAAAATAATTTTTAGATTTTAAAAAATAATTTTCAGATTTTTAATTATTGGTTTATATTTACACTTTTGATTTTACACGTCAAAAAAAAAATCTATTTATTATACAAACCTTGTGAAACAAACTAAACTTTTTTTTAGAAAATGAACAAAAAAAACCTCCTTCTATTAACTATTAATATAATACTGTTTGCAGCAAGCAGCCTGCACGCACAAGTTGGGATCAACACCGATAACCCACAGCAACTATTGCATGTAGACGGTAAAAAAGACAACCCCACTACCGGCTCACCATCTGCAGACCAACAAAAAGACGATGTAGTGATAACCGAAGAAGGCCGCCTGGGCATAGGCACCATAGCGCCAACCGAAAGTCTAGATGTAGACGGTAGAGCAAGAATACGCAATACCGATTACCTAGAAAGCTCTGCAATAGCCCGCCTCTATGTAGACGAAAATGGCTTGGTAGGCAAGGCAAACATACTGCCCGAACCCCAAAAGGCGGTTTACTTCTCGTCTGACAAACAATACAACCTAGGGAAGTTTGATAAATATATACCTTCTCGATATTGGAGTAATCCCAATCTTTATTATTATCTACCGATAGTGCTAGAAGACGCCAAGTACAACACCCTAGGCGTTACCTATTCGCCAGCAACAGGAAGCGGTAGATATTTTTTACCGGCAGCCATCAGAATACCCGAAGACGGTATCTATCTGCTTACTGGTTCGGTGACCATTAGAGGCAGCCTAAATGATGACGGCAATGGGTATGGCTATATAGACTATCAAATACAAGATCAAAAAAGTTCTTTACAACTTTTTTATTATGGATCAGGTACCAGAGAAACCTATACCAGAGAAAGCCTAAACGCTGGGGCGTCTTACACCTACACCTTCCCTACCAAATTAGCAAAACTATCAGCAGGCACGCTGATCAGAATACGAATGAACAACGGTAGAGGTTATAAGCAGCATTTTAATTCACCTGGTACATATCCTGGTTTATTTCACAGCAATACTTTTAGCCAGCTGTATGTAGACGGTTCGGGTGATGTGCCCTCGTACACCCTCAGCATCATCAAACTATAAGATGGATGCCAGTTCAAAATTTTATAAATAAAAAAACACCTAAAACTCAATAAAAAAATGCATACTAAAACCTTTACTCTCCTTATAATTCTATTGGTAGCAAGCAGCCTCTATGCCCAAGTCGGGATCAACACCGAAAACCCGCAGCAAAGATTTCATGTAGACGGCCAAAGAGACAACCCCACTACCGGCTCGCCAACGGTAGACCAACAAAAAAACGACGTAGTCATCACAGAAGACGGTCGTGTAGGTGTAGGCACCACAGAACCCACCGAAAGCCTAGATATAGACGGAAAAGCAAGAATACGCAACACCAATACGCTAGACAGCGAAACGGTATCGCCCCTGCTGGTAGACGAAAGTGGCCTGGTAGGCAAAGCCAAAGAACTGTCGATATTTTCTTATTTCAATACTGATGAAGACCCACCATATGTACATGAATTTAAACATAATAGTAAAAATACACCTTGGGTGCTGCCCATTACCGAAGAAGGTTTACAATATAATACTATGCTAGACTTCAATTCTCTGTATTTTACCGTTACTGATAATCACGAATTAGTAGTCCCTGCAAAAGGAAACTATCTAATTTCGGGCTCTGCGATACCAGTTCTAGTATTTGACAGTAACGATGGGGTAGAATTTGCTCATGTATTCTATGATATAGAAATGAAGAAAGAAGGTGAAACCAAATGGAAGTCGATAACGGGCGGGAAAAAAGCTTACCCTAGAAAACATCTATCTTTTGTGTTCTGTAGCATAACGTTCCCTACCACCATTGTAGCGTTAGAGCCGGGCACACTGCTACGGATGTCTATATACAGCAGTAACAATTCTAATCAAACTAACGAGCCAGATAATCTAATAATCGGTAAGTATTATCATAACCCATGGTTTACGCTAGACATCGTAAAGCTATAATGGTAGAGAACACAGAAAGCTGTAGAAATGTTAATTATATAGTTGGTAACTTATTTTTTGTAAAAAAACAAAATATCTTTGCATCAAAATAGACTAATAAACCTATAAACTCGTATAAAAAAATGTATAAAAAAAATATCTATCTTCTTATCCTGCTATTTGCAATAAGCAGCTTATACGCCCAAGTCGGGATCAACACCGATAACCCGCAGCAACTGTTTCATGTAGACGGCCAAAAAAACAACCCCACTACCGGCTCACCATCAGCAGACCAACAAAAAGACGATGTAGTAATCACTGTAGACGGCCGCCTCGGTATAGGTACCATAGCGCCAACCGAAAAACTAGATGTAAACGGAAGAGCAAGAATACGTGTAACCGACTCACTGAAACACTCTATAGCATCGCCGCTGTACGTAGACGAAAACGGCTTGGTGGGCAAGGCTATAACTTATAAAATTGCAGCTTCTGTACCATCAACTTCTGTGAGAGTAATACATTCAGAAAATTTTAACAAAGGTAGTCGCGAGCCTCTTTATGCTTGGAATGATAAATTTCCTGTTCCAGTTAATACGCTTAATATTAAAGCCGATAATTTTAGTTATCTGATACCAGAAGAGGGCGACTATATGCTATCGAGCTCAATATTTACTTATGCTACTTTCGCTGAGGAGGATTCAACATCTTCTAAGCTTTTGTTTATTGGTTATGATTTAGAAATCCAAAAAAAAGGTGAAACTAAATGGACCAGAGTAGCTGGAACTAGAAAAACCTTCCATAGAATAGGAAATATCATCAACGAAACCATCTCAATACCTACAGCAATAGTTCGTCTAGATGCTGGCTCTCACGTAAGGCTAGTAGTCTACAGAACCAGAGATAAGAATGGTGTACTACAAGGAGACCCTATTGAAAATTTGTATATAGGCGGTCTGGGACAAGACCAGTATAAGCTAAACATCAAAAAACTATAGAGAGAAAAACCTACTGTCAAGGCAACCTAGAGTTCTGCTACATACAGCAGCAGAAAACAATAGATTTCTACAAAAAATGTATAAAAGAATTTTTTATCACCTTATCCTGCTGTTTATAGCAAGTAGCCTATACGCACAAGTCGGGATCAACACCGACAATCCGCAACAACTGTTTCATATAGACGGTAAAAAAGACAACCCACCTACAGACTCACCATCTGCAGA
This sequence comes from Weeksella virosa DSM 16922, assembly GCF_000189415.1. Lineage (GTDB taxonomy): Bacteria > Bacteroidota > Bacteroidia > Flavobacteriales > Weeksellaceae > Weeksella > Weeksella virosa. The sequence continues at coordinate 766,633 of NC_015144.1, forward strand.
CCAACAAAAAAACGACGTAGTATCACTGCAGATGGTCAACTTGGCATAGGCACCACGCTGCCAAGCGAAAGTCTAGATGTAAATGGCGGAGTAAGAATAAGAGTACTAGATTCTATACCCGACCCTAAAGCTATACCGATCTATATAGATGAAAACGGTTTGGTAGGTATGGCAGACTTTACTAAAGTAGCTACTTTTATAGTTTCTGATAAAAATTATGTTGTAGAACCAGGTCCGTTTAATAGCGGTACACCTTATATTCTACCAATAAATTCTGATGATCTAAAGAAAAACACGCTAAAAGTTACAACCTCATCGAATAATGCAATCATCCCAGAAGATGGAGTTTATTTGATTTCAAGTTCTGTAGCTGCTCGACTTTTATTTAATCCAGCTGATACCCAAAAATACGGGTATATAGCTTTTAGTATCGACATAAAAAGAAATGGGGAATCTACTTGGACTACGGTATCAGGCGGTAGAAAAACTTTTTTCAGAGTAACAAATCCCTTAGAAGACAATTATACCATTCCTACGGCCATTGTCCGACTAGATTCTGGTTCGTCTGTTAGGGTGAAAATGTTCAGAACAAAAGATAGTAGTGGTAATCTTCAGGGAGCCTCTATCCTTACCTCTTATATAGGAGGTGTAAACCGACACAGAGGATTTACACTCAATATCAAAAAGCTAAATGAATAAAATTTAGCTACCAATCGACATGTTCACCTAAGAAAAAGCAGCCAATTTCTTGCCAATCGGTTCTAGAATTTATTCTATTTTCAGTTCAGCAATGATCGGGAAATGGTCAGATTCTATAAAGTCACCGCGGTAAAAATTGGTTACTTTTATATTCTTCGAGACCCAAATATGATCGATATTGGTTCTGAAAATTGGGACAAAAGCATTCCATGAATTCTGAAAACCAAAGCCCAAACGAGCATCTTTTAGTTTATCATTTTTTATTTTATTGATGTTCGGCGAGAAGAGCGTACAATTAAGATCACCCACCAACAATATATTCTCATGGTCAGACTCTTCTATATCTTTTTTCATCAACTCTAGTTGAAGATTCCTTTTCTCGAACCGCGCCTGGTTAGGCAATGGCGGCACTGGATGCGTCCCCAAAACTTGTATTTTTTTTTCGCCTACCGAAATGGTTGCCCATAAAGATGGATGCCTATCATCTATATAATTTTTCACTACCAGAGAATCTATTGGGTAGCGACTATACAAAGCGATACCAAAATTATTATCCCGCACTTCTTCGTGATAATACGGGTATAAAGTACGCAGATTATCCAAGTTATTTTGCCATTTTGTGGTAACTTCTTGCAGCAAAACAAGATCGGCTTTTTCTTTGTTTATAAATTGCATCAGCGTATATACATCGCTGTTCTGAGAATAAATATTGACGCTTGCCACCTTGTAGTTCGGAGACTCTGTTTTGGCATTTTCACCAAAATAGAAAGGACGTATCAACATAAATAATTGCCAAAAACACAAAATAAATAGTACCGGAAAAAGAATAGATTTCCTTTGATTTTTACGTACTGCATAAATATAGAGGGCCGTACAAACCAGCGTAAACGCAAGCGTATACACAGAATACTGCGCAACAATATCGAACAACCAATAATCGGCAAAAGCTCTACCTGTAAGATAAGCCAAAAAGAACAAGTAAACTAAAACTTTACTTACCTTTGCAAAACCAAAAGGTGAATTATTTTTCATCGAAACAAAAATAAAGAAAACAAAGAACAATTATCACTTTATGACAAAAATTGGCATACTAGGCGGCGGACAATTAGGTTATATGTTTTTGCAAAACGCACTACAATACCCTTTCGAGATTCACATCCTCGATCCCTCGCCCGACGCACCTTGTGCAAAACACGCACATTCTTTTACGGTAGGAGATTTTGCAGACTACCAAACAGTACTAGATTTTGGCAAAACAGTAGACGCCATCGGGATAGAGATAGAACATGTAAATACAGATGCATTGCGCGAACTGAAGAAAATGGGCAAACACATTGTTCCCGATCCTGAAGCATTAGCCATCATACAAGACAAAGGCGTACAGAAAGATTTTTATACAACACATAAAATTCCGACAGCACCCTATATCACAATCAACAATTGGGAAGAAATCCCCGAGAAAGAAATACAGTTTCCTAGTTTCCAGAAAACACGAAAAGGAGGCTATGATGGGAAAGGAGTTCAGTTTTTAGGCAATGAAAATGATTTTCAAAAACTACTACAAGCACCTTCTATCATCGAAAAAGCAGCCAATCTAGAAAAAGAAATAGCCGTTGTAGCCGTTGCAGACCATCTTGGCAATGTAGTTACCTACCCAACAGTAGAATTGGTTTTCAATGAAGAGTACAATTTATTAGACTACCTCTTGATGCCGTCTACCCTACCGAAATCCACCTCTGAAAAAGCAGAACATCTAGCCATAGAAGTCGTAAAAGCTTTGCAATCACCAGGAGTTTTTGCAGTAGAAATGTTCCTGAACAAAGACGGTTCTATTTGGGTAAACGAAACGGCCTGCCGTGTCCACAACTCGGGGCACTCTACCATAGAGGCAGCCGAAAGTTCTCAATTCGATCAAATGCTTCGAACCTTAGCAAAATTACCTTTAGGCTCTACAAAACTCTTATCAACTTCTGCCATGGTAAATTTGATTGGAGCAGATGGCGAAGTTGGCTCTGCCGAAATAAAGAACATAGAAAAAGTATTGACAATACCAGGAACATATTTGCATTGGTATGCCAAGACAGAAACACGACCTGGACGAAAAATGGGTCATTTAACATTCCTAAATAATGATTTAGACGAATTAAAAAACAATATCCAACATATTAACCAAACCATACAAGTGGTTGCAAAAAAATAAAATTATGGTCGGAATAATCATGGGGAGCGATAGTGACTTACCAATTATGCAAGAAGCAGCAAATTTCTTAGCATCACTCTCTATCCCGTACGAATTGACAATAGTTTCTGCACATAGAACACCGATTAGAATGGTGGAGTATGCACAGAATGCCAAAAGCAGAGGAATACAAGTTATTATTGCCGGTGCTGGTGGCGCAGCACATCTACCTGGTATGGTCGCCTCCTTGACGACGCTTCCTGTAGTAGGCGTGCCAATAAAATCATCTAATTCTATCGACGGATGGGATTCTATTCTTTCTATTTTGCAAATGCCAAACGGAATTCCGGTAGCAACGGTTGCACTAAACGCAGCCAAAAACGCGGCAATTCTTTCTGCACGTATTCTGGGAAGTTCTAATGATGAAATTACAGAAAAATTAACTCGCTACCAGCAAGAAATGGAAGCACAAGTAGAAGAAAAAATTGAGAAGGTAAAAGAAAAATATCCGAATCGATTCGATAAATAAGAATAAAAAAGCAGCACTTGTATGTAAGTAGCTGCTTTTTTTTACAATATTAGTACTCCCTAGGGGAATCGAACCCCTCTTTTCAGAATGAAAATCTGATGTCCTAACCGATAGACGAAGGGAGCATCAATTGCTATAGTTTTTTATTTTTTTTGACTTGTTTTGAGAATAACGCCGATGTACAATTCATTTAGAATCATACAGCGACATTTTCATTCTCTTAGAATAAAGCCTTTGCTTTATTCATACAAACAAAACACAAAAAACAATTTTTATAATGTTTCCTTAAAATATTAAGGAAAAAAAATCGCAACAGGTATTTTTTGCTGCGAAAATTTGTACTCCCTAGGGGAATCGAACCCCTCTTTTCAGAATGAAAATCTGATGTCCTAACCGATAGACGAAGGGAGCACTAGACGACTCAGGATATTATCCTAATCCGTTGATATGTTTTGCCAATTTGCTTTTCAGGTTGGCAGCTTTGTTCTTATGAATGATGTTGCGTTTTGCCAATTTATCAATCATAGAAGTAACTTTTGGGAATGCTGCTTCTGCTACTGCTTTATCCTCCTCTCCACGTAATTTTTTTATTGCAGTACGTGTTGATTTGTGATAATATCTATTTCTATCGCGTTTTACGGCGTTTTGTCTTACTCTCTTTAATGCTGATTTATGATTTGCCATAGCTAATAATAATCTTAATATAAATTATCTTACTTTTTTGGTTCGGCAAAGATAAAAACATTTTATTAATCTAAGCAAATTAAAACATAAAAATTACATGTTATTATCCTTTTCACGAGAATTCTCCTATTTAAGCAGACAATCCTCTCACCAAAAGCGGATGCAAATATAGCAAGAGTTTTGATATCTACAAATTCTTCGTAGATAAAAAATGTTAAAGTTTTTTGTTAAAAAAAGTTAAAGTAGTTAAAGTAATGTCAAACACACAGAAAAATAGATACGATTAGCAACTGGAAAACTATTTTTGTTTCGCTTTAACAGTTTTGAATACGATTTGATATGAATTTTAAAGTATTTGGAGTTTTTAGTATACTTGCAACGCTATTGTTTACCTCATGTACAACATCTTCGGTTGCTACCAATAATAATCCATTGTTAGCAAACAGAAGTTTTGCTCCAGAAGCGAAATTCTTTACTCCTCACAACAAACTAATCAATAAACGTGCCATAAACGTCTCTCCAATCGAAATTAAACCAGAATTGCAGAGTTTGGCTATTCTCAATACCGTTATAGAAGAGACAAACCATGTTTTTTCTGACTTACTTTTGCAAGAAGCAGAAACTTACTTAGGTACCCCTTACCGTTATGGCGGGACCACTCGTCGTGGAATCGACTGTTCGGCTTTTGTACGTAATGTTTTCTCTATCTTAAACAAAGACTTACCACGCGTATCGGCTGACCAAGCCAAACAAGGAGAACGTATCGCTACAGAAAACTTAAAAGAAGGCGATTTGGTATTCTTTGCAACGAAAGGGAGAGGTCGTGTAACCCATGTAGGAATTGTTCACGGAAGAGATGAAAATGGCGTTCTACAATTTATCCATTCTTCAACCTCTAAAGGAGTTATCATCACGCCAATTACAGATAGTTATTGGGGCAAAAGATATCTATACGGCAAACGAGTTCTTTAATACTTAAAACGAAAAACAAACAACATAAAAAAAGCTGCTTCAGAAACGAAGCAGCTTTTTTATATGAGGAGAATTTTTTATAAAAACTTAGTACTAGAATCGGACTTTCATCCCACCCATCACATTGATTCCGGCTTGAGGAAAGTAATAAGCTTCCCCGTAATAAAACCCATACGATTCGTATTCTTTATCGAATAAGTTGTTAATCAAAAATGTAAAATCTACTGCTTGTTTTCCTTTCATTTTCAGGCCATAGCTCAACGTAAGATCTGTTAATAGATAGCTTGCTAATTGTCCATCTACTGGCTCTGTATTCGATAAATATTGTTCTCCTACATATTTCGTATACCAGTTGATTCTGAAATTCTTGATTGGCATTACATCAAAACCTGCTCCAGCAACCCAACTTGGCGAAAGAATGGTTTGGGTATCACCGTAAGCAACTACAAACTCATTTCCTTGTGCATCATATTCGGTTGTTTTGTAGTCTTTGTTGATGTTTTTACTCCAAGTTGCATTCCCGAATACAGAAACTCTTTGGGGAACAATTGCGTATTGTGCGTCTAACTCGACTCCTGCTCGATAACTCTTTCCGATATTTTTTCTCAAAGGTGATCCGACATCATTCACCGCTCCGGTATAGACCAACTGATTTTTGTAGAGCATATAATATCCGTTGAGGTTAACCGAGAATCGTCCTGCTTTCTTATAACCTAACTCGAAATCTTGTAGATGTTCTGACTTTGGTTTTTCGGCTTGATTATATTTGTAATCGTTACGAAGTGGCTCTCGGTTTGATATTCCGTAATAGGTATAAAAACTGTGTTGATTATTTACCTTATAGTTTATACCAACTTTTGGATTGATAAAATTAAATTGATCGTCGAACGGTCGGAAATCATCACTGTCATTCTCTCCTCCTTCGTGATATTTCCCAACATAATCGATAAAACGATATTGCAAATCACCATAAAACTCCCAATTATCTAACCCATATAAAACTTTTGCATAGGCTGCAAGTTGAGATTTGGTTGCATAATTATTGTAAAATTTATAATCTGGTAATTGCCAATCGAAGTCTTTCATCCATTTTACAAATCCGTAGTGATCTCCTTTGTATTGGTTTGCAGAAAGTCCCCAGAAAAACTTGAAGTCGCCTAAGCGTTGATTTTCCATTTCCCAGTTGAAACCATAAAAATCGTTGTTTAACCATTTCTGACGAATAAGATCTGTTCTTTTCAGTTGTGTAAATTCTTCTAATTTGTACTTACTCAATCTTTCGTTTTGCTTATAATCTTCATAATACCCTTTTCCTTTGGTATAGTGTAGGGTAAGTTTCGACTTCCAGTCATCCCCCATTTTTTGATTCCACGTAAAGAAGTAATGATTTTGTTGGTAGTTATCGGTTTGATTGTCATAATACCCAATAACTTTAGACCAATCTTCATTATAGATTGCCCCCGATGGGTTGAATCTTCTATTTTCGTTCATCATTTCACGGGTTACTCCTCCCCAAGCTTGGTATGTTTTTTCGTTACCGTACATATTTTGGAAACGGAAAGAGGTGCGGTTGTTCAGCTCGTATACAGCGGTAAAATCATACGACCAAAGTTTACTTGATGCCCGTTCTATATAACCGTCAGAGCGGAGATGGGAAGCACGTACATCGACAGAAAATTTATCATTGAGGATTTTTCCTGTTCCACCTTGTACGGTATATTTTTGCGAATTGAAGCTACCATAAGAGCCTGCTAACTCTAGAAATGGATCTCGTGATGGTGCTTGCGTTTCTATGTTAACGCTTGCTCCAAAAGCGGCCATCCCATTCGTAGAAGACCCCACGCCGCGCTGGATATAAATTGCATTGGTAGAGGAAGCTAAATCGGGCATGTTTACCCAGAAAACACCTTGTGATTCTGCATTGTTCAACGGAACGCCGTTTAGAGTAACATTTACTGAGCTCTCCCCTAGACCACGAATCCGAATGGTAGAATAGCCCATTCCGTTTCCAGTATCAGAAGAGGTGAGAATAGATGTTCCACGATTGAGCAAAGTAGGAATATCTTGCCCTAAGTTGCGTTCGTTCAGTGTTTTTTTGTTGTACTTTTCTACCGAAATTGGTAGTTGTTCTAGAATCGTTAAACCTTCTAATTCGATGTTCTCTGCTCGAATACTGTCTTGCTCTTGCGCCATAAGCCACTGAGCACTAATCATTGATAAAAGAAAAATTGACCTTTTCATAAAAAAATAATAATTTATGAAAGGGACACAAAGAACCATGAGAATTTTTGGTTCTAGGTGAAGAAAACCGTTTCCCTTAGCAGCATTATCTGCTCAGGTTCTATGGGTATAATCTCAGCCTTTGCAAGCACCCCTTTCTATGAGCGGCAAAGATAACATTTTTTCTATAAGAAACTCAAAAGTTCTTCTAGCTTTGGCTAACTTCTGTTTCTTTAACTGTAAGATGCTGTATACTAACGGTTACCAACTCTTTTGTCGGGAATAGCTTCATCAGTTTAGGGTCCGATTCTAATCCTACTTGATCGCAAATTTTCTTAAAGATATCATATTCTACAATATATTGATCAGAAAATCCATGCGTTGCATCGTAAGCAGTGGCGGGTGTCTTGCCTAAATTTTCAGCTGCTATTTTTGGTGAAAGACCGTGCAACTCTATTATTAATAATCCATATTTTTGTAGAAAAGGTTTCCAGTTCTCAAGGTGTTCTTGTAGGTTATCTTCAATGGCATTGTTGGATATTCTTTTACCTCTATACGCAAAAGCTCCTGTAGATGTACTGATCCGGTTGCTTGGTTTGTCTACATCAGTCCAAATTCTGTTATGGTCGAGAAAGCTTCTCATATTTAACAAATCAGACAAATGTATGCCGTAATCGTGTTGCAAGTCGTGCGCTAAGGTTTTAGGATCGGATATATCGCCCCATATAACTTTTGCCCAAATATCGTTTTGGATGAGATTTGCTCGCGTTACTCGCAGGGCGGCTTCGTTATAGTCTGCTCCGACCAAAAAAAGCGGATACTCATCGAGATATTTTCCTCGCAAAGTTTTTCGTTCGATTACTTCGTATAAATGTTGTAGCAAAGCTCCGTTTCCACTTCCCATATCGAGAATTCCTTTGGGTTGAAGATTCAGTGGACGGTTGAAGATATCGATAATAAATTCATCTATAATTTTGAAATACGTGGCATGTGCTCCTCCACTTCCCCACACATTCATCTCTCTATGAACATGCTTTTCATCTTGACCCTCTTCTATTTCTCTTATTTTTTTTGCAACCCCAAAAAGCAGCTCATTTAGCTGTGCGAAAAGAGGTAAATAAGAAACTGTTACTCCGTATGCTGTTGCGCGACGCGCAAAGAATAAGCCAACTGGGGTAAACTGGAAATTTTTACCTTTTTTATCGAACCATCCTAATTGGGCCAATGCAGAGAGTATTTTCTCGAAATGTTGGGGATTTTTGTGGTATTCGTCTGCACTAAATGATGCTTCCATAAAATACTTATGAAACATTCCACTCATCCCTAACCGTACGGCCAATGGTGCAATCAGAGCCCCTTCTATGTGTTTGCAGATTTGATGATGAAGTTTTTTATTTTCTAATGTATCTTGATGGGTCGGGACTATATATTTCTGATATTTGGTATATAGTTGCATCCATAGTGTGCAAAATTCTTGGTTGGTTTCTATACTATTGTACACCACTTCGTTTGACAAGTAAGCTGCTAGGTCTTGATAAATCTCATAATTACGGAAAGCGCGTTCACTATATTTTGACAATGAAATCGTAACCTCATCGGTAGAGTTATCTACTTCGTGTAGCAAATAATTCTGCGAAGCTAAAACATGAAATGCTACATTTAGATAGCCTTCGTTCGCCTGAAATTCTTCTGCTACTTGCTTTAGGGATACTTTTTTGCGTGTTAATAAAAAGTGTAATACTCCTCTTTTTGCCAAGGCAGATATGATTGGTGCCACAACAATTCCGTCTAGATGACGAAAAATGGTTTCGCGTAATTCTCTTTTATCCATAAATTAAAAATACAAAAAAACCGATACAAATATCGGTTTTCTTGTAAACTATTTTTTCTTCCTTAAGTTTGAAGAAAGTTTATTGATCGATACGCAAAAAAGCTCCTTTATGATTAAATTTCAACTCTAATCCGTCTGATAATTTCACCTCGTATCCTCTTTTTTCTTTCTCTACTTTATAGACCTGTGCATTTGGGTAGTGTTTTTTTATATACGACACGATATTTTGGTTGATAAATTGTGTTGGGATTGCCTTGCCTTTCCCGTCGACTTCTTTCCAGTTTCCTTTTCTATCAAACTCTACTTTTATCCCGTTATCCAAATAGACTTCGTACTCATCGACTAGGTTTCCTTTGGCATCTACTTTGGTTTTTGCAATAGTATTATTGGTGAAATTAGCTTTCAAGAAGCCTTGTGATGGTTGTGGTAATCGAGCATTTTGCACATTTGTTTGTGCGAATGTAAAGCTCCCGATTGCTATAAAACCTCCTATTAAAAGTGTTTTTATTTTCATTTTATCTATTTATAGTTTGGTTGCGTACTTATTTTGATTTACTTACGAAATTTCCGTTTTGATCGAATTTTAGCTCTACATCACTCGGATATAAATCCACTTCGTAACCTTGTGCCTTTTTTTCTACTTTCTCTACACCATCTGCAGGATAATTATTTTTGATATAATCGGTCAGAGGAGTAGGCAAAAAAGTTAGTTTCCCGATAGTTTCTTTTTCTTTTTTCACTTCTTCCCAATTCCCTCCTTGATCGAATTCTATCTTTGTTCCGTCGGTCAGTTGTACTTTATACTCATCGTCTTCTAGGTTATTTTTCTCATGAAGTGCATTCTGTATTTGTGCATTTGCAAAATTTTGAGTTATAAAATTTCTAACACTTTCGGGCAATTCATCTTCTTTCAATAATTGCTCGTTACGATCGACCGTTTCGGTTTTCACGGTTCCGTTTTCTTCTATCTCTTGGTAGGTTTCTTTCTTGTTATCTATATTATTACATGATTGTAAACCGATCAAAGATATTATAGCAAGACTAAAGGCAATTTTTTTCATTTTCTATATTTTATTATTGTTGTATTGTCTTATGAAATTACAATCATCGTACCAAAACCTAAAGATTGATTTTGATATTATATTTCTCATAAAACGCTTTGATATGTGCCACGGCTTCTTCTGCAGTATCTACCAAGCGGTACAATTCTAAGTCTTTTTCTGCAATATACCCTTCTTCGAGCATGGTATTTTTGAGCCAATCGAAGAGACCACTCCAAAACTTTTTTCCTACCAAAACGATTGGGAATCGCCCTGATTTTTTAGTTTGGACTAACGTAAGTGCTTCAAATAATTCATCCAGAGTACCGAAACCGCCTGGCATCACAATAAACCCTTGAGAATATTTCACGAACATTACTTTTCTCACAAAAAAGTAATTGAAGTTTACCATGTACTGATTATCAATATAATCGTTGAGTTTTGCCTCGAATGGCAAACTAATCCCCAATCCTACAGAAGCTCCTCCTCCTCTTTGTGCTCCTTTGTTTGCAGCTTCCATTATAGCAGGGCCACCACCGGTAATTACCCCGAAACCAATTTGCGTTAATCGGTAAGCAATTTCCTCTGCCATGTTGTAATATAGATGATCGGGCTTGGTGCGTGCAGAGCCAAAAATAGATACACACGGTCCAATTTTTGACATGGTTTCGTAACCGTCTACAAATTCACTCATTATTTTGAAGAGTGCCCAAGAGTCGTTAATTCTTATTTCATTCCAATTTTTTGGTCGGAAAGGCGATTGTATTCTATCGTTTTCTTTTTCTTCATTTGTCATTTGATGTCGTTTTTTTTTTTTAATAAGATTTACTATTATAAAAAAACCGTAACAGATTTGTTACGGATCTTTATTAATTATTTTTTGTTATGGTCAATCTCTACTCATAAAAACTCTCAGGATATACCAGAACAAAAGCATTAATGAAGCAAAGAGCGATAAGGCTGCTGCAACATATTGTTGCGTCCCGAATTCATGCTTTAGTTGATGAGTATTGTACAAAATTGCTCCACCTGCCAAAGCACACATCCCGACGGAGAACCATAATCCTAAATCGAATCCGAACAGCATACCTGCAATAATCAATCCAATGGCGAGAAAGAAGCCAATTGTTAGTGCACCTTTCAAGACCGAGAAGTCTGTTTTGGTTAGAAATACTATTACCGAGAGTCCGACAAACAAACCTCCGGTTACTACAGCTGCTTGTTTTATTACGTATTGACCGCCGTACGCCAATGCAATATAGAGTAAAGGAACGAATAGGAGTGCCTCTGCAATGATGTATATAAGATATCCTACATATTGTTGAGATTTCGAAGCCGAACCGTAAGCCATTTTTTGTGCAACCCATGTAACACCCATAAAACCTGCCAACAAAGCCAACCAAAGGTAGCCTTGAGTAAGACTCAACATAAAATTTACTAAAGTTTCTGAGCGTAGCATGAGCGATTCTATAATAACAAAGACCAACACACCACCGGCAACATGGCCGTATGTATTTTTATAGAAGGTTGATCGATCGGCCTGATTTGCCTGAGCTACCAATAGGTTTTGTACTTGATTTTGATTTTCCATATTTTTTCTTGCGATGGTTATAATTACTATTATTACTCGTAAATTTAGAAAATTATCAATAGAATTCGTTATAATTTATTTTTTTGTGTTTTCTGGGTATCTATCCAATCTACTAAGCCAATAATCGATAATACGAGTAATACGATGTATTGTAAAGATGTAATTACAGCTCCTTTATAAATCATCAAAGGTATCATGATTAGGTCTCCTATAATCCAAAAAATCCAGTTGTCGATTTTTCGTTTTGCCATCATCCACATTCCTACCAAAAATACGGCCGTCGTAGTGGCATCAATAAGATCTATTTTGGTGTAATGAATTTTTAGTTGAGCAAGATAATTACCATTGAAGTTATTTTCAATCAATGGTCGGAAATAATAAACCATGAGAATGAAAAGAAAACTTGCCACAAAAAACAACAACGCTTTTCTATATTCTTTGGTTGTTGCCCAACTAACTTGCAATTCTTGCTGATGCAACTCGAGTTCATTTTTCCATAGTAACCAACCATAAATGGCCATAGAAACGTAATAAATCTGTATAATGGTTTCGCCATATAATCCCCATCGAAAGAACAAAAACATAAAAATCCCTGTAGAGATTATCGTGGTAGGATATAGTTTGATGTCTCTTTTGTAGGTATAATAAACAGAAATAATACCGAATAGAGTGGCTACTATTTCGAGGACAATCTGCCAAGTTGCATGCGTGCGATAAGGTTCTATAAGAAACTCTAAGAAATCTATCATAATCAGGTTATTAGTTAATAGTTTAGGTATAATCCAAAACCCAGGTTAGATAAAAATCATCAAATTTCTTATAATGCCCGTAATAGATTCTACTAGATTTTTGATCCGAAATCCAACAAGAAATAGCCTGTTTTTCTTTCAGACTAAATTCTTCTATACGATAATGATGTAGAAAATTCCAGAGATTGCCACCATTGAGTTTGTATAATCCCTCTTTCAGCCCCCACAGAATATGCAAATAATCGACAAGTTGATCAGGATACTTTTTCAGCCAATAAAACTCGTCATCTCTTACATATTTTTCTTTGATATTGAGAATCTTCTTCGGACGAGATTTTTCTATATCGATACCTAAAGGCAAATCACTTATCCCTACAGCCACATATTCGTAAGAATGAGTAATCGACAATTCGTTGCTTGTAGGCAGATATGGCTTTCCTTTTTCATCATACAGCACATCATAATCGAGATCCAAGGCTTTGAGGCAAGCCCGCAAACCTAAATATTCTCTTGCTTGTTTTGGCCTAAGACCTTGAAATTTTTCTAGCCTTTTTTCTGATAAAGATAAAAATGCTAACAACTCTTCGGTGCTTTCGGTCAATTTCCAACAAACGATTCGGGTTTGTTCTTTGAATTGTAAATCATGCGTGATGCCCATAATTGTTTTTTCGAAGCCAAAATTCAGCTTAGTAAGCAAATTTACAAACAAAAAGCAGCAATAAAGTTGGAATTCTGAATAATTTTGATTTTTAACATCGAAAATGATTAAAGACAATCACAAGAAAAATAAGTATATTTGTAGCAAAAATTTTATTACCATTATGGCAACAGAAACACACTATATTCCTTACAAGGTAAAGGATATTTCCTTAGCAGATTGGGGAAGAAAAGAAATCAAATTAGCCGAAGCAGAAATGCCAGGATTAATGGCCATTAGAGAAGAGTACGGACCATCGCAACCATTGAAAGGTGCACGCATTGCGGGCTGCTTACACATGACGATACAGACAGCAGTGCTTATCGAAACTCTTGTTGCTTTGGGGGCAGAAGTTACTTGGTCATCTTGTAATATTTTTTCTACACAAGACCATGCAGCAGCAGCAATTGCGGCAGCAGGAATCCCAGTCTATGCCTGGAAAGGGATGAGTGAAGAAGAATTTGATTGGTGCATCGAACAGACCCTTTTCTTTGGCGAAGATAGAAAACCTTTGAATATGATTTTGGATGATGGAGGAGATTTAACCAATATGGTTTTTGATCAATATCCTGAATTGGCAAAAGACATAAAAGGACTTTCTGAAGAAACCACAACTGGTGTTCATCGTTTATACGAGAGAATGAAAAATGGAACATTGCTTGTTCCGGCAATCAATGTAAATGACTCTGTTACAAAATCTAAGTTCGACAATAAATACGGTTGTCGCGAATCTGCAGTTGACGCAATCCGTAGAGCAACAGATGTAATGTTAGCAGGCAAGCGTGTGGTAGTTTGTGGATATGGAGATGTAGGTAAAGGAACTGCAGCATCTTTCCGCGGGGCAGGATCTATTGTAACGGTAACCGAAATCGACCCGATTTGTGCTTTGCAAGCTGCCATGGAAGGTTTCGAAGTTAAGAAGTTAGAAAACGTTGTTCACAATGCAGATGTTGTAATTACCACAACAGGCAACTTCAATATTGTACGCGCAGAGCATTTTAAGAAAATGAAGGACAAAACCATTGTATGTAACATTGGACACTTCGATAATGAGATTGACATGGCATGGTTGAACGAAAACTATGGTGATACAAAATATGAAGTGAAACCGCAGGTAGACATTTACAATGTAGATGGAAAAGAAATTATTATTTTAGCCGAAGGTCGTTTGGTTAATTTAGGATGTGCTACGGGTCACCCATCATTTGTAATGTCGAATTCTTTCTCTAATCAAACTTTGGCACAAATAGAACTTTGGACCAATTCTGATGCTTACGAAAACAAAGTTTATATGTTACCAAAAAAATTAGACGAAAAAGTAGCTGCTTTACACTTGGCAAAAATCGGTGTAGAACTAGAGATTTTATCAGAAGAGCAAGCAAAATATATCGGGGTTGAGGTTGAAGGACCTTTCAAACCAGAATATTATCGATATTAACAACGATATAATCATAAAAAAGAAGGACGCAAAATTGCGTCCTTCTTTTTTTATGATTCCAAGTAAACATTACTTACCTTGCTGTTCGATCATTTTTTTCAATTCTGCCTCTTGTTCTGGCGTTAATTGATGTGTGCCTCCTGCCGGTTCTTTCGATTCTTCTGATGCATCTTTCGTACTCAACAATTCTACCTCAAACTCCAATGCTTGGTTGGGTCCGATTCCTCCTTGTGGTGCACCGTTCTCACCATAAGCCAAAGCGGCCGGTATATAGAAAGTATATTTTGCTCCTGGCGACATCAATTGCAATCCTTCTTTCCACCCTGGGATAACCGCATCTAGTGGGAATTCTACAGGCTCTCCTCCATTCTTGTCGGTCGAATCAAAAACTTTTCCTGTTTCTAAAATCTTGCCGGTATACTTTACTTTCACCACTGAATTTGCTGTTGGTTTTGCTCCAGAACCTTCTTTCTGCACAACATAAACCAATCCGCTAGCGGTCGTTTTTGCTCCTGAAGATTTTTTCTTTTCTTCGATTAGTTTATTCGATTTCTCGTTATTTTCTTTTTGTAAATCTTTTACATGCTTCTCGGCATACGTCATCAAAAATTGGTTTCCTGATTCTTGCGTTAAAAGTAATTTGCGCTTTCTCACAACATCCATAAAACCTTGGATAACTATATCACGATCGAACTTCCCTTCTAAACCTTGTGCAGAAATTACCGACTCTATAGTTTGACCTATTTGTTGCCCAATAGCAAATGATTCACGCTCTTTCCCTCCGTTTAGATACTCACGAATTCCTTTTTCTACCTCTGCATAGTTCACAGAATCCGACTCTACCAAACGACTATTCAGCATCTGAGCTTGATCACCCAAAGACGTACCAAATGCATACGAAGCTTTTTGGTCATCGTTCTCTAACTTATCGATTGTTTTTCCAGACTTGTTACATGCCACAAAAGAAGCTATAACCACAAGACTTAAAAATATTTTTTTCATAACGATTCATAAATTTATGCAATTTTACAAATAATAAATAAAATATACAGATTTTCTTCTAAACAAATTCTCTTCTAAGATTTAGTCGTAAATATTCAACCCAAAATCTTTCATTAATTTGAGAAGAGTTGCGTTTTTTTCAGCCATTTCTTTTGCGATGACTTTATTGGTTTTTATATGATTTACCGTAGCAATGGCTTCTGTGATTCTCGTTTCTATTTTGATAGAGTAATTATTCAAATAGCTTTTGCAAGCATTCACAATTCGACTGCGAAGTCCTTCGAACTCGGTTTCAGAAGAAATGGAACCCAACTCAACTTCGATCAGACTTTCATTGATTTTCTTAAGTTTTGCCGTAGACAAAATACTGTAGGTCGGAATCAAGTTTTCTGCTTTGATCTCTTCTAAAAATGAAAACCAAAACTGATCGACTTGCTCTTGCGTAAACGGTTTTTCAGGCAAACGTTCATCCGCGATTGCAGCAACTTCTTCCTCCTCTTTTTTTTCATCCAACTCAATCGACAAACTAAAAGCCGATTTTCGCTTCTTTTTTAGTGGTTTTGTAGCACGAATATCTTGCATTTCTTCTGCAGTCTCTACTACTTTTTTGGCAGGCTGTTCTACAGAATTAGCATTATCCGAAGGTGCTGATTGTGATGAAGATACAACTTGCGACTCTTTGGTTTGGATGGGTATAGAAGGTGACGTTTTACCCCAAAATAAATATGCAGGGATTATTCTATACTTTTTTTTTTTGCTAAATCTCCTTGTGGATCCAACAAAGAAGCCATTTGCATCAAGGCAATTTCTACGGAAAGACGTGGATTTTTAGAAGATTTATATTGTATATCGGTCTGATTTGCAATGTCAATTGCTCCAAACAAAAAAGCGGTCGGGCACTTGGCCGCGTGCTCTAAATATTTTGCTTTTGTAGCTTCTCCAACTTCTAATAATCCTACGGTTGAAGGTGTTTTTGAAATTAAAACATCACGGAAATGAGCGCCTAATCCATTAATGAAAAGATGAGCATCGAATCCTTTTTTGAGAATTTCATCCAATAATAATAAAGCGTCTGGTATCTGATTGGCCAAGAGAGCATCCGTCATCTTGAAGTAATAATCGTAATCTAAAACATTTAGGTTTTCTGCTACTTTCTCGAATGTTAAATTTCTATTGGTAAAGGTTACCATCCGATCAAAAATCGACAAAGAGTCACGCAATGCTCCGTCTGCTTTTTGCGCAATCAGGTGCAGAGCATCATCTTCGTATTGTACTTTTTCTTTTTCGGCAACAACTTTCAAGTGATTTTTGATATCCTCTACACTAATTCTTTTAAAATCATAAATCTGACAACGAGACAAAATCGTCGGGATAATTTTATGTTTTTCAGTCGTGGCTAATATAAAAATAGCATGAGCGGGCGGCTCTTCTAATGTTTTAAGAAAAGCATTGAAGGCAGCTGTAGAAAGCATATGCACCTCATCTATAATATAGACACGATATTTACCAACCTGAGGAATAATCCGTACTTGTTCGATCAACGACCGAATATCGTCTACAGAATTATTAGAAGCTGCATCTAGCTCGAAAATATTGAATGCAAAATCCTGCCCATCACCGCCACCATTTTCTTCATTAATTTTTCTTGCTAATATACGTGCACATGTTGTTTTACCTACCCCACGCGGACCACAAAAAAGCAATGCCTGTGGCAACTGATGACTTTCAATTGCATGTTGCAAAGTAGAGGTAATCGCTTCTTGCCCTACTACATCTTCAAACTCTAACGGACGATATTTTCTTGCCGATACGATAAACTGCTCCATAACTATTGACAAATATACTTGTTTTCATTGGCTTTTGAAAACATTCTTCTCTTGTAATTTTCTGTCTATATTTATTCTCTTTCTATTGGGTTATTTTCTATTTTTGTAACTCGTTTTTCTACAAACCTATTATACAATGACCATACGAAATACAGAGCCTGATGTAAAAACATCTAAAAAGAAAACATTTAGAACCATAATTGGTATTCTAATTATTTCTTTAGGATTTACTTTGTTTTTATCACTTGTTTCTTATTTAATCAACAGCAGTTGGGATCAAAGCCAAATCTATCAACTGACTGACAAATCGATCGAGGCAGAAAATATTTTTGGAAAGCTAGGAGCTCTTTTAGGAGAGATTTTTGTTCGCAACGGTATAGGAATTGCGGCGTTTTTCTTCCCTATTTTTTTGATAATTCTTGGTCTAAAAGTATTGACTAGACTAAAAAAAATAAAACCCTTTCACGCCGTATATAACTGGATTTTCTTCTTGATATGGGGACCAATTTTACTAGGTTTTATTTTCCCGAATAAAGATATTTTGTCTGGAGCAATGGGTTTCGAAGTCAATGATTTTCTCAATAGTTTGATAGGAAAAATTGGTGTTGGCATGGTATTGTTTGTCAGCTTCCTTATCTACGCTATTGTACATTGGCGACTGAGTTACGAAAATATCACACACAAATTAGAAACCAAAAGAGAAATCAAAAAGCAAAAACGTTTAGAAAGCGATCTTGCAGAAAAAGAAAAAGCCGAAAGAGAAAATAACGATCCTTTTGAGGAGTTTAACCATCCCACTAGAGAAGAAACAAAACTTCCTACCGAAAAAAAAGATCAAAAGATTGTTCATGTTTTAGAAACCCATACAGAGGAAGAGGATTTCTTAACCGATGCTCAAAAAATAGAAGAGTATGAAAAAGAAGCCTCTAGACAAAACAAAAAAAATAAAGAAAACGAAATCTCTACAACTCTATATAAAACAGATATTCCTCAGCCTTATATAGAAAAAGAAGAATCAGGTGAAGCGGAGAGTATTGAACTGAAAATTGAGCAAAATACCGAAGAAGAGGTTTTGGAAGAAATATCCGAAAATCTAGTGAAAAAACATGGTGAATACGATCCACATTTAGATTTGCCAAACTATCAATTTCCGCCACTGAGTTTGCTAACCAAATATTCGAATGCTTCGCAAACAACAATTGATCAGCGAGAGTTGGATGCCAATAAGAATAAAATTGTAGACACATTGGCTAATTACGGAATCGGGATATCGCAAATAAAAGCAACCATCGGGCCAACGGTTACGCTGTACGAAATTGTTCCAGAAGCCGGTATACGCATCTCGAAAATAAAAAATCTAGAAGACGATATTGCACTAAGTTTAAGCGCTTTGGGTATTCGCATCATCGCTCCTATCCCAGGACGTGGAACAATTGGGATAGAAGTACCCAACTCTAATCCTTCTATTGTATCGATGCATTCTGTTATTGCTTCTGCCAAGTTCCAATCATCAACGATGGAGTTGCCAATCGCTTTTGGAAAAACAATTTCTAATGAAACCTTTGTTGCCGACTTGGCTAAAATGCCTCACCTTTTAATGGCAGGAGCCACAGGACAAGGTAAATCTGTAGGATTGAATGCAATCATCACATCTTTGATATACAAAAAACATCCTTCAGAGCTGAAGTTTGTTTTGGTCGACCCGAAAAAAGTAGAGCTAACGCTTTACTCGAAAATAGAACGTCATTATTTGGCCAAGCTCCCAGACTCAGACGAAGCCATCATCACCGACAACACCAAGGTTATCAACACCTTAAATTCATTGTGTATAGAAATGGATGAGCGTTACGAGTTACTGAAAAATGCCTATGTCCGAAATATCAAAGAATACAACGCAAAATTCAAACAAAGAAAACTCAATCCTGAGAATGGTCACCGTTTTTTACCTTATATCGTTTTGGTTGTGGATGAGTTTGCAGACCTGATTATGACTGCCGGAAAAGAAGTCGAATTACCAATTGCTCGTTTGGCTCAGTTGGCGCGTGCCGTTGGTATCCATCTAATTATTGCAACTCAACGCCCGTCGGTGAATGTTATCACGGGAACGATAAAAGCCAATTTCCCGGGGCGTGTTGCTTTCCGAGTAACATCTAAAATCGACTCTAGAACAATTCTAGACTCTTCTGGTGCCGACCAATTAATAGGAAAAGGGGATATGCTTTTCACTACAGGAAATGATTTGGTTCGGATTCAATGTGCATTTGTCGATACGCCAGAAGTAGATAAAATAACAGAATTTATTGGCAATCAAAAAGGCTATCCTGACGCATTACACTTACCAGAATACGAAGGAGAAGAAAGCAGTGCATCTGATATAGACCTGAGTGAACGAGATGCTCTATTCGAGGAAGCAGCAAAAATTATCATTACTGCTCAACAAGGCTCTGCTTCTCTATTGCAACGAAAACTAAAAGTAGGATATAATCGAGCAGGGCGATTGATAGATCAATTAGAAGCGGCAGGAATTGTTGGCCCATTTGAAGGCAGCAAAGCCCGGCAAGTGTTGATCCAAGATGAACTAAGTTTGGAACAGTTGTTGAGTAATCTTGATTAACAAAATTGTTGAGAAATGAAAAAGAGCTTATTTACCTTTTTGGTATTTTTATCGGGGATAATTGCCTACGCACAAGATGCAAAAGACTTGTTGGATAAAGTAAAAAGCAAATATCAAAAAGCATCAACCTACTACATAAAATTTGATTTAGAAAATGGTGGAAAAAAATTCCAAGGTGAGGTATTTTCCTTAAAAGAGAAATTCAATCTCAACGTCATGGACATTAACCAGCTATATGACGGCAAAAAATTGTATACAATTTCTAATGATGACAAAGAAGTAACGATTTCTAACAGTCGAAACACAGATGATTTATTAACGCCTACTAAAATTCTAAATTCTTACACCAATGATTACACGTATAAGTTAGATAAAAAACAAACGATTGCTGGGCAACCCATTCAATACGTAAGATTTACCCCTAAAAACAATCAATCATCGATACAATATGCTTTATTAGGCATCAATACCAATAATAACCAAATTTATCAATATAAAGAAGTAAGCAAAAATAATCAAACGACTTCTATCACTGTAAAAGAATATTTAGAAAATTTAATTATTCATAAAAGTTACTTTAACTTTGACAGCAATAAATACAAGTCGAAAGGCTACATTGTGACACAATTATAATTGATGATTAAGAAACTTGACGGTTATGTTTTAAAGACCTTCATCGGTCCGTTTTTCTTTATATTTAGCATCTTATTTTTCATTTTTATAGTCCAGTTTGCCTGGCAAGAAATGGATAAATATGTAGGCAAAGGATTAGATTGGCTTACCATTGGTGAGCTTATCTTTTATATGGGCATTAACGTCATTCAACTCGTTTTACCGCTGACGATTCTTTTGGGGTCGATCATGACATTTGGAGGGTTTGGCGAACGATATGAGCTTGCCGCCATGAAAGCCTCTGGTCTTTCGCTCGTTCGTATTCTCTCATCTGTTTTTGTTTTGGTGGCATTATTATCGATAGGGCTGTACCATTTCGGGGACAAAATGATGCCTTATTCTCAACGGAAAGCTCGACAAATAATGTTTTCGGTTATCGAAGCAAAACCTACTCTGCAAATTACCGAAGGTGTTTTTAGCAACAATATCCCAGGCTTCAGCATGAAAGTAAATCGGGTCGACGGTGACAACAGCGAAAAGCTTACCGACATCTTTATTCATCAACAATTGAGCAAAACAGTCTTGGACGAAAACGGAAATGATATCAACATCGAACAAGACCCTTTGACCATAATTGCTGAAAAAGGAATTTTGCAAGTTGATAAACACAACCCTCGTTTTCTGAAGCTAGAACTTTTTGATGGAATTTCTTACACAGAGCCGCTAAAGAATAAAAGTTATGAGCAACGTAAACGACAAGAAAACCAAACAACAAAGTTCGATTCGCTGCATTACTTTATCGATATTTCTGCAATTGTTGATAAACAAACCCAACAAGATCCTGGCAACTTCTATAAAAACTTAAAAGGAAAAGACCTCAAACTCTTAATCGACTCGGTTCAAAAAACCAACCAGGAATTTTATCTTAATAATGCCAAAAGCAATTACATCAGTTCTTATTATTACAGTAATAAGATGGCAGAACTGAAGCAAGAAAAAGTAAAAATAGAACAGCCTTTGGTACAATTTGAACAATTGGAAAAAAACATTCAGATTATTTCTCTTAACTCGGCTATCGCCAATATAGATCGAGATATACAGAATAATGAGTTTCAGATTGAAGAAGACAATGCCCGAAAAAAATATTTTTCGAGAATCAATTTGCATTATTACCGTAATTGGTCTTATGCGATAACGTGTATAATTTTCTTTTTTATAGGAGCACCATTAGGAGCAATCGTGAAAAAAGGCGGAATTGGAATGCCCGTTATCATGTCGATAATAGTTTTTATTTTTTATTTTATCATCAATTTTACTGCAGAAAATCTCACCAAAAGTGGTAACTTACATCCGTTTTTATCGGCTTGGGCAGCAAATTTCATTTTTCTACCCTTTTCGGTACTTTTACTTCTAAAAGCCAATAGCGATTCTGCTCTTTTCGATATTAGTAAATACATCGATCCGATAATGAAACTATACAGCAAATTCATAAAACCAAAAAACAGCGAACATTCTCGCTATCAATAAACAAGATTATGGAGACCTCAAAGACTCAATCAAAAACTAAATTAGATACAATAGAAGAGGCATTAGAAGACCTAAAGCAAGGGAAAGTCATCATTGTTGTCGACGATGAAGATCGTGAAAATGAAGGAGATTTTGTAGGGATTGCCGAATTGGTAACACCAGAAATGATAAACTTCATGGTAACCCATGGACGTGGATTGGTCTGCGCACCCATCACGCAAGAACGCAGCAAACATCTCGGTCTAGATTTAATGGTCGGACATAATACAGCCGTTTTCGAAACCAACTTTACCGTTTCTGTAGACCTGAAAGGATATGGAACAACGACAGGAATTTCAGCTTCTGACCGTTCAAAAACCATCAAAGCATTGATCGATGATAATATCGACCCCGATGAATTGGGACGCCCTGGACATATTTTCCCGCTTATTGCAAAAGATGGCGGAGTCCTTGTACGCTCTGGACACACAGAAGCTACGGTAGATTTAGCACGTCTGGCAGGCTTCAAACCTGCAGGTGTACTCATAGAAGTTCTCAAAGAGAATGGAGAAATGGCGCGTCTCCCTGAATTGTTAGAAGTAGCCAACAAGTTTGATTTGAAGATTATTTCGATCGAAGATTTAATTGCCTATCGTCTGAAAAATGAGTTTTTGGTAGAAAGAATAGATGAATTCCCGGTGAAAACATTCTTTGGTGATTATAAATTGATTGCCTACAGACAAACAACCAACAATCAGATTCATTATGCCCTGACAAAAGGGGAATGGACCGAAAATGATGAAGTTGCTGTTCGTGTAAATTCTACCAATAGTTACTATGACTTGTTCTCTGCCCTACAAAACGGTGAGCAACCCATGCTAGCTTGTACAGCAAAAGTAATCGATGAAATTGGTAGAGGAACGATTATCTTTATCAATAATGTCCAAACGCCAGAATCTATCCACACAAAACTTAATTTATACAAAAAATACTCTGAAGGTAAAATGGATTCTGGTATTCTGCCAATAGATGAAAAAGATCACGGTATCGGATCACAAATTATAAAGGATTTAGGCATCAAAAAAATGAATATATTAACCCGTTCGACAAACAATAAAGAACCCGAAACTACTGAGTTCGGCTTAGAAATTGTGAGATATACACAAATCTAAAAACAAGAAAGTCAGTGCAAATGCACTGACTTTCATTTTTAAACCAACTAAATCTATAAACCTACTCACTTTTCGAATATCAAAATACGCTAAAAAAAAACAATTTCCTCTTGATGCATAATAAGAAAATATATACATTATTTATTCAATAAAGCTTTTTTACCAATTTTATAGAAAAAATAATTTCCATTAACTTTTCTCTATTTTTATTTATTATGAAATAAAGCCAATTTTCTGAACTTTGTCGTGCTCTAAAAAAAGCTGTAAATTCGTCATCATGAAAATAATTAGTTACAATGTAAACGGCATTCGAGCTGCACTAAGAAAGGGTCTTACCGAATGGTTGCGTGTAGCAAATCCTGATATATTTTGTGTACAAGAAACCAAAGCACAACCCGAGCAAGTGGATATTTCTGAAATCCAGGCATTAGGCTATACTGCTTATTGGCATTCTGCTCAAAGAAAAGGATATAGTGGGGTTGCAATTTTCAGTAAAATTCAACCAAAAAATGTAGAAATAGGCACAGGAATAGATTATATAGATCATGAAGGGAGAGTAATTCGATTGGATTTTGATCAGTTTTCCGTCATCAGTCTTTATCTGCCTAGTGGTACAAATATGGAAGAGAGGCTGGATTTTAAGCTTCAGTTTTGTGAAGATTTTCTTAATTATATCAGAAACCTAAAACAAAACATCCCGAATCTCGTTATAGCTGGAGATTATAACATTTGTCACGAAGCTATTGATATTCACGATCCGATTTGTAATGCCAAAGTTTCTGGTTTTTTACCCGTAGAACGCGATTGGATGACTCGCTTTATCGACCAATGCGAAATGATAGATTCTTACCGATTTTTTGTTAAAGAACCTCATCATTATACTTGGTGGAGTTATCGTGCCAATGCTCGCGCAAACAACAAAGGGTGGCGAATAGATTACCATATGGTAAGTCATCAACTAAAAAATAATATAAAAAGAGTTGGAATTCTTACCGAAGCAAAACACTCGGATCATTGCCCAATTTTGGTAGAACTTGAATTCTAAAAAAATAGAACAAACCTATGAAAAAAGGTCTTTTTTCCCTTATAACTCTAGCAACATTTGCAACTTGTGTTCCGCTAAAAAAATACAATGATTTAGAAGATCGGTATTACCTATTGATGCAGGAAAAAAATAATTTTGAAGGAAAATTGAGTGATTTAGATAACATTTTGACTCAGAAAAATGAAGAAATTGCTCAACTACAACAAGAACTTACTAATAAACAAACCGAGCTAGATGAACAGCAAAATGCATTCGAAGCTCTAGCACAAGACTCATCGAAAGAGTTGCAAGACAATATCGAAAAAAATCGTGATTTGCTAAATCAATTAGCCAAAACAAGATCAGATTTAACATCAAAAGAAACAGAGTTACAAGCCAAAATAAAACGAATCAATGAGCTCGAAAACTTATTGGCACAACAAAGAAAAGCAATCGCGAAACTAAAACAATCTATTTCTGATGCTTTACGCGGATTCGAGGGCAAGGGAATTACAGTTTACGAGAAAAATGGGCAAATTTATGTATCTATGGAAAATAAATTGCTTTTTTCTACTGGCAAATGGGACGTACGCCAGGAAGGAATAAGTGCTCTAGTTCAACTTTCGAGTGTTCTGAAAAAACAAAACGACCTAAATATTCTAATCGAAGGACACACAGACAGTGTGCCATATGGTGCAAAACAAGGTGATGTACAAGATAACTGGGATTTATCGGTTATGCGAGCAACGGCAGTAACCAAAATTCTACAAAAAGATGGTGTTCGTCCGACTCAAATGACAGCGGCCGGTAGAAGTAAATATATCCCTATTGGTGACAATGCAACTGAATCTGGGAAAGCTAAAAACAGACGTGTGGAAATTATCATCACACCAAACCTAGAGAAAATCAATAAATTATTGAATCAAATATAAGTATCTTTATGGCCACCGGAAGGTGGCTATATTTTTTTTAATTTATATGAAAATTATCGGAGATACCAAAAACTTGGTTATAAGAGAGTTTCTAGAATGGGATGCTCAAGAACTCTTTTTGATGAATTCGGATATCGAATTGATGAAAAAAGTAAATGAAAAACCCTACCTTTCTATAGAAGAAGCAAAAATATTCATCGAGCAAATGCATGCTCATTACCAAGAGAATGGGTTTGGTTTGTATAGTGTACACGAAATGAGAGGTGGACGCTTTGTGGGTTGGTGCGGTTTGCGAAAGACCAAATATGGACCTGTTCTCAATGTACGAATAAAGAGAAAACAATGGAACAAAGGTTATGCAACCGAAGCGCTACAACTGGTTATCGATTATGCAATCAATGAACTGAAGTTAGATAAAATTGCAGCTAAAATCCAACCTAATAATCCCGCAACAAAAACAATATTAGAGAAAACAATCCTAGAAAACTCCACAGAAAACCCACTGGTTTATCTATGGAAAAGAGAAGCATAAAAAGTTTAGGAAATCTCTATTTTTCATTTGGTTTTGGGTGGATAATTTTTCAGTAATTTCTGAATCCCTTTTTCCATAGCTACATCTCTTGTTTCGGGTGATGCATTATAAGGCATTTGAATGGCTAGGATACCCTCCCAAATCAATTGATTGTTTTGCCAAAATTGCACAATGAAGTCTTGGTTTAATTTTTTAGAACTGATAGGAATCCCAAAAGAAACCCCTCCACCAAAACCACCTCTATAACCATAATTTCCGCCTCCTACTCCAACACCAACAGAACTATTACTGTTTTTGGATACGTATTCTTTCGGATAGATTTGGATCTGGATATCCGCATTCTCTGAATAGAGTAGATTTTTTTGGGACAATTGTTTTTTTAAAATACTAAGAAAACGTTCTTTATCCAATTCATCCAATTGTATGCTATCTTCGTTTATTGAATAAGTTTTCAGTGAATAGAAATTTATATTACGGTCATAATCTACTTGTACTTGTTGGGTGGTACATGCCGTTAATCCTGTCAATACGATCAGTAAAATATAAAACTTTTTCATCTTATTTATTTTCCTCTATATATTGTTGCACAATCCTTCTCAACGACTCAAAGCCAATTTCCTGTAAGTTAACATCTTGCATTGCTATCCATCGGATAGATTGTATTTCATTATCCTCCAAATTTAATGCCGCATTCTCTGGAAAATTAGCAATAAAAGCCAAATCGCACGTACGATATTCTACATCTTTGTATAAATATTTATTAGGTTGAGATCTATAATACCGAAGATTTTCGACCGGAATATCCAAATTCAATTCCTCCTTTAACTCTCGTTGTGCTCCTTCTTCTGCCGACTCTTTTGGGTCGACAAAACCACCAGGCAAGTCGAGTTTCCCAAGCATAGGTTCTTTATTTCGAACACAGAAAAGTAATTCATTGCCTCGCCTAATAATTATTGCTGTTGCTGTTGCAACATTATGAAAATATACAAAATCACATTGACTGCAATGTAGGCGATGATAATCATAGATTTCTATACTAGAAGCGCCACAATGTGGGCAATAGTTGAATTGTTTTTGCATACTTCTTTATTTATTCCTTGGATGATGGTTGAGGATTGCTTCTCTCAAATGTTCTTGATCAATATGTGTATAAACTTCTGTTGTTACAATATTTTCGTGCCCTAACATTTGCTGAATAGCGCGTAAATCGGCTCCATTTTTCAGTAAATGAGTTGCAAAAGAATGTCTGAATGTATGCGGGCTTATATTTTTTTGTATTCCTGCGATGATGGATAATTCTTTTATAATAGTAAATATCATAACACGTGTAATGTTCCGCCCTCTTCTATTAAGAAAAAGAATATCCTCGTACCCTGGTTGAATGGGTTGATGTTTTCTGATTTCGTTCCTATACAAGTCGATGTACTTTATTGTATATGGACTTATCGGAACCAAGCGCTCTTTGTTTCCTTTTCCCAGAACTCGTATATATCCTTCTTCGAAAAAAAGATCCGAAATCCGTAGATTTACCAACTCCGTCACCCGTAAACCACATCCGTATAGCATTTCTATTATAGCCCTATTTCGTTCGCCTTCTGGTTTTGATAAGTCGATTACATCAACCAAACGATCGATTTCTTTTTCGGTTAACACATCGGGTAATTTTGTGCCAATTTTTGGGCTTTCTAATAATTCTGTTGGGTTATCTTGTCTTATTTCCTCGTACTGCAAATAATTAAAATAGCTTTTAAGTCCAGACAGTATTCTTGCTTGTGAGCGTTGACTGTATTCTTTGGCCATTGCGTGTACAAATTCTACCAAACTATCGTAGGTGTGTTCTTGGGGTAAAAGTGGAGAGAATTGTTGTAATTTTTTTATATCTCGCATATAGCTTTCGATCGTATTATTTGCCATATGTTTTTCCAGCTTCAGGTAAGTTTGGTATTCGAGTAAGCTCTCTTCCCAGCTCATCTTTTTCTTTTGTTTTCTAATTCTATAACTCTTTTTATCATTTCATCTTCGGGTAGCCAGACACGGTAATACATAGGTAATCCGAACTTGAGCTTTGCTACAGATGCTTTGAGAAACGTGTTAACAATCGGAAAATAATCTTTTTTGACCATGCTGGATTTAAGCCCAAGAATCTTGAGAAAATCTGCATGGTAAAGAGATCCGTCGAAATATCGATAAAATATATTTTCGGTTTGCAATAGGAGAATATTTTTATTTTCGTCGGTTTTGTTAAAAACGAATTCATCATAATATTTCGCATCAGGATTATACGTTAGCCAATTGGCTACCGACAGTGTATCGAACGCTACAAACTCGTCGGGAACTATTCCTCCACCGCCGTATACTATTTTTCCAGATGGAGCTCTGAATTTTAATTGTTCGTTGAGCTTTATGCTATCTCTTGAGAACAACTCACCAGAACGTATACGATTGTGCAAATCTTCATTATAAGTTTCTTTGCTAACGGTGTAAGGTTTTTGTATAGACCGTCCGCTTGGCGTGTAGTATCTTGCAACCGTCAGAAGAATGCTAGAACCATCACCCAAATCGATTTCTCGTTGTACCAACCCTTTCCCGTATGAGCGCCTACCAACTATTGTACCGCGGCCATAATCTTGCAATGCTCCAGCAACAATTTCGCTCGAAGAGGCCGATCCTTCATCTATCAGCACATAAACTTGTCCTTGCTCGAATAAGCCGCCTTTTGTAGCGAAAATATATTTTTTCTTTTCGTCTTTATCTTTGGTAAAGACAATCAGTTCGTTTTTGGTTAGAAACTCATCTGCAATTGCTTCTGCCTGCGACATTACTCCTCCGGGATTTCCTCTTAGATCAAGAACCAAAGTTTGCATACCTTGTGCCAGAAGATTTTTTAGGGATTGATGGAAATAGGAAGCTGCATTGTTGGTAAACTTAGATAGCTTTATATACCCTAACTCTTGATTGATCATATGTTCGCCAACAATCGGATTGACGGGGACAATGTTTCGCTTAGCTGTTACAGTAATGGAGTCTTTGTTACGTAATAAATCTAGCTGAACTGTGCTACCTTTTCTGCCTTTGATCAATTGCTCGAATTTCGATGCGTTTTTTCCTACAACACTCTCCTTATCTACGGCGAGAATACGGTCACCAAAACGCAATAAATCTGCATTTGGGCCATCTTGCAAAGCACGTGTAATCACCAGAGTATCTCGGAGTCCTTTGTATTCTATACCAATCCCAACATATTCTCCTTTGATTTCTTGATTGGTTTTATCAACTTTTACTTTTTCTATGTATTTGGAGTGTGGATCTAGTTGATCGACAATTTTTTTTATGGCAACATCGACCAAACTATCGGAGCTTATTCCGTCGATATATTGTGCATCGATTAAAGAAACTAACCGTCTGATTTTTTGCTCGTTTCCACTATAATGCAATCCGATAATTTCATCATTACTATCGAAGGCAATGTCGTACCGTTTTCCTGCTAAAAATCCTAATAAAAAAAGAATAAGTACAACCAGAAAATAATTGAGTATTTTGAAAAATTTTCGCATAAAGTTCACAAAAACTCTTCTGGAATTTGTTCGATTACAACGCCAGCTTTATGTAAAAAGTCTAGCCCTTCTACATCTTTATAATCTTGCATATACACTACACGGTTGATACCCGACTGATGAATGAGTTTACTACAATCTTTGCAAGGCGAAAGAGTGAGATATAGTGTTGCACCTTTGCACGACTGTGTAGATGCGGCAACCTTGAGGATTGCATTGGCCTCTGCATGCAAAATATACCATTTGGTTTCGCCATTTTCGTCTTCGCATCTATTATCAAAACCGCTTGGCGATCCGTTGAATCCATCGGAGATAATGGCTCGATCTTTAACAATAATGGCGCCTACTTTTTTTCGTTCACAGTAGGATAGTTTTGCCCATTCTCTTGCGATTCGCAGATAAGCTTTATCGTATTTTAATTGTTTTTCGTCTTTCATGTATTTCGATTCTATGCCTCTTGTTTGGTTCTGGTCCATAGTGGGGGGATGATAAACGGAAATGGATTTCGGACAAAAGCTTTGATGACTTGTAAAGATAGTGAGAATATTTTGGCAAATGGGATATTATTCGAGCGCATTGCCAAGAGCAACGATAGAGTAAAACTTACGATAAAGTTGAATCCCCCAATTAGAAATACAGAGATAAAAGCGATAATTAACGGAGCAATATCGAAATGATAACCGATTCCTCCGATACCGATGGCTAAGTTTCCAGCGGCAAAAGTGATGTGTCGGATATCGAACGGGATACCTGTAAATTGCCCGACCAAAAAGGCCATTCCCATCATAAAACCAAAAGCGACGTTCCCGACAACTCCTCCGAGATTTATCTCGAACCAATGGGCAATTTTACGGCGTTTATGGGTAGAAAATAACCGTTTGAGGATGGGATGATTGTATATCCTGTCGGGTATATTATTATATCGTTGATTGTTAATGACTAATCCAGAAATGAGCCCAGAAATGAACAAGAATACACCGGCAATAGATGCAAACCAAAATATTTTACCGTCCATCGTAACCAATTCTTCCCAAAACTGATAGGCTTTAGAGTATTTTATGAAATCTATTTTCAGTATGTCTTTTATGATATAGAACAGTCCTAATGAAATCCCAAATCCTGCAATCACATTCCCCATAAAGGCAATAAACTGTGAACGAGAGAGTTGAGCAAACAATGTTGTAAAGTCTTTTACGTTGATTTCATTGCCCTCTGTTGGTTTAATGGCTTGTGCTACTCGTGCTGCAGTCATCGATGGTTGCTTTGTTGCAAGTGTCCAATGCAAAAGGTATATGGTACTGAATCCGATGGCATAATTTAGACTATAGAAGAAACCGTGAAACAAAGGCGATGCATTGTCTACATTACTAATTAGTACTTTGATGAAACACAAAATGGAAACGATAAACCCACCACCGCAAGCGGTAGAAAACATTTTTATGTAATCTTTAGCAGTAGAAGTAATGTATTTCTCTCCTGTTTTCCCGTTATGATAGGTTGCTAAGAAAGTTACCAAATAGACTGTAGCACTCAACTGATTGCTTACCAGATTTTTGGGCGAATAGAAACCCACCCATGATTTGGTTGCTTGGGTAAGAAAATCGACAATTCCTGCTGTATTGAGACGGTTATATTGATTAATCAACAACTGTAAACGTACCAATTGTTGTTGCATAGTATTGAGTTTCGATGCAACTTTTAGCGATATTCCTTTGTAATCTTTTTGTGTAAGAATGTTTTCTAATAAAATCTTACAATCGACTATATGTTTTTTGATCTCTAATGTATCAAAATTAACTTCGATTTTATCAACAATCCGGTTTATTCTTAGTGATAATTTAGATACTGGATTATCTAAGTAATTTACTTCGTTCGTGTAACGTATTAATTCTTTATCTGCAAACTCTCCTGTTATTCTATCATTGAGGATAGATATAGACTGTAATAATTGTGATTGGATATTGGCATGGATTTCTTTCATCTGTTCTTCTGATGTATCAGAAAGCAAAACACTATACAATCGTTGCCAGCGATCTTTGGGAATTAGTTTTACCCATTTAAAATTCTTTTGTTCATAAAAAATTTCATTCAGCAATGACGATAATTCGTTATTATCTTCGATTTCTGGCAAAATAAAATCGCCAATACGTTTTCGAATCATCGAAAATAAACCATCGAACGTGGTTATACCAGAATCTACTAAATAGGCTATAAAATTTAACTGACGGAAACTTTCTGAATAGAGCTTGAGGAATTTTTCTCGGTAAATAGAATCTCTCTCTAGCGTCGAGGTGAGATCGTCTATGAAGTCTATTGCATTGGGATAATTTTTTCGGGCAAACTTTAGAACTTTTACTAAATAGCTTTTGTCATAGGATTGGGAAATAGTTAATAGAGCTTCTAACTTCATGCACACTCATTTTTATAGACAAAGGTATCAATAATATCGTTGTAAAATTAAAATTTGAATTGTTTTTCACTAATCGATGGATTGATTTTTATCTCACTGAAAGTTACCACATATTCGCCTCCTTGTTTGGGTTTACCTACAATTTTCATGGCAAAGGTTAGCCCATTAATTTTCTTATAATTTGAGTATATCAAAGTTTCTTCTTTGTTTTCCTCCATTAATAATTGATAGGTTTTCTTGTCAAAATAATAATAAGTAATATTTTTATTTTTACTCAATGCTACCTTGTATACAGGTATTTTTTCTACTTCTGTTTCCCCTACAAGTTGTACCGTAAATCCTTTCTTTTTATACATTAATAAATCAGAGTCGAATGCATCTGGCTGATAATTTGGTACGACAACATTTTTCTTGAGGATGTCGCTGTACGTCCAACCATTTTTACCATCGTATCCTTCGTTGAGTACTTCCTTTTGGTTCATGATAAATACTACTCGTTTGTGGTAAGGTCTTTTGTGATAGACTACTAATGGATAAGTATTATTCACGTCCAAAGCTACGTCTCCTTTGAGAATTATGCTGTTCAGATTTATCCAACTTTTTTCTCCTCCAGTGTTTTCTATATTTTTCTGTACAATTTCTTCGGCATTTTGCGCCAACAAAAAAACGGTAGAGAATAAAAATACTAGTACTGAGAGTGCGGTTTTCATAGATACATTAATTTTATAATCGAGCCAATATATAAAGAAATCCATTCACAAAGGCATGGATTTGCAAAACATTAACGTTCTATTTAGAGTTTTTGGCAGGATATAATTTTGCTATGAATCGATTTTTATATGTGACCAATTATCGCCACGTATTATCCTATATATCTGACCTTCTGATATATTGTATTGTTTGGCCAACGTAGCTACTTTTATTTTTTTATTCGGGTTGGCCAATTTCTTTTTTAGACTCCGCACTTGTTTCTCAGTCAACTTACTATTGGGTAAATTATTTAGGCGAGAGCGTCCTTTCATTTTTCTGAAAAGATGCTGATTGTGTTCTTTCCACTCATCATGATTGGCCCATTGTAGATTTTCTACTGCATTGTTAAGTTTGTTATGATCTAAATGAACCACATATTTTTTATTTTCTGGATTTTCTAAAAAAGTTTCTGCCACCATTTTATGCACATACCAAGCAGTTCTTTTCCCATCCTTTAGAACAATCCAAATTATTCTATACCCATTGTTTAGGGTTCCTTCGACAATTTTGAATCTATCAGAACCTTGATATATTTTTTTTACTAATCCAGAATTCGAGACCATGAAGCTTCGGTTGGTCGCTAATTCTTCATCCTCATAATCTTTCCAAACTTCTTTCATTTTTTGTGGTATTAAAAAACATCTATTTCACCACAATTTCCATACCACATAAGGTGCTGATAACCAAATTAATGATATTCAATTAAAGTAGCTTTCGGGCTTGTTCTAAATCTTCTTTTGTGTCGATCCCGATTCCTACAAAATCTGTTTCCACTACTTTTATTCGCATCCCATACTCCATATACCGTAATTGTTCTAGTTTTTCGGCCAATTCGTTTTGCAAAGGTGCAAGTTTTGCAAACTTTAGTAGCGCTTCTCTACGGAAAGCGTATACACCAACATGCCTATAATAGGTAGGATGAAAAGTAGTGTCTCGCGAAAAAGGAATCGGACTTCTAGAGAAATATAGTGCATAATTTTGCGCATCGGTTACCACTTTTACAACATTCGGATTATGGATTTCTTCTTCTTTTTTGATTTCAATTTTCAGGGTAGAAAGAGAAACATCTTCTGCCTCTTCTCCACGGAAAGTCATTAACAAATCAGCCAAAGCCTTTCGGTTAATAAATGGTTCATCACCTTGTACATTGAGGACAACATCGGCATCGATATTTTCTATAGCTTCGGCAATACGATCGCTCCCTGTTTCGTGTTCTTTTATACTCATCATTACTTTTCCGCCGTGCATAGAAATTTCATCATAGATAAGCTTCGAGTCTGTTACTACAAAAACTTCATCAAAAAGTTGAGTTTCTACGACATTTTCATAGGTCGTTCGGATGACAGTTTTCTCTCCTAATTTTTTCATTAATTTACCAGGAAAACGAGTAGAGCTATAACGAGCGGGAATAACAGCAATTATTTTCATTCGTATTTTTTAGTTATAATCGATAACAAATGTGAGAAAAAGAATAATTATAGAACGAATAAGTTAGAGGATATCTTTTGAAATCTTTAACTTTACACAAATTTTGAGCGTGAAGAATCTTTTCAAAATCATTCTTATCATCTTTGCCATTGCGTTAGTTTGCACCTATATGCTCGACCTGAAAGAAACGTATCAAACCAAACAAGCACTACAAACGCAAGCAAAACCGTAATTCTATGCATGCAGAAAACACAAAATCTTTGGCGTTGTTACTAACCCCGACAAGCCTTATTTACGCAACCTTGAAGGATACCGAACAGGAAATTAACTTCCAAAATGTTCAGGTTTTTCGGACAGAACATACAGCAACAAAAATTGCCGAGAAAGATATTGTCGAAGAACTGAAAAGCAATTTAGTTTTCAGGCAATCCTATCATCGTATACATTTAGCCTTTCTGACTAACCAAATGCAATTAATCCCGAATGAGTTTCTAGATCTTCCGTTCGAGCAACTAATGCAACTTCCTAATGAAAATACGACAAGTGGCGAAAAGAAAAATTATCTCGATAGCCCACTCGATTCTTTGAATGCAAGCATTGTGTATGAAATTTCGACTACGATAAAAGATGCATTACTAGAAATAGAAAGCTTACGAAATGTTCAGCTGTTTCACTCAGGGAAATTGTTTTTAGACCATTTACATCCGTCTGGTGAGGATGAAGAAATGTTTCTCAATCTACATCAACAACAATTAGAGATTGCAGTTTATAAGCAAGCTCAACTGCAATATTACGCAGTATTTCCGTTGCAGTCTATCGACGATTTTTTATATTTTACGCTGGTTGTTCTCACACAATTAGAGCTGGATTATACCCATTGTTCTGTCTACTGTTTCGGAGAAATTACTGCAAGTTCTGATTATTATCAGCAATTAAAAAAACAAATTCGCAACGTTCATCTAGGACTGAAAGACGAAAATTATTGCGAAAATTTCACCTTATATAATTTATTCTAATGCGTATAATTTCTGGAGAATTCAAAGGAAAAAGAATTTCGGCTCCGGCCAATTTACCGGTTCGTCCGACCACAGATTTTGCCAAAGAAGGTTTGTTCAATGTCCTCAATAATGAATGGTATTTTGATGAAATAACCGTTTTGGATCTTTTTGCTGGGACAGGAAATATCACATACGAGTTTGCTTCTCGTGGTGCTAAACATATTACAGCTGTTGACCAACACAATGGTTGCATTCGGTTTATTAACGAAACTGCTTGTAAGATTAGAGCACAAGATCGCATCGATGCAATAAAAGCAGATGTTTATAAATTTCTAGAAAGAAAAGCAACGCAAACATTCGATATTATCTTTATCGATCCACCATATCAATATTCTTTAGAGGATTTTCAGAAAGTTTTGCAACTCATCAAAGCCAATGGTTGGCTGGCCGAAGAAGGAACCTTGATAATGGAACATCCGAAAGAATATTCATTTGATGATCTGGAAGGTTTCGTCTTGCACAAAAAATATGGTAACGTACACTTTAGTTTTTTTTCTTAATTTTTTTAACATTTACTGATAAATCTCATAAAATTATTTTTTTATTTATAATTAGTCTAACTAAATTTGCAAAAGTTATTTAGATTAAATAAAAATAATATTTATCATGAGAAAAAATAAACTCCTTTTGTCAACATTTGCATTATTTGCCTCGCACTTACTTTTTGCTCAAGATGCTACCGAAAAAAAAGACACCGTTCGTGAGCTAGAAGGTGTCGAAGTTTTTGGAGATCGAAATAAAAATCAACGCGGATTAGAATCAATCACTCGATTCCCTGTGAATCCGAATGATCAAATCCAAACAATTTCTATCCTCTCAGAAAAACTAATAGAAGATCAAGGAGCGCTAAGCATTACCGATGTTGCACGCAACGTTCCTGGTGTTACTTTGTTTGCATCGTACGGTGGAAATAGAGAATCTATGTCGATTCGTGGTTACCGAGGAACCCCAATTTTACGCAACGGTGTCCGCCAAGACTCTGACTTCCGTACAGCTTCTGGGATAGCTGATATGCAAGGGATAGAATCTGTACAAGTTATCAAAGGTTCTGCTGCCATTACGCAAGGTGTAGGGAACGGTTTGGGAGCTGCAGGAGGAGTAATCAACTTAGTAACCAAAACGCCTCGTTTCGTGAACCAAAGAAATATTGGATTACGTGTAGGATCTTGGAACCAAATAAGAACTACTTTTGATGTACAACAAGTTTTGGATAATAACCGAAAACTGGCTGCTCGATTAACGGGTGCTTACCAACAAATGGATAGCTACAGAGATGTTGTTAACAACAAAAAATTCTACATTCAGCCATCGATTGCTTGGCGCCCAGATAGCAAAACAGAATTTGTTGCCGAAATGGATTATCTAAAATTTGATGGTGTTCCGGATCGTGGTACTGTAAACTTAGGACCAAACAACGTAAATGCACTTTACGATATCGGTAAAAAGTTTTTAGGTTTTGATACTGATTTTGATAAAACAGAAGCCATAACTTACTCTCTTCGTGGTACTCGCCAATTAACCGATAATATAACTGCACGTATAGCCTATTACTCTTCAATAAACGAACGCGATTCGCAAGGTGCTATATTATCATTACCAAGAGGATCTAAGGATTATGCGATTCGTAATCGTGCATTGTCGAGAAGTTTCAAAGACGATAGAAACTCAACCATCCAAGTAGATTTGATGGGGAAAGACTTCCAGTTTGGTATCGTGAAATGGAATTGGCAATTAGGCTATGATTACACCACAGTACGTGTAGATAATAGAAGAGTAAACTTTGGTACTGCAGATAAACCCGTAACAAGGATTGATGTTGATCAAATCAATGTATTGGACAACTTTACTAATCAAATGCCAAACAATTTTGATTGGGGAAAAATGCAATTGAATAATTTTTCTCCATTACAGAAAGATTTCTTCTACGGTTTCATGACCCAACATCATTTAGCGATAACAGATTATGTGAAATTGGTCGGAGCTTTACGCTGGTCATACTCAGGTCAAAATTCAGATGATGTAATCGACCCTATGCTTGGCTTGATGATTTCTCCTACCAAAAACATCAGCTTATTTGGATCTTATACGACAACATCTAGTTTGAGAGGTGCTTCGAATCCTTTACAAAATGGTGGAACAGTAGGTATATCAAGAACCAAACAATTTGAGTTTGGAGTGAAAACAGATTGGTTCGAGGATCGTTTACGTGCCAATGTCACCTACTTCGATATGAATAATGAGAATCTTTCGTATCAAGTTTATGAAGGAACCACTCCAACTGGTTTGTATGATTTGGCCGGAAATCTAAAACGCAAAGGTGTAGAGGTTGAAGTTACGGGACGTCCGTTACAAAACCTACAGGTTATCTTGGGATATGCGTATCTAGATGTACGATATAATAATTCTCCGTCGTATGTAAACGGATCACGTCCTATGAATGCTCCTTATAATACGGCAAATGCTTGGTTGCAATACAAATTCAGAAATACCAATAGCTTTATTGATGGTTTATCACTTTCTGCAGGTGTTTATTATGTTGGTTCTCGTCCGACCAACGAGTTTACAAAATTACCATTTATCCATGATACAGATCCTAACACAAAACCATTCAACATGCCAGAATACACAACGCTAAATGCACAAGTTGGTTACTCGCTGAAACGTTTTGACTTCCGTTTGTTCTTCAACAACATTACAGACGAAATCGGATACAACTCATATTTC
This sequence comes from Weeksella virosa DSM 16922, assembly GCF_000189415.1. GTDB lineage: Bacteria > Bacteroidota > Bacteroidia > Flavobacteriales > Weeksellaceae > Weeksella > Weeksella virosa. Next base: position 804,406 of record NC_015144.1, read on the forward strand.
CGCGGAGGATATATCAACCAAATAGATCCGTTTAATATGGCTGGACAAGTTATTTTTAAATTTTAACCCTCATCCATAAATAGTTTTTAATCAAAAAAAGGGGAGCCTCATGTAAGCTTCCCTTTTTTTATTTGCGTGATATTTTTTAACTTTCGAAAAATATTTTTATATGAAAACAACAAAACAGCTTAGTTTCCTTTTAGTATTTCTTATGGGCTGTATGATGGTTTTTGGGCAAGCCAATAACGAAATCCCTAAGAAAGTGCCGACCTTTGAATACATCAACCTTCTGAAAGAGAATATTTTTTCTGATAAAAATCTTCCTAAAAAAGGACAAACTCTTTTTATTTATTATACCACAGAATGTATTCACTGCCAAATAGCTGTGCAACATATGAATGATAATTCAGAAAAATTCAAGAACACCAATTTGATATTTGTTTCTACCTACCCAAAAGATAAAGTGCTAGAGTTTTTTGATATTTATGGTGAGAATTTTAAGAATGCTAAAAATGTAACGCTTCTTTTGGATTCGAATGATGAGTTTATTTTCAATTTCAATCCACAATCCTTCCCTTCTTTCTATCTGTATGATAAGGATAAAAACTTGGTAACCTACAAGAAGGGCTCTCTCGAGTTTCGTGATTTATTTTCTTACTTGAAAAAATAAAGTCTTACCGAAAACCTAAAAAAGCCGTTCTGAAAAATAGAACGGTTTTTTCTTTATAGAGTATAATTAATGTATCAATGCAATATTCATTAGAAAAATATAGCAAGCCTACATTCTAATTATATTTTGGTCTAAAGAGAACTTAGTACAAAAGCTATAATTCGTTTTACTAGTATAATTAACATTGAAAAAACTCTGCTACCAGATGAACATGTGCAAAACCAATTGTATAAACTGGTTTCGATGATCGATTACAAAAGTAGTAGTGGTATTTTAGAAAATATCGATTATTATCATAATAACAAAACCCGCACAGTAATCTGAGCGGGTTTTATTTGTATATAAGAAATTATCTTATTCGCTTAGGATTTAGTTTCCTCCTTCTTCTAATTTCTTTTTAAGAGCAGCTAACTCATCGATATCTCCTAATGTAGAAGTTTCGATTTTATTATTGTTTTCCGCTACTTTTTCAGCTTGTTTCGCTTCTTCTTCGCGGAATATTGCGGTATGAGAAACTACTACACGACGGAATTCTTTGTTGAATTCAATTACTTTGAATTGAGCTTCTTCTCCTTTTTTGATACGAGACCCGTCTTCTTTTTCTAGCGTGCGAGCAGGAGCAAAAGCTTCTACGTCAACATCGTCAAATTGTACAGTTGCACCTTTATCAAAAACATCAACTGCTTTTCCTGTATGAACAGTTCCTACAGCATATTTCTCTTCGTATTTATCCCAAGGGTTTTCTGTCAATTGTTTGTGACCTAAAGATAAACGACGTGCTTCTACATCCAACTCAAGAACTACTACGTCTAAAATATCGTCTACATTCGTAAATTCTGATGGGTGCTTGATTTTTTTCGTCCAAGAAAGATCAGAGATATAAATTAATCCATCTACACCTTCTTCTAATTCTACGAATACTCCAAAGTTTGTGAAGTTACGTACTTTACCTTTGTGTACTGATCCTACAGGATATTTGGCTGTAATATCTGTCCAAGGGTCTGTAGATAATTGTTTGATACCTAAAGACATCTTGCGCTCATCACGGTCTAATGTTAAGATTTCTGCTTCTACTTCATCTCCTACTTTTACAAAATCTTGTGCAGAGCGTAAGTGTGTAGACCACGACATTTCCGATACGTGGATTAAACCTTCTACACCTGGGGCAACCTCTATAAATGCTCCGTAATCAGCTAATACAACTACTTTACCTTTTACACGATCACCAACTTTCATGTTCGGATCTAGAGCATCCCATGGGTGTGGCTCTAATTGTTTGATACCTAATTGGATTCTTGATTTGTCTTCGTCGAAATCTAAAATCACAACATTGATTTTTTGTCCATCTTCTAAGATTTCTGACGGATGATTGATTCGCGACCAAGAAAGGTCTGTGATGTGGATTAAACCGTCAACACCTCCCAAGTCTACAAATACTCCATACGAAGTGATGTTTTTCACTTCTCCTTCTAATACTTGACCTTTCTCTAATTGAGCAACAATTTCTTTTTTCTGCTCTTCGATATCAGCCTCGATAAGTGCTTTGTGAGAGACAACAACGTTTTTGAATTCTGGGTTGATTTTTACAACTTTAAACTCCATCGTTTTCCCTACATATTGATCATAGTCACGGATTGGTTTCACATCGATTTGCGATCCTGGCAAGAATGCTTCGATTCCGAATACGTCTACAATCATACCACCTTTTGTACGAGCTTTGATATATCCGTTAACTATCTCTTGTGTATCATGTGCATTGTTCACTGCAGCCCAAGCATTCAATGTACGTGCCTTACGGTGAGATAGAACTAATTGTCCGTTTTTGTCTTCACGCTGATCAACCATTACTTCCACTTCATCGCCAACTTTAAGGTCGGGATTGTAACGGAATTCATTTAAAGAAATAACTCCTTCAGATTTGAAATCGATATCCACAATCGCTTCCTTATCTGTTAAACGTACAACTTTACCTTTAAAAACTTCTGTTTCTGATAGGTCTTCTAAAGTATCATCATACATTGCTTCTAGTTCGGCTTTCTCTTTACGATCTGCTTCACCTAAACCAGACTCAAAAGAATCCCAATCAAATTCTTCTTGAGGTACGTTAGCGTTTACTAAATTTTCTACTTTAGGAGTTTCAAGAACTTGCTCTTGAATTTCTTCTTTTTTTGTCTCTTTCGACATAAAATATTCATTTGTATCTCAACATTTTAGACTCGAACCACCGTGGCAACTAAGTATTGAGAGGTGTTAATAATAATTAATATAAATATACTCGGTTCGATTAGCCACTAAGCGGATGCAAATTTACAACATTATTTTTAAATTTTATGTATTATTTTGATAATGAAAGATTTTAGTATGTTTTATGGCAAAAGATGGAGTAGTTTTTGCAAGAATATATCAAAATTTATAACCAATACAGAATATGGATAGTGTAAAAAAACTGAAACGTTTTTCTCAAGTTGCACAAGTTATCTCGAAGTATGGATTAGAAGAGTTAATTGCTCGATCGAACATAGAAACACTTACACCTAGTTTTTTTACGAGATGGAATCCTAAAGCGCGCAGAATTTTCGAACAAAATATATATGTAAGATTTCGATTAGCATTAGAAGAATTGGGTCCTACCTATATAAAACTCGGTCAATTAATCAGCAATCGAAAAGATTTAGCATCACCAGAAATGATTGCAGAATTGCAAAAATTACAAGATAATGTACAACCAGAAGAGATGGATATTGAAAAAAAAATTGAAGAAGAATTTTCTTTCCCCGCTTCTAAATATTTTCAATCGATTGATAAAAAACCAATTGCTGCAGCTTCTATCTCACAGGTGTACAGAGCAAAATTTCATTCTGGTGAAGAAGTTGTCCTCAAAGTAAAAAGAGAAAATATAGAGCAAATTATCGATGCCGACTTAGCTATCCTTAGAGATATTACCCAATATCTAGAAAAAAATTATGAAAAACTACGCAAAAAAAACATCAAACATATTTTACAAAGCTTCGAAAATTCTTTAAGAAAAGAACTTTCCCTTACGAATGAATACCAAAATATAGAGCGTTTTAGACATAATTTTATTGTTTCACCCGATGTGTACGTTCCTTTAGTTTACCCACAAATTAGCAATAATAATATATTGTGTATGGAATTTATTAGTGGTCGCAAAATCAATGAGAAAGATAAAATAGAGGCCATGGGATATGATCCTAAAAAAATTGTACTAAAAGGACTTGATATCTATGTGAAACAAATTTTAGAAGATGGATTTTTTCATGCAGACCCTCATCCTGGTAATATTTTTTTACTCGAAAACGGTAAGATAGCTTTTATCGATTTCGGATCGATGGGATATATAACAAATCTCGATAAGCAACGATTAGAAGAGATTGTCATTAATTTTGGATTTAAAAATGCACATAAAATAATTCGAAACCTGAAAAAATTAGCAATTTCGCATTATATCGAAGATGAAAACCAATTGGCACGAGAAATTATCGATATTATCGATTATATAGAATACAATACCATAGATACTATCGACATACAAGTAATTATCAGAAAAATAAACCAAATACTGAATACAAATCACATACTTTTGCCAGAATTCATCTATATACTTTTGCGCGGAATCGCACTTATAGAAGGAGTAGGTCGACAACTAGATGCCAATTTAAATCTACAAAAAGCCATCCAACCCTATGCTAAAAAAATAGCAAAAGAAAAGCTACACCCTAAAAATATTACTCAAAAGACGATTGAGAAAATCAAAAATTCAAAAGATTTAATAGAAGATATACCCGAAGATTTATCAAAACTAATCAATAAAATACTTAACAATCAATTTGGTCTTAATTTTCATATTCAAGACCTCCCAAAAATTGAGCATTTAGTCAAAAACAGTATAAATAAGCTCGTTTTAGCTATCCTTACATTAACCTTTGGATTAGGATCATCTTATCTTTCTTCAACAGAAATCTGGCCCATGATAGGAGGAATTCCTTTATTAGCATGGATAGGATTCGCCTTATCAATATTCACAGCATTAAATATTGTTATGCTTATTATACGAAATAAATAAACTAATTCACGGTAGGATGAAGTAGAAAAGATAGTTCTTAAGTTAAAACCTACAAGCTGATGCATTGATTCATCGAATAATACATTCATTGATGGAGGTAGGGGATATTACACAATAAGTAATAAGTTAAGTTAAAAACAAAAAAATCCTTACCCAATAAAAGGATAAGGATTCTGTAATAAAAACTGGCGACGACCTACTCTCCCGCATTAGCAGTACCATCGGCGCATGCAGGCTTAACTTCTCTGTTCGGAATGGGAAGAGGTGAGCCCTGCAGCTATAATCACCCAAATATTGTTTGATATACTGAAAATTTTTAAACAATAGAGATAATCAATAAAAAATATTGTGTATTAACGCTTAAGATTAACAAAGACAACCAATTAGTTGTGTATAACTTAACAAAAAGTCTATGGGTAATTAGTACTACTCGACTTTGACATCGCTGCCTTTACATCTGTAGCCTATCAACGTGGTAGTCTTCCACGACCCTTTAAAGAAGTCTTATCTTGCGGCGAGTTTCGCACTTATATGCTTTCAGTGCTTATCTCATCCAAACGTAGCTACTCAGCAGTGCACCGGGCGGTACAACTGATACACCAGAGGTTTGTTCAACACGGTCCTCTCGTACTAGAGTCAAGTCCGCTCAAACTTCTAACGATCACAACAGATAGAGACCGAACTGTCTCACGACGTTCTGAACCCAGCTCGCGTGCCACTTTAATGGGCGAACAGCCCAACCCTTGGGACCTTCTCCAGCCCCAGGATGTGACGAGCCGACATCGAGGTGCCGAACCTCCCCGTCGATGTGAGCTCTTGGGGGAGACTAGCCTGTTATCCCCGGAGTACCTTTTATCCTTTGAGCGATGGCCCTTCCATACGGAACCACCGGATCACTATGTCCTGCTTTCGCACCTGATCGACTTGTTGGTCTCACAGTCAAGCACCCTTATGCCATTACACTCTACGCACGGTTACCAAGCGTGCTGAGGGTACCTTTGAAAGCCTCCGTTACGCTTTTGGAGGCGACCACCCCAGTCAAACTACCCACCACGCAATGTCCTCCTAAAAGGAGTTAGGCTTCAGATAAATAAAGGGTGGTATTTCAACAACGACTCCTTAACACCTGGCGATGCTAATTCATAGTCTCCCACCTATCCTACACATTATTTACCCAAAGTCAATACGAAGCTATAGTAAAGGTTCACAGGGTCTTTTCGTCCCGTTGCGATTAACCGGCATCTTCACCGATACTACAATTTCACCGAGCTCGTGGTTGAGACAGTGCCCAGATCGTTACACCATTCGTGCAGGTCGGAACTTACCCGACAAGGAATTTCGCTACCTTAGGACCGTTATAGTTACGGCCGCCGTTTACTGGGGCTTCAGTCAATTGCTTCGGTTACCCTAACAACCTTCCTTAACCTTCCAGCACCGGGCAGGTGTCAAGCCTTATACGTCATCTTTCGATTTTGCAAAGCTCTGTGTTTTTGATAAACAGTCGCCTGGGCCTTTTTACTGAGGCTCCGCCGGAGCGGAGCGACCTTTCTCCCGAAGTTACAGGTCGATTTTGCCTAGTTCCTTAACCACGACTCACTCGAGCGCCTGAGGATACTCTCCTCGATCACCTGTGTCGGTTTACGGTACGGGCTGCTTCTCTCGCTATTTCTTGGAACAAAATTCTTAGGATTATCACGCCAGCCGAAGCCTTTGTGTACTATCCCTACTTTACGTAGGTTCAACGTACTATTCCGTCAGTACGCACCTAATACATTCATCCGTCACTTTTATTGAGAGCAGGTACGGGAATATTAACCCGTTTGCCATCCACTTCCCCTTATGGGTACATGTTAGGACCCGACTAACCCTAAGCTGATTAGCATAGCTTAGGAATCCTTGATCTTACGGCGAATCAGTTTCTCACTGATTTTATCGTTACTCATGCCTACATTTTCTTTTCTATAAGCTCCACAAATCTTTACAAAATTGCTTCAGCGCCGATAGAATGCTCCCCTACCACTACATAATAATATGTAATCCATAGCTTCGGTAGTATGCTTATGCCCGATTATTATCCATGCCGGATCGCTCGACTAGTGAGCTGTTACGCACTCGTTAAATGAATAGCTGCTTCCAAGCTAACATCCTAGCTGTCTGGGCAATCCAACCGCGTTTTATCAACTTAGCATACATTTGGGGACCTTAGCTGATGGTCTGGGTTCTTTCCCTCTCGGACATGGACCTTAGCACCCATGCCCTCACTGCTTAGAAACATATATTAGCATTCGGAGTTTATCAGGAATTGGTAGGCGGTGAAGCCCCCGCATCCAATCAGTAGCTCTACCTCTAATATACTTAACTAAACGCTGCACCTAAATGCATTTCGGGGAGTACGAGCTATTTCCCAGTTTGATTGGCCTTTCACCCCTACCCACAGGTCATCCCAAGATTTTTCAACATCAACGGGTTCGGTCCTCCACTTTGTGTTACCAAAGCTTCAACCTGCCCATGGGTAGATCACAAGGTTTCGCGTCTAATACCTCTGACTATACGCCCTATTAAGACTCGCTTTCGCTACGGCTGCGCACCTGAAGTGCTTAACCTTGCCAGAAACATTAACTCGTAGGCTCATTATGCAAAAGGCACGCCGTCACCATAAATAGGCTCCGACCGCTTGTAGGCGTACGGTTTCAGGTTCTATTTCAACTATCTTCTCGATATACTTTTCACCTTTCCTTCACAGTACTAGTTCACTATCGGTCTCTCAGGAGTATTTAGCCTTGGAGGATGGTCCCCCCATATTCAAACAGGATTGCACGTGTCCCGCCTTACTCGATATCAATCATATAAGCCTTTCACGTACAGGACTATCACCTTCTACGGTTAACCTTTCCAGGTTATTCTGTTAAACTTATATAATCTTATGGGCTAATCCGCGTTCGCTCGCCACTACTGACGGAATCTCAATTGATTTCTTTTCCTATGGGTACTTAGATGTTTCAGTTCCCCACGTTCGCCCCTATTTAATAGGTGTCAGGCCTTCAACCTGACGGGTTGCCCCATTCGGAAATCTGCGGATCGAATCGTATGTGCCAATACCCGCAGCTTATCGCAGCTTATCACGTCCTTCATCGCCTCTGAGAGCCTAGGCATCCGCCGTACGCCCTTTGTAACTTTTTTTCTCAAGTGGCCTTCTATAAAAATTTTAAATATTAATGAATAATTCATAATAAATTGATTATAAAAAACCTGTAGTACACAACTAATTGTCGTGCTTGTTAATCTTACTCGTTAATTATTTTTTTCGATTTATCGTTTTATCGTCTTCTATATGCTTACTATATTTAAATCAATTAAATAATAATTAATTATAGTAATTATTCCAGTATGTCAATGAACTTCTTCTATATCTTGATAGTAAATTACAAGATCTATTGTGGAGAATATCGGAGTCGAACCGATGACCTCCTGCGTGCAAGGCAGGCGCTCTAGCCAGCTGAGCTAATTCCCCTCTTTTTAAGTGTTAACCTCGTAGTCTCAGGCAGACTCGAACTGCCGACCTCTACATTATCAGTGTAGCGCTCTAACCAGCTGAGCTATGAGACTCTTTCTAAACTCTAAAAAGAGCGGTCTTGTTTTATATATACATCCAACATAAATATAAAATATACCAATAAAGAAAAAAACCAAGCAACAAATAGGTTGTTACGTAACTAACACATCGTATATACTCTAAATATGAGATGTTCCAGCCGCACCTTCCGGTACGGCTACCTTGTTACGACTTAGCCCTAGTTACCAGTTTTACCCTAGGTAGCTCCTGTTACGGTCACCAACTTCAGGTACCCCCAGCTTCCATGGCTTGACGGGCGGTGTGTACAAGGCCCGGGAACGTATTCACCGCATCATGGCTGATATGCGATTACTAGCGATTCCAGCTTCATAGAGTCGAGTTGCAGACTCCAATCCGAACTGAGACCGGCTTTAGAGATTCGCATCCAGTCACCTGGTAGCTGCCCTCTGTACCGGCCATTGTAGCACGTGTGTAGCCCAAGACGTAAGGGCCGTGATGACTTGACGTCGTCCCCACCTTCCTCGCGGCTTACGCCGGCAGTCTCATTAGAGTCCCCGTCTTTAAACGCTGGCAACTAATGATAAGGGTTGCGCTCGTTGCAGGACTTAACCTAACACCTCACGGCACGAGCTGACGACAGCCATGCAGCACCTTGCATTCTGTCCGAAGAAAAATCTATTTCTAAATCTGTCATTATGCATTTAAGCCTTGGTAAGGTTCCTCGCGTATCATCGAATTAAACCACATGCTCCACCGCTTGTGCGGGCCCCCGTCAATTCCTTTGAGTTTCAATCTTGCGATCGTACTCCCCAGGTGGGATACTTATTACTTTCGCTTAACCACTGAGCCCGAAAACCCAACAGCAAGTATCCATCGTTTACGGCGTGGACTACCAGGGTATCTAATCCTGTTCGCTCCCCACGCTTTCGTCCATCAGCGTCAATATAGACTTAGTAACCTGCCTTCGCAATTGGTATTCTGCGTAATATCTATGCATTTCACCGCTACACTACACATTCTAGCTACTTCAAACTAATTCTAGATCAACAGTATCAATGGCAGTTCTATCGTTAAGCGATAGGATTTCACCACTGACTTATTGATCCGCCTACGGACCCTTTAAACCCAATAAATCCGGATAACGCTCGCACCCTCCGTATTACCGCGGCTGCTGGCACGGAGTTAGCCGGTGCTTATTCATATGCTACCTTCAACTATCCAACTCGTGGATAGGTTTATTCACATATAAAAGCAGTTTACAACCCATAAGGCCGTCATCCTGCACGCGGGATGGCTGGATCAGGCGCTAACCCATTGTCCAATATTCCTCACTGCTGCCTCCCGTAGGAGTCTGGGCCGTGTCTCAGTCCCAGTGTGGGGGATCTCCCTCTCAGGACCCCTAAAGATCATCGACTTGGTGAGCCGTTACCTCACCAACTATCTAATCTTACGCATGTCTATCTTATAGCGATAAATCTTTCAAAACTAAATGATGCCACCTAGCTTTATATACGGTATTAATCCGAATTTCTCCGGGCTATCCCATTCTATAAGGCAAGTTACATACGCGATACTCACCCGTACGCCGCTCTCAATTATCCGAAGATAATCTACCGCTCGGCTTGCATGTGTTAGGCCTCCCGCTAGCGTTCATCCTGAGCCAGGATCAAACTCTCCATTGTAATATAAATTTCTTTATACGATACTGAAAAGCTACTCCAACTCTAATTGACGTTTGCTTGGCTTTATTTTTTCTTCTTGTTATATTGTGTCAAATAAACTCCTCAGTTGTTACGCATCACAAAAAAAATACCTTATTTTTCGTAAGCGAGTGCAAAGATAAGAATTAAATTTAATCTAACAAAAGTTTTTGAAACTTTTTTTTGATTTTTTCAGAAGCCTTAACTCCTTCGACTTAATCCCTATATCCGCAATTTCAAAAAACCCTTACACAACTACTCTTCTCGTGTATTGGGAGTGCAAATATATGAACTCTAAAATGAATTAAACAAATAAAAAATAACCTTTTTTTAAAGTTTTGTTCATATTACCTAAATATCAAATACTTACATCCTGAAATATTTCTAACTAAACCCTATTTCATCCTATCTCGAAAAGTTTTTACAATTTCTTTGTAACCTTTAGTTACCTCTTGCATCTTATAATTAGAACAACAAAGCGTGAATTTACTGAAGCGACATAATAATAAAGAAGCAAAACAAGTTGCAAGCCTGAAAACCGGATGTGCAAAAGCACAGAAAGAGGTTTTTGATTTGTATTCGCCCAAAATGCTAAGTATTTGCAAGGCGTACATCAGTGATTTTCATTATGCAGAAGATTGTTTGTTGAATGGATTTTGCAAAGTATTCAATAGAATCGAGCAGTTTCAGGAGAAAGGAAGTTTTGAAGGTTGGATAAGGAAAATAATCGTCAACGAATGTTTGTCCTTTATAAGAAGCAATCAGACGTTGTTTTTTTTGGACGAAAGTTTTTTGCCTCCGATCAGTGAAACCATAGATGATGAAGATATTTTCGAGTTTGATGTTCATCAACTTTTGGCATAACTGGATTATCCGTATCGATTGGTTTTTAATCTGTATGTGCTCGAGGATTATTCTCATCAAGAAATTACAGACCAACTCAACATCACGGTAAACACGAGCAAAACCCAACTACATCGCGCGAAAGTTAAACTAAAAGAAATCGTCACACACCTCAACTACATTCGTCATGAAAAAGGATAAATTAGACCTATATATAAAGAAGCAACTAGAAGAAAGCACCATTGAGCCCAGCAAAACTGCTTGGAATCGACTGGAAGCGAGAATGGAATACTCTACCAAAACGACCCAAAATTTCTCTATGGTTTGGATGAGCGCAGCAGCGGTAATTGTTTTTGGAGTGATGATTGGATTATTTTGGATGAATAAGCAAACCGAAATCCAGCCGATGGAACTTACCCAAGAGAAGAAAACAAACGAAATCATCAACAATAGCGAAACAAAACCTACAGAAAAACAAGTTTTTCATCCTACCGAAAACTTTGTCAGTTCGACTGAAAAAAGCGAGCCGAAAGAAAACTCACATCCGAATCTAAAACAAAAACCAGAAGAGGAAGTATTGCTTTCGACTACCACCGAGTCACATGAACAAAGCAAAGATTCGTCGAACATCAAAATAGAAGTCGGAAAAGAACAAGAAAAACTTTTGGTGCATTCGTCGAGTGAGCAATCGTCTAGCGAGAATCCTCAGAAAGAAAAAAAGAAAAATTATGTTGATCCAGAAATGCTTTTGTATTCGATAGAAAATAAACAAAACATCGAAAAAAGCACAACACAAAGCGGGAATGCATTCATGATTTACAACTTCAATCGATAAAAGAAAAATTACTAATAAATAAAAAAATAAACCCGAGAATATGATAAAAAAATTTATTGTACTAAGCATGCTGTGTCTTTTTGGTATGCAAATAAATGCGCAAAGAATTTCGATTGACCTGAACAATGAAAAGGTGTACGATGAAAAAGTGAGTCCGAAAGTGAAAGAAGAAATCGAAGTATTTTCTACACAAATCAAAGATATTGTGAATAAAGAGAAAGTAAAAATGGATGAAGAAATTGCAAAAGTAAATCTGCAATTATCGGAAAAGAAAATCACGGAAACACAAGCAGACGAAGAAAAAAAGGCGATTGCCGAACGTTATGCAGAACAAATCAATACCAAAATTACTTCTTTAGGATTTGACTTGGACGATGTGATAAAAAAGCAAGTGAATTATGCGATCATGGGAAAAACAGAACCTTTGAGCGAAAAAACAATTTCTAATCTGAAAAAGAAATATCGTTCGGTAAACGAACTCAACGGTTATATGTCTTGGGGAATTATGAGTTTTGCCAACAATGACAACGAAAAACTCAACCAACATCTTGGCTTCTCGAGCAACTTAGAAGCTGGCTTGGTGTATCATCGACAATTCAACCGAACGTCTCCTTTCGAACTATTGACAGGTTTGGTCATGTCTTGGCGAACAATCCGTTTTGATGATAATCGCTACCTAACAAGAGAAGCGGACGGAAACGTAGATTTAATAGCTTCGACCGAATCGCTGAGCAAAAGTAAATTACGCGCCACTTACCTTATGGTACCTATTGGCGTAAAATACCACATGACTAGCAAATTGAAAGCGATTGGTGATGATTTTCAATATCGAAACATCAATAAAGGGCTTGCAGTAGGATTTAATCTCTACGGCGGTGCGAAAATATCCAACAATAATATCGTGAAAAGCGATCTGATAAAACAACGAGATAAAGACACCAATTACAACCTAAATCCTTTTGTTTACGGAGCTCAAGTAACACTTGCATTGAATTCGGTTAATATTTTTGCTCGTCAAGATTTCAGTTCATATTTCAAAGATAATACTTTCGATGACCGTAGAATGCTTCAATTTGGTTTGAATTTCGGTTTTTAGAAAAATTCGTTTTTAATCAAAAAAGTTCTTCATCTCTGAAGAACTTTTTTGCTTTTTATTATTTTTTTTGATTTCTAATAATCAACAATATATGTTGAACCATTAACACAGACCCAATGCATAGTAAGAATGTAAAACCAGTGTAAATGACAATTGTTTTGAAATCTGAACCAATCTGATTGAACAATATCCACCCCACCACAGTTCCTATAATTTGCATCACAGCACTTTGTAGGCCAATCGAATTTAATTGTTTCCTTTCTTTGGCTCGAAATCCCATAAAAAGCTGGTATAGCACTGGGAGAAGCAAGAATACAAAAACGAGTATATTCATCTAAAATGTTATTTTTTTGATTATTTTTTTTAAACCTTCATCTCTTTCATCATTTGTTCAACAACTTCGTAAGTTGCTGGACAAATCAAATTGTTTTTGAGGGTTAAATGATTGATTTGATGAAACTTCTTACGGTCTGTATGCGGATATTCTTTACACGCTTTCGGTCGATCTTCGTACACCAAACAATAGTTTTCTGAATCTAAAAACGGACAAGGCAATTGTTGTAACACATAATCATTATCCTCATCTATTCTAAGATATTTCTCGATGAACAGACTTGGTTTCATTCGAAAAACTTTTGCCAAACGTTCGATATCTTTTTGGGTAAAAAGCGGTCCGGTCGTTTTGCAACAATTTGCACAAGACAAACAATCTATCCGATCGAAAACTTCATCATGTATATTTTGCATCTGCTGATCCAAATTCTTGGGTGGCTTCTTTTTTAGCTTTGCTAAAAAAGCTTTGTGTTCTGCCTGCTTCTGACGTGCTTTCTGGTAGTATTCTTCTAAATTCATGCAATAATCTCAATCGGTTCATCCCCTCCTATCATCTGGAGAATTTCCAACAGTTATGCTCTTTTATAATTATTTAATTTTACTAGAATGATTAGTTCGCTTTTTTTATTTCATTAGGATGATTTACTCCTCTCAATCTACAAAACTCATTGATCACCGCATGGTGAGAAACTGTCTTATCTTTGAAATAATTCACAAAATAATGCTTCTCTTCTTCAGTTGCCTCTAATTGATTCAAGATATTCATCAAATGCATTTTCATGTGTCCTTTTTGGATTCCTGTTGTGACCAACGAGCGTAGTGCACCAAAATTCTGAGCCAAACCTGCAACAGCAATAAAGCCCATCAATTCTTTGGCATTTGGTTTACCTAAAATATCCAACGCTAATTTCACCAACGGATGCAAAGAAGTTAATCCACCAATTGTGCCAACAGCTATAGGCAAATCGATCCAAAACCTAAAAATTCCATCTTTCACTTCGCAATGCGTCAACGACGAATATTTACCATCTTTCGCAGCGTATGTATGCGCACAAGCTTCCACCGCTCGGAAATCGTTTCCGGTTGCAATCACTACTGCATCACAACCATTCATTATTCCTTTATTATGCGTTGTTGCACGGTAAGGTTCTATTTCTGCAATGCGAACTGCTCGGGTAAATTTCTCAACAAACTCTTCGGCCAAAACGTTTCCGTCTTTTAGTTCTTCTACCGCACAAGAAACCTCTGCACGTACGATACAATCGGGTGTATAATTCGATAAAATACACATCACAACTTGTAGAGAATCTTTTTCTTCGGCAGTAAATTCGGTTGCCATAGCCATTTCGTTTTCCATGGTTTTAGCAAATTGTTCTAAACACGAATTGATGAAGTTAGCGCCCATCGAATCTACCGTTTCGAATGATGCTTTGAGTTGGAAATAATCTTCTAACTCATCTGTTTTATCAACAAGTTCTATCGACATAATTCCCCCTCCACGAGCGCGCATATTGTGGGTAATCTCGTTGGTTTCTTCGATTAGTTTTTCTCGCAAATGTTTTTCGAAAAAGGACGTTAATTTTTCTTTATTTCCTGTGAACATAAAATGTACATGTCCTAATTTAGTGGTCGATAAAACCTCTGTTTTGAATCCGCCACGATTCAACCAAAACTTAGCCGCTTTTGAGGCAGCAGCAACGACAGAAGACTCTTCAATCGCCATAGGAATTGTATACAGTCGATTATTGACAAGAAAATTAGGAGCAAGACCGAAAGGCATATAAAAATTAGAAACAGTATTTTCCGAAAACTCGTCGTGCAATTGTTGCAAAGCTTCGTCTGTATTCCAGTATTGCTTAAGAGTTTCGATGGCTTTCTTTTCTCCTTGTAGAAATTCGTTTACCAACCATTCTATCTTTCCTTCTTTAGAAAGCTTCGAGAAGCCTTCGATCGGTTGTTTGTTCATAAAGGTGTTTTTTTTATGCAAAAATAAGAAGTCTCTTTCAATTAGATCAAAACTATAAAGACTTATTATTCTATTCAAATCCAATGCTAAAATTAGAACATTAAACTATGATATCCATGATATTTTTATATATTTGATAGTTTCTAAAGAATTTTCTAAGACAAATGATGAAAAATATTCTGACCATATTTTGTTTCATTTCTGCCGGCTTATATGCTTACGGACAAACAATTACTGTAGACAAAATCTACACTGGTCGATACTCTGAGAAAGGATTATACAACATTTTACCCATGCAAAACGGTGAAGATTACACCACGTTAACGTCGCAAGGAATCCTAAAAAATGCTTACACAAAAGTGGCAAACAACTCTACTGCGAGCTATGAAATTACGGGAAAATACGATAACTACACTTATTCTAAGGACGAAAGATACATTCTTTTACAAAGCAATACGAAGCCAATTTACCGAAGATCGTTTACTGCTACGTTCGAGGTGTATGATAAACAAAACAAGAAAAAAGTAAAAGTTTTTGGTGGTAAACCCATTCAAGAGCCACTTTTATCGCCCGACAACAGCAAGATTGCTTTTGTGTACGAAAATAATTTATACTACCAGAATCTAGATAATTTACAAACGACTCAAGTTACACAAGACGGAGAAAAAAATAAAATTATCAACGGGATAAATGATTGGGTTTGGGAAGAAGAATTTGGCTTTGTTCGCAATTTCGATTGGAATAGTGACGCTTCTGCTTTGGCTTTTGTTCGTTTGGATGAGCAAAAAGTGAAAGAAGTTTCCTTACCGATTTATTACAACAATTTGTATCCGAAAGAAATGCGATTCAAATACCCAAAAGCAGGAGAAGATAATTCATTAGCGAGTTTGCATGTGTATCATTTAGCCGATAAAAAAATAACGACTGTTGATCTTTCTTCGGTAGAAAATTATTATCTCCCAAAAATAAAATTTACTCCTCAAAAGGATGTACTTTCGGTGGTGAGCAGTAATCGTCATCAGAACAAAGTCGATATTTCGCTGTATTCGCTAAAAGACAATAAAATCCAAAAATTATTTACCGAAACCGATAATGCATGGATAGAAACCGATCAGCTCGACTTAGAATTTTTGCCCGACAATTCTTTTATTTGGGCTTCTGAGCGCGACGGAAATCGTCATTATTATTGGTATAATGCCAAAGGAAAACTCATCAATCAAATTACCAAAGGAGATTGGGAAGTGACAGATTTTTATGGTTTTGATGAAAAAAGCAAAACTTTGTATTTTCAGGCAAATGCATTTAACGGAAAAAGAACTTCTACCGAAAGACAAATTTATTCGATTGAGATGAACGGTAAAAATCTCAAAATGCTTTCGAAAGAGGTTGGGACAAACTCGGCTCGTTTCAGTGCAGACTATCGTTATTTCATTCAAACATTTTCATCGGTTAATCAACCAAAAATCATCAGTCTTATCGAGACTAAGAGTGGAAAAAATTTAGGAACGATAATCGACAACTCATCTATAAAAAATGTATATGCAACAGACAATGCCGGTAGCAAAGAACTTTTTACTTTGACAGCGGCTAATGGACAAGATCTCAATGCATATATCATAAAACCAAAAGATTTCGATCCTACCAAAAAATACCCTGTACTAATGTATCAATACAGTGGACCAGGCTCTCAGACAATCGCAAATACATGGCACAACGCAAATGATCAATGGCACATGCTTTTGGCACAGAAAAGTTATTTGGTTGTAGCTGTAGATGGGCGTGGTACTGGTTTCAGAGGTGCGAAGTTTAAAAAACAAACCTATTTACAACTAGGGAAATACGAGGTAGAAGACCAGATTGCAGCCGCACAAGCTTTGGCAAAATTACCCTATATAGACGCTTCGCGTATCGGAATTTGGGGTTGGAGTTATGGTGGTTTTATGGCATCGAATGTATTGTTCAAGGGTAACGACACCTTCAGGATGGCTATTGCAGTTGCTCCGGTAACCAATTGGCGATTTTACGACACAGTGTATACAGAACGATTTATGAGAACTCCACAAGAAAACACCAGTGGTTATGATGATAACTCGCCAATAAATCATGTGGATAAATTCTTGAAAGGAAACTTGCTTTTGGTGCATGGAACGGCCGACGACAATGTTCATGTACAAAATACATACGAACTAGCAGAAGCATTGACTCAAGCCAACAAACAGTTTAGTATGCATATTTATACCGATAAAAACCACGGAATTTATGGTGGAAAAACGCGTATACAACTATACGATATGATGACCAACTATATCCTCGAAAACTTATAAGCTCATTGCATAAAAACTAATTCTCACCCAGAAAAAAGCTTTAACCCATTAATCCACAATAGTTTTCGAAACAAAAAATAAAAATCAATAATATAAATTTAATATAATGAATGAGGATAAGAATTTAATTAGCCATCTACACAAATTGGGAATGGACGAAAAAATGGTCAATGGTCACCCAGCAGGTTTATTTGTATTGTTCTTCACCGAAATGTGGGAGCGATTTAGTTATTACGGGATGCGGGCTTTACTCACCCTTTTTCTCATTAGCACTATTGCAGAAGGTGGATGGGAGTGGACGCGTGAAGACGCAATGCATCTCTACGGCTGGTACACAGGTCTTGTTTATCTTACCCCATTGATTGGTGGTATGATTGCAGACCGATTAACCGGTGCTAAAAAAGCTATCTTACTTGGTGCACTGATTATGACCCTAGGGCATGCTTCGATGGCCCTCGAAGGCGTAGCCAACACCTTTTTCTATATCGGTTTAGCATTGATGATTTTAGGTAACGGGCTATTCAAGCCAAATATTTCATCTATGGTCGGGAACTTATACCCAGACAATAGCCCGAAAAAAGATGCCGGTTACACTATATTCTACATGGGAATCAACGCCGGAGCTTTCATCGGAATGATGCTTTGTGGGTATATCGGTGAAAAAGTTGGATGGCATTACGGATTTGGTTTAGCAGGTGTTTTTATGTTTTTTGGTATGATGCAATTCTACTTTGGCCAAAAAATATTCGGAATCACCGGCGAATCACCTGCCGAAGTAAAAAAATTCCAGGAACAAAAAGTAGCTAATCATGAAGAAGAAGTAGAAATCCCTACACCAGCAAATGTTGTACGTGATCGATTAATTGTAATCGTAGTACTCATGTTGGCAAGTATCGTTTTCTTCCTTGCATTTGAGCAAGCCGGAGGTTCTATGTCTATCTTCGCCAAAGATTACACACAACGCGTACTCGATGGACATGCTGCAACCACCTTCAAATGGGTCGATGCAATTCTCACCATCTTACCGATTGCTATAGTAACCGTTGTATTGAGTGCATTAGCTAAGAAAATTTACAAAGAATACCCACTAACCATTATATTTACAGGTATTTCTTTCGCCATAATTTGGGCACTAGGTTTATGGAAAATCTGGAAAGAGTTCGGTGCTGAACAAACCGAAGTTGCTGCATCGTGGTTCCAAATCCTAAACTCTTTATTTATTATCACCTTGGCATCAAGCTTTGGAAAGTTCTGGGAAAAGGTTTGGAATCCTTCTGGCCCAATAAAATTTGCCTTGGGACTTCTACTGGTAGGACTTGGTTTTGCGATTTTAGCCTACGGATCGATGTCTATTCCGCAAGGAGCTAAAACAGCTTCTGTTAGTATGCTTTGGTTAATCGTTGCCTACTTCTTCCACACCTCTGGAGAATTGTGTTTATCACCTGTAGGATTATCGTATGTATCGAAACTATCGCCCAAAAAACTACTTGGTCTATTGTTCGGATGTTGGTTCGGAGCTTCGGCTATCGCTAATTTCATCGCAGGACTATTAGGATCGACAATTGATAAAATTACGGCTGAGTATTCGATGTCATTTTTCTTTATGATTTTTGCTATCGTACCAGCTATTACCGCCTTGATATTGGTATTACTCAACCCAATGCTAAAACGCATGATGCACGGGATTAACTAATCAAAACACTTCTCATAAAAGCCTCCCTAGTAGAGGCTTTTCTGTATAATCGGAAAAATATCACTTAATTTGGCAACATTAACATCAAAACAATATGGAAGAAAAAAAAACTATTTGGGGAACCTTAGGATCTTTCAATAAAAACTTCTGGACAGCAAGCTTCATGGAACTTATGGAGCGTTGGGCTTGGTACGGAATCTACACCCTTTTTGGTTTATACTTGGTAGGATCAACAGACGATGGAGCTTTAGGATTTAATCACATCCAAAAAGGTAGCATCATGGGAAATATTGTAGGAATTCTCTACTTTCTTCCACTGTTTTTTGGAGTTATTGCCGATAGAATTGGCTACAAACTCTCGCTAATTATTGCATACATCATCTTGATTATCGGATATTATTTACTTGGCGAAGTTACTTCATACTGGAGTGTGTATATGGTTTTCTTATTGGTAGCAGTTGGAGCAGCTTTCTTCAAACCTGTAGCTTCGGCCATTGTGGCTAGAAACACCAACGAAGTCACCGGGACTATGGGGTTCGGGATTTTTTATATGATGGTAAATATTGGGGGCTTTATTGGGCCGTCTATGTCATCCTACCTAAGAACAACTTATGGCTGGAAGCTAATCTTTATACAGGCAGCTATTGTAATAGGAATCAATCTTTTAGTAGTTTTGTTTTTTTATAAAGAACCAAAAGTTGAAAGACCCAAAGAATCGATTGGGAAAGCTTTGAAAGATTCTGTCTTGAACATTTTCTTAGCCCTAAAAGATAAAAAACTAAGCATTCTTTTAGTCTTGATGATTGGTTTCTGGACAATGTTCAATCAACTCTTCAATACATTGCCAAATTTTATCGAGGATTGGGTAAATTCGAGTGTAATTAGCCATTGGATCAATGCCAATTTACCTAGTATAGCCAACACTTTTACCGAGAACGGACAAGTTAAACCCGAATGGTTTACCAATATAGATTCGTTTATGATTATCATGCTGCAAGTAAGCATCTCTTTCTTGGTTATCAAAATGAGTCATTTACAAGCTATGATTCGTGGAGCAATTATAGCCTCTATTGGTGTTGGACTAACATTTTACACGCACAATGTTTGGTTTACAATTATAGGAACAATGATTTTTGCAATCGGTGAAATGATGTCGAGCCCAACGCTATCGTCTTTCATTGCCTTGATTACACCAAAAGGAAAAGAAGGACTTTACCAAGGAACCTATTTCCTCCCAGTGGCAGCCAGCTACTTTGTTACCAAATTTATCTCAGGAGATCTTTACCAAGCTTGGTCGGATAAACTTTCTCTTCTACAGCGAGAAATGAAACAACGCAACATCGATATGCCCAATGTCGTGAGTAAAGAAGAATATATAGAGTCGGGAGCAAAAGCGCTCAATATGTCTATTACTGACTTCGAAAATACTTTCGGAATCAAGGAAAATAATTTGGATTGGATTTCTATCGGACAAAAAGTTAACGAATTTGGTTTGCAAAAAGGTATCGATGTAAGTCACTTACAATTGCCTTTCTCTAAAAACGATTATTTTACCCTGGCAGAACAAAAACTAGGTATGGATCATTGGCAAGTAGTCGAAATGTTGTGGACGACATATCAACCCAATAAAATTTGGATGGTTATTTTTGGGATAGGATTATTCTCGGTAATATCTTTAACTATCTACGATCGCTTAGTCATTAAACCAGCCGAAAAAAATAGGCAATTAACAACTAAAAAATAAACAGAATTTATTAATATTCGACAAATAACTCACATGTTTTTCATATGAGTTATTTTTTTTACAAAAAATCTTCCTATTTTCGAGCATTCAAAATAAAATAGAACGAATAAAATGAATGTTGCTAAAAAACAGAACTTTTTCGACTCGAATGTTCTTGGTCATCCCTCAGGCTTATTTGTCCTTTTCTTTACGGAAATGTGGGAACGCTTCTCTTTTTACGGAATGCGTGTTTTATTAATACAATTTTTAACTGCAGCTGTTATAGGATCTAATCCTGGCCATGGCTGGTCTATAGAAAGTGCCACAGCTCTTTATGGTACTTATGCTATGTTGCTCTATATTACCCCTATTTTTGGTGGAATAATAGCCGATAAATATATTGGTTATCGTTGGGCAGTAGTCGTAGGGTCAATCATCATGACACTCGGACACGCTTTCATGGCTTTCGAAGGAATTAATTTTCTCTATCTCGGGCTTGCATGTTTAGTCATTGGTACAGGTTTCTTCAAACCCAATATGACATCTATCTTATCTGAAATGTACAAAAATTTCCCAGAAAAAAAAGACGGAGCCTACACCATTTTTTACATGGGTGTAAATGCAGGTGCGTTTTTTGGTATGATGCTGTGCGGATACTTGGCAGAAAAAGTTGGCTGGCACTGGGGCTTCGGATTAGCCGGAATCTTTATGCTCCTAGGTACGTTACAATTCTGGCTTGCAAAACCTCTTTTTGGCCATATCGGTGAAGTACCTTCTAAAAATAAAGAAGAAAACAAAGACAATACTCCTCTATATGGGGAAGACGAGAAACCAAACCCTTTTACAACCATAGAAATCATCCTGATTGCGATTATGACAGTATGTGGTTTAGGATATGCTTTTAGTGACCCTTTACGAGAAATAGCCGGAATAGACTTATTCCATGCTATGTCGATAGGTAAAGTTGCCGGACAAAATGTAGTGGCACTTTTGGCCTTGGTACTTTTCTTTTTTGTTGTAATCAAACGTCTAGCAAAATACACCAAAATCGTTAGAGATCGGATGATTGCCGTAATTATCTTTGCTATTTTTGTAGTATTCTTTTGGATGTCTTTCGAGCAAGGAGCTTCTTCTTTAGTAATCTTTGCTCGTGACAATATCGATCGCTCTTTAGAAGGAAATACAAAAACTATTTTCGATATTGTAAATATTTGTCTAACGATTATTCCACTAATCATCATAACCTATGTTTTGGTACAACTGAAAATCAAAACATGGACGGTTATACCTTTCTCTAATATCGTTTTAGCGATTTGTTTCTTAGGAATTTGGGGTGTAGCAATTTGGATGCTGAACCGTGAGTTACAATCAGAAACTTCAGAAATTACGGTTTCTTTCTTCAGTACGCTGAATTCTTTTTTCATCATTACTTTAGCATCTTTTGTTTCGAAAATTTGGGATTCTAAATATAATCCACCTGCAACCGTAAAATATGGTATGGGATTAATTATCATGGCATTAGGATTTGGAACCTTATATATCGGTACGAATGGAGTTGCAGAAGGCGTGAAAATTAGTTTCATGTTCCTTGTCGTAGCTTACCTATTCCACACCTTGGGAGAACTCTGCTTGTCTCCGGTAGGATTATCGTATGTGTCGAAATTAGTACCACCAAGAATGATTGCTTTCATGTTCGGAATGTGGTATCTAGCAGTAGCAATCGGAAATAAATTAGCAGCTTTGTTAGGAGGGCAAATCGAAAATATTACCAAAGAATATTCTCTATCAACATTCTTCCTTATCTTTACAGTGGTGCCAATCGTAGCTGGATTGTTGGTCATGGCTCTCAATCCATTAATAAAAAAATTGATGCACGGCATCAAATAAACCAATGTAGTATGAGAACAATTGCAGTTTTAGCCCTTTTGGTATGGGGAAGCATTAGCCAAGCACAAAGCATAAATTGGAAATCTTTCCAGGAAGCAAACGAGTTGAGTAAAAAAAATCCAGAAAAACCGATTTTACTCTACATCTATGCAGATTGGTGTGGTTTCTGTAAAAAAATGAATACAGAAACTTTTGTCGATTCAGAAACGGTTGATTATATCAATTCGACTTATATTCCCGTGAAATTTAATGGGGAATCGGATGAGAAGATTAACTTTTTAGGATACAACTATTCGTACATCCCAAAAGGGAGAGTTAACAGTTTAGCTTTCTTCTTTCTCAACGGCAGAGTAAGTTATCCAGGAATAGTTGTGGTAAACAAAGAAGGCCAAACCCAAAACTTTTTAATGGGCTATATGAAACCAACAGATTTTATTAATCGCCTCAAAAACCCAGTCTAAAATATCCATCACGAGCCGTATTCCAAATCGGCTCGTTTTTATTTTTGATCAATTCTACTTCTATATTATCCAAAACATTCGCCAAGTTGCTTCCATCTGCAACTATCTTCTTGCTCGTAAGTTGATCTAAATTCTCACCCATTTCTTGGTTATTTCTAATCAAATAATAGTCGGCGGAGTGAATTGCAAGATCGTTTAATTTTTGCCAACTCAATGTAGAACTTCCAACAATTATTTCCTGATCATTTTTCTGAATATCCTCTAACCGAAAATTTGTTGCCCAATCTAAATAATAAATATTTTTGATACGTTGATGGTTGGCATAGGGCTCTATAATAAACTTTTTCCACTGAGAACTGTCGGCAAAAGCTGTACTAAAAACGACCAAGTTATTCCTTTTTTTCACCGAAATTGTACTTTCTCGATAATGCTGATAAACAATCAATTCATTTATTTTATCTTTTCGATAGATATCAACCAAACGATGCGACAAATTTCCTGTTAAAGCAATGAGCAGAACAATGAGTGCTATTTTCGACTGTTGCACAAATACAAAGCGCAGACACACCAAGGCTACGATTAACAAAAAAGAAGTGAACGGGCTGATGTAGAGATTTCGCCAAACTAACTTGTCCCAGGTTGCCAACCAGCCAATATAAGTATTAATCGTGTTGATAAAAAAATTATTCACTTCGACAATAAAAGTGGGTACAAAATCTATACCTACCAAAAGAATACTGAGTAATCCAAGAATCATCATTAAATAAGCAGCAGGAATCAAAACAATATTCCCAAACAAAAACAACCACGAAAATTGATTGAAATATAAGCTTGCAAAAGGCATGGTACCCAATTGTGCTGCAGTACTTGTCGTTAATAATCCTTTGAAACTTTGAGAGATAAACGACCCTCTTCTTACCCATTTCATGGTAATATCATTCAACCAAACAATAAAAAATACAGCAGAAAAACTTAGCCGAAAACCAATATCGAACAAGTCGTTTGGCCTAACAATCAGGATGACAAATGCACTTAATGCCAAAGTATGGAAGATATACGGTTTGCGCTTGAGCAGGGTGGCAAAATAGAAAAGGGTAATCATCAGTGAAGCCCGAAAAACAGGAGGTCTCAATTCTACGTAAAAAGCATATAGCCAAATAAACAACAAACAGAAAAGGATACGTATTGCTTTTCCGTGAGATAAATGAAGAAAGCTTTTTGTCAACCACATCAGCGTACCAAAAAGCATCATAACATGTAAGCCAGAAATTGCCAAAATATGAACAACGCCCGAGTTAACGTACGATTGATAGATTTCTTGATCTAGCTCTGAGTGAGTCCCTAGCAACATGGCGCCAATCAGCCCAATAGCTTCTGTACTAAAATGATGTTTTTTAAGTTGTTCTAACAAATGAATTTTCGATTTAGAAACAGCATTATAAAAGCCTTTACCTTCTTTTCTGAGTGTAGAAAATTTAGCGAAAAACTGAGCCGAAATCCCTTTATTCGCTAAAAAAGTACCATAATCAAACTGATATGGATTAAGTTTTTTGGGTAACGGTAAAAGCTTTCCATAGACAATGAGCTGGTCATTCGGATGATAATTTATGGTATCTTTCGGGAGATAAACAAGGATCTGATATGATGAAAAATGATCTGGATAAATAATTTTTGCTTGATATTTTTTATACTTTTCACTCGACTTGAAGCTTCGCTCAACCGACACTAAATAGGCTGTTTCTGTTATCGGCTCCTCAATGATTTTCAGTTGATTATCGGCATGAAATTTCAGGGCAATACCAAACGAGAAAAAGAATATTAGCAGTGTATTAATAAAAATTGCTGTATTTTTGTACACGAAAATTAGAATACAGAAAAGGATAATCGGCAAAAAATAAAGACCATTATTCGACCATGAGAAATACATTTGCGCTACAATTCCCAACGCAAAAGCACAAAGAATAAAGGCAAACAAATGATTTTTCATATAGATATCAGTAACGATTACCCTTGTTAATTTACTAATTTTCAAACATATATCAAAATGAAAAAAATAATTAGTTTCTTTACATTTCTATTCTGTTCATTGGTTTTTGCTCAAACACAACCTAAAGAATTTACCCTCAATATCGAAAACCTGAAGGGTGTTGATGGTTTCCTTAAGATTGATATTTATAGAAATGTAGAAAATTATACACGTGGAATAAATGCTTATAAATCGTTTTATATTCGGGTAGAAGATAAAGAAAAATACCAGTTGAGCATTAAAGATTTTCCGAATAATTACTATGCCATCAAGGTGTTTTTAGACACTAACCATAACAAAGTTTTAGACAAAACCTGGATCGGAATTCGTAAAGAGCCCTATGCATTTTCTGGTAATACAAAACCCTATTTCAGAGAGCCAACCTTTGAAGAGGCAAAGATTTTGATTGATGATAGCAACCGCGAAATTACCATGAAATTAAAATAATTTTTCATCGCACTTTTAGCTCATTCTATCGAAAATCCTTCGCGCGCAAATCATCTACAATATGTTTGGCAGTTCGCATAGAAGCACCTTCTCCTCCAAGTTTTTCGCGTAATTTTCGGTAATCCTCAACAACTTGTGAGCGATACGGTTCGGTGAGTATTTTTTGCAGTTCTGTTCGTAAATTTTGGTGGGTTAACTCTTGCTGGATCAATTCCTTCACCACTTCTTTATCCATAATCAAATTCACCAACGAAATATAAGAAATATGCTTCACCAATCTTTTCCCGATCTCGTAAGAAATTCTACTACCTCTGTAACAAACCACTTCTGGGATATTGAGTAAAGCGGTTTCTAAGGTTGCTGTACCCGAGGTTACTAGAGCAGCTACTGAATTATTGAGCAGGTTATAAGTATCATTATTTATTACCTTTACACTATATTGATGCATAAATCTCTTGTAATAATCTATGGTTTGTGAAGGCGCACCTGCTATCACAAATTGATAGTCTGGGAAGTCGGACATCACCGAAAGCATAATCGGTAATTTGACTTTAATTTCTTGATTGCGACTACCAGGTAAAAGTGCAATAATTGGCCGATTGTCTAGCTGATATTTTTGCAGAAAATTGTCTTTAGACAAAAATTCTCTGGTTTCTAATGCATCCAATAATGGATGTCCAACAAAATCTACTTCCATTTCATATTTTCGGTAGAAATCTTTTTCAAACGGTAGGATGACAAACATCCGATCAACTACTTTTTTTATCTGATGAACCCGTCCTGTTTTCCAAGCCCAAATTTGCGGAGAAATATAATAGTATACCTTAATTCCTAGCTGTTTGATGAATTTGGCTACCCGAAGATTAAAACCTGGATAATCTATCAAAATCACTGCATCTGGTTTATATTCTTCAATATCTTTTTTGGCGAATTCTATATTCCTTAGAATTGTACGCAAATTCATAATCACCTCAACAAACCCCATAAAAGCAAGTTCTTTGTAGTGTTTTACACAAGTACCGCCAACTTCTTTCATCAAGTCACCTCCCCAAAACCGAAATTCGGCTTCTGAGTCTAAGGTTTTCAGTGCTTTCATCAAATTAGAACCATGTAAATCGCCAGACGCTTCTCCCGAAATAAGATAATATTTCACTCGTATTTTTTTTAGACAAACAAAGATACAATAACCTTCGGGGCAATTTTGTCAATTTATGCGTAAATTTGTGTAAGATATTTTTTTGTATGGATGAAATTGTCAATAAAGTAGCAAAAAGCGGATTGGTAAATATCGATTTAGAAGAATGGTATCCTACCGATAAACGCGTGCTTTTTGATTTAAAAGATTGGCTATTTGAAGAGCTTATCTTAAAAGAAAAAGATTTTAGAGAAAATCTAAAAAACCATGATTGGACGCAGTATGAAAATTGCTTGGTCGCAATAAATTGTACGGTAGACGCCATCGTTCCGTCTTGGGCTTATATGCTGATTACAACCTATTTGCAACCGATTGCAAAAAAAGTAGTTTTTGGAGATTTCCATGAGATGGATTTGATTCTCTATCATGATATAATAGAAAACCTAGACATAGAACCTTATGTAGATCAGCGAATTATCATCAAAGGATGTAGCCACAAGCCTGTTCCAGAGAACGCTTACATAGAGTTGATTAATCGATTGCAGCCGATTGCAAAATCATTGATGTTTGGTGAGGCATGCAGTACGGTTCCTTTGTACAAAAAGAAATAAAAAAAGTGGCAAAAGCCACTTTTTTTTCATGGATACGATTAAAACTTTTATCTTTTGATGCTCACTTCGTAGATTTTGTTCCAGAGTTTACCAGTAACCAACATATTTTCTCCTTTGAAGGCGATACCATTCAGAACATCTGCATCTGCTGCTTGCTCAGCTTTAAAGGCTTCTAAATTCATTTTACCAACTACAGCTCCACTAGCAGGATCAACCGCTACAATAATATTTTGTTGGTAAATGTTGATATACAACAAACCGTTATGGTATTCTAATTCATTGAGATTACTATAGGCTTGTTTATCATCTACTGCTTGTATTGTTCTTTTATAATTAAAATCTTTATCAAAGAAATGGATCTTTTGTGATCCATCTGTAATGACCAATTCTTGCCCCATGGTGGTTATCCCCCAGCCTTCTCTAATTTCACCTGGCATCGTAATTTTTCTTATTAGCTCGAAATTCTGATCATATTCATATATCAATCGATTTTGCCAAGTAAGTTGATATATTACACCATTTAATTCAGTAATTCCTTCTCCAAAAGAGGTTTTCTCTACTTCTCCCGTTAATTCTTCGGTTGTACTCCCCAACCGATATTTCACCAATCTCGATTGTCCGGTAAGGCCGGTTCCTTCGAAAATAAAGCCATCTTTATAATAAAACCCTTGTGTAAAATCAGCAGGGTTGTGTGGATACGTATTCACTAAATTGTATTGCCATTCTTGCGCCGGATGATCTGCGAAAACTAGGATATTAAATTCGCGTGTAGCTGTTAACTCCGAACCATTAAAAAACTTTACATTCACATTATGTTGACCTAAACCTACATTTTCTAAGGTTATTTTACCCGGATTAGGAAAATCTTTTCCGTCTATTTCTACCTTCACCTCAGTAATATTAGTCAATCCTTCTAATGTAATCTCTAGTGAATCTCCTATTTTATAATGTTTTTCTTCTATAGCAGAAACTTGTTGCGTGATTAATGGATTATTGACCGATGCATCATCTTTACAAGCGGTAACACTCAGTACCAACAAACCGAAAAGGATATAAAAACGTTTCATGATTTGGATAATTTGCTAACAAATATGAGGATTTTTTATTAAAACTGAATTGTTCTCACAGGATATTTCCTTTTTGTAGGGTAATGATTTTTAATAGGATTTTAGGTAATAGAGCTTATAAAAATTTATTTGGTATGTTTTTTGAAAATACAAGAAAAAACCACTAAAACGCTTTTAGCAACCAAACCATTACAGTAACGACTAAAAATATCTAAAAAAGAACATTAATGATATCACTTTTCAGAAGTTCTAAAAAGAAAGAAGAAAAGAATCCCTTTCGATTTCCTGCTCAATTTATAGATATACACTCTCATCTTCTTCCAGGGATTGATGATGGTTCTAACTCTATTGAAGAATCGATAGAAATGCTTATCAATATGAAAGCTTTAGGAATAGAACATTTTGTTTTTACTCCTCACGTAATACAAGGTGTGTGGGAAAATTCTACCGAGACTATTTTGGCGAAAGAAAAAGAGTTTCTAAAAGAAATAAAAACGATTCCAGAGTTACAAAACATCACAATTCGTGTAGCCGCTGAATATATGCTGGATGAACACTTCAAAAATGTTCTTATCCCGAACAAAGATTTA
This sequence comes from Weeksella virosa DSM 16922, assembly GCF_000189415.1. Taxonomy (GTDB): domain Bacteria; phylum Bacteroidota; class Bacteroidia; order Flavobacteriales; family Weeksellaceae; genus Weeksella; species Weeksella virosa. The sequence continues at coordinate 833,471 of NC_015144.1, forward strand.
TTGACAATCAAAGACAACAAGGTCTTGGTAGAAATGTCTTACATGGCGCCGCCGATACATCTTTACGAAACCCTGGCTGAACTACAAGTTGCTGGATATCGACCTATTTTAGCACATCCCGAACGGTATAGAGCTTTTCATAATAACTTTTGCGAATATCACAAATTAAAAGATGCTGGCTGCGAATTCCAGATTAACCTGCTTTCGCTTACCAATTATTATGGTATAAACGTGCACGAAACTGCGGTAAAGTTACTAACCGAAAACATGATTGATTACTGCGGATCGGATACACACAACGATCGTCATATCAAAACTTTCGAGACGTTTTCTTCACGAAAAAAGATGATGAAATTAATGGAACCTATTTTCGTAAACAATAAAAATTTGATTTAATATCTGTCCCCCGAAAATCAACTCAACTACCATAAAAAAAGTTCTTGGAAGGAATCTTCCAAGAACTTTTTTTATGTGTAGACCTTACTTTTACGGTAGAAACCTATTTTCTGAGCATAATATTACCCTATACGCCCTGGATTATCTTTCAGGAAAGCTCCCCAACCCGAATAACTTTTCTGCGTTCCACCAACTACATTCATATTAAAGTAATGACATACTGCTGCTGCCAAACCATCTGTTGCATCTAATCTTTTCGGAATTTCTTTCAAACCCAAAAGATTTTTTAGCATTCCTGCAACCATTTCCTTCGATGCATTTCCGTTACCAGTAATCGCCATTTTTATTTTTTTGGGCGAGTATTCTGTAATTGGAATCTCTCGATACAAGCCTGCTGCCATGGCTACACCTTGTGCTCTCCCTAGCTTCAGCATCGATTGTACATTCTTTCCAAAAAAGGGGGCTTCTATTGCCAATTCATCGGGATGATACTGATCGATAATCGCTAATGTTTTCTCGAAAATACGCTTCAATTTCATTTCGTGATTTGGCAGTTTATGCAAGAGCAATTCATCTAATGTAATGAGTTTTAATTGTTTATTTTCTATCGCAATCACTCCGAATCCCATCACTGTTGTTCCGGGATCTATCCCTAAAATTATCTTTTCCATGTTGCGTTTTTATGTATTTTTAGAAGAAAGCTTTATAAGCATTGTCGATTATTTTTCTTGTGATTGATTGAGTGCTATCAATGGTTCTATATATTCTCTAGTATTCGACAATCTCGGTATTTTATTTTGCCCTCCTAATTTACCTCTCCTTTTCATCCAATCGATAAATAAACCTTTTCTTGCCTTGTGAATAAGTGGTCGGTTGAGCGTCATATTATTATAGCGTTTGGCTTCATAATCAGAGTTGACGGACTGCAATCCTCTATCGAGCTCATCAATAAACGTTTCGAGATCGGTAGGATCCCTCGAAAACTCGATCACCCACTCATGTGCTCCTTTTTCTTTTCCTACCATATAGACAGGTGCTGCCGAATATTCTGCTACGATTGCATTGGTTTTCTCGCATGCGAGCTTTAGTGCTTCTTCTGCATTCTCGATCATCAATTCTTCACCAAAGACATTGATATGATGTTTTGTACGCCCTGTAATTACGATTCTATGTGGTGAAGTCGAGGTAAAACGTACAGTGTCGCCGATGATATAGCGCCACAAACCACCGTTGGTTGAAATGACCAAAGCATAGTTTTTCCCGATTTCTACTTGATCGATTGTGAGACATTTCGGATTTTCTTGACCGAAATTTTCCATTTCTATGAATTCATAAAAAATTCCATTATCCAACAGAAGCAACAATTCTTTTTTGTCTAATTGATCTTGGATGGCAAAAAAACCTTCAGAAGCATTGTAAATCTCAAAGAAATTAAGTTGTTTTTTTGTGATATTTCGGTAGTTTTCTTCGTACGGTTTGAAACTTACCCCACCATGAAAAAAGACTTCGATATTGGGCCACAATTCATCGATATAGGTAGAATTGGTATCGGTCAACATTTTATTAAGTACGACCAACATCCAAGAAGGTACACCGGTTAGCGAGCCAACATCCTCATTTTTTGTAGCTTGGATAATGGCATCCATTTTCAGATTCCAATCGGCCATCAACGAAATTTCTTTATTGGGAATATTTTTCAGTTCTGCATAAAATGGAAGATTTTCAATTAAAATTGCCGATAAATCACCAAATTGTGTTTGATAATGCCGGTATAATTCACTACTCCCTCCGATTCTTAGATTTTTATGCAAAAAGATTTCTGTTTCTGGGTAGGCATTAAGATAAAGTGCAAACATAGATTTACCAGCCGAATAATGGCAATCTTCTAAAGATTCTTTACTAATTGGTATAAATTTGCTTTTTGCATTCGTAGTGCCAGATGATTTCGCAAACCAGCGAATTTTGCCTTGCCATGTTACGTCTTTTTCTCCTTTTCTTGCCAGTTCGATATAGGGCTCGAAATCTTCGTAAGTTACCAATGGCACTCGTTGCTGAAACTGTTCTATATTCTTTATCTCATCAAACCCAAACTCTTTTCCATAAATTGTATTTTTAGCAGTTTCTATATTGGATAAAAGCACATTGAGTTGAGTAATAAAAGGTTGTTTGATGCTTTGTTCGATTGCTTTCAACCGGCTACGCATCATAATCTCCATTACTTTATTCACAATTCTCATTCGTGTATTTTTTTGTAGATTTAGCACAAATTTAAAAAAAAGAAAACGCAACTATGGTGTTCCAAGGTCAAATCCGTAAAATGATTTCTGAGAATGGGGATCCAATCCAATATTACCTAAATTTTTCCGAAGATTTTTTATCGATGAATCAGTTGATTAACCGTACAATCCAAATTTCATTCGATCATTACGAATGTTTAGGTTGCCAGCAAGATATAGAAATCTATCGAATGGGTTATTGTAGAAATTGTTTTTTTACGCTTCCACAAACCAATGAAAGCATCATAAGACCAGAACTTTCTACCGCTCATTTAGGTATTGAAAAACGAGATCTGAAGTGGGAGCAAACCTTCGAACTCCAACCTCATGTTGTTTACTTATCAAACACTTCTGGTGCAAAAGTTGGTGTGACTCGTGCTACCCAACTCCCGACCCGTTGGATAGACCAAGGTGCTACTGAAGCTATGATTATTGCACGGACAGATAATCGCTATCAAGCAGGAATGATAGAAGTTGAGCTTAAAGAACATTTAACCGATAAAACAAACTATCAGCGCATGTTGAAAAACATACAAGTTGATGTAGACTTACACAAGATTTTGCAAAATGTTCGTGAATTTATAAGTGAAGAGCAACAACGATTTCTAGTTGACGATCAAGAGATTTACTTTTTCAATTATCCCGTTACAGAATATCCTACCAAAATAAAAGTAATCAATCTTAGCAAAGAACCTAGTTTTGAAGGAAAATTGCTCGGCATAAAAGGTCAGTATTTAATTTTTGATGACAATCGCGTATTAAATGTGCGTAACCATGAAGGTTTTTATTTACAATTTTTGGTATAAATTTTCAGGCTATTAAGAGAAAAACCTACACATAAAATCGACAAAAATATTATAATATCTTTAACAATATTAAATTTTTTTTGTATATTAGTAGTATTAAAGTCTAAAAAAATGGTTGTCTTATGAAAATTTCACATCTATTAATTGTTTGCACAACAGGCCTATCGTTTTTGGCATGTACAGAAGCGGGAAAATTACCACAATACAAAGTAGAATCTGCAGTACAACACGCTTACCGTTATCGTACCATGAACTTACAAGACTCTTTAGCAAAATATGTACATAATTTTGATGACAAAGAATTTCATGCAACGCAGTCAGAATTTGGTGAAGTAAAATTATATAACCTCGACAACGTAACAGAAGAAGGCACGGGCAAAGACTTAACGTATATTGCGACCTATAATGTAGAATATTCGTCTGCAGAGGGCAAAGAAATTTTCCAAGTAAAGTCGATAAATAAATTACCCAAAATTGTAGGTTATTCTCGTGATTTACACACAGTTTCTACACCTATGGACAGTATAAGCATACAAACAGCTGACAGTCTTCGATAATAAGGGGAGACGAAAGTAAATTTTTCATTTTATTCGATCACCAAAGCTTTCTTTGGTGATTTTTTTACCTCATTATTCTGCTCTTATAGCTTAAAAATCATTTTTATCAAAATTATTATCTTTGCCCTGTTTTGGAACAAAAGACTTTAGATAACCTTATGAACCTTTACCAAACCTCAGGTTTTGTAAAGGATTTAGTGGCTTATAGCCAAAAAGAAGAAAAACAGAAAATCCATATCAAAGGATTTTTAGGTTCGGCGTTGAGTTTTGCAATTGCACAACTGTATTTGCAAACCAATCGTTCTATTTTGATGGTGACCGATGACAAAGAAGAAGCCGCCTATTGGCTAAATGACCTCGAAGCACTACTCAACCAGGAGCAAGTACTCTTCTACCCAAGTGCTTACCGAACTCCATACCATATAGAAGAAACCAACAATGCAAATGTAGTGATCCGTACAGAAGTTCTCAATCAATTAACTTCACACAGCTCACCAAAAATTATTGTTGCTTATGCCGATGCACTCACCGAGAAAGTTATTACCAAAAAAGCACTTTCTACAAATACCTTAAAAATAAAAGTAGGCACCGAACTAGGCTTGGATTTTATCCGAGATATGTTGTTTTCGTACAACTTTCGGCAAGTAGATTTTGTTAACGAACCAGGAGAATTCTCTATTCGCGGTGGAATTATCGATATTTTTTCTTTTGCAGACGAACACCCTTATAGAATTTCTATGTTTGGCGATGAAGTGGAAACGATTCGTTCTTTTGATACCAGCACACAACTCTCGATTTCGACAACCAAAGAAATCAAAATCATTCCAAATTTAGAAGATAAACAATTCGATGAAAAACGAATAAGTTTTTTAGAATATCTCCACAAAGACACCATGATTATCGCCAAAAATTTGGGAGTTATCACATCGAAGTTAGAAAATAATTACTCTTTAGCAGAAAATGCCTTTGCAAATCTATCTAGTGAAATATCTCGATTGGCTCCGGCCGATTTATTTTTTAGTTCGGTACAGTTTCAGGAGAAACTCGAACTATTTACCGTTTTCGAGATGTCATCAACTCCCCATTTATCAATAAATCATACTCTAGAATCTCCCTACAAACCACAACCTTCCTTCAACAAACAATTCGATTTTCTGATCGATGATCTCAACTACCACACCCAGCAAGGTTACAAGAACGCACTGGTTTGTTTTAATGAAGCACAGGTGAAACGATTTGCAGAAATTTTTGAAGATGTAGGAAAAGAAGTGAGTTATATTCCTGTAATCGGTTCTTTGCATCAAGGTTTTATCGATGAAGAACTGAAAATTACTTGCTATACAGATCATCAAATTTTCGAGCGTTATCATAAATTCAACCTAAGAAATTCGTTTTCGAAAAAAGAAGCGATTACTCTAAAAGAAATCAACTCTCTTCAGGTAGGTGATTATGTGACGCATATCGACTATGGTATCGGGAAATTTGCAGGATTAGTTAGGATAGAAAACAACGGCGTACAGCAAGAAAGCATCAAGCTATTCTACCAAAACAATGATATTTTATATGTCAATATCCACTCTTTGCACAAGATTTCTAAATTTAGAGGAAAAGATGGTGTCGAACCAAAAATCAGCAAATTGGGTTCCCCAGCTTGGAGAAACCTTAAAAACAAAACCAAAACAAAAGTAAAGGAAATTGCTTTTGATTTGATAAAACTATACGCCAAAAGACGCACCCAAAAAGGATTTGCTTTCTCACCAGACACCTATTTACAAAATGAACTAGAAGCATCATTCATTTACGAAGACACACCCGACCAAGAAAAAGCAACATTGGATGTAAAAAACGACATGGAGTCTGAGCGTCCCATGGATCGTTTGGTATGCGGCGATGTAGGTTTCGGAAAGACAGAAGTCGCTATAAGAGCAGCTTTCAAAGCTGCGGTAGATGGAAAACAGGTTGCTGTTTTGGTACCTACAACAATATTAGCATTTCAACATTTCAAGACGTTTACAGATCGACTAAAAGAGTTTCCCGTGCAAATAGAATACCTCAATCGTTTTACGACAACCAAAAAGAAAAATGCAATTCTTGCAGATTTAGAAGCTGGGAAAGTCGACATCATTATCGGGACACACCAATTGGTTAATCCTAAAGTGAAATTCAAAGATTTGGGACTTTTGATTATTGATGAAGAACACAAATTTGGGGTAAGTGTAAAGGATAAATTAAAAACCTTACGAGCAAACATCGACACCTTAACTCTAACAGCCACCCCAATTCCGCGCACTTTACAATTCTCGCTTATGGCTGCCCGTGACCTGTCAGTTATCAAAACTCCACCACCGAACAGACAACCAGTTGAAACCAACTTAATAGAATTCAATGAGGAAGCAATTCGCGATGCGATTTTGTATGAAATGCAACGCGGCGGTCAAATTTTTTTCATTCATAATCGAGTACAAACTCTTAAAGAAATTGCCGGGATGGTCCAACGTTTAGTTCCTGATGCCCGTATTGCAACAGGGCATGGGCAAATGGACGGGAAGCAACTCGAAGCCATCATGCTCGATTTTATTGACGGACAATACGATGTGCTTATCTCTACCACCATCATCGAGTCTGGTTTAGATGTACCAAACGCGAATACTATCCTAATAAACGATGCACAAAACTTTGGCTTAGCCGACCTGCATCAGATGCGTGGACGTGTAGGCCGAAGCAACCGAAAAGCTTTTTGTTATTTGATTGCCCCTCCTGTTTCTGTCTTGACCAATGAAGCAAGAAAACGCTTACAAGCTATAGAACAATTTTCTGATTTAGGGTCTGGGTTCAACATTGCTATGAAAGACTTAGAAATTCGTGGCGCTGGAAACCTTTTGGGTGCCGAACAAACTGGTTTTATGATGGAAATCGGATTCGAAACATACCAGAAAATACTTAATGAAGCAATTGAAGAGCTAAAAGAAAGCGACTTCAAAGAACTATTCGAACACGAAAAGACATCCAACTTTATAGAATACGTTAAGGATGTACAAGTCGACACCGACTTAGAGATTCTGATTCCGGATGAATATGTAAACAATGTAGAAGAACGTTTGGCATTATATAACGAACTAGCATCGATAGAGACAGCTGAAGAGCTATCGAAATTCGAAAATAACCTCATCGACCGTTTTGGCCCTATACCTTCGCCAGTTGAGAATTTACTTCAGTCGATTAAACTCAAATGGAAGGGTAAAGAACTAGGCATGGAACGTATAGTATTGAAAAATGGGAAACTTACTGCATATTTTGTCAATAAACCAAACAACAACTATTTCCAATCAGAGAAATTTAGACTGATTTTAAATTATGTTCAATCTTACCCTCAAAATGTTAACTTCAGAGAAAAACCTGCAAAAAATTCGTCTGAATTACCAAGTTTACTTTTGAAGATTGATCACGTAAAAAATGTAAGTAATGCACTAAAACACTTCGAAAAAATGCTAAATCAACAATAAAACTAACGAATATTTAATAATTGTTAAACTATTTAACATTTAAACTTTAAAACAAAATCATTTTTTATTGTCACAAGCAAGATCAAATACCTCCGAAAAAGATACTGTTTGAAAACTAATTTTGTCATCCTTCTGAAATAGAAGTATTAGGCAGAAAAGTAATTATTTTCTATTTTTACATGTTGAAAAATTAGCACGTGTAAAATTTAAGAAATTATGGAAACTTCTTATAGTTATATTCCCATTTTGATTTTGTTTTTGGTGGCTGCCGGTTTTGTAGGTTTTACAATTGTTGCGACTCATTTGTTGGGACCATCAAGAAAAACAGACGAAAAATTAGAAAACTTCGAGTCGGGAATAGAAAAAGTTGGGAATGCACGACAACCTTTTGCTATTAAATATTTCTTGGTAGCAATCTTATTTGTGTTGTTCGATGTAGAAGTTATTTTCTTCTATCCGTATGCGGCCAATTTCAAGGCCCTAGGATGGGAAGGATTTGCAGCAGTAGTCACATTTATAGGTTTATTTCTAGTGATGTATATGTATGCCCGAAAAAAAGGTGCTTTCCGATGGGAGAAATAAAATAGACAAGCAGCTTTAGCAATAACATTAAATATTCTATCAAAAATGATTCATAATAAAAGACCCGTTACCCACAACACCAATGTAAAGGTAATCGATGAGCTACCAGAAGGTTATCAAGGTGAAGGGTTTATGGCAATGCAACTTTCTAAAGTAGTTGGTTTGGCTAGAAAAAATTCGATTTGGCCTCTTCCGTTCGCCACATCTTGTTGTGGGATAGAATTCATGGCAACCATGGGTTCTAAATATGATTTGGCTCGTTTTGGATCGGAGAGACTAGCCTTCACTCCACGCCAGTGTGATTTATTAATGGTGATGGGGACAATCTCTAAAAAAATGGCCCCTGTCCTCAAGCAAGTCTATATCCAAATGGCAGAACCTCGCTGGGTAATCGCTGTAGGAGCCTGTGCTAGTTCTGGAGGAATTTTCGACACCTATTCTGTATTACAAGGAATCGACGAAGTTATACCGGTAGACGTATACGTCCCTGGATGCCCGCCAAGACCAGAGGGAATTATAGAAGGAGTAATGCGTATTCAAGAGCTAATAGAAACCGAAAGTGTTCGTAGAAGAAGTAGCGAGGAATACCAAGCATTGTTATCAAGTTACGGAATACAATAGAAAACGAGTCATGGAGAACACAAAGATACAGCAACTACTTACTCAGAAGTTCGAAGATAAAATATACGGATTCCAAGAACATTTTGGTGTTCTGAAAGTCTATGCTGATAAAAACATCAACCTCAAATTGATGCAATTTTTGTATGATCATGAAGAATTGGCTTTCCGATTTCTTACCGATCTTACAGCAGTTCACTACCCTAAGCATAAAGGAGGTGAAATAGAGGTTACCTACCTCATGCACAATATGTATACCAACCAATCTATCCGATTGAATTTTGCTATCGACATCAAACAACCCGATATATTTACGGCGACCAAACTATTCGAAGCAGCCAATTGGTTAGAGCGCGAATGTTATGATTTTTTTGGTGTTAACTTCATCGGACATCCAAATCTTATCCGTATCATGAATGTAGAAGAGATGGATTATTTCCCGTTACGCAAAGAATTTCCATTAGAAGATCAAACCAGAAAAGACAAAGATGATGAAATGTTTGGTCGTGGAAATAATTTCAATTACGGTTCAATGAATATTAAAGGTTAAGTTATGGGAAAAACAAAAACTAAAAAACATCAAAACATCAACTTGCCAGAAGGATCGCTCGAGAAAAAAACCGTTACGCTGAATTTGGGTCCAACACACCCTGCAACCCATGGTGTTTTCCAGAATATTCTAGAGATGGATGGTGAAATTGTAAAATCTGCAATACCTACTGTAGGCTATATTCACCGTGCTTTCGAAAAAATTGCAGAACGACGTCCGTTGTATCAAATTACCCCTCTCACAGACCGTTTGAACTATTGTTCTGCTCCACTCAACAACTTAGGATGGCATATGACGGTTGAGAAATTTATGGGAATTGAAGTACCAAAAAGAACGTCTTACTTGCGTATTATAATCATGGAGCTAGCCAGAATTGCAGACCATATCGTTTGTAACTCGATTATGGGAGTTGATACAGGAGCATTTACCGGCTTCTTGTACATGTTGCGTTACCGTGAGTTAATATACGAAATTTATGAAGAGATTTGCGGATCACGACTCACAACTAACATTGGTAGGATAGGAGGATTCGAACGAGATTTCACACCGGATGCCTGGTCGAAAATCCACCGATTTGTAAAAGAATTTCCAGATGTATTAACGGAGTTCGAAAATCTTTTTGTTCGCAACCGTATTTTTATGGACCGCACGCAAGGAATTGGTGGAATCTCGGCAGAACGTGCCCTCAGTTATGGTTTTACAGGTCCTAATCTACGTGCGGCTGGGGTAGATTATGACATACGTGTAGCAAAACCTTATTCACGATACGAAGAATTTACCTTTGATATTCCTGTAGGAACTACCGGAGACTGTTATGATCGTTTCCAAGTGAGAACACAAGAAATGTGGCAAAGTTTAAGTATCATTCGACAAGCACTCGAAAAAATCGATGCCCTCGAGGGCGAAGAAGCGACCCTTTACCATGCCGACGCTCCTGACTTCTATTTGCCATTAAAAAAAGACGTCTATACTAAAATGGAGGCGCTCATTTATCACTTTAAAATTATCATGGGAGAATTAGAAATACCCGAAGGGGAAATCTACAACTCGATAGAAGGAGCAAACGGAGAATTGGGTTATTACCTAATTTCTGATGGTGGACGCTCACCCTACCGTTTACATTTCCGCAGACCATGTTTCATATACTATCAAGCATATCCAGAACTTATTGTCGGATCAATGTTATCAGATGCAATTATCACAATGAGTAGTCTGAATTTGATAGCTGGAGAATTAGATGCTTAACATTTAAGTTTAAAAAAAAGAAATGGAAATTCAATTTTCAGAAGCAACCCAACAAAGAATAAATCAAATTGTTGCACGATATCCAGAGGGTAAGCAAAAAAGTGCATTAATTCCTGTGTTGCACATTGCACAAGAAGAGTTTGGTGGATGGTTAGACGTTCCGCATCTAGACTATGTTGCCAAAGTTTTAGACCTTTTACCAGTAGAAGTTTATGAAGTTGCATCGTTTTATACGATGTTTCAACTCAACCCAGTTGGTAAGTATGTTTTACAAGTTTGTCAGACAGGACCATGTATGATAAAAGGCGCTGATCACATCATCCAACATATCAAAAACAAACTCAATATCGACATCGGAGGAACAACCGAAGACGGACTTTTTACCCTACAAACTGTGGAGTGTTTAGGAGCCTGTGGATACGCACCCATGATGCAACTCGGGAAAACTTATCGCGAATTTCTTACCACAGAAAAAGTAGATGAATTAATAGAAGAACTGAAAAAACTAGCCTAATGGGACAAAAACTATTGTTAAAAAATATTGATGTTCCTGGGATAAGACACTACCAAGTCTACCGCGAAAACGGAGGATACTCTAATGCCGAAAAAGCTTTCAAAATGAAAGAAGAAGAAATCCTCGAAGAAGTAAAAACGTCTGGTTTACGCGGCCGTGGTGGGGCAGGTTTCCCGACCGGAATGAAATGGAGTTTCTTAGCAAAACCAGAAGGAGTTCCACGTCACTTAGTAGTTAATGCAGACGAGTCGGAACCAGGAACTTTCAAGGATCGTTACCTAATGGAGTATATACCTCACCTTTTGATTGAAGGTATTTTGATCTCTTCTTTTTGTTTAGGATCGAACACTTCTTTTATCTATATCCGCGGTGAATATGCGTGGATTGCAGAAATTCTAGAACAAGCCATTGACGAAGCAAAAGCAGCCGGATGGTTAGGGAAAAATATTCAGGGAACTGGATTCGACCTCGAAGTTTACGTACAGCGTGGAGCTGGAGCTTATATCTGTGGCGAAGAAACCGCCTTGCTAGAATCATTAGAAGGTAAACGTGGAAACCCTCGTATAAAACCCCCTTTCCCAGCAGTAAAAGGTCTTTGGGGCAGACCAACAGTAGTAAACAATGTGGAAACAATCGCAAGTGTAGTTCCGATTATTGAAATCGGAGGCGATGCTTACTCGAAAATTGGTGTAGGACGTTCTACTGGAACAAAGTTGATCTCTGCTTGCGGTAATATAAATAAACCTGGCGTGTATGAAATAGACATGACCATCACAGTAGAAGAATTTATTTATTCTGATGAGTATTGCGGTGGAATAGCCAACGGAAAACGCCTAAAAGCCTGTATACCTGGCGGAAGTTCTGTGCCAATTCTACCTGCTAATTTACTATTAAGAACTACCAACGGACAACCGCGATATATGAATTACGAAAGTCTAGCCGAAGGCGGTTTTCAGTCGGGTACCATGATGGGGTCTGGTGGTTTTATCGTATTAGATGAAGACCAAGACATTGTCTACCACACCTACACCCTAGCCCGATTCTATCGTCATGAGTCGTGCGGACAATGCTCGCCATGCAGAGAAGGAACTGGCTGGATGGAAAAACTTCTGAAACGTATCGATGAAGGAAAAGGAAAAATAAGTGATATAGAATTGCTTTGGGATATACAGCGAAAAATAGAAGGTAATACCATTTGCCCATTAGGAGATGCAGCTGCTTGGCCTGTTGCCTCAGCAATTCGGCATTTCCGTGATGAATTCGAGTGGCATATCAATCATCCAGAAGAATGCTTAACTCGCAATTATGGCTTAGCACATTATGCTGATCCAATCGAACCAAAAGTAGAAACTGCAAACTAGATTTATATGGCAGAAGAAAATAAACAACAATTGCTTACCGTTACAATTGATGGACATACCACCCAAGTACCAGCAGGAACAACAATTCTACAAGCCGCTCGTAGCATAGGAAAAGAAGTTGCACCACCTGCTATGTGCTATTATGGCAAACTAGAAAATACCGGTGGAAATTGTAGAACGTGCATGGTCGAAGTTACCAAAGGAAGTGATGCTGACCCACGACCAATGCCCAAATTAGTTGCCTCTTGTAGAACAACAGTTATGGACGGGATGGTAGTAGGAAATAAAACTTCTGAGCGAGCAGTAGAAGCTCGAAAAGGAGTGGTAGAATTTCTATTGATCAATCATCCACTCGATTGCCCAGTTTGTGATCAGGCAGGGGAATGTAAATTACAAGATTTAGGTTACGAACACGGAGAAGAAGCAACGCGCTACGATTTCGAACGTAGAACTTTTGCTCCAGAAGATTTAGGACCTAATATACAATTGCATATGAATCGCTGCATTCTATGTTACCGTTGTGTGAAAACCGCAGACCAAATCACAGGTTGTCGCGAACATGGCGTGATGTTCAGAGGTGATCATGCCGAAATCTCTACCTACCTCAATAAAACACTCGACAATGAATTTATTGGTAATATAATCGATGTATGTCCGGTTGGTGCTCTAACCGATAAAACTTTCCGATTTAAAAATCGCGTTTGGTTTTTGAATCCAGTGGATGCTCATCGCGATTGCCCTACCTGTTCGGGTAAAGCACAAATCTGGTTCCGTGGAGAAGAAGTTTTCCGTGTTACTGCACGTAAAAATGAATGGAACGAAGTAGAAGATTGGATTTGTAACACTTGTAGGTTCGAGAAAAAAGATATCAATGATTGGACGCTCGAAAAACCCTCAGATATTGCCAAAGACTCGGTGATAAGAGCAAATCATTATACCATAAACAAAGTAAAACCAAAAGAAACTTTACCAAAAGTTATTCATAGAGACCCTAAAGTTTTATTAGATATCCATACCGTGAGTGAGGTAAACGAGCCCAATCGTAACCTATCGAAAATTCATGGTCCTGCAACTAGTAAAGATTTTAAAAATTAATAACGACGTTATAACTATACACAATGACGGAAGAATTTATTGCAGATGCACTCGAAAAATTAGCTTTGGTAGGAATACTAATTGCTTTGGCTTTGGCCGTTGCTGCATACTCTACTTGGGCAGAACGTAAAGTTGCTGCATTTTTACAAGATCGTTTGGGCCCGAACAGAGCTGGGATATTTGGTTTATTACAACCATTAGCAGACGGTCTAAAACTCTTTTCGAAAGAAGAAATTGTCCCAAAAGATGCCAACAAATTCCTATTTATAATGGGGCCAGCAATGGCAATGTTAGTAGCTTGTATGACTGGTGCCGTTATCCCTTGGAGTAGTAGTTTCACTTGGGGAGATCGCACTATTGTCCCACAAATTGCCGATATCAACATTGGTTTTTTATACATTTTAGGAGTGTTGAGTTTAGGCGTTTACGGTATGATGATTGGCGCTTGGGCATCGAACAACAAATACTCCTTAATGGGAGGATTACGTGCAGCATCACAAATTATCTCGTATGAGTTACCAATGGGACTAGCACTGATTACTGTTTTGATGATTACAGGATCGCTAAAACTAAACGAAATCGTTGCTTACCAACAAGATAACTATTGGTTAGTATTTTTACAACCATTAGGTTTTATGATATTTTTGATATGCTCTTTTGCAGAAACGAACCGTACACCATTCGATTTACCTGAGGCAGAAAACGAGTTAATCGGTGGATACCACTCAGAATACTCATCAATGAAAATGGGTTTCTTTTTGTTCGCAGAATATGTCAACATGTTTATTAGTTCGGCTATTTTAGCCACCTTATTTTTTGGTGGATACGACATTCCATTTATAAATGATGCAAAACTAAAAGAAAGTATTGGAGAGAATTGGTTATCGGCAATCCATTTTGCAGTATTGTTTACCAAAACTTGCTTCTTTATTTTCTTTTATATGTGGGTACGATGGACAATTCCACGTTTTCGTTATGATCAATTGATGAATCTCGGCTGGAAAACTTTAGTACCACTTGCGATTTTTAATATGTTAATTACGGGATTGTTTATCTTACTTTTTAATAATTAATCCTCTTAGAAAAAAATTATGAAAGCACTTACCAATAGAGCAAAAGCAGTAGATAGACGCCCTATGAATTTTTGGGAAAAAATCTATTTGGTTGCGATTTTCAAAGGTTTAATGATTACCATCAAACACTTCTTTATGAAGAAACAAACCATTAATTACCCTGAAGAAAAAAGACCTTTTAGTCCGGTATTTAGGGGTTTGCATATCTTAAACCGTGATGAAGAAGGAAGAGAAAACTGTACTGCATGTGGACTTTGCGCCTTGGCCTGTCCGGCGGAAGCAATTACAATGGAAGCCGCAGAACGATTGCCAGGAGAAGAACACTTATATCGAGAAGAAAAATATGCAGCAAAATACGAAATCAATATGTTGCGTTGTATTTTTTGTGGTTTCTGCGAAGAAGCCTGTCCTAAAGATGCGGTTTATCTCTCGCAAACAGTTCCACCACCAAGTTTTGACAGAAAAAACTTTGTATACGGCAAACAAGATTTATTAATTCCGCATCCGAAAAATAAATAACTATGACTATAGAAGAAATTTTATTTTATGTTTTGGCTGGATTAACAGTACTTAGTGCTTTATTAATGGTTTTTAGCCGTAATCCGATTCATTCTATTTTATATCTTATTATCACCTTTTTCTGTATTAGTGGACACTATATACTACTCAATGCGCAGTTTTTGGCAGTAGTAAACATCATTGTGTATGCAGGTGCAATAATGGTTTTGTTCCTTTTTGTGGTTATGTTGATGAACCTCAATTCGGAGAAAAAATCCTTTGGTACACCGATAAAAATAACTGTTGCAAGTCTGGTTTCTCTCTTGTTTATAATCCTTACGGTTGGTATTATTACCGAGAACGGTACACCACAAACCCAGGTAGAAATGGCCAAAGGAGAAATTGGACTTATAGAAAACCTTGGAAGTGTTTTGTATTCTGAATATGTATTACCCTTCGAGTTGAGTTCTATTCTCTTTATCTCGGCCATGATTGGTGCGGTAATCTTATCCAAAAAAGACAAAGAATTACTAGATTAATATAGCCTAGAAAAATTATCTCATGTTACCGATTAGTTATTATATTATTTTCGCATTAATCTTATTCACCATCGGGGTTTTTGGCGTTTCGATTCGCCGCAATGCCATCGTTGTTTTTATGTGTATAGAATTAATGTTGAACTCTGTGAATTTACTCTTGGTGGCTTTCTCTAAAATGCACCACCAACTTAATCCAGCCTCAGCAGCTGGTACAGATGCTCAGTTGCTAGTTTTTTTCATTATGGTCGTGGCCGCAGCAGAAGTCTCAGTTGGTCTATCGGTCATTATCCTTTTGTTTAGAAAAGTTTATAATGTGGATATCAATTTGTTAAACCGTTTAAAGAATTAAGAATATGGCACAGTATATTTGGTTAATCCCGCTTCTTCCGCTTATCGGATTCTTTATCAACGGTTTAGGACGTAATCATTTACCAAAAAATCTTATTGCTTCGATCGGATCATTTAGTGTTTTAGGAAGTTTTATTATTTCATTAATTGTTTTCTTTACGATCCCCACGGGAGAAAATGCTCAACCCATTGTTTTTAAAGCATTTGATTTAATAAATATCCCAACGTTTCATGTACCGTTTGCATTCCAGATCGATGCATTAACCAGTTTATTTTTACTCATTATTACTGGTATCGGGTTTCTAATACACGTCTATAGTGCGGCGTATATGGTGACCGATAAAGGATATGGTAAATATTTCGCTTATCTCAACCTCTTTATTTTCTTCATGCTTTTATTAGTTATGGGAAATAATTTAGTTGTGATGTTTATCGGATGGGAAGGTGTTGGTCTATGCTCGTTTTTACTAATAGGCTTTTGGTTTACCAACCCGAGCTATGTAGCCGCAGCTAAAAAAGCATTCATCATGAATAGAATTGGTGATGTTGGCTTTTTATTAGCAATGTTCTGGATTTATAAAGAATTCAACACTTTCGAATATCAAGGAATAGCACATGCGGTAAGCAGTTTCGTAACCGCTACAGATGCCTATACGGTACAAATAGTTTTGGTAGGAATCACCTTGTTACTTTTCTTGGCAGCTACAGGTAAATCGGCACAATTACCTCTATTTACTTGGCTACCGGATGCGATGGCTGGTCCTACGCCTGTTTCTGCACTTATCCATGCAGCTACAATGGTGACGGCTGGGATCTTTATGATTACTCGCCTCAACTTCTTATTCGATCTGGCACCCATCACCATGACGGTTATTCAATGGGTAGGAATTATTACTGCTCTAATAACTGCCTCGATTGCAATGAAACAAAACGATATTAAAAAAGTATTAGCTTATTCTACCGTATCTCAATTAGGACTTATGTTCGCTGCAATAGGTTCGGGTGCCTATATCGCAGCTGTTTTCCACGTATTGACACACGCATTCTTCAAAGCTTTATTGTTCTTGGGTGCTGGTTCAGTTATTCACGGTATGAACAACGAGCAAGATATGAGCAAAATGGGTGGACTGAAAAACTACATGCCAATTACCAATACAACAATGCTTATCGGTTGCTTAGCCATATCGGGGATACCAGGTTTATCGGGTTTCTTCTCGAAAGATGAAATGCTTGTGGCTATGTTTGCTTCTAATAAGCTAGTTTATGCTCTAGGCTTCACTGTTTCTGTGATGACTGCTTTTTATATGTTCCGAATGTATGCATTAACATTCTTGGGTAATTTACGCTCAGAAGATATACATCCACACGAAAGCCCAATACCGATGACTTTACCATTGATAATATTATCAGTTCTTTCTATTATTGGTGGATACATCGGTATTCCTGCTATTTTTGTAGAAAATGCTCATACACTCAATACGTTTTTGGCGGGTGTAGTTCATCCTACCGAAATACACTTAACACACACAACCGAATATATTATGATGGGTGCTCTTTTTGTTGCAGTGTTGATTGCAATTTATTTTGCTCAGAAAATGTATACTAATCGACCAGAAACAGAATTTACAGGTATCGGAAAATCGATGGCTGATAAATGGTATTTCGATCAACTATATCAAATGGCAATTGTAACTCCTCTAATCCAATTAGGAGATATTCTATATACCTATATGGAAAAAGCTGGATTGCAAAAATTTATTTCGGGTATCGGAATTTTGAGTAATAAACAAGCATCGTATATACGCACTTTGCAAAACGGAAACGTAGGTTTCTATATCGTTTGTATGGTGATTGGGTTTATTGCATCTATCGGAATCTTTTTTATTGGCACTTTATTAAAATAACGAAAAATGGTTTTATCATTATTTATTCTATTACCGGCACTCGTTGGTTTACTGCTATTGCTAATGAAACAACAAAAGCCTTTCGTTTGGCTAGGTGCTGTTCTTAGTGGTTTTCTTTTAGCGTTAATGACCTTTCTGTTCTATAGAGGTGGATCGAACGAATTACAATACACCGCAGAGTGGTTTAATTTTAACCAACTCAAAACCTATTATGCATTAGATGCAACCAACTTAGGAGGATTAATGGTTTTTCTATCGACCTTAGTGTACAGCTTATTGTTTATTTATTTGGCAGCTAGCAAACAAAAATATTCGAATGTATTTTATGGTTTAATGCTCATAACACTCGCTGGACTCAATGGCGTTTTCTTAGCAAAAGATCTTATTTTATTCTATTTTTTCTGGGAGCTTGTACTTATCCCAACCTATTTCTTAATCGGGATTTGGGGCAAAGGATATAACAAAATTATGGCCAATATGACCTTCTTTTTGTACACCGTGTTTGGCTCGATGCTGATGCTCGCTGGCATCATTTTTATCGGATTTCATTTACAACCAAAATCATTCCTTTTTTATGATGTACAAGCGGTAACGGCACAGCAATATTGTGCTACAAGTTTATTAGCACTTTTATTTTTAATTGCTTTTGTAATCAAAATACCAATTTTCCCTTTCCATACCTGGCAACCGACCATCTACAAAACCTCACCAACTCCCGTAACAGTTGTATTGAGTGCATTGATGGCAAAAATGGGACTTTTTGCAGTGGTCAAATGGTACATTGGCTTATTCCCAATGGCATCAGAATACTTACCATATTTCTTGATTCCTGCTCTTATCGGTATTCTCTATGCTTCGCTTATTGCATTAAGCACTAACAATGTGAAAAAAATTATAGCCTATAGTTCCATTGCACACTTAGCACTAATTTTCCTTTCATTATTTACCAATGAACCTACTGGTTTCACTGCGGCATTCTTCCAAATGTTTTCGCATGGATTAGTTGTTCTAGGTTTATGGTTGATTGTTGATATAATGGAAAAACGCTATCATGTAACCAACCTGAAATCGTTGAGCGGTATAGCAACGGTAAATCCTACCATTGCAATATTCTTTATGGTATTTGCAATGGCCAATATCGGCTTACCACTTACCTCATCATTCATTGGAGAATTTATGATGTTATCTGCATTATTCAAATACAATATGTTTTGGGCAATAATTGCTTCATTGGGCGTAATTTTATCAGCAGTATATACCCTACGAATGATGAGCGCCCTTATGTTTGGCAAAACAACTTATAGATACGCAGGAAAACACCATACAGAAAAACCTGGTGTAATCATTGTTCTTAGCCTTATCACAATTTTGATTATTTATTTTGGCGTACATCCAAATGCCATTTTCTCATTATTAGCACACTAAATACTCTAGAAATTATTTGATATGAATATTATAATATTATCAGCACTTTCCGGGATAGTCTTCATGTTTAGTGGGTTCTACATCAAGAATCATAAAGCACTAAATCTCTTGTCGATTATTCTTTTATTAGGAATGGTAATCGGCGGAATTTGCCAATTGGCAGGCTACGAAATATTAGCTGATCGGTATAACAACATGATCAAACCGTCGCCCTATGGTGTTATATTTTTCTGTGTTTTGGCTGGTTTAGCAATATTGTATATGCTCATCAACCGTAATGAGTTTCACAAAGTCGGGAAACATTTAGGAGAATATTATGCTTTGATTTTCTTTTCATTTGTTGGGATTTCTGTTTTGGCACAATTTGCTAACCTAATAACCATGTTTTTGGCAATCGAATTACTATCGATACCAATGTACCTTATAGCAGGAACGGCAAAAAATAGTTTGAAAAGTACAGAAGCATCCGTAAAATATTTTTTGATGGGAGCTTTCTCAACAGGGATATTACTTTTGGGTATGAGTTTCGTATATGGATCAACAGGTACATTTCTTATCCAAAACATCCAAACCTTCTTGCCAGAATTACAAAATTTATACTATATCGGCTGGGTGCTAATTTTCACCTCATTTTGTTTCAAAGTAGGTGCTGCGCCATTCCAATTCTGGGTACCAGACGTTTACGCTGGCACACCAACAGTTTTCACCACGTACATGGCAACAATCGTAAAAGGAGGTTCTTTTTTAGGCTTTATCCTAATCATGCAATCGTTTCCGTTTAACGAAGAAAATTATGTATATTTCCGTTACCTGCTAACCGTAATTATTTTCCTAACATTATTTATCGGGAACTACGGTGCATTAAACCAACGCTCTGTCAAGAAAATGATGGCATATTCATCAATTGCACAAGCCGGTTTTATGTTATTTGTACTTTTCAATATCAACTGGGTTGCAAAAGAAGCACTAATGTATTATACCATTTCTTATAGTTTGGCATCATTCATTATTTTCTACGCGATTAACAATATGGGTAAAGGCAATTACGCAGATTTTGCCGGACTCGGAAAAGCAAATCCTATCTTAGCTTTTAGCGTTACAATTGCCCTTATTTCATTGGCCGGAATCCCTCTCACTGCAGGTTTCATAGCCAAATTTATGACCCTGAGTATTGGTGCAATGGACGAAAACAATTTGGCAATTATAATTCTTGGTTTGATAATGGCTGTAATGGGAATGTTTTACTATTTCAAAGTAATAGTACAAATGTATTTCCAGAGAGGTAATCCGAAACATAAACAGCAAGATGGTATGACCAATTTCTTATTGTTAACATCAGTTATTCTTATTATTGTTTTGGGTATTATCCCAGATCTTTTAACACGATGTCTTAATACGCCGATGTGGTAAAAAATATTTTCTCTCGATAAAAGTCCGAAAAATTATTTTTCGGACTTTTTTATATCGTTTTATATAATCTCTCAAGCGAATAAGCACGATTAAATTCAGTATTTTTGTATGTTTGAAAAACATTAAATAAAACAATATAACATGAGATCGATTATCTTTTTGCTAACATTTTTTGTGTTACAATATTCTAATGCACAACGAAAAGGATATTGGCAACAAAAAGTGGACTACCAAATTCAGGTGGATGTTAACGAAAAAAACTATCAGTATGATGGAAAAATGCAATTGAAATACACCAACAATTCTGATGATGATTTACAAAAAGTATATTTTCATTTGTATTTTAATGCCTTCCAACCAGGTAGTATGATGGATTACCGCTTAGCAAATATCAAAGATCCTGATAGGAGAATGGTCACGAATAAAGGAAGTAAAGAAAAACCCATCTACGAAAGTAGAATTGCTCGTTTACAACCCCACGAAATTGGTTACCAAAAAATAAAATCTATTACCTATAACGGTAAAAAAGTCAACTATATGGTCGATGGAACAATCTTAGAAGTTTCCTTACCAACACCTCTAAGAGCAGGTACTTCGGCAATCTTTCTACTCGATTGGCAAGCACAAGTACCGGCACAAATTCGCCGCTCTGGTCGTCAATCTTCTGAAGGTGTCGAATTTTCGATGACACAATGGTATCCTAAAATGGCACATTATGATGAATTTGGATGGCATTTGGACGAATATATCGGTCGAGAATTTGTTGCCCCATTCGGTAATTTTGATGTGCAAATCAACATCCATAAAGATTATATAGTAGGTGCCTCTGGAGTACTACAAAACCCGAATGAAGTAAAAGGATATGTGAAAAATGCTAAACCCAAAGTAAAAAACGGAAAAGTAACGTGGCATTACAAAGCAGAAAACATACATGATTTTGCTTGGGGTGCAGATCCAGATTATATCGTAGAAAAAGGGAAATCCAAAGGAGGAGTTGAGCTGTATTTTGTGTACCAACCTGGTCCCAAAACCACACAGAATTGGCATAAAGCAATTAACATTACCGCAGACTTTTTCGATTTTGTAGGAGATCGTTTCGGAGCTTATCCTTGGCCAACATATACAATAGTGCAAGGCGGTGATGGTGGAATGGAATACGGAACTGCAACCCTCATTACAGGAGAACGCAGTTTGGATAGTTTGATTGGTGTAATCTTCCATGAAGCTGCACATTCATGGTATCAACACCTTTTCGGTATCAATGAAACACATGACGAATGGTTTGATGAAGGTTTCACTTCTTATATCGAGCAACTCGGCTCATTGAACTGGAAAAAAGAAACCATCCTACCCAACCCAAATCCAGAAGCATACGAAGGCTATTTTAATTTGGCAAAATCGGGTTTAGAAGAACCAGCAAGTCTATTAGCCGATTATTATAATACCAATTTTGCATATAGTTTACAAGCATATTATAAAGGTCAAGTTATGGCAATTCAATTGGGTTATATAATTGGTGATGAAGCACTAAAAGAGACTTTCAAGCAATTTTACAAAGAATGGAAATTCAAACATCCTACACCGAACGACTTCAAAAGAACAGCCGAAAAAGTTTCAGGTATCAACCTGAAGTGGTATTTTAACTTGTTTATTAATACAACACGTTTTATAGATTATGGGATTGAAAAAACAAACACTAACGAACTAAAAATCAGTAATCTTTCTGATTTTGCTATGCCAATAGACGTTTTGGTAGAATACCAAGACGGAAGCAAGGAACTATTTTACATACCATTACGCGAAATGAGAGGCGAGAAAAAACCAGAAACCTTTGCTCTATACCAAAGCATAAAAAGAACTGTGCTTACCGATTGGTTTTGGACAAATCCTACCTATACTATCAAAACAAAAAAAGAGATTAAAAAAGCAGAAATCGACCCAACCAAACGTTTGGCCGATGTAAACCCTAATAACAACATCACACAATAATGCTATTAGCCGTAAATATAGGAAACTCTAACATGCGCTTTGCCGTTTTTGATGGAGAACAACAACTAAGAACATGGACAATCAACAGTAAACCATACCGTACAGAAGATGAAATGTTTGCTAAATTTAGCAGCATGTATATACCTTTCGGTATTGATTATAAACAAATTACCGACATCGTAATTGGTTCGGTTGTTCCTGTTCTCACCCTGCGTATTCAGGGTGCTTTGAGGGACATTCATGGTATTGAGCCTATGATTGTTGATCGTAATACACCGTCAGCTGTTAAACACAAATCGAACCAAATGGGAACTGATTTGTATGCCAATGCTGTTGCTGCACATTATAGTAGTTATCCTGACTATAAAGTTATAATCGACTTTGGTACAGCTCTAACTTTTTTAGGCATAGATTCTACAGGAGAAGTGGGCGGAGTAGTAATTTCTCCTGGTATCAATACGGCAATGAAATCATTGGTGGGTGAGACAGCGCAACTACCAGAAATAGAACTCATCCGACCCAATAATGTCTTGGGTCTAGACACTGTTACTTGTATGCAAAGTGGAATGGTTTACGGTTATCTAAGTATGATAGAAGGAATGATAGACCGTATAAATAAAGAAGTTGGTAGCAATGCTTTTGTAATATCTACCGGTGGATTGGGTGGTGTTTTTTCTCCCCTTACAACCAAAATTCACGTAGATGATCGACTACATACCATAAAAGGTCTAAAGAAACTTTATGAATTGAACCGATAAAAAAAGCAACTTTAGAAATCTAAAGTTGCTTTTTTTAATTGCATTATATTATACTTTAATAGAAATATTATTGTCCAAATAAAGCATCATCTACTTTATTTGGTAAAGTAACTTTCAACAATGGCTCTGTTTCCATTGCTCTTTTTATTGCAAAAATAGCCTCATCATTTCTTGCCCACGAACGACGAGCGATTCCGTTATTCACATCCCAATGTAACATCATTTTCAATCGTTTACTGGCTTGCTCAGTCCCATCGAGTAATAATCCAAAACCTCCATTGATAACTTCGCCCCAACCTACTCCACCACCATTGTGAATAGAAACCCATGTTGCCCCTCGGAAACTATCTCCAATTACATTATGAATAGCCATATCTGCAGTGAACTGTGATCCATCGTAGATATTAGAGGTTTCTCTGAACGGTGAATCTGTACCCGAAACATCGTGATGATCACGCCCTAAAACTACTTCACCGATTTCTCCTCTAGCAATTGCTTCGTTAAACGCTTGTGCAATTTTTATACGTCCTTCTGCATCTGCATATAAAATTCTGGCTTGCGAACCTACTACCAATTTATTTTCTTGTGCCCCTTTTATCCAAGTAATATTATCTTGCATTTGTTGTTTGATTTCATCTGGCGAATGTTGCATAATTTCTTCTAGAACTCGACAAGCAATTTCATCTGTTTTCTGTAAATCATCAGCTTTCCCCGATGTACAAACCCAACGGAAAGGCCCAAAACCAAAATCAAAGCACATAGGTCCCATAATATCTTGTACATAAGATGGATACTTGAAATCGACCCCATTTTCTGCCATTACATCTGCTCCAGCACGTGAAGCTTCTAATAAAAAGGCATTCCCATAATCGAAGAAATAGGTTCCTTTTGCGGTATGTTTATTGATTGCTGCTGCATGACGACGCAAACTTTCTTGCACTTTTAGGCGAAATGTTTCTGGATCTTCTGCCATCATTTTATTGGCTTCATCGACACTCATCCCTACAGGATAATATCCTCCTGCCCATGGATTATGTAAAGATGTCTGATCTGATCCTAAATCGATGTATACATTTTCTTCATAGAATTTCTCCCAAACATCTACCACATTTCCGTCATAAGCAATAGAAACAACTTCTTTATTTTCTTTTGCTTTTTTCACTCGTACAACCAATTCATCCAAATCTTTGATTACCTCATCTACCCAACCTTGTTCGTATCGTTTGTAGGTTGCTTCTGGATTAACTTCTGCTGTAACCGAAATAACACCAGCAATATTTCCGGCTTTTGGCTGTGCCCCCGACATCCCGCCTAAACCTGCGGTTACAAAAAGTTTTCCTTTGGTTCCTAATTTTTTTCTTTCTTTTGTATCCATGATTTTTCGACAACCGTTGAGAACCGTAATTGTGGTACCGTGAACGATCCCTTGCGGACCGATATACATATAACTTCCGGCAGTCATTTGCCCGTATTGTGTTACGCCTAAAGCATTGTATTTTTCCCAATCATCTTGTTTAGAGTAATTAGGAATCATCATACCATTGGTTACCACCACGCGTGGTGCGTTTTTGTGCGAAGGGAAAAGCCCCATCGGGTGTCCTGAATACATTACCAAAGTTTGTTCATCGGTCATTTCTGAAAGATACTTCATAGTAAGACGATATTGTGCCCAGTTCTGGAAAACTGCACCATTACCACCATAGGTAATTAATTCTTCTGGATGCTGAGCAACTGCAGGATCAAGGTTATTTTGAATCATCAATTGTATGGCTTTTGCTTGATCAGATTTACCTGGATATTGATCCAATGGGCGGGCATACATTTCGTAATCGGGCATTAAACGATACATATAGATGCGGCCATATTTTTCTAGTTCTTCTCTGAATTCTGGTAATAAGGTCGAATGATCTTTTGGGTCGAAATAACGCAATGCATTTCGTAAAGCTAATTCGATTTCGGTATTCGAAAGAATTTCTTTGCGTTTAGGTGCATGTGATAGTTCTGGATTTCTTTTCTTTGGTTGAGGTAGTTGAGTAGGTATTCCGGATTGTATTTGTTCTTGAAATGTCATGATTTTGCGTTTTTTCGTCTCGAAATTAATCATTTATTCTCGAAATAAGAAATGAATATGCTGTGAGTTAGTAAGATTATTCTTTTCAAAGGATTTGATAGAATCCTTGGCCAAATAGGTAGTTTATAGTTTTAGACAAATAAATTCTTGGACCCAAAGAATTGTATCCTGCCAATTATTGTTTGATCTTGATTTGCATCAAAAATAAAAACATGGATAATTAGTATCTTAGGTTCATTAAGTAGAGAGAAAATGAATTTGAAGCATCTTACGAACCTAACAAAAAATTTACCGAATACACCGACAATGCCTGTACTTTTTATGGGGCACGGAAATCCGATGAATGCAATAGAAGAAAATTCTTTTGTTCAAGAAATGCGTAATATTGTAAAGAGAATTCCCCCTCCGAAACTTATTTTATGTATTTCTGCGCATTGGGAAACACTTGGCACGAAAGTTACTGCAATGGAAACACCACAGACTATTCATGATTTTTTTGGATTTCCGCAAGCTTTGTTCGAGGTGCAATATCCTGCTCCTGGATCGAGGGAATGGGCAATCTATATAAAAGATTTATTGAGTGGCAATAGTGTAAGTTTAGATGAAACATGGGGTTTGGATCATGGTGCTTGGTCGGTGATAAAGCACATGTACCCTGAGGCAAATATTCCGGTAATAGAACTAAGTCTTGATTATAGAAAGTCGCCTAAAGAACATTATGAGTTGGCGCGTGATTTACACAGTTTGCGTAACAAAGGTGTGCTTGTTTTGGGTAGTGGAAATAATGTACATAATTTACGAGCGATCGATTGGAGGAAAATCAATGATAATTTTGCTTTCGATTGGGCCCTAGAGGCCAATGAAAAAATGAAGGATTTTATGCTGAGGCACGAGCATGAGAAATTGATTAATTTTTCTGCTCAAGGGACTGCTTTTCAGTTATCGATTCCGACTCCAGAACATTACCTTCCTATGCTTTATACATTGAGCTTGCAAAACGAAAACGACCAATTATCATTTTTTAATGATGCTCCTGTTGGTGGCTCATTGTTTATGACTTCTGTGATTTTGGAAGCTTCTTAATCGGATAGAAAAGCCATAAAATAGCAATTGCTATAAGTGCTCCTAGTGCATTTGCCAACAAATCGTACCAATCGAAACTCCTACCGAAAGGTAATAGGTGTTGAGCAATTTCTACCAGAAAACTAACAGTAAATGTAACGAAAAACACTTCTAAATAGCGTAATTTATACGCATTATAGACCAAGATTGCCAAGCAAAAGAATAGGATGAAATGAACAATCTTATCGGTATGTTGAAAGGTAAAAAAAAATTTAAAAAACGATATTTTACTGAAACTTCCTGCTGATCTTGATGGCATTTGAGTCACCAAAATAAGAAAAGTTAGGTAACAATAAAATATCGTTTTAGGATAGTTTATTTTATGCGCCAACCAATTCTTTGTATGCATCGGCATCCAATAAATCGTTCAGTTCATCTGCATTTTCGATTTTTACTTTGATAATCCAACCTTCTCCGTAAGGATCTGTATTGATATTTTCTGGTGATGACTCTAAATCTGCATTGAAAGAAATTATTTCTCCACTGATTGGCATAAACAAATCAGAAACTGTTTTTACTGCTTCTACAGTCCCGAAAACCTCTTCTTTGTTTAGGGTTTCGCCTTCTGTTTCTACGTCAACATAAACGATGTCACCTAACTCTCCTTGTGCGAAAGCGGTGATCCCGATGGTTGCAATATCTCCTTCAACGGCCACCCATTCGTGGTCTTTACTGTACTTTAAATTTGTTGGAAAACTCATACTATTATTTTTTTGGTTTGTTAATATTTGGTTTATTAATTTCCGAAGGTAAAGGTAGCACTTAATCCTGTACGAATTGTAGAAATTGGATAAGCAGTAGAAAGCTTATACTTCGAAATATTCTGGTCCCAATAGAATTTGATGTTTAAGTTTTGACTTAAGTTATAATCTGCCGAGAACATAAATTTCATAATTTTCTGTCCACCAACAATTTGCGAATCTTCGTTTCCGAAACTGAACTTACGCAATCTACTTTCGTTATCTCTTACCGAAAAGTCACCACGAATATTCAAATCTCCTCGTACAGTTTTGGTTCTGCCTTGGTAACGCATCTTGAATTTTAGATCTTTAAAAATATATCCAAAACCAGCGATAATTTCGTTTCCGTAGTCTTCATTTATGGTATAACTATCAAAATTAAGCTGCAGCAAACGATCGCGGTTATATTGTGCTCTAAACTGAAAATTGTTTCGCAAAGTTACATCTACACCTACTAGTGGATTGAAAGCTTCTACCATTGCTACCGAGGTAAACAAATATGGAGAATTACTATTGGCCGATGGTAAATGTACGCTCGGATTATTGTAGAAAATATTCGATTGTACTCCGGATACTGTATAGGATGATAAGTAGCTATGTGTAATTTCTACCTGATCGAACCATTTACTGATAATAGGCATATTGGTAAGTCCTGTGTACGCAATTCGCCAATTAGGAGCTGGGATTTTTCGGTTCCAATCTTTGCTTTGTTTTTTGGCCGATTTTCCTTCTATTGCAGAAACAAATGCTGGTAAGATTACATCATACCTAGAAAAAGATTCTTCGTTTTCACCAGATCCGATAACCACTACATTAGTACGGAAATTTTGGTACATTTCGTCTCGATTGGTAAAAGCAGTTCGTACGCTGATATTACTAATATTAAGGTTCGCCATCTCGTTGATAAACCCATTGTATTGGTTACCTAAAAGATTGAAGCCTGAATGATAGTTTCGGTAATCTTTGTTGCGTTTAACATCTAAATCTATACGGAAGTCTGGCATCGGTTCGATGAGTGCTGTTGCTGTAAAATTACTCGACTTCATTATCTGATACGGCTCTAACATCAACTCGTCATTGGTAATATAACCTCGCTCTACAAATGTACGTTTGATATCGAAATCGGTTCCGTACACAAACCCGAAGCCTGGCATACCAGACGCCATACCGAAGAAGCCTGGTTCGCCATATAAACCTGGAACTACGGCTCCGTTATTTTGGCTATAATTGAATTGTGATTTCTTCAATGATCCTAAAACCATCCAAGCAATATCTTTCATTCGATATTGATTTTTGAATTTGAATTTTTGGTTATTGAGTCGACGTCTGAACTTAGAGTTTGCTCGTTCTGCATTGGCATTGTTGATAGAATCTATTTCGCTTTGTCTACCTTTTCTTATCGAGTCGTATTGGCGATAACCTTTGAACTCTGGATAGAACTTCTGGAAATCGAAATCTCCTAATAATGTAATTGTATTCGAGTTTTGTGCTGTACCATTTCCTAAATTTCTCATTCGACCATTTTCATCTTCGAATATACTCATACCTCTAGAGTATGCACGCCAATTATAGGATGAGGTGAAACCAAATTCCATATTCACCCAATTGGCATACGGCAAGAAACGGAATGGTAACTTATAGTTCACTTGCAATTGTTGATCATAATTGACAGGTCTACCTACCGAGAACAAATTTTGCCAGATTAGGTTTTGATCTAATTTGTAAAAAGCCGTTCCATCATTCAGGGTTTGTGTAGAAGAAGTGAGATCTACACGCAACGAGCGAGTAAGATCAAACCCAAGATTATACTGCCAGCCGAATAAGAAATTACTACTGTACATTGCAGGCATCAACAAGCTATTTCCTCCGGTATAAGAGCTTAGATCCCGGTACTGATTCTCGGTATAGGTACGATTAATATCGGTACGGAAAGAGAAACGAGTTGGGACAGGATTGAGATTGAACTCTTTGATAAATCGTAAATACTTCGCCGATTTTGCCGTGTCGTGCACTGCATGCCAACTCTTGAATGGCTCTATCGACTTAAATCGGAATCCGTAGTTATAGTTCAACGAAGCTCGCAAGTTCTGGTTGATATTGTATTTGGTATAAATATCTCGGTAATATTCGTCTGCATACGAAAAAGACAAAGCAAAGTTCGATGGATCGTAGAATCGGTGCGGTTGACGACTGTTCGGGTTACGTATCTTTCTAATGTTGCTAAAAGAATAACTCTTGTATCGAGTATATTGACGAACCGTTTTGGCTAACTCTTTTTTGTTCGGTGCTTCATTCATCAAAATATCATTATCCAAAGGATTGTATTTCGGGTCGATAAAACTTTCCGTCATGGTAAAGTTAAACGGCACTTCCATATTCCATTTCTTGGGCATCAATTTATCCAACTTTGCATCTACATTTACCGAATATTCTTTGATATCTTCTTGGCTGCGTTCGATTGGCCCCTGATCAACTGCTCCGAAACCATTGGACAATACACGACCAGCCAATTGTACATTGGCAAAATCACCCAAATTGAAGGTAAGACTTGCATTGGCCGCATAACCTCCTTTGTTGTCGATATCACTCAAACGCAATTCGTTTACCCAAACAAGAACTTCTTTTTCAGCTGCTCCTCCGACCGAACGTAAACCAATCATCAAAGAGGAAACATTTCCTAAAGTCGGACGACCTTTTACATAAATAATCTTGTTAGGATTTGTCTCATCTACCGTGTAAGCAAAACGTTGATTATTGACAAAGTTTTCGGTATCTCTAAGTTTTTTAGCATCGATGAAATAATCTGATAATAATGATATAAAGTTTTCTTCTGGCCAAATATCATTGACCGAGGTTGCTGACCTTGGTGTGTATTTCAGCGGCAACTCATACTCGTAATAGTTGTCTGCATAATCAGACCCGAATCGTATGAACAGTTTGGTGGTTTCATCCAACTGATTATTTGTAACATCTAATAGGTTTTGGGCAGATACAAACATTTCTATTTTTTTGTATCGGCGTAAGTCTAAATTTACATTCTTTATGACTCCTTTTGCAGAACTTGGTCCTCTGAATTTTGTTTTGATGGTCATCGAAGACTCATTCATATTCTGATAGCCTGTTGCACCTTGTAAATGTTCCCGAGAAACTCCCGGAGGCAATGTATAGCGTGGTTGAGAATTACTATTTTGTTCTAAGTTTACTTCCCCAATTTCTAGATCTCCAACAAAACTATCTTCTGCTTGTCCTTCTGCACCAGCAATCCCTTGATCAGGATAAATATTTTTGGTATAACGTCTCCATTCGCTTCGCACCATATCAAAAGTACCAAAACGCAAGGTTGTTTCTTCTTGGAAACCACGCATCACCATTCTCATATAGCGAGCAGAAGTAAGAACACTTTGTGCCTGATCTATATTATCTTGTAAGATGTCATCTACCCCGTCATTGTCTACATCAAGGTCAAAACCATCAACAGGAATCCGAACTTGGTACCATTTTACGGTAGAATCTTTCCCGTTGGCAAAACGTACTTTTACTTCTTTTCGGGCAACAATTTTCGAGTTGTTAGGATCTTCCAACGCTTGACGATTAATTTTCAGGGTATATTGAAGATAATTTTCTGTCTGGTCTAGATTAAAATCTTCATTAATATCTTCTGTATCGGGACGCAAACTAGAAGCATGCAGTGGATTATCGGTTGAAGAGTTTCCTTGTGGATTTCGATAATATTGATAACGTCCTTGTACCGTTCTCCCATTTTGATGTCCATCATATCGTTTATCTAGAAAGAAAAGATAATTGTCGTTCGCAGGGTCAAGTTCTCCTGTAATCGGATTGGTTTCGGTGAAATTATATTTTGTTGCTTCTTCGGCATCCGTTAACCCATTGAAACCTAAATCTTGGATTTTTCTGTTTTCTCCTTCCGTTTCGAAAGTATAGAGAAGTGGTGTCGATTTTGGCGTTTTACCCCAAGAAGTTTCTTTTGCTTCGTACGAACTTCCTGGGAAAGGCATTCCATTCTCGAAAGCCAATTCACCATCTTTTAGAATATCTTCTGATACGCTTCCTAAATGGATTAATAATTCACCATCGCCACCATGACCGTCTGCGTATGGATCCATCATCCAAAACTCTATATATTCTACATTGTTTTCGACAAGGTTAGAAACCGTCAAAGCACGCATCGTTGCTCCCCAGCTCTCGGTATCATTTTGGTTCGGATTGATGTTGTACGGCCCTCTAATTTGTGGATAAAACGTCATATCAAAGGTACTTAGGTAGGATTGGGTTCCTGCCATAATATCGCGTTGATCGAATAATTCTTTCATCTCTACACGTCGAGAACGATGATTAGAAATATCATTATCCGAAAGAGGTGACGCACCTCCTAATCCATAGAAACGGGGATCAATCGTATACCAAGACAACATTTTTCTACCATTGTTGAATGCCAAGTTATCGGTCTGGTTGCCGTTCGGGAAATAGGGATGTATATTGAAGCTCACTCCGGCTGGTCTTCCTGGTGTACTGGCAAACTTCCAGCTGTTGGGATCCATCAAACTGATGTTGGTTTGTGCATCTTCAAAATCGTCAATATACGAGTAGCCTTCTGTCGCTTTATTGATACCTGGCAACAAATATGCTCCTTCTGCATTGAAGGTAATATTCGACGGATCTTCTGTTTGTACGCCCGGTAGATAATTTGCCATTCTGGTTAACCATTCGCTTTGCGTATTGATCTGGGTATTAACCCCAAAAATTGTGTTGTTTACAGCTTCACTACCAAATTGTGTTTTCTGGGTCATCGGTCTCTCTTGATAATTGACCATGGTTGCACCTACGACAAACTTTTCCGAGAAGTGATGTTCAGCATTCAACCCAATGAAGCGTTTTTTTTGTAGGTTGAATGTTGCCTGATTCTCCATACTAATATTGATCGGTGTGCCTGAGTCTTTTAATTGTTGATTAATGATTTTCACACGTCCCAATTGGTAATCCACAGTATAATCTACTCCTTCTGTTAGGGTTTGTCCATTGGCCGTAACCACAACCGAACCTTGCGGTACGTTGAAAGCGCCTAATGCTACTCCATCGCCAACGGTACCTTTGTATCGACCAGTAAGACTATATCGGTTGGCTAGTTTTTCTTGAATTAAGGTTGCGGGTAGTTTGGTATATATTCCATCAAACACATACTGATCGGCGATGTTTGGATCTAGTTGATTGCGAAGATATTTACCAAATGGTTCTACTGTTGTAAAGATAATTGCACCACGTTGTACATCGACTGTTATTCCACTTACAAAGTCGAATTTACCATCTCCGTACGTTGTTGTCGTTCCTTCTCTATTTTCTTGTGGTTGACCAGATTGGTTTAGGCGGTCCATATGGAGGACTTGCAAGAGTGTCTGATCTGCTATATTGGTATTTGGTAAATAGTTGACTGTACCTGATGAATTTTGCCCGTTATCTTTGAACATGATATTCATCGTAAAATCCTGAGGATCTAACCCATATGCATTCAGCGAATAAATATTTTTCATCATCAAATCCCAGGTTGGTGATTTTGTATTGATCACTGCATTTGGTTTGATGAGTTTGGTAATTAATGTAGTGCTTCCACCATCTGACATATCCCCGACACTGTAAACCTGATTTCCTACTTGGTATTGGTAAGAAATTGCTAATAAATCATCTCCATCTACCAATGGTGAATTTAAAGTTATGTAGCCCAGCTGTGGATGAAAGGTATACTCACTTGGGTCTAATTTCCTAACATTCTCATTTATTGCGTAGTGTTCTCCATCGACAAAAGTTTGTCCGTTATACGAATAGCCGTTAAGTAGATTTCGTGCATTGCTAATATTTCTATCGCTACCGATAAGCGATGAAACAGAATTATATATCGCTCCATTTACTGGATAAGATGTTGTATTGTCCTCACCCAAATCTCGCAGAGCAATAATCGAGCGTCGATTATTTACATTTCCTCCAGATCGATCAATTTTCCAAACTTCTATGCGTGTAATGTTGGTTTGGCTTGCTATACCTGGATAGTTCTTCAGGGCGCGGTCATAGTTATTTCTGAAGTAATGCCCTAAGAAGAAGTGCTTGTTGTACTCGTAGTTTTCTGCGTAGATTGTAAACTCACTCATCACACCTCCACCTTGCACGGTGATGCTTTTCCCTTCTGATCTTTGTTCAGAAAAAACAGCTGTCACGTTGGTATTCCCGAATTTCAGATCGGTTCGTACCCCAAACAGAGATTGCGAGCCTTTGATCAGTGAGTTTGTTAATGGCATGGAAATGTTTCCTAGTTCTACATTTTGCAAAATATCATCATCTCCTGCAAAAGGGTCTAACTTATTCGCTATGGCTTTACGCCATTGTAGTTTAGTCTGATTCTCGAAAGCAAACCCTGATTGTGTGTCGTAATTCATTTTGAGCTGTAGGTTTTCTCCTACTTTACCCAAAACACTAAGCTGCATTCTTTGTTGTAGATCGATTGTTAGTGTGTTTCTGTTTTGTGGCAGCAACATTGGGTTGTCTATTTTTTGTAAAAAAACACCTAAATCTATGTTGGCATATCCTTGTGGAGTAAGTGAAATTTCATTCCCACCGAAAATACTTTCGAATGCTCTTGATTTTACTTGAAAGGTCGGTATAATATTGGCTAATTTATCCTGTTCCTTATCACCAAACTGTAATTCTCGATAGTATTGATCGTTGGTTTGCGATTTTATTCGATAATATTTATTGATTTCTTGGCTTTGCACTAAAGCTAAATATTCTTTTCTGGATAAATAAATCGGTTCGGCAACCATAGAGGTTCCTATCATTGGATATAAAATATATCGACCATACACAGCATCATATTCTACCGTATATTCGATTTGATTATCTAGAAATAATCCTCCCGATTGATGATTAAACGGAAATTTCAGGGTGTCTTGTTCTTGTGCATCTACGACATTACATAAACCAAAAAATACAAGTAATGTTTGTAGAACAAAGGCGATAGAGTATATATTTTGTCTCAAACTAATCAAAGTTTTTTTAGGGTTTCTTTTACTAAAGTTTCTACAGTTGCATCCGCATTTTTGTCTAATACTTGATCGATAGTTTTTTCGGCCACCTTACGCGGAATTCCTAAAACTTCTAATGCTGATAACGCTTCTATGCGTGTTTTATTTTTGTGAGGTAAAGAATTAACATCTTCTAGGTTGATTTCTTCTAGCTTATCTTTCAGATCTATAATAATTCTTTGGGCAGTTTTGGCTCCAATCCCTTTAACACTTTGTAACAACTTTGCATCTTCTGTGTAGATTGCGGTTTGTATTTCTTTAGGTGACAAAGTCGATAGCATCATCATTGCAGAAGCAGGCCCTACTCCGTTTACACTAATCAGCTTCTGGAAAATAGACCGTTCTTCTATGGTGTTGAAACCGTATAATAGATGTGCATCATCACGAATTATTTGTTGTGTATAGAGGGTAATCACTTCATCAATTACCAAGCTAGAATATGTGTTTAGGGATATGTTTACCCAATAACCAACTCCATTACAATCAACAACTGCGTACGAAGGATGAACTTCTACAAGTCGCCCTCTAAGTTGTGTTATCATCCGAATAAATTTATATCTATGGTGTTAATGAAATCCAAAAATACAATTTATTTAATGATTAGAAAATATTATATTTTTGATTATTGGCAATACTCTGCCGCATCAATTTGTAAGACTTCTTTGCTCGGAGAAATATAAGGAATATTGAGCTCTAATCCTCGTAGAATAAACAATATACCTAAAACTAGGATGATAATAGGTAAGATTTTCAGGATTTTTTGACGCCACTCTAAGCTGATAAAATTCCCAAACATGACCGTAAGAAACATCAATGGAATTGTTCCTAACCCGAAAAAGAACATAAACAGTGTACTTTGCTCAAAAGAGCCCACACCGATGGCTGCAGTAAGTGCGGCATATACTGCTCCGCAGGGCAATAAGCCATTGAGTAATCCGGTAGTATAAAGTGACGAGAAATCTTGTCTTCTCAAATAACGACCAAGACCAACTTTTACTTTTAGCAAGATGGCCTGCAAAGGCTTTGCATTGATGCTCTGATTATCGAAAAACTTGGGAATCAACACCATAATAATCATCAATACACCGATTGCAATACTTAGATAATTTTGGAATCCTACAAAGCTAAATCCCTCGCCTATCAATCCAAGTATAAGCCCCAAAATCGTATAGGTTGTTACACGCCCGAATTGATAGGTGAGATTTTTTAGCGTAAATTTTAATTTATTTTTAGCACTCAAACCAATCGATAGAGCAATCGGACCACACATGCCAACACAATGTAGGCTTGTGGCAAAACCTAATCCGAGTGCTAAGAGGATTAATGTTTGTGCCATCTAAGTGGTTTTTTCAACAAATACTTTTTGCCGTTCATTTCCCATGATAGGGCCAAATCGTATTCGCCTGGAACCAAATTTACTGAGGATATTAGCATTTCTTTTCTTTCGTTTAGTTTTAGTGGTTTAAGATAATCTAGCTCTTGATTATTTGGACGCAAAAGATAAACAGTACCCCCGGTAACAGTAAAATCTTCTGGGAAAATTAGCTTGAAACCGTTGGCTTGCTCTACAATTTGTGGATGTTTTGCTAAAAGATTCGCTCGTGATTCAGCTTCGATATCCTTCTCAAATGTTAAAGATTTTTCGTAATAATTATCGGTTACTAATTCGCCAACATCACCAGCAAAAAATAGTAAACTTAAGATAAAAATCATGAACATACCAAGGGCAACGGCAACACCGTGTGCCCATGTAAATTTAAACTTCATACAACTAATATTTAAAAGGTGAAGAGAAGCTTGTTTTATATTTATCAACTACCTCTCCCTTGTCATTCACCAACCCTATTATTATTCTTTCTTTATACGAACTAACTTCTTTTTTAGGAATTTTTAGTTTGAATTTTCCTTGTACAATAGCACCTTTCTCTAATTGGATATGGTTGGTACCTTGATACATCTCCACAACCGATTGGTCATGAGACAATAATTTTATTTTTACTTCTTGGGTATTATTGGTTTTATTGGTTAATGTATATTCAAACTGATTTACATAATATTGTCCTTCTTCTACATAATCAGACCCAACGACCTTTAGGTATTTTGACTCTACCATAGGACGATTAATAACAAAGGTTGTCATTACACCTAGAAGTGCGATTAAAGCAACTGTATAAGCCATCATTCGCTTATTGAAGTGGAAAGGTTCTCCTTTCTTGATGTTATCTTCTGATGCATAACGAATCAATCCTGTTGGGAGGTTTACTTTCTCCATTACTTCATCACAGGCATCTATACAAGCGGTACAGTTTACACATTCTAATTGGATTCCGTTTCGGATATCGATTCCTGTAGGACAAACCACAACGCACTGTCCACAGTCTATACAATCTCCTTTGCCGGCAGCTTTTCGGTCTTCATTTTTTCTAAATTTTGCACGTCCTATTCTTCCTTCTCCACGGCGGTAGTCGTAGGCAACATTAATCGTGTGTGAGTCAATCAACACTCCTTGGAGTCGACCGTATGGGCACACTAAAGTACAGGCTTGCTCTCTAAACCATGTAAAAACAAAATAGAATAAGCTCGTAAAGATAACCAAACCGATAAAAGTTGAGGCATGCTCAATTGGCCCTTCTTTCACTAAATTTAGTAACGCATCTGCACCGATAATATAAGACAAAAAAACGTTGGCAATCAAAAATGAGAGTATAGCGTAGATGGTCCACTTCATTAGTTTTTTTCTAA
The DNA here is from genome assembly GCF_000189415.1 of Weeksella virosa DSM 16922. Classification (GTDB taxonomy): domain Bacteria; phylum Bacteroidota; class Bacteroidia; order Flavobacteriales; family Weeksellaceae; genus Weeksella; species Weeksella virosa. The sequence goes on from NC_015144.1 coordinate 870,681, forward strand.
TCTTTTCTTCGTCCCATTTTTGTTTATCTAAGCGTATTTGCTTTGGTCTGTCTCCTTCTATCAAATATTCGATGGGGCGAAAAACCATTTCTAAAAATATGGTTTGAGGGCAAACCCAACCACAAAATAGTCGACCATATACCATGGTGAAAAGTACGATAAAAATAATGGATGTAATCATCCCAATTGCTAGAAGAAAGAAGTCGGAGGTGAAAAACGGAAATCCAAACAAAATAAATTCTCTGCTTAAAATATCAAATTTAAATAAAGGGTTGCCGTTTGGTAACTTAACAAATGGCGTAACCACCAAAAAAGTAAGGAGTATATAGGCTACTATCTTCCGACGATTGGTAAACTTACCACTTGGTTTTTTTGGGTACACCCACTTACGTTTACCAGACTTTTCCATTGTCCCGATTGTTGAGCGTACAGATTCATCCATCTGATGAAAATCTTTTTCTTTACTGTCTTTTATATTGCTCATGATTTTTAATAATTGATTTGTTTTATACAACAAAGAGAGAAAACCATGCCAGTTCCCTCTCTTTGCTTATGATACATATTATCTGATATTGTGTCGTTAGAAATCTTAATTTTTAGCTTTCCACGCTTCTACCAATTCTCCTTGTGGAGCAGCAGCACCATCGGCAGGTGTTAATGTTTTTTCTACTTGGTTAATGTAGTAAACATACGATGCTACTTTTTCTATATTTAAGCCTGACAATTCACCGCGCTGGCCGAATGCTCTCATCTGAGGGTTTGTAGGAGATCCGTCATATATTACTGCGTATATATTATAGAATAAACTGTCATTTACTTGGCTTATCCAATAGTCATCTGTTAAGTTTGGTCCAATACCTCCCTTTCCACCTTCCATGTGACAAAGCGTACATTGTGTATTGAAAATTAATTTCCCTTGCTCTACAACAGCTGGATCGTTAAACTTATTAACTGCACCCTCGATAGTGATATCATTTTCTACAGCCCAAATAGAGTCTTTGATGTTGAGAATTTTTTCTTCTTGTGCATACTCTACATCAGAATGCGCGAAATCTGTGAACCCATAGGCTAATAAATAAACAACGCAAAATACTATTCCCAACCAAAAAAGTGATAGCCACCACTGTGGTAAAGCATTATCTAATTCTTTGATTCCATCAAAACCATGATCGATAATAATTGCTTCTTCTTCTTCTTTAGTTTGACGTTGATTAGCAGAGCTTAAGAGGTTTTTAATATAGCCTTTTTTCTTCTTTGCTAAATATTCTGCTTTTTCATCTTCTGTTAATTGTTGAAACTTTTGTGATTCAACTAACTTATTTATTGCATTAATAATCAACAACATCACCAAAGAGATAGCCATTACTGCCCATACAACTCCTTGTTTTAGAGCTGCTACAATATGTGCAATCGAATTATCAATCATCCCTTTGAAGCCTGGTTCTACGATATTTTCTACCGGAGTCACCATTGCGAATGTTAGCAAAATCGCTAACATGGTAAGCGGAATAAAGATGTAGGCGGGTGTACGTAATTTCATAGTGTTTTAAATTTTGTCTTCTGTATCATCATCTTCTAAAGGTAAATTCTCTGCTTCCTCGTAATATTTTTTTGGCTTTTTCCATACTAAATAAAATGTTCCGAGGAAAAACATTACAAACAACAATAATGAAATGGTTTGTAATATTGATGAAAAATCATAATTAGAGAATGACTCTTTGAAATATTTTAACATTAGTTACTAGCTGTTTGTGTTTCTTGTGCTTTGATATCGGTACCTAAACGTTGTAGGTATGCGATAAGTGCAACAATTTCTCGATCGCGAAGCGGAACAAATTTATCTCCTTCTTCCTTTTCTCGTTTTGTCCAAAGATCTTTCAAGTCAGCTGCATCAGCAAAAATACTTTTCTCAATTGCAATGGCTTGTCTTTGCATAGATACTTTCATACTATCGAAATCTTCTTCAGAGTATGGCACTCCTAGAGTAGCAAGAGCTCGCATTTTATCTGCTGTATGATTTACATCTAAAACATTCTCGATAATCCATGGGTAACGCGGCATGATAGAACCTTCTGATGTTGCTCTTGGATTCCACATATGCTTATAATGCCATGCATCTGGATTTTTTCCTCCTTGTCTATGCAAGTCTGGTCCAGTACGTTTTGATCCCCACAAGAATGGATGATCATAAACGAACTCACCTGCTTTAGAGTATTCTCCATATCGTTTTACTTCGTCACGGAACGGTCGTATCATTTGCGAGTGACAAGCATTACATCCTTCTCTAATATAGATATCTCGACCTTCTACTTCTAACGGCGTATATGGTTTTACACTTGAAATAGTTGGTACATTAGCTTTTACTACGATTGTTGGAACAATTTCTACTAAACCACCAATCGCTAAAGCTACAAATGCTAAAACAGTTAATAATTTCGGAGTTCTTTCAATCCAAGTATGAACTTCTTCTCCTTGCTGACGAGCTGCAGATTTCTTCGGTAATGCCGGCGCTTGAACTTCTTCGTCTCGCACAAACTGCCCTGAACGTACAGTTTTCCATACATTAACAATCATTAATATTGTTCCTAACAGATATAATATACCACCGAATGCACGCAATGGGTATAACCATTGTTTTAGGATGGTTACTGTTTGCAAGAAGTTAGGGTAAGCTAACGTACCGTCTTCTGCGAATTGTTTCCACATTAAACCTTGCGTCCAACCAGCAACATACATTGGGATTACCCAGAACAAAATTCCAAAAGTAGCAATCCAGAAGTGTGCATTAGCCATCTTAACCGAAGCTAATTTTGTATTGAAAATCCTAGGTATAACGTAATATATAATACCGAATGCCATGAAACCATTCCACCCTAAAGTCCCTACGTGTACGTGAGCAGGCACCCAGTCGGTAAAGTGTCCTATTTTATTTAATGTTTTTGTTGCTAAAAGCGGCCCTTCGAAAGTAGCCATACCATAACAAGTAACTGCTACCACAAAGAATTTAAGGATAGGATTTTCTCGAACTTTATCCCAAGAACCGCGTAGGGTTAATAGACCATTCAACATCCCTCCCCATGATGGTGCAATCAACATAATTGAGAAACCTGTTCCTAGTGCTTGCGCCCATCCTGGTAAAGCAGTATAAATAAGATGGTGTGGACCAGCCCAAATATAAACGAAAATCAAAGACCAGAAATGGATAATCGATAACTTATACGAGAAAACAGGTCGATTTGCTGCTTTTGGCACGAAATAATACATCATACCCAACACCGGTGTTGTCAAGAAAAATGCAACCGCATTGTGACCATACCACCATTGTACTAATGCATCCTGAACTCCCGAATATATTGAGTATGACTTAGGCGCCATTAAATTAAAATGTACAGGCAATTCTAAATTATTAAATACATGCAACATGGTTATCCCTGCCCACGTACCAATATAAAACCAAATAGCAACATACAAGTGACGTACGCGACGTTTCCCAATAGTCAAAAACATCTGAACACCAAACAACACCCAAGTAAGCGCAATCAAAATATCGATTGGCCACTCATGCTCTGCATATTCTTTACTTGTATTATATCCTAAAATAAAAGTTACAAAAGACGCTATTATAAACAATTGCCACCCCCAGAAAACTGTCCAGCTCATCACATCGCTATACATTCTAGTTTTCAACAAACGCTGCAATGAATAGTAAGCTCCTGCAAAGAAACTATTTCCTACAAAAGCAAAAATTGCAAAAGTGGTATGAATCATCCGTAAACGACCAAAACCTAAGGTTCCTTGGGTATTAATAAGCCCCTGAATATTCCCTCCAATCGCACCATCATCTGACCCAAAAAGGTATTCTGGTAGATCTGGGAAGAACAACAATGTTGCCACTAAAACTCCGAAAAAGAATGCCATCACAGCCCAAAACAGTGTAGCATAAATAAAGTACTTTACGATCTTATTATCGTAACTAAACGTCTGCATTTGCATTATGTGTCAATTTTATCTTTATCTTTATTAACTTTCTTATCATCTTTCAACATTCGCACCGCTGGCGACTCATCTTCATCGAATTGGCCTGTTTTATACCCTAAGAAAAACAAGCTCAAAAACAAAATCCCTAAACAGAGACTCATCACTATGGTCAATATTATTACTCCCATAACTCTTGCAAAATTACAAACCGTAAGAAGATTTCACAATGATTTTCTTCATCACAAAAGAAATCTTACTAATTTATAACCATTCTAAATATTAACGAGTAATTTTAGCTGTTATTCTCGACCCGAAGGTAGCAAATAATATTACAGAAGCCGAACTTATTGGCATCAAAATCGCTGCTACCACTGGCTCTAAATAACCTGTTACTGCAAAAGACAACCCTATTACGTTGTACATAAATGAAATAATAAACGCTGCTACCACAAGACGCATTGTGTATTTTGACATTTTCATAAACCATGGAATTCGTTGGAATTCTTTTGCATCTAAAATCCCATCACATGATGGTGAAAAGCTATTCATGCTTTCGGAAATTGCCACACCTACATCGCTTTGCTTTAGCGCCCCCGCATCATTGAGACCATCTCCAAGCATCATTACTTTTTTTCCTTCCTTTTGCAATTTTTCAATGTACACCAATTTATCATTTGGTGATTGATTGAAATTTAATATTGATCCTTCAGGAAATATTTTTGCAAGATAAGTTCTTTCTGCATCATTATCACCAGAAAGTACATGTAAATTATAATTTTTTAAATTTTCTAACACCGCTTGCAAACCTGTTCGGTAGGTACTTGTAAAAATAAATTTACCCAAAACTTGATTATCTATCTTGATATAGACAACTGTCTGATTAATTGTACTTTCCTCTATTGCCTGCACAAAATCTCTAGAACCGATTTGCACCAATTTACCATCGACAACCGCTTGTTGTCCTTTCCCGATTACTTGCATATAATCTTCTACTTTTGCAGTAGCTTCTACATTTAAAGCAGAATATAGTGAACGCGATAATGGATGATTCGAGTTTCTGAGAACAACTTTTACCATCTTCTTCTGCTCTTCTGATAACTCTATGCCTTCGTACTTAATCTGGTCGACTTCGCTAACTGTGATTGTTCCTGTTTTATCGAGAACAATATCGGTTACTTGTGCCATTTTTTCGATTGTTGATGTGTTTTTGATATAGAAATTTTTGTTTCCGAAAATCCGCATCATATTTCCTAAGGTGAAAGGTGAAGAAAGTCCTAATGCACAAGGACAAGCAATTATCAGTATTGCGGCAACCACATCGAGTATGCGTGAAGGATCGACAATGTACCAATATATGCCTGCGACTAAACACAGCGCCAAAATAATATAGGTGAAATATTCTGCTACGTAATTGGTAAGAATGTTAAGTTCTGAATCGTTTTTCTTGAACGCATCATTGTTCCATAATTGCGTTAGATAACTTTGTTTGATGTCTGCAATCACTTCCAGCTCCACTGCAGGACCAGAAATCCTACCTCCAGCAAAAATTTTATCACCAGCTTTTTTCTGAATTAATCGAGATTCACCAGTCACAAAACTATTATCTACCATGGCTTCTCCTTTCATAAGGATTACATCAGCCGGGATTAATTCTTCGTCACGGATAAGGATTCGATCGCCTTTTTTTAGGTCGGATAATAAAATTGGTACTTCTTGATTGTCGACAATTTTTGCAACAGCAATCGGATAAAATGATTTATAATCTCGATCAAATGCAAGACTATTGATGGTTTGTTGCTGAAACCATTTTCCGGTTAACATTAGAAAAATCAGACTTGTTAAAGTATCAAAATATCCAGGACTTAAATCAAAAACAATATCATAAGTACTTTTGAAAAAAATCACAAAAATCCCTAAAGTAATCGGCACGTCGAGGTTAACTACTCCGTTTTTCAGCCCTTGCCATGCAGATTTATAATAATCGGTGCCTGAGTACAAAAATACTGGTAGCGCTAACAAGAACATTGCCCAACGGAAAAGATTTTTATTATCTTCTAACCAAGATTCTTTTACGCTCCCGAAAAATTCTACATATTCTGGGAAAGACAATAGCATGATGTTTCCAAAACAAAAACCAGCCACAACTAATTTTGCGACTAATGAGCGATCGACTTTATTTTTTTTATTTTTATCGACAGTATTAAGATTCACCGATGGTTTGTATCCTAAGTCAGTCATTAACCTTGCCAAGTCTCCTAAACTTAGTTCTTCATCTCGATAAGTTACCTGTACATTTTTTTGGGTAAAATTCACATGAGATGAGATAATATTCGGGTTAATTGTCTCTAAACTCTCTAACAACCAAACACATGAAGTACAATGAATAACAGGCACATGGAAAGTAACCACAGTAACTCCATCGTCCGAAAAGTCTACCACCTGATCGAATATCTCAGGTGTATTGAGAAAATCGAACTGATGAGCATTTCGTTGATCGGGTCGAACACCTGCATTCCGATTCAACTCATAGAAATCTTTCAGATCATTAACATTCAAGATCTCATAAACAGTTTTACAACCTTGGCAACAAAATACTTTCTCATCAAAGAGAATGCGCTCCTCTTCTATTTGTTGCCCACAATGGAAACATTGTTCTGCCATAGTTTTACAAAATTACTTTCGAATCCCCAGAAATACTCCTATATTTGCATGACTTAAGTCATAACTAACAACTCTATGTCAGAATTTAACGAAAATGTAGAAACAATCAAAGCTTTATTCGAACATCCAGAAAAATTTGGTGTTTTTAGCACCGAAGATTTAATCGAATTCAATGCTGAGAAAAAGATTCTTAATCTGAAAAAAGCTGACGAAATCATACAAGAGGGAGCTACCCCAAAAGGGATTTATTGCATGATCAAAGGTACGGCAAAATTATTTAAAGTCGGCTTCAACGGGAAAGAGCAAATTTTACGTTTTGTAAATGAAGGAGACATTATCGGCTACCGTTCTATATTGAGCCAAGAAGCATTTGGTGCTTCGGCGACGGCGATGAGTAATTGTGAGATTTATTATGTACCCGAAAAATTCTTCATCAAATTATTAGAAGCTAACCCAAAATTAGCTTTTAATATTTTACAACGTATTGCCAAAGACTTGGGTGAATATGCTAGAACCATTACCTATTTGGCACAAAAGACAGTTCGCGAAAGATTGGCTGAAGTTTTACTCTTACTCGAAGCAAAATTAGGAACCGACAAGGATGGTTTTATCAACATTTCGCTTACGCGCGAAGAAACGGCTAACCTAATCGGGACTGCTACCGAGTCGGCTATTCGATTGATTTCAGAATTCAAACAAGATCATTTAATCGAGGTAGAAGGTAGAAAAATAAAAATCATAGAACATCAGAAACTTACCAAGTTAGGACACGTTATTCTATAAAAAAAGATTGTAGACTTTTTCCTGCCCGAAAAAGCTCTGTTTTATTTTACATTAAATTTATCGAATCAAGGGAAATCAATTGTATTTTGATTTCCCTTTTTTTTACTTCTTTTTTAGATATTCTTGTCGAATATTTTCAGGTAATTTTTCGATCGCGTAACGCAAAGTCGTTCTTGGCAATTCTTGTGCAAACGCATCGAGGAAAATCAACAAACTCACCTCGTCGACATTTCCCATTTCACGCAACATCCAACCATTTGCTTTGTGCATCAAATCGTGTGGATGATGTAGATTTTTTTCTACAATTTGGGTAACAATCGAGAATTCTTTTTGTTTGATGAAATACAAAGTCGACACTACTGCCATGCGTTTTTCCCACAAAGAAGGCGACTCTGCCAAACGCAAGAGAATTTCTTTTTGGTTTTGATGAAAAGCATAATGTCCAAGAATTTTATAACACGAAGAATCGACCAAATCCCAATTATTGAAACTTGCAGTATGCGACAAATAAAAATCGACAATTGTCTTTTTTTCTGCCCAATCTTTTGATTTTTCGTATTGTAAAACCAAAATAAAAGTTGCCGTTAAACGAACCTCATGTATCGGCTGAGAAAGCAATTCTGCCAAATCGGCAAATGAAGCTTTGGTGTAAAACTCCTTGGCAACTTTCCGTTGATCAGGTACTTTAACACCGATAAACAGATCTCCCTCACCGTATTCTCCTGGTTGGGTTTTGAAATATTGTTGCAACTTTTTTATCTTATCTTTATCCGACAAATCGTATAAAGCTTCTTGTATATATTCTACTGTTTTGCTTTTCATCCTACCGAAAATCTTAGTCCACAAAGATAGAATCTAGACGAAAATCACAAAATAATAAAATGGACAGCTATATAAAAATGCACTGTAACATTTGTTACTGTAAGCTTTTTTTGGATACTGTAATTTTGTGTTAATATAAAATAATTACCATGAAGAAATCAGTTTTTGTACTCACCACATTGTTTGCAAGCTGTATTGCACTTCCTATACAAGCAGCGGATTATAATGAAGTCGCTACTGCTGTAATTCAGACAAAAGTAAAAGACAAACATGCCATTATGGTGCAAAATAAAATGCACATGATGGCTGCAATTATGACAGGAGAAGAAATGATTAAAAATAACCCGAAAACGGTTTTCGAAATTGTTTTGATTGGAAATGTTGTAAAAGATATTGCTGTTGATCAAGATCTGAAAAACGCAATGGCAGAAGCCAATAAAGCAGGAATTCTTTTTGTTTCTTGCGAATTTGCGATGAATAAGTTAGGAGTTACAAAAGATCAATATTTATCGTTTGTGCGCACAACGCCAAATGCATTTATTTATCTTTTCGACCTACAAGATAAAGGCTATAAAAACTTAATTCTATAATATATTAGGTTGTTAAGGATTTATTTGGTGCCCCAAAAGTCTTTCGCAAGAAAGTACTTTTGGGATTTTTTTATTATAGATTTTCACCTTCAGAAATGTTTTCTCCATCCTCATTATAATACTGAAACAGAAAATTATTGTACGGAAAGCGTTGAATGTGCAATTTCTTCACCTCTTCATAAATTGTTTTACGTAGTTCCTCTATATTTTCTTTTTCTGTAGCCGAAATAAACAAGGTAGGATAAGATGTTTTGGCCATCCATGTTTTTTTCCAGTGTTCTAACGAATAATTCTCGAAATGCATCACCGTGAGATCGTCTTCTGGTTTTTCTATATAGCTAAAATTATCTATTTTATTGAAAACCATAACTGTTGGTTTATCTTTAGAATTGATCTCATCTAAAATTTTATTCACAGAGTTTATATGATCCTCAAAACTTGCATGCGAAATATCTACTACATGAATCAATAAGTCGGCTTCCCGAACTTCGTCCAAGGTCGATTTGAAGGATTCTACCAATTGTGTTGGTAACTTTCTTATAAATCCTACTGTATCCGTCAATAAGAAAGGTAAATTCCCGATCACAACTTTCCGCACGGTGGTATCTAGAGTTGCAAATAATTTATCTTCGGCAAACACATCCGATTTGCTAAGCACATTCATCAACGTCGACTTCCCTACGTTGGTATACCCTACCAAAGCCACCCGAACCATTGCTCCACGATTGGTTCTTTGGGTAGCCATTTGTTTATCGATTGATTTTAATTTTTCTCTGAGCAATGTAATTCGATCTCGAATGATTCGGCGATCGGTCTCAATTTCTGTTTCACCCGGACCACGCATCCCAATTCCACCACGCTGACGCTCCAAATGCGTCCACATTCGGGTAAGTCGAGGTAAAAGATATTGGTATTGAGCCAACTCGACCTGAGTTCGAGCGTAAGACGTTTGGGCACGTTGAGCAAAAATATCCAAAATCAATTGTGTGCGATCGATTATTTTTCGGTTCACCACTTTTTCGATATTTTTTAGTTGTGATGGCGTTAGTTCGTCGTCAAAAATTACCGTATCGATATTATTTTCTTCTACATAACTTGTGATCTCTTCTAGCTTTCCACTCCCTACAAAATATTTAGGATCTGGTCGATCGAGCTTTTGAATAAAGCGTTTATCAACTTCTGCTCCAGCGGTATATGCCAGGAACCGAAGTTCGTCCATGTATTCTGTTAATTTTTCTTCGGTTTGGTCGCGGGTAATTAATCCTACCAAAACCACTTTTTCGTATTGGGCTTCTTTTTTTTCTAACATGTATGTTTACAAGCTTAATTTTGCAATTATACGGATTACTCCTGATTTACTGGACAATATTCGTACCTAAGTAAATAAAATTCAGATTCTTTTTTTTCTTGTTCGAAAACGAAGATTGCTCTTCTTGTAAGTTAATATTTTATTCTGAGTTTATCAACCTCAAGGCTGTATCCAAAACAGGATCTCGGCCATAAAATATATCATCTAAGGTTGTTTCTACGATGAAATCCGGGAAATTTCCTCTTCCTTGCCGATGTTGATTTTTTAGGTTTGGACAAATCGTCATTAAAGGAATATTCAGTTCGAGTTGTGAGTTTGGTAGAGTGAAAGGCACAATAAAACCTGCAATAGTACCGTTGTAATTTCCACCAGATTCTTCTCCTACAAATACTGCATTCGTGTATTGATCGAGCATGCTAATGAGAATAGAGGTTGCCGAATAAGATCCTCCATTTTGCAAAACATATAAGACACCCCGATAATTGTTCTCTTTTATTTTTTTTGGTTTTGATGACGAAATTGTATACAGATAATCTCCGTTCTGATCTTTTTTGGTCTTGAAAATCGTCGCTATCGAAGCTCCCAACCAAAGAGGCATCAAAGTATATTTTCTAGGTCCAGAAAACATTTTATGGTAATTTTTGGCCAAAGAGTTTTTTTGAGTAATATGGGCTTTTTGGGTAAATGCAATAGCAGAATCTGATAAATATGAAAAAAGCTCACCAGAATCGCGTAAATATCCCCCTCCATTATCACGAAGATCTAGAATCAGATATTGTACATTTGATTGCTTCAATTTTTCGAAAACTTCTGCATAGGCTTTTTTAGGGTATCCTTTGACAAAACTTCTGATATTTAGTACAGCAATAGTACTATCTTGGGTAGGATATTGCAATTCGATTGCAAATTGTTTATTGATTTTATCGTAACCAAAATAAAAGTTTTTCAACTCTCTTTGCTTTCGTTCTTTTCTAGTCAAATGGAGAGAATCTTTTGTTTTTATTGATTTTGACTCATCTAGTTTTTTGCGATAAACGGTTTTCACAAAAAGAGAGTCGTTTTTATCGAAGGTTAAACGCAGGCTATCTTTTAGACCATGTTCATACGTAAAAAAAGTAGAAAATGATTTACTCATTATTCGATCTATAAATGTTTCATTATAACCATCGCTCGTTTCTAATTTTCGATATTTTTGATAATAATCTTTCACTGGATAACCATTAACCTCTACGATAGAAATCCCAACTGGCAGCCCAACATCATCTGCTTTAGAGGGAACAACATACAACCCTTCTTCGGAATAATTGGTCCTGAATTGCGAGAATGGTCCTATGGTATTTTTTCTTTTCTTTTCCTCTCGTTTGGTGTACTTTCTACTCGGAAAATCTACATAGGTATGAGCTTGCCGTATTTGTGCGATTACCGCTTGAAGATCAAAATAAAACTCTTTTGAAGTCATTGATCGATTAATCGAATTTTTCAGAGCGGTAAAAGTATTTCGCAATGAATCTTCGGTTATAAACCAATCCAAATCTGGATGGTAGTCTAGCAATTGCCTATATGCATAGTCTACATCTTGCTTTAGCAATTCTGCCGGAATTTTTTTCTCTAAACGAGCGTTGTATTTCTCTACCGAATGACAAGAAACCAAGAGAGTTCCGAGAATAAAGAAAAGTAAGTTTTTCATCAAATATTTTCAGGCTTTTTCACTATTTCGTTTGTAATTACAATTTTTTAGCGTACTTCTTGATAAAATTGTTCGATAAAACCTTCCATGAACACGTGTCGTTCTTCAGCCATTTTCTTTGCTGTTTCTGTATTCATTAGGTTTTTTAATTTGAATAGTTTATCGTGGAAATGTTGTACACTCGACGATTTTTTTTCTACAGATTTTGGGTTATAAAGTAAATTACCAACACTTCCGCCATACGCAAAACAGCGCGCAATACCCACCGCACCAATTGCATCTAAACGATCTGCATCTTGCACAATTTTAGCTTCTAAACTGCTTGTCTTTTCATTCTTACTGAACGATACTTCTGAAACAATTTGTTGAATTTTTTTTATTATATCTTCATTAACCTCGCTTCCTTCTAAAAACTCGCCTATTAATTGCTCCGAAAGATCCACTCCCTGGTGCAATTTAGCATCGCCCAAATCGTGTAACCATGCAGCCATTTCTACCAAGAAAGGATCGGCTTTTTCGTATCTTAGAATTTTTTTGGCATTGTTCACCACTCGCTCCATATGATAATAGTCGTGCCCGGTTGCTTCTTCAGAAAAAAGAGCATAAATATGGTTTTGCGTTTTCTCTAATAATTCTTTCCGATTCATTTTTCTTTATTTATCAGGATTCTTTTTTCTAATTTCGGTTGGATGGATTGTAGTTTTCTTGCAAAAGTTATCAAAACCTCATAATCTTGAACAGACTGTTGATCATTGGCATTGATTAAAACTTCTTCAAAGTTTTTCAACCGACGAAAGTTATATTCATTCAACACCAATCGGATTATTTGATCATCTTGCAAGGTAGGGAAATTTATAGTTTTATTTTTCGAGTTATAATGATAAGAAAAGCCTGACACTTGTATAATTTTTGGTTTGTCTAACAGAAAATTACTCAAAATAAAATCTTTTAGATCCCTTCCTTTTATCGAAACCACTACCATTTTATTGCCAAAAGGTAACAAAGTTCTGGCTGACTTTATGGTGAAATCTCCTTTGTTTACCACATTCCTAATTCCATTCGCATCGATAATTGCAGCATCGGCATTGTAATAAAAACGCATAGCATCGGTTACTAAATTTCCGGCCAACGATTCCCCTTTCAAACCCGATTGTACATCTAAATCCACAACTAAATCTGCTATTTTTTCGTTGAGCTGTTGCTCTATAAACTCTTTTTCTTGCTGCTCTCGTAGCGCTAGAGTTTTCTCTTTTCTCACTTCTTTATCCAATGGGATTATTTGTATTTCTGGAAGTTTGTTTTTCGATAAAATAATTTTTGCAACGGCACTCATATTGCCAGAAGGTGCCACAATAGGCGTTTTACCAACATAATTTATTTGCGAGTTGTACTCGTGTAGTTCTTCGGTAAGAACCAGATCTATTTGAGGAAATTGCTCGATTAACGCAATATTTTTTGCCAAATCCATCTGAGAAATTGCCACTATATGATCTGTTGTTTGATCAGTGAACTGCGCCAAAACATTTTCTACCGAAAGAAAAATATCTGCTTGCTGTACTCGTTTATCCTGGATAGTGGTTTGCATCTGATCGGTCAGCCCGAGAAACAAAATAGTTTGATTATTAACTTTTCTCACCAAATAAGTTGGTAACTGAAAGAAAGGTTGATATGTTTCACCGATTAAATTTGTCGTAAAAAAACTACCGGTAAATCTCGGAATTAATTGTTGGATGTGCTCCACACCGTAATCAAACTCATGTTGTCCGAAATTGAGAATATCTACCGGAATCCGATTAAAAACTTCGGGCATATTCTTACCTTTTAACATACCACCATACAAAACTCCACCGACAAAATCTCCTCCATGAATAGTTAGGGTTGCAGGATCTTCTTTTTTACTTAGATCTACGATGGTTTTCAGACGTGCAAACCCACCTCTTCCACCGGGTACATCGTCCAACTCATATAGCTGGTGTGCATCTGTAAAATAGAGTACTTGCAAGGTTTGAGCATTTAGAAAAGAAGTTATTAAAAAGAAAGTTATGCGAATAATCATACCAAAAAAACTAAGAACGGTAAAGGTAAGAAAGATGTTTTGCTTATAGTTGAAAAAAAAGTAAATAGAGATAAAATTAAGTGTTAGATATTTAAAAAAATTGTATCTTTGCACCTCGAAATTTACGTAAAACGGGACGAGTTCCCACAAACATTTAGTTATTTTATGGCTACAAAAATTAGATTACAAAGACATGGTCGCAAAGGAAAACCATTCTTTCACATCGTAGTTGCTGATTCAAGAGCAAAGCGTGATGGTCGTTTCATTGAGAAGTTAGGAACGTACAATCCTATTACAAATCCAGCAACAATTGAATTGAACGTAGACTCAGCTGTTAAATGGTTACAAACTGGTGCGCAACCAACCGATACTGCAAGAGCACTCTTGTCGTACAAAGGAGCGTATATGAAAAAACACTTATTAGGAGGTGTTGCTAAAGGAGCCTTTAACGAAGAGGAAGCTGAAAAAAGATTTGCTGCTTGGTTAGAAGCAAAAGAAGCAAAAGTACAGGCTAAGAAAGATGGTCTAGCACAATCAGCTGCTAATGCGAAGAAAGAAGCATTAGAGGCAGAAAAAGCAGTAAACGAAGCGCGCATCAAAGCGGCAGAAGATGCTGCTAAAGCAGAGGAAGCTGCACAAGAAGAGACTGCAACAGAAGGAGCAACAACAGAAGAAGCTTCTGAAGAAACTGCAGAGTAATTTTTGTTCGAGTAATACGTAGAGAATGGATATTAACGAGTGTTATTACTTAGGGAAAATAACTAAAAAACACGGCTTCAAAGGCAACGTTATCATTCATTTGGATACAGACGAACCCGAATTATACAGTACATTGGAATCAGTTTTCATTGAAAGTAATGGAAAACTGATTCCTTTTTTTATAGAGTCTGTACAATCTTATCAGGGCGATAAATTATTGGTAAAGTTTGAAGATTTCGAGGCCAATGAAGTCGATAAACTCATCAATCGGTCGCTTTATTTACCCCTAAACACGCTGCCCAAATTAGAAGGAACTTCTTTCTACTATCACGAGGTAATTGGCTATACGATATTTGACCAGACCAATACAGAAATCGGAACGATAAAATCTATCAATGATTCTGCGGCACAAGCTTTTTTTGAGGTTGACGCCAATGGAAAACAAATACTAATTCCGATGATTGATCAATGGATTCTAGAAGTTGACCGTCCAAACAAAGCAATGTTGATCGAGATACCAGACGGATTATTAGAAATCTATTTAGGATAAAAGATTCAAACTCTAATCCTTAACTACTTGTATACCTTACATTTCCCTTAAAAAAACAAAAATGTTCTCCTTATTTCTCAACTCCTTGAGATTGGATTTCTATTTGTTTATCAAACCATTCATCAGCCAAACGTTCTGCTTTATCATACGAAATTAGTTTATCTTTCGGTAACACAATCGGTTGAGACTCATCCAAAATTTCGATACTTTTCAGCGCAAAATGTTTCCCCAACAAAGCACCTTGAGAAGTTTTTATTGTGATATCCAAAGCGACAATAAGCCCTGGCAATCCAAAGTAACCGTATGGCCCATGTCTGAACGGAAGGTCGGTAGCAAAATAAGCCACTACACTTTCTTCGCCTTCCGAAAAAAAAGCCTTTCTTATATTATACCCAAACATCTTTTGCGATTGACGAGTGATCGTCCATGGATAATACGAAATGTCTCTTTGTACCAAAAACTTTTTCTTACCGATTTCTCTTCTCTCATAAGCTGAATTTTTAGACAAGTCGATATACATATCATCATCTAAACCAAGCATAAACATCATATCAGCTTGCGCATTATTGATTCGATCTAGATAATGAAAAACCGAAAAATCTTGATTAATTTTCAGTTCGAATTCGGTTGGCACAAAAACGCCATGCAGGTTTGTTCTAGAAGAAGAACTCTTATTATCGAGACTCATCACGCCACTATAAACTACTTTTATTGTATTTTGAGAAAACACAAGAGCAGTAAAAAAAAGGAAAGTTATGGATAAAAATCTCTTCATCTTTAAGGATCAATTCGTAACAAAATTATTGATTTTTCGTACATTTGCAAACTCAATCGTACTTAATATGGAAGAAGAAAAAAAATCATTGAATTTTATCGAACAAATCATAGAAGATGATTTGGCAAACGGAATGCCTAGAGAGAATTTACGGTTTCGTTTTCCGCCAGAGCCCAATGGCTATTTACATATTGGTCACGCTAAAGCAATATGTCTAAACTTTGGTCTTGGAGAAAAATACAATGCACCTGTTAATCTACGTTTCGATGACACGAATCCCGATAAAGAAGAACAAGAATATGTGGACTCTATTCGAGAAGATGTAAAATGGTTAGGATTCGAATGGGCCGAAGAACGCTATGCTTCTGACTACTTCCAGCAACTTTACGATTGGGCTGTAATAATGATTAAAGAAGGAAAAGCCTATGTTGATGATCAGACCTCGGAAGTGATCAATGAACAGCGCAAAAATCCAGGAGAACCTGGAATAGAATCGCCTTATAGAAATCGTTCGGTAGAAGAAAACTTAGAACTTTTCGAGCGAATGAAAAACGGTGAATTCCCAGAAGGTTCACATGTATTGCGAGCCAAAGTAGACATGACCTCTCCGAACATGAATATGCGCGACCCTGTAATGTACCGCATCCTAAATCGTCCTCATCATCGGACCGGGACGGAATGGAAAATTTATCCGATGTACGATTGGACGCATGGAGAGTCGGATTACATAGAAGGCATTTCTCATTCGCTTTGTTCATTAGAATTCAAAAATCACCGCGATTTATATAATTGGTATTTGGATCAAGTCGAGTTAGAAAGTCAACATCAAAAGCCAAAACAAAGAGAATTTGCTAGAGGAAACATTTCGTATATGATTACCTCTAAACGTAAACTCCTAAAATTAGTTACAGACAAAATTGTTACTGGTTGGGACGACCCACGAATGCCTACAATTTCTGGGCTTCGCAGAAGAGGTTATACGCCAGAATCGATTAAAAATTTTTGGGAAAAAGCAGGTATTGCTAAGCGCGACAACGTTATGGAAATCTCTTTACTAGAATTTGCAATTCGCGACCATCTCAATAAAATAGCGCCACGTGTCATGGCTGTAATTGATCCAGTAAAAGTAATTATCGAAAATTATCCCGAAAAACAAGAAGAAATCCTTGTTTTAGAGAATAATCCAGAAGATGAAAATGCAGGTTCTAGAGAAGTTCCTTTCGAAAGAGAAATCTACATCGAACGCGACGATTTTATGGAAGAAGCTCCTAAAAAATTCTTCCGACTTTCATTAGGGAATGAAGTTCGCCTAAAAGGTGCCTATATTATCAAAGCAGAAAGAGTAGAAAAAGACGAAAGCGGGAAAATAACGACTATATTCGCAACCTATGACCCTGATTCTAAATCAGGTAGTGGAACAGAAGCTTCTAAAAGAAAAGTAAAAGGAACCTTGCATTGGGTTTCGGCAAATAATAATATTCCGCTCGAAGTTCGCCTGTATGATCGACTATTCACGGTAGAATCTCCAGATGCAGAAAAAGAAGTTGACTTTATGCAATACATCAACCCAAATTCTTTAGAAATAAAACAAGGATTCGGTGAAATTGAGCTAAAGAGTGCCAAAGTAGAAGATAAATTTCAGTTCCAACGAATTGGTTATTTTGCACTCGATCGTGATTCTACAGACGATAAGTTGGTTTTCAACCGAACAGTTACTTTAAAAGACACTTGGGCGAAAATAAACAAGTAAACAAATTAGTAGAAAAAATAAAATCTAGAAAGCTCGATGTATTCTTCGAGCTTTTTTTATTATCTTACCTATTCGATCAAAACTAAAAAAATGAACAAACTCCGTATTTTTTCTTTTCTCCTTATTCTTGTTTTTCTGGTGGGGTGCAAAACACAATCTCTTTCATCCGACCAAAAACCAAAAGACAACTCTATTACCGGTAAATGGTTTTGGAAATCGAGAAGCGGTGGACTTACGGGCAATACACCCACAGCAACAAAAGAAAACCACGGTACATATCTCTTAATCACCGAACGAAAAATAACAAAATTTGTACAGGGAAAAAAAGCTTCTGAATCGGATTATATCCTGACATACGGACAAAGCATTCATAGTACAAAACCTCTACCTATTCTAGAAGTAGGTGTAAATCGTTATTCGTATTCTATGGAAAACAATCTATTGATTTTGACTGAAGAAATCCATGATGGCTTCACTGACATTTACGAGAAAAATGGTAAGAAAGAAAACTATGATGAACGATGAGCAAGAAAAAAAATCGATAAAAAGTTGGGCAGAAGATGATCGACCACGAGAAAAATTACTACTAAAAGGTCGAGCAGCATTATCGGATGCCGAATTACTTGCCATAATTATGGGGAGTGGAAATCGGGATGAATCTGCAGTACAACTGGCACAAAGAATCCTAAAAGCTGCTCATAATAACTGGAACGAATTAGCCAAGTTTGGGGTAAAGGATTTGTGTAGTTTTAAAGGTATCGGCGAAGCAAAAGCCATAAGTATTCTTACGGCATTGGAGATAGGCAGAAGAAGAAACGCTCAACTGCATCTAGAGCGCCCCAAAATTACATGTAGCCAAGATGCCTATCAACTACTACAATTACAGATGGCCGATTTACCGATAGAGGAGTTTTGGGTAATGTATCTCAACCAAGGAAATGCAGTCCTCAAATTAGAACAAATAAGCCGTGGAGGAATTTCTCAAACTTTGGTCGATATCAGAATCGTTTTCAAGAAAGGAATTGAACAGATGGCTACCGCTATGATTTTGGCTCACAACCACCCTTCGGGCAGCCTAAAACCAAGTGAAAGTGATCTTTCATTAACAAGAAAACTGCAAGAAGCCGCAAAAGTTCTCGACATCAATATTCTAGATCATTTGATTGTAACGCAAACATCCTACTTTAGTTTTGCAGATGAAGGTTTGCTTTAGGATAATTGTTTCAAATAATTGGAAAATAGAAAGGCCGAAAAAATCCCCATAGAAGTAAAAGTTATAGTTAGTGCAATTGCCGCTCCTACAATCCCGAAAGAATAGGTAAAAATAAACCCTAAAATCGTCATCATAAGGATAGAAACGACGGCTACAATTGTATTTTTTTGCGCCCAACCAACCGCTGAAAGTAAATTACTATACAAATTTCTGAAACACATATTGGCTCCTACTCCTATCAAAATTATCCAAAAAATCCAGCCATTGTGTTGGTACTTTTCTCCAAATACAAAACCAATAAGCCAATCTTTCAGAAAAAATCCTATCGTAATAAAAAATAAACTAAGTGGTATGAAAAGCTTATAATAGTTGCGGATATAAAAAAGTAAATATTGCTTGTTACGACAGTTTTCTACCAATTTAGGATAATCAGTTTGCATAAAAATGACGGGGATAAACATGAGATTCATCGGTAGGATAATTGCGAGCTTATAATTAGCAACCTCTAATTCGTTGAGCAATAACCCGATAATAAAAACATCTAAAATAAAAAGCATTTCGGATAGGAAAGCGGTTAAAGCAGAATTGAAAGAATAGTTCCAGAAGGTTTTCATATCCAGTTTCAAATCGAAAGAACGAGCAGAATCAAACAACAATCTCGGGAAGAAAACAATCGAGATCCACGGAGTGATTGCCAAACCAAATAGATAACCAAACATGCCATAGAAATAAGTAAAAGCCAAGACCAGTAACAACCCAACAATATTGATTGTGATAGAGATTTTAGAAAATTGATCATTTTCGTTCCGCATTCGGTAGTAGCTTTTTATGAACATATAGAAATAAAAGCCAATTAATCGTACCGCAAAAAACAATACAATCAACCAAATATCAGGATATTTCAGTTCATACAATAGCGCTGTTATAATGAAGAAAACGAGCAGAATAAGTTGTCTTTGAAGCCCTTTTCGGAAAATAGAATGAGCTAATTTTTCTTTGTCTTCTATTTCTTTTTCGAGCGAACCAAACCGCAGTAATCCCTGTGAAGCTCCCAAACCATTGAAAGCTGCAAACACACCAAATAATGAGGCCACTAATGTTATTAGTCCGTAATCTTCTTGGGCAATCAGGCGTACAACAAAGATAGTATTTACCAGAGCGGTAATTTTTTCGATTAGGATAGACAAGAAAACCATCAGTCCTTTGTTGCGGACAAAATCTCGAAGAAAAAGTAAAAAACTACGCATAATAACTTCTATTGATTATCATCAAGGTGTTTTTTTTGAGGATATTTTTTTCAGCGCTTTCATCACAAAAAAGAGTTGAATCAAATAGCCCAATCCAGCCAAAAACGAGTATAAGATTAGACTTGTGGTAAGTTCATTTCTAGAACCTCCTACAAAGACAGCAAAAAAAGTAACCAACACCAAATATATATTGAAAATCAATGCATAATGATTTTTTTTAATGACCATAACCACCGATTGTATAGGGTTGAGTGCGCTTCTACAAAGAATCCAAAAAGAAAGAATCCGTACAAGCTTTTGTAAGCCTTGCCATTCTGGCCCCAAAATCCAATCTAATAAAAACACGCCAATGGTATTCATCAGAACTAAAAAAACCGAAATCGCAAAAACATTATACTGAACTACTTGCCATGAAAATCGATACAATTGATGCGCTTTTGCATGAACCAATTGAGCAGATTTCTGGAAAAATACTTTCGACATAGAGTTGGACAATAAAACCAAAGGAGTAACCAAAACTTTCGCTGACATTGCAAAAAGTCCGACATCTGTTTTCGAGAAATAAAATGCTAAAAGAATATTCATCATATTATTAGCTACCACGTTCAGGGATTCTGATGGCAAAGTAAATCGAACAATCTCGCGATTTTCATGTATTGTTTTTTTTGATTTCTGCCAGTCTGGCAAAACTATCCGCCCTTTGGTAATACGAAAAAAATAGAAGCAAGTAATAATCGTTCCGATCAAAGTTCCGTAAATCAGACCATTACTTTTGTATCCTAAACCATAAAAAACAAACTGCAAAAACACAGTAGACAAAGCATTGATAACAAAACCCTTAGAGATTTTTTCAAACAATTTATACTTCGTAAAAAGTGAAGTTTGTATGTTCATCCATGCGGAAAAAAGTGCACCAAGACTACTAAGAAAAACAATCCAAAGCGATGTTCCTAATGGTATAATATGTTCGAAGACTGCATAACCCAAAAAAAACAATGTAATTGATATTGTACTCAGAACCAATAAGGAAGAAAATAAATTTCTTATTTCTCTAGGTGATTTTGATAAAACAAATATATTTTCTAGTCGGAAAGAACAAAGAATCGATAAAATGGCTACAAAACTAAGAAAAACATTATAAGTACCCGTAAACTCTGGACCATACCAACGACCAAGCACAAAACCGCCTGCTACCATGATCATTTGTGCAAAAGTGTTACCTGCCAAAAGCGATAGAACACCTTTGGCATTTTTGGTCTGGAACTTTTGTATCTTAGTTTTTAACAAATGATCAGCTTTTCTTAACTAACAAATCTACATAAAAATAGTAGCTTTGCGTACATGGACACGATAAAACACATTTTTTTTGATTTGGATAATACCCTTTGGGATTTCCGTGGGAATGCGAAATTAGCTTTAGCAGAATTGTACAAGAAATACGAAGTACAAGAAAAATATGGTTTTGATTTTGAAGAATTTCATCCTTATTATCATGACAGCAACGAAGGTTTGTGGGAACTTATCCGAGACAAAAAAATTACCAAAGAAGAATTACGTGAGCGTCGTTTTCTTGATGCTTTTACCAATATGGGAATCGACGACGCACCTTTGGCAGCACTTTTCGAGAAAGAGTATATGGAGACGATTACCAACTACAATTTGGTGGTGGAGGGTGCAATCGAGTTACTCGATTACCTGAAACCAGCTTATCAACTACATATTATTACCAATGGTTTTATAGAAGTTTCTCAACGTAAAATCACCTCATCTAATTTGCAAAACTATTTCCATACTGTGACCTATGCAGACGAACTGCAAATCTTGAAACCTGACCCGAGAATCTTCCAACATGCGCTGGATAAATCTGGAGCAAAAAAAGAAGAATCTGTTTACATAGGAGACGATTGGATTGCCGATGCTGTAGGAGCTAAAGATTTCGGGATGCACTCGGTATTTTTCGATCGATTCGATGAAAAGCTTACCTACGATGGAGTAATAAATGTCCAAACATTAGAGGAAATAAAGGAGTTTTTATAATCTCTTTTGTACTCCATCCTAGCAAAGCTCTATTCACATATTTGCCATTTTTTATACTGAGAGATAAGTCCGTTTGTAGAAGAATCATGGTTTGTAGTTTGCTGATTACTGATGAGTTCTGGCAAAATCTTCTTTGTCATTTCTTTACCCAACTCTACTCCCCATTGATCGAAACTAAAAACATTCCAAATAATTCCTTGTACAAAAACCTTATGCTCGTACATCGCAATCAACTCTCCTAGGATCCTAGGCTCCAACTTTTTATATAAAATAGAGTTGGTAGGATGATTTCCCTCGAAGCAGCGATGCGCAACCAATTGTTGAATCTCCTCTGCAGGAAATTGTTGTTGATTCATTTTCTTAATAACCGCTTCTTTATCTTTACCAAAAGCCAATGCTTCTGTCTGAGCCAAAAAGTTAGCCATTAATTTTTGGTGATGATCGCCTATCGAGTGCACTGGTTGGGCAGCAATCAAAAAATCTGCAGGTATAAATTTAGTACCTTGATGCAATAATTGATAGAACGCATGCTGACCATTCGTCCCAGGTTCACCCCAAATTACAGGACCGGTTTGATAGGATACTTTTTCTCCATTACGATCGATTGATTTTCCGTTACTTTCCATATCCAATTGTTGTAGAAACGGAACAAAAAGATGCAAATATTGATCGTAAGGAAAAATTGCATAAGTTTCGGCATCGAAAAAGTTTGTATACCAAATGCCAATTAAAGCCATTAATACAGGAATATTTTCTTTGAAATCTTTTATTAGAAAATGTTCATCCATTTGTTGTGCACCCGACAAGAGTTCTTCGAAATAATCATACCCTACAGCCAAACAAATACTGAGACCCACTGCACTCCAAAGTGAATAACGTCCTCCAACCCAATCCCAAAATACAAACATTTGTTGAGGATCAATTCCGAAATCTTCTACTGCTTTCTCGTTAGCAGAAACCGCTACAAAATGTTGTGCTATGGTCTGCTCTGTGCCTCCGTTTTCTAAAAACCAATATTTTGCTGATGTTGCATTGGTCATGGTTTCTTGGGTTGTAAACGTTTTAGAGACAATGATAAATAGAGTTGTTTCTGGATTAAGCAGACGAACTGTTTCTTGCAAATGAGAAGCATCTACATTCGACACGAAGTGAATCTTTAGATGATTACTATATGCTTTTAGCGCTTCTACGACCATGTGCGGCCCCAAATCAGAACCTCCGATACCTATATTCACTACATCGGTAATAGGCAAGTTTGTATAGCCTTTCCATTCGCCAGAAATTACCTTTTGACTGAAGCTTTTCATTTGCCCTAAGACCTTGTTTATTTTGGGTGTAATTTCTTCTTCATCTACCTTTAAGCCTTTCTGGTTAGGATTTCGCAGAGCAGTATGCAATACAGCTCTATTTTCTGTTTCATTGATTTTTTCACCTTTAAATTGCTGTTTAATAGCCTCTTTTAATTTGCATTCGTCTGAGAGCTGCAACAACAAATCTATTGTTTCTTGAGTAAGAATATTTTTAGAATAATCGAATAGTATATTTTCTGTTTCTATAGAAAATTTTTGGTATCGATATTTATCCAATGTAAACAAGTTTGCTAATGTAATACCTTTCATTTCATAGAAATGCTCCATCAGTCGTGCCCAACTATTGGTTTTTTGTGGATTTATTTTAGGTAGGGTCATGTTTAATATTAAGCAAAATCACACCAAATTTACAAAATAAATTATGAAAATTTCTTCGTTTGCATCTGTTTTGTAAACCGAAAGCTTTATCTTCGCTCTACTTATCAGCCTAAAAAACATGAAATATTTGTGTGGATTTCTAAATATTCTTTGGCGAATCTGGTTTTTACTACTCGCTAGTATTTATATCATCCCAATCGGACTTTTTATTGTTCTTCCCTTATCTTTTTCTAATTCTACCTACCCAATCGCTTATCGATTTATCCAATTTTGGGGAACGTTTATGTTCTACGGCATGGGTTTTAGAGATGATTATTCTAGTAAAGAAGAGCTCGACCCCAATCAAACCTATATTTTTATTGCCAATCACACCTCAATTGTCGATGTATTATTAATGCTACATATCCTAAAAAAACACCCGATAGTTTTCGTAGGAAAAGCAGAGTTATCACGCATTCCTATTTTCGGGTTGATATACAAACGGATTTGTATCCCGGTTGATCGTTCGAATATTAAGAGTAGAGCAAATGTTTACCCTGAGGCCAAAGAACGCCTAGCTAATGGTCTTAGTATTTTTATATTCCCAGAAGGTGGCGTACCCGATGATATGTCTATCGATTTAGACAATTTCAAAGATGGGGCTTTTTCTATCGCGATCGAAACCCAAACTCCTGTTGCAGTTTTCACGATTTGTGGCCTAAAAAAAATGTTCCCATTTGATTATTTTCATGGCTATCCTGGCAAAGTTCACGTAAAACTCAGTGCGATTGTTCACCCCAAAGGATACAATCATTCGACCAAAGACCAATTGAAACAAAAATGCCATCAACTCCTTTGGCAAGATTTACAAAACTGTCGCCAATAAGGTTTGCTTCCTCGGTTTCGGCAACGTATTTTTGTAATCCTATAACAGCTAGCTGAAAACTTTAGCTTAACCAAATAATTTTTTACACAAAAACCACCTAAAACTTTCACATGGCAATAATTGCTTATACCGACGGCTCATCTCTTGGTAATCCAGGACCAGGAGGTTATGGTTTGATTTTATTGGAAACTGAAAAAAAAATAAAAAAAGAAGTAAATAAAGGTTATCGACTCACTACCAATAACCGAATGGAATTGCTTGCGGTGATTGTTGCACTAGAAATGCTAAAAAAACCCAATACGCCTATTACCATATATACCGATAGCAAATATGTAGTAGATGCAGTAGAAAAAAAGTGGGTTTTTGGTTGGATGAAAAAAAATTTCAAAGGCAAAAAAAATGAAGACTTATGGCGACGTTTTCTTCAAGTTTACCCGAAACATCAAGTGCAACTTGTATGGGTAAAAGGGCATGCAGGAAATGTTTGGAATGAGCGTGCAGATGAATTAGCTGTTTTGGCATCAAACACAAAAGAAAATTTCGAGATTGATCACTTCTTTGAACAACATCTAAACCAAAATTAACTGTATTTTTGTAAAAAAGAAGAGAGAAATCATGAGAAAAAGCATCTTATTTATCCTGAGCTTATTGTTATTGGGGTTTTTCAGCTGTAAAACAGAAGGTGATCAACCACAAATCACTTTTTCTGGACACCTAAAAAATGTCAATATCGATAGTATATATTTGATATTAGACAACAGAGAAAAAGGTTTTCCGATTGACCCGGATGGAAATTTTTCTGATACTGTGAATATTTCACATGAAGGCTATTACCGATTTTCCGATGGTAGAAATGATTTTCCGATATATCTAATCCCAGGTGACCAAATCATGATTGAAGCCGATTATATCAATTTAGAAAACAGTCTAAAATTTACTGGAACTGGTGCAATAAGAAATAATTTCCTGATGCAGAAAGATGCAAAAATCGGCGAAATTCTCTCTGATGAAAAAAAGTTCTACAATAAGCCTGCAGAAGAATTCCGTAACAATCTGCAGCAACATTACCATCATTTTCTAGATAATCTAAAAAAAATAGAACCACAAGTAGAACTGACTTTCTACGAGGCCGAAAAAAAGAATTTACACTATCAATATTTGCTGCATTTGTATGCTTATGTAGATGCATATGCCTATTTCTATAATAAAAAACCTCAACTTACCCCCGAAATAGAAGCAGAACTAAAAAACATAGACATCAACAATGAAGAGGATTATAACAGTATTCCATCATACCGTTATTTGGTAGGATATGTGTTGGATGAACAATTACTCACAGAGCGTTTACCTGATGTTGTAGAGAAAATAAAATCACAAAAAATCAAAGATCAATTTCTTAAAAACTTGATTCCGAACATTTATCAAAATTCGAGTGAAAGTGATTTAACGTACGCAACCATCCTAAATAACACAAAAGATAAAACTATTATAGAAGCGGCCGAAGAAGCAAAAAAGAAATTGGATGAAATTCGCAGTCAGCCAAGCTTATCATTTTCTTTTCCGAACTCGGAAAACGAACAAATCGAACTAAGCCATTTTACAGGCAAATTGGTCTATATAGATTTATGGGCAACTTGGTGTAGACCTTGTTTTATGGAGTTTCCGCACCTGAAAAAGTTGGCTGCTGACTATGCGGGTAAAGACATTGTTTTTTTAGGAATTTCTATCGATAAAGAAGACGACAAAGAGATTTGGAGAAAGGTGGTAGCACAGCAAAAATTTCCTTTCGAGCAACTTTTTGCTGGAGCAGAAAGCCTGACATCGAATGCTTTCCTCTCGCAACTTAATATTCGTTTCATTCCACGATTTGTCTTGATTGGGAAAGATGGTAAAATCATTAGTCTCAATGCTCCGAATCCTTCGCAAAGTAGTATACGCCAACTGATAGACACCAATTTGGCTCGTTAACTACTCCTTCTATCAAAAATGGTAATAAAAAAGTAGAAGCTTCGACGAGTAATGTACCAACTTTGCTTCTACTTTTTCCCAAATAGTTTATGAAGAAATTTGATAAATAAATTTATTCTTTTTGTTCATGAAAAACATACACCGGAATTTTGCTATGATACGTTAACTTCTTGGTGAAACTACGCCCAAAAATTTTCTCGAAAAACGTTTTGTGTCTTGCAACAGAAGCCACTACATCTATTTGGTTGGTATCGATAAAATCCAAAACCGCTTTTTCGGCATCTTTCTCATTATACACTATATGGAACTGCACCGGCTCGTCATTAAAACGTTCTTTCCAGATTTGCAATTCTTCTATATTTTCATTTTTATTGTTGATGTTTACACAATGTACAATAGCATTATAACGCTCTGCAATCTCAATCATATGGTATAAAGTATCGATGTCCTTCTCCTCGAAATTGGTTGTAAAACAAATAGATTTTATCCCTCTAAATTCGGCATCTATCGGTACACAAAGCACAGGTGTTTTTATTTTACTAACGACATTTATAGTATTAGACCCAAACAAAACCTTATCTATCCCCGAGGCGCCATTGGTTCCCATCACTACAACATCTATATTTTCTTCCTTTACAATATCTTGAATATTGGTTACCAGAAAACCTTCTTTCAAAATAAATTTCATAGGAATATGTCCCAAGTTATGTCGCTCTGCAATTTCTCGTATTGCAGGAATTTGATCTTTAAAATTCTCAAACGTACCTAATTCGATACTTTCATAAACTGTAAAAACCAATTCTGGACTATAGCCACCATTCACAATTGGTGCACTATACGTATGCAAAACGTATAACTCTGCGTTCTGATTTTCTGCTAAATTCAATGCATAAACCAACGCATTATTTGCTGTCTCTGAGAAATCTGTAGGAAAAAGAATCTTTTTCATGTCTAAATAAATATTAGCTGTTTTTATTTCCGATAATTTACAACTTTTTTTCCCAATTCTCTACATTAATTAATTTTTATATTTGTGGTATAATGATTTTTTATGCAAAATACGTATTACCAAAAAACCATCGTTCGCTGGTCTGATTTGGATGCAAATCGCCATTTAGCGAATAGCTCTTATATGAATTTTACTAGCTTTGCTCGGATTGCATTTCTTCGAGATTTTGGCATCAGCATGAAAGATTTAGGAAAATTACAAATAGGTCCTGCTATTTTACACGAGCAATTTTCTTTTTTTAGAGAAGCCTACGAAGGCGAAGAAATCTATATTACCGCAGAAATCGACGGAATGTCGGAAGACGGAATGCTATACACTTTTGTACACAACCTCTACCGAAAAGATGGCACACACCTTTGTCATAGCCTATTAACCGGTGTTTGGTTTTCTCTTATCGACAGAAAAATGAAGGCACCGCCAGCCGAAATGTTGACCCAGCTGAAAAAATCTGTTGGAGAAAGAAAAATAAAAACGTTGACCAAAGCCGACCTCAAAAAACTACCTTCTTTTCCTCAGAATATAGATCCTACAACTTTTAAAAATATGTAAATGTTAGACGATAAAAAAATATCCAAAACCAGTTTAGATGAATTAGGTGAGTTCGGCCTTATCGAGCAAATAGCCTTAAGATTCCCACCCAAACTAACTTCTACCCTACAAGGAATTGGCGATGACGCAGCAGTAATCGACTACAAAGACGAAAAAACTTTGGTGACTTCTGAAATTTTTATAGAAGGAATTCATTTTCGATGGGATTATATGCCATTACGTCACTTGGGTTATAAAATAACAATGGCCACCGCAAGTGATTTGATTGCCATGAATGCAAAACCCCAACAATTATTGGTAAATATTGCTCTCTCGAATCGTTTTACCATAGAAGCTGTTGATGAAATTTATAACGGTATAAAATACGCCTGCGATCAACTAAAAATGGATGTTGTAGGGGGAGATACAACTTCATCTACTCGCGGACTTTGTGTTTCTCTTACCGCAATTGGTTCGGCAAAAGAAGAAAAGATTCTGTACAGAAAAGGTGCAAAACCCAAAGATTTATTAGTGGTTACTGGCGATCTAGGTGGTGCTTTTCTGGGATTACAAGTTCTCGAAAGAGAAGCGCAAGTAAACAAAGTAAACCCTAACAATCAGCCCGATTTTAGTAATTATACATACCTGATCGAGCGACAACTAAAACCACAAGCACGAATAGATATACTCGAACTTCTAAAAGAATTAGACGTTCAGCCTACCTCGATGATAGACATTTCGGATGGATTATCTTCTGAAGTTTTGCATCTTGCCAAAGAAAACGGTTTGGGTATGAATATATACGAAGAGAAAATACCACTTGACCCTTCAACTATTAGAACCGCAGAAGAATTCAATATCAACCCAATCACCTGTGCCCTGAGCGGAGGGGAAGATTTCGAGCTATTGTTCACTATCAAACAAAAAGATTTTGATAAGATAAAAGGAAATCCTAACTTCTCAATCATTGGATATGTAGGTGAAGAAAAAGAAGGAAGTTTCTTAATCACCAAAGGAAACGAACAAAAAGTTCCATTAGTCGCACAAGGTTGGCGAGAGCAGGAAGCCTAATTCATCCTACCAAAATTTTAAATAAAAACTGATTGCCATGAATCTCATCGACTATAAAAACGCGATTACGCAGGGCGATATTGCTTGCTTGAGTAAAGCGATTACGCTTGCCGAGAGCACAAAAGAAGAACACCAGATTTTTGTACAACAACTAATCAAAGCATTAGAGCCAGCAAAAATAAACTCGAAAAGAATTGCGATTACTGGAATTCCGGGTGTTGGTAAAAGTACGTTTATCGAATCTCTTGGGAAATTGTTGGTGAATCGTGGAAAAAAAGTTGCGGTTTTGGCAATCGATCCGAGTAGTATCTTATCAAAAGGAAGTATCCTTGGAGATAAAACACGGATGGAAGAATTGGCTAGAGAAAAAAACGCCTTCATCCGTCCAAGTGCAAACAATGGAAATTTGGGCGGAATCACTATCAGAACCTACGAAAGCATGTTGCTTTGTGAAGCCGCTGGTTTTGATCATATCCTGATTGAGACAGTAGGTGTAGGACAATCTGAAGTTTTGGTGAACTCGATTACCGATTTGTTTTTATTTCTTCAACTTCCTGGTTCGGGAGACGATTTGCAAGGTATAAAAAGAGGAATTATGGAAATGGCTGATCTAATATTTATTAACAAAACGGATATTTTCGAAGAAAAACTTTCGAAAGAAGCAAAATTGGATATTGTACGTTCTTTACAATTTCTACCTGCAAAACCCTCTGGGTGGAAACGAAAAACAATCCTTGGTTCTGGACTGAAAGGAGAAGGCATTGCCACTCTTTGGGAACAAATAGAATTGTATTTTGATTTTATTCTCGAGAATGGCTATTACGAACGCAATAGAAAAGAACAAAGAGCACAGCAAACCAAAAACTATGTTTTCGAGTTGGCAGAGAAAAGAATAAAAGCTTTGCTATCTCGATTTCCACTACAAGAACACACCGATGAAACGGCTTTCGAAACTGCACAAAACTGGATCAAAAACCAATTGGGAGACATGCCAAATGTCTAAACTTCGTTACGTTTTACGGGTACTAAATTTTCTAACTCCTCCGCTGTAAACAAGCGATAATCGATACGAAAAGTTTTGCCTAACGGTATTTCTAACGAAAAACCACCAGCGCCAAAACCGTCGATAACATCTAATGTAAAGTGGGCATTTTTCCAATATTCGAACAAATCTTTATCTACCCAAAACTCTACTCCATCTACTTCACCGATACAAACATCATTGGTGCGTAGATAATATCCATCTTTCACGAAACACTGAGGTTGCGTACCCTCACAACATCCGCCAGCCTGATAGAGCATTAGATCTCCGTGTGTTTCTTTTAATTGTGCTAACAATTCTTTTGCTTTATCAGTTGCATCTACTCTACTGATCATCCTAATTGTATTTTTATTAAAAATAAAAGAGAGTAAAAACTCTCTTTTATCATAATTTTAACTTAAAAAAAACCTAATTTCTTTTTATCGTAAGAAATCAACATATTTTTGGTTTGGCGATAATAGTCTAACATCATTTTGTGATTTTCTCGTCCGATACCCGATTGTTTGTACCCACCAAAAGGAGCACCTGCTGGATAACTATGGTATTGATTTACCCATACTCTACCTGCCTGGATCGCACGCGGAACTTGATATAATTGATGCGCATCTCGAGTCCAAACACCCGCTCCCAAACCATAAATAGTATCATTAGCAATACGTATTGCATCTTCTTGATCCTTGAAGGTTGTAACAGCCAAAACCGGTCCGAAGATTTCTTCTTGGAAAATTCTCATTTTATTATCCCCTTTGAATAAGGTGGGTTTGATGTAATAACCTTCTGCAATATCTCCTGTTAACGGGTTGGCTTCACCACCGGTTAATAATTCTGCTCCCTCTTCTTTACCAAGTTTGATATAATTAAGAATTTTATCATATTGAATTTTCGAAGCTTGTGCTCCTATCATTGTATTTGTATCTAGAGGATTTCCCGTAACAATGGCTTCTGTTCGTTGTACTACTTTTTCTATGAATCGATCGTAAATGGACTCTTGTATCAACAATCTCGACGGACAAGTACAGATTTCTCCCTGATTTAATGCAAACAACACAGCACCTTCCAGTGCTTTATCAAGATAATCATCATCTTCTGCCATGACCGACTCAAAGAAAATATTCGGAGATTTTCCACCTAATTCTAATGTAACTGGTATGATATTTTCGGTTGCATACTGCATCACCATTCGACCTGTTGCGGTTGAACCTGTAAAAGCAGCTTTGGCAACTTTAGGATTGGTAACTAAGGTACGCCCTAACTCGGATCCAAAACCATTTACTATATTTACGACTCCTTCTGGAATCAAATCGCCAATCAACTCGAATAGATACATAATAGAGACAGGAGTACTTTCTGCAGGTTTTAATACAACTGTGCATCCAGCAGCAAGAGCGGGAGCCAATTTCCAAACTGCCATTAGGATTGGAAAGTTCCACGGTATAATTTGCGCCACAACACCAATCGGCTCATTAACAATAAGAGAGACCGTGTTTTTATCCAACTCATTCAATGAGCCTTCCTCTGCTCGAATTACACTTGCAAAATATCGGAAATGATCAATTGCTAAAGGAATATCTGCATTGAGAGTTTCACGTACGGGTTTTCCATTATCATACGTTTCTACTGCCGCTATTTTTTCTAGATTCTCTTCCATCCGATCAGCTATCTTATTTAGAATCCTACTTCGTTCAGCTGCAGACGTTTTGCTCCAAGTCTCAAAAGCTTTGTGAGCCGCATCTACAGCGAACTCTATATCTTCTTTGGATGAATGAGCAGCTCTAGAAAAAACCTTACCTGTAACTGGTGAAATGTTATCGAAATATTTTCCTTGGACAGGCGCAACAAATTTTCCGTTAATGTAGTTGTCGTAAGTCTGCTTAAGTTCTGGTAATTGTACTAAACTCATATTTTTAATTTTTTATCTAAAGATTAATGAAATTTACTTTCTGTGAAAATATATCATTTATGGGATAAAATCTGTTAAAAAAAATAAATAATTAGATGGATTACAATTTTCTAGTTTGGCTTAATTGTTGTAGTATTGCAGTCCGAATATTTGAAAATCTGGGGCTGACTGGTTTTGACAGCAAGGATAATGGATAAGTAAGCACGTCGTGCAATGTTGTGTACGCACGTTAATCTGGCACTTCGACTTTTTAACTGGCAACGAAGAATACGCTTTAGCTGCTTAATCGACCGAATTATAGTAAGTCTCAAGCCACGTTCGTACAATGTACGAAAGCTGAATGTCTCTCAAAAGCCTCGCCTTACGGCGTTTGATACAGAGGCACAGGAATGTAAGGATAGATTGACTTTTGTTTCGCAAGTCATTCGAAAATTTAGAAACTAAGCTTATAGCAAGATGTTTGTTTCTGGCTGTAAGTCGAAAATAGAGAATAAACTAAGCGTGTAGAAAGCTTATTGGTTACTTGTTTGGACGCGGGTTCGAATCCCGCCAGCTCCACAATATATACTAAACATCAATGATTTAAAAATACACTCGGACTAAATCAGGGACTGTATCCTAATTTTAGTCCGAGTTTTTCTTTGCATAATGTATCCAAGTTCAGAGAAATCTAATTGATAAATTCCCTGAGATAGCAAAATAGATTACAGTTGATATGAACATTGTTTCAAACGAAATTAATAGCATCAATGGTATTTCATATCCGCAAAAGCAACAGCAAAAACAAAATAAAAGCGATATCAATTTAAATGTCAATGATCCCGACATGTATCAAGATGCAAATTTAAAAAGAGAAGAAGAAATGAAAGAAGAAGAAAACCAAACACGTAGAAGAGGAAGATAAAAATGCGGTTTACCGTATCATTGATACAATGCTCACAAAGTCTAAGTTTAAAGACTTCTTCAACAAAAATGTGGCTACATTGTAACAATAAACCCCGAGCAATGTTCGGGGTTTTTGGTACTTATTCTTTTGTTAGGAATGTTTTATATTTCATATGTTTACTTGAATATCTACCCGCTTCTTCTTTTTTGATATAACCATCCTTTTTAAAGGATAGAGTTATAAACGCACTTTTTTCTATAACTGTAGAATAGTATCCATTGCTATCTGAATATAGTTTGATTTTATCTTTTCCTAAATATTCATCATAATTTTTATTTCCTTTGTCATCCTCATATCTTTCATTATTAACAACAACTAATACATTACTAATTGGTTTCTTTGTTTCTTCATCAAAGACATAACCGCTTAAATTTATATTTTTTATATCGGTTACTGATAAGTAAAAGAAAAAGAAATATACAAAAACGGATATTAATAATGTGATAAGTATAATCACTATTGCTTTTTTAGTTACCATATTCATCTATCCTTTGATTTATTCTACTTTGTATGTTCTGCCCTGCTGTTGTTTGAATATTTCCGTGATTTACATTATCCCCGGTTATTTTAATATTCTTCACATTAGCACTACCTCCTGAAGAATGTGGATATCCCCTTGATCCTGGCGAATTACTACTCCCGCTATTACTTCTATTGCTACTCCCGCTACTGTTACTTCCACTACTACTGCTTGTTGCACCTGACGAAGAACCAGAAGCTCTTGACGAACTAGAAGCGCCAGAACTATTATCTTGATAAAAATTATATGCTGTGTTGACATTATCTGGTATAGTTGTATTAACAGTGGCTCCTCGTAAAGGACCATCTGAACTATCCACTATAACCATTGTATTAATTGGAATATCAGGAACTGCTTCTGCTAAATTTACAGCATTATCCCCTCCATAACTATAGCCATAAACAACAACCATATCTCCCTCTTGATAATTACTCTCCAAAAAGCTCTTTCCTGTTTCAACTCCTGGACCTTGAGTTAAAGACGGAGATATTACAGCTCCTTTAAAATCCATTCCTTGAGATCTTGCGTAAGATGCAGTAGCTTGAAATCTATCACCAGCACCTCCTGTACCTTCTGTTGTTGATCTTATTTTACCATCTCCATCAGGACCACCGTGATAAAATACTGCCAAGACACGAGGTTCTCTATTAATTACATCTTGACCAGTAGTAGGAATTCCTTCTAACCCTTCTAACTCAATTTTCCAAACTGGATTATTATGTGCAAATTGATATGGACTAATAGACATATAATCTTCCGTAATAGGATCAACACCAAAAAATCTACCAATTGCATAATCATAATTTCTATATCGAAACGTGTCCCAATTAAGTCCCAATTCGTCTTGACGCTCTTGTCCTAAGAACTTATAGTTATAACTATCACTACCCGAGGTTTGCATATTTACTACACCTATACCCACACGAACATCACTACTATTTACAATTTCTACACCCAAGGTCAAATCATTGTAACCTGTATGTTTCAGCCCAAAAGGGTAATAATGACTACCTATCATTTTTTCTTTAAAAGATTCCTTATCTCTTTTAAATCTTTTTCAAAATCAAAATTAAAGTGTTGTCCAAATGGATCTACTGTTCTTGATATAAAAAAATATGATTTTCCACCTATTTTAATATAATTAAGATAAGGTAAGATAAATCTATCAACTTTCTGTATTTCATTTAATTTAAAATATTTTTTAAAAAAAAGCTTCTTTATGATTATCTTATCTGTCTCTGATTCATATATTATTGTATTCATTATATATGAAAATCTTATAAGGAACATAAATATTGAAATATAGCATAACGTAAAAACAATTGAAGAAATTCTCTTTTCTAAAATAATTTCATGAATATTGACTAGTATTATAATAAGCACTACACCTATAAAAGAAAGTGAAATTAATATCATTAATATAAAATATAAGTAATTATATTTTCGACTGATATATTCCATAAACATTTAATTTTTAAATTTAATTCCTATCTCAACACCAAAATTAACGTTAAGGAAAGCTCCTACTCCCAACCCAAGCTTAGCTGAATTAGACCTCTCTGTACTAGTTTTACCGTTTTGCGTTTTTTCCTTAATTGTAGAATTTAAAATTGATACTGATGTGGTCGTACTTTTTGATGACTCTGTAACTTCTTTTGTTTTCTGATCGACTTTCTTTTCATTTTGCTGATCGAAACCAAATAACATTGAAAGTCCAAAACCAGAAGTTTCTTTTACTTGACCATCTTTTCCATAATAATCAACTTCTGAACTGTTATTTAAATTAGCTTTAGAGTCCAACTCTGCTCCCAATTTAACAGACCCTAATTCATTTCCTTTATAATTACCTTTAAATCCTATATTCACAGGTCCTTTGACCTTTCCTTCTACTCCAACATTTCCTGAAACAGAAGCTGTTGCCTCTACATAAACTGTTGGTTTATTTTCATCTGTCCACTGCTTAGCTTCAGAAGCTTTCTTAGTAACGTAATTTGCTGCATCCTTTGCTTTATCTTTAAGATATTCAAAAGTTTCAAGTTCTAAGCCTTCTAACTCTCTACCCATCCCCATTTTATTTTCTTGAAAAGCATAAGGACTATTATATACATATTTTTCACTCAAAGGGTCATGATTAAAAAACCTACCAATCGCATAATCGTAGTTTCTCCACTTAAAGCTGTCCCAGTTGAGTCCGAGTTCATCTTGGCGTTCTTGTCCTTGGTACTTATAATTATACGTAGCCGAACCCGTTGAGATAGAATTATCAATTCCTATTCCTATATCGCCAAATTTTGCTTCAATAGTTGTTCTATTACTTGCAATATCTTCACCTGGAGTTACAATGATTTGTTGTAACGGTTGGTAACCTTTATGTTTCAACCCAAAAGGGTAGTAGTGGTTTTCTTCCAATATTTTTAATTTGTTTTCGGTGTCATCCCAAGCATAACTCAATCTTACGTTACCCAAATGATCCGTGTAATTGTAAACATAATTATAACTTCTGCCACCACTAACTTTATTGGTCACCACATTTACATACCCTTCCGCTGTTGGGAAGAATTGTAAATCATTGTTTTTGTATTGAAATCCACCTAAATAATCTGTGTGGTTACTTTGCTACCATCTATTACTACTTTTCTTAGCTTTACACCGTTTGCATCGTAGGCGTAATGTATCCTTTTGTTGCTATTCCAAATAACTTCTGTAGGTAAATTTAGGTAATTGTATTTAATTTCGGATATTCCTTTGTTCAAATCTTGTGTTAAATTTCCGTTTGCATCGTAAGCATAATCATTCCCCGTGTTTGCTCCGTCTTTGAAACCGCTTGCATGCAAGACTTTGTCTTTTACTTTCAGCAATTTGTTGGAGTTGGCTTGATAGGTATATTCCAAATCATCAATGTAAACCGTGTTATTGTTAAGGTCTTGATTGCCCGAACGTACGATGCTTTTGATGTTACCGTTGTGGTCATATTGCAAACTCTCGTTATAGGCATTTACCACTTGGTAATTTCCTTTGGTGTAAGCAGCATCCAATAATCGGTTGAGTCCATCGTAAGCATAATCATAGCTTCTCACCGTTGGATTGTTGGCTGATTTCCATCTGGTTTCGGAAATGTTTCCGTTTCAAAAAATCTAGCGGTGAGCCACCGCCGGCAATTATTTTTTCTTTGGGTTCTTCTGATTTATTTTTTTCTTCAGATGAAAAAAATAAGTTCGGTTCGATTATTTAAAAGTTCAATAAATATGCTCTCATCGTGTCCCTGTAAGGTTTCGTTGATGTCTTTGTTTATCGGTTCTGCTGTGGTTAATTTCAGTTTCGGGTATTCAGCTTTGAGCATTGCTCCGTATTTCTTAACCGCCTCTTTTCCTGCTGTATCGTTGTCAAAAAAGAAAATGATTTCTTCTAACTGCGGTAAATCCTTTATTGCCTGTTGGTGTTCTTCGGTTAGTCCGTTCGTTCCGTAACAAGCCAATACACTGTAATTATCCGCTATTTCTTTTATCTGCAACAAACTTGCTCCGTCAATAATGCTTTCCGTTAGGATTAACTTTTTAGTATTCTTATCGGGATAATTTGGATATAAGCCCTGGCGGTTCTTTAAGTAAAAATGCTTACTTTCTTTATCGTTTAACGTACTTCTAAAATATAATCCTGTTACTTCATTCTCTTTATTTTTCAGAGCAAAGCAAATGCACCATTTCCCGAACACTCCATAAGCCTTTTCGCCTGTACGTCCTAAAATATTCTTGTCTATCAGTAAACCGTATTCCAAACATTGAGCAATTACATTTTCGTCTTTCCTTGCTCCGTGATGGAACTGCCCCGCATTGTAGCCGATTTCGGTTTTCTTAAAATCTAAATTCCTTTGCTGTAAATAATCCTTTGCAGGCTTTGAGTTGCTGACCGCATTTTTAAAGTATTGGTACATATTCCCTAAAAACTGCTCTCGGGTTAATTCGGGTTGGTAGCGTTCCTTGCTGTCTGGTTTTTGATAGCCTACTATTTCTTTTGCTTTGTTAATGGCTTGGGCTTTGGTACTGTTCTCTTTGTGCATTATAAAGTCTATCACGTCCATACTTTTACCATTGGTTTTGCAGTTGGAACTAAAACAGTATGCCGTCTGCGTTTTGTAATACACCTGCATACTCGGGGTTTTGTCCTCGTGGAACGGACAGCTTATCCGGCTCTGCTTGTCGGTTTTTAATCCGTAATAGTGAGTACGTTTGCCATTGTGAGCTTCGCTTTTATCTCGCTTATTTCCATACTTAAAAACTTTTTTAAAAAAAAAATTCATTAACCGTTTACGGTGCAAAGATACCGAATGAGTTTTATATACCAAAATTTTGACGATTTTAATTAACCGTAAACGTTTTATATATTTGCATTATCCTTTAAAATAAAGGTATTTATTAACCTTATACGTTTTAATTATGGTTACTTTCGGTAAAAGATTAAGAGAAGCAAGAGAAGCCAAAAACCTTTCACAACAGGATTTGGCTAAATTGATTGGCAGTGTACATACTGTTATCGGACGTTATGAACGTGATGAGATGAAGCCTTCTATTGACGTGGTTAAAAGGTTAGCCGATGAACTCGGAACTACCGTCGGATATTTGATTGGCGAAGCTAAAGAAGCCCAGTTTTTAAAAGACCCAACTATGTTGAAGAGATTTCAAGAGATTGACCAGCTCACAGAAAAAGACAAAGAATGTGTGTTTTCCTTACTTGATGCCTATCTTGCTAAAAGTAAATTACAAGCGTTTCTAAAATAAACAAAGCCACTCATTGAGTGGCTTTGTTTATAATTCATAAGATAACATTTCTTGTATCTCTTTATCTCCTCGTATTTCAAAGTCGAGCTTTCCAGCAAATATTTTTCCCTTATCTATAATTATTCTTGGACTATCGGAACTATCAGTTATTATGATATTGTCATCTATATAGATGTCTTTAAACATTTTATCAAACAGAACTTCATCAGGTTCTGTCCTTATAACTACTCCTTTAACTAATTGTTTTTTAGTTGATATTTGGTTTATGGTTGCTATCAGTTGAAAATAATTTGTAGTAAACTCACAAGTCAAAATAACCTCTAAATCTTCCTCTGTAAAACGTTTTTTCTTATGCAACCATTCATTTTTACACCCTCCTTTTTTAAATTCCCCAATCAAATTTAAAAGCGTGTCCAATGGAATTGGCGTAAATTCGGAAGCCTTTTTAAAACCCTGCTCCAACAATTCCAAATAGTAACTGCAATCCTCTGTACCTTTTATTTGTTCATAACGCTTCTGGTCAAATGGTAAGTAGGTTTCAAGTACATTTATTGCTGTTATTTTAGTTTCTACTGAACCATTATCAGGTAGTAACGAAATAGAAATCATATTGAATGTTCCGTTAGTATCAAATTTATATTTCCTGATTGCTTTTGAAAAATAATTACTAATAAAACGGGTATGTAACTGAAATTGATAACGTAGTTTATTGTCCGTCTTAATATAAGTATTGTAATCTAATCCTAATGCGATATATCTTAATGTCATAATTTAAGGTCTTTTGTGATAATTAGGATTTAATGTACTTCTATTCTTATTCGCATTAGCTTTTTCAGCGTCCAATGCTTTCTGTCTTGCTCCCTGTCCTGCTGGTATTTTTTCAACAACACGAGAGTCATATTTTCCTGCCCCCTCTGCCTTGTTCATTTTATTTACTTGGCTGGTAGCACGATAAGACTTATCTGCTTTGGATACTTTTCCGCCACTAATCCCTGTTTTAACAACATTATCTGTTCCTGTTTCAAAGATTTCGTAAACGTGTTGGGCTTTTGTACTTGCTTTTGAATTACCGTTAACAGCTTTTGCTCCGTCAATAGCTTTCTCAATAGTTTTGAGGTGCTTTCCTACTTTTCCTACTTTTCCAATATCTCCAACATAAGGGATAACACCCATACCGCTTAATAACGCACTTCCCCAATTTCCGTTTTTAGCTTCAAGTGATGCAGCTGCAATGTCGGCAACTCCCGTAGGGTCAACTATACCCACAATGTCAAGGGCAGCTATCAATACGTCATCGCCCTGTAAAGTGTAATTTCCTCCTAAATCTCCAACAACAGAACCTGCATTTACAGATATATCTACTAAATCCGTTTTAATGGTTACACTCGAATTATTCTTTCCACGTAGGATAATATCCTCAGGAGCCATACCCGTAGGGTCGGTAAATCGTAATGGATTATTAAAGCCGTAACTGTATGGAGACCAGTCTGGAAATTCTTCCGCCAGTGGGTCAACATTCATCCATCTCCCAATACTTGGGTCGTAGTTACGGGCACCGTAATCGTATAAGTTGATGTCAAACTCATTCTGCAACTCCTTGCCGTTGTATTTATAATTATACGTAGCCGAACCCGTTGAGATAGAATTATCAATTCCTATTCCTATATCGCCAAATTTTGCTTCAATAGTTGTTCTATTACTTGCAATATCTTCACCTGGAGTTACAATGATTTGTTGTAACGGTTGGTAACCTTTATGTTTCAACCCAAAAGGGTAGTAGTGGTTTTCTTCCAATATTTTTAATTTGTTTTCGGTGTCATCCCAAGCATAACTCAATCTTACGTTACCCAAATGATCCGTGTAATTGTAAACATAATTATAACTTCTGCCACCACTAACTTTATTGGTCACCACATTTACATACCCTTCCGCTGTTGGGAAGAATTGTAAATCATTGTTTTTGTATTGAAATCCACCTAAATAATCTGTGGTGGTTACTTTGCTACCATCTATTACTACTTTTCTTAGCTTTACACCGTTTGCATCGTAGGCGTAATGTATCCTTTTGTTGCTATTCCAAATAACTTCTGTAGGTAAATTTAGGTAATTGTATTTAATTTCGGAAATTCCTTTGTTCAAATCTTGTGTTAAATTTCCGTTTGCATCGTACGTATAGTCATCACCAGCGTTCGTACCATCGGTAAATCCCTCGCTGTGGTTGCTGTGGTCACTTACTTTTAGCAGTTTATTCGACTGTTGCTGATAGTGATAACTCAGCTGGTCGATAAGGACAGGCGTGCCTGTTTCGGTCGTTCCGTTTCTGCTCAGTTGGGTGATGTTACCGTTGTGGTCATAACTTAATTGTTCATCGTAATAGTTTTTCTGGGTAGCGGAAGTTCCTTTGTAGAAAGTTGCATTCAGCAAACGGTTAAGACCATCGTACTGATAATCGTAGCTTCGCAAAGACTGAGCGGGTGTTTTCCAGAAAGTTTGGCTAATGTCACCGTTGTACAATGCGCGTGCAGTTTCAGTACGTGCAGCGCTGTAGCGGAGCTGGTCATAGCTGATATGAAAAGCAAAGAGTTTTCCGCCTGTCTCCATAGTAGGGCTGGCATGTACATTGTTGATATCAGTCAACCAACCTCTGATGTTATAGGTGTAATCCACTGTTTGGTAAGGCGTTGATGTACTGTTGCCCACTTTTTTCTGGCTGAGTTGTCCAATCGCATTGTAGGTGTTTTGCGCAATGACTTCGACCTTACCGTTGTTTACTTGATAGGTCTGATTTTTCAATCGTT
Organism: Weeksella virosa DSM 16922; assembly: GCF_000189415.1. GTDB lineage: Bacteria > Bacteroidota > Bacteroidia > Flavobacteriales > Weeksellaceae > Weeksella > Weeksella virosa. The sequence goes on from NC_015144.1 coordinate 911,948, forward strand.
CGAAATGATCGTAGCTAAAGGTTTCTTTGACCGTGATTTCGGTATCTGTGCTTTTTCGTTTGTGTTTGGTAATGGTTTGGAGTGGTTTACCTCTGAAATCTAATTGGTTTTCGACAATGGTATGACCGCCCAAATAGTTTACCTTGTGGCTTTTAACGACATAGAGGTATTGGGCATCGTACAGGATATAGGCATATTCAAAATTCCATGTGTTGTTTTCCCAGGTATCTAAACTGCGGGTCACGGTAAGAGTTGGTAATCCTTTGAGTTTTGTACCCTTTGCCAACGCATGCCCTTGTACATTGGCAGTGGTGTTTACACCCAAAGGATAGCTCGGATAATCGTCGTAATAATGAACGCTTAGAACATGATTATTTGCTCCAAAACCGTCTGTATTGTAATAAATTTGAATATTATCTTGTTGATATCCAGACCCCCTTGAGACGTTGTTGCTGCCTAATTGGTTGATGTAATTTTGAACATCAGTTCGTGTGCCTGGATCCCATGCCTTACCCGTAACGGCAATTCTACCAAACTTATCGTATTTGGTAAACAGCCAAACCCCTTCGGTTCTTTGATTGGCATCTTGTGTGCCCACCAATCGGTCTTGGTTGTCATAGACCATATACTCCCATCCTTTACCTGGTAGTTTTTTCTCGACCAAACGGTTTTTGTCATCGTATTTGTATTGATAACCTAATTCATTCAATCGGTTGATGTACGAAGATGCTGTGCTGCTATTGTTGGCATTTTTTATCAATACAGGAGGCAATACAAAAGTCAGATTCCCATACACATCATAGACATAATAAGTATCGTGATTTCCGTTAGAATTATTGCTCCCTGTACTGACAATATGGATGCGTTTGAGCAGTACTTTTCCTTCTTTGTCTTTGAACTCTTGGATGGGTTGCCCGTTCTCATCGGTGGTCACCGTTTTATAAAGTTGATTAGCAGCATATTTACCACTCAGGGTAAGGGTTGGTGTTGTGGTAGGATTGCTAACACCAAATTTCAGCACCTCACTCGCTGTATTGGTTTGGTAAGCAAATTCGATTTCTTTGCCGTTGCCCAATTGCCATGTACCACCTGGCGCAGCTTGTTTCAAAACTCTATTCAGGGCAGAGTTTTCATATTCTTTTTGCGAATAGACCAGAGGGTCAGGATAGGCACTGTAATCAGGTTCTGCTATAGAAAGATTAGGGACTACACCGGGTAGATATTCTTTGTCCACACGCCCAAAACCATCGTAGGTAATTTTGGTGGCTAAACCTCCTGTGGCACTACTACCAGCACCTTTTACGATGCTCAGTTTTTCGCGACCCAAACCATCATAGTAAGTGACAGCTTCTTTTTTGGCGGTGCAATTCTTGTCTAAACATTCGGTGCTTTTCACAAAGTTTTCGGTGGTACTTTGAGCATAGGTGGTTGTACTAAGTCCTAAACCTACTACAAATAAAAAAAGTCTGGTGTTATTTTTCATCTTGTTTTAGGTTTAAGGTTGTGCATAATTGTATTCGAAAGTTTTCAGGATTTCGTTGTCATGATTTCTGATCTCTTTTAAGCGACCTGCTGCATCATAAGCGTATTTTTCAACTTGGCCATTGGGTTGTACAATCATGGTTACTCCGACCAATGGCTGATATATATACCCTGTAATCAGAGCATCAGGAAATGAACTTCTTAGAGCATTGAACGAATTAACATTCAATCCAGATATAGAATTGCTTGCTGCTATGAGCACCTCTGCATGGGAGCTTATAGAAGAGTACGCTTTGCCTTCTATCTTAGCGATAGGGTATTGTCCATTATATCCCCAAATGATGGATACAGGTATACCGTTTTCCATGGTATATTGCGTGAGATTGCCTTGGGCATCGTAACTGTTGTAGGTGATTTTGCGATCGGCTACTGCTTCGGTTTGTCCCATTTCTCCTTTTTTGGCATATACGAATTGGGGTAAAATAAGCTCTCCAAAGTTATTGTAAACCGTCCGTTGTTCTGATAGTACTGTTCCATCATTTGATGTTTTGGTTCTCACAGGCATACCAATCATATTACGCTCTACCATCTTGTCCCAAACCGTGTTACCTCCTGTAGCTAAGTCTGGTGGGTATTGGTATTCCGTCATAAGGGTTTCGCCTTTGGAGTTGGTGGTGATTGTATTGGTTGGGTATAAATGTTTATATGTTGGTGAATAATTATTTTCTAATGTTGTAACAACTTGTCCATTTTGTAAATAGTCTTTAATAGTAGTTTTAATATTTTGAATCCAGAATGTTTTAATTGGAAAAGAAATCCAATCGAATTCATGAAAACAACTAACAGCGCATTGAACATTTTTTCTTGTAAGTTCAATCCCATTATAAACCATATTTTTATTATTGATAATTGAAGATTCATTATTAAAAAAAGGGTCGAAATTATATTCATAAAACTCCTCTTTAATAATATCATTTCTTTGGTTATAATACCTTTTTGTTTTTAGCAATCCTCGCTCTGGTTCAAATAATGGATACGACATATTAACCAATGAATTTGGATTATAGCTAGTCCAATCATATTGACTAGGTTCTTCGTCATGAAAATACTCATACTCTATTTTGTGATTTTCTGTACTATCTAAAAAATTTGAAACGTATTCTTGAACATGACTATACCCAATAGCTTTCCCATTAACAGTTGCTAATTGCCAACCTGCATTATTAGTTAAATAATTGTATCTCTTATTTGTTACAGCCGCATAATCTCTTGTATTTAAAATAACATCTGTTTTTATAGAGGTTAGATTGAAAGTTCCGTAATTTATACCACTTGTTTTTCCTGTATTAGGATTTATATAAGTAAAACGTTTTTCTACACCATTATTATTACTATCATTTAATATGACTTTTGCTACTCTTATGCTTCCAGTTTTTCCTACTCCATCTTCTATTAATAATCCTAATGAATTATAAAAATCGCTAAAACCGCTAGGAACAAAAAAGTCATCGTTTTCATAAAATAATTCTTGTGAACCACCAGTTGGGTAGGTTACTTTTTTTAAATTACCTATTTTTCCGAATGTTAAATCAGAGCTCAAATCAGCATTAGAGTTATATAATTGACTTCTTCCTGTTTTTAAATCATCAAAGTAAACTTTTGGAAATATCCCAAACCTACCATTATATACGCCCCAAAAATCTTTTTTATGAGTAAGACGAGGTGGTAAATTTCCTTCATAGTATTCAAAAAGATATTTTTCTCCACTCATCACTTCTTCAATTCCGTTTAATTTTAAACGGTAGTTAGCCCCTTTCATATAATCAATTTTAGGATTATAATCATCTTCAGACACAAAATAACCTTCCGTACCAGCTAAGTCAAGCTCAAATTTTTTTATTTGTTTTCCATTACTTCTAATTATTAACGATTTTATATATTTATCATTTACAACATCTTTTCGTGTATCAACTCCATAAACGATTTCTAATTCTGAATTGTTAAACTTTACTTTACTAAGGATTTTATCTTGTTGGACTACACCTCCTCCTACAACCATATAATTTGTGCATTGATAGTTTAAAAGAGGAATCCTCAAACTATTATTTTCAGCTGATAGAAATTCTTTGATCTCTATAGAAGTTGCATATTTTAAGGGATTTGCTAATTCTAAATATTCAAACTCTATTTTAATATTATTCGAAGATTTAATATATTTAATAATATATTCTTCTGATGGATAATTATTAAGAATATTTACATGATTTGTACATGTGTTTACATTATATCTCGATTGTATTAACGAAAAATAATATTCATTTCCTTTATCATCATTCATAACGACATCAAAAAAACCATGGGGTGTTTTAATTTTTTTAATTTTAACGTTTGATGAAGGGATTTTTAAAGCCTCTTTCTTTTTTATATCAAAAATAAATTGTCCTGTATTTTTTAGTAACGAATAGTTGTATATATCAGGTAAAAAGTCATTAGGATATTCACCTAAAAAATCACCAATTGCATATAACGCTTTTTCTGTATCACTTCCTACTGTTCCATACCCATTAAAATCAAATCCAGAACTCATATCTTCTTTTTGACTTTGAGGTCTATCAGGACTACCAATTACTTGCTTCGACAACGAAATGCCACCAATATTCAATACCCAACCTAAACCTACTCTCGATGCTATTTCGTCTAGTTTTATTCCCGAAGTATTGTATTCAAGTGATATAGGAAATTGTTGACCATCAAAATCGAAACTATAGATAGGGATTGAAATATTCATTACCCCTGTATGAGTTGTGGCAGGAATATCCACATACTTAGAAAAAGCAGAAACTTCTGCTGATCTTGAGAATTGAGATATTTCTGGTTTAAAATCTTGTTTTATTTCTTGATTAAATTGAGCCTGTAAAAAACTCATTATTGTAAATAATAAAAATAAACTTAATAACTTCTTCATTTTTTTAATATATTTATTGACTCAATTTGATTATCGATTTGCAGTTGAATGATGTAAACACCTGAAGGATAGTGACGTAAATCAACAGGTGTGGTGCGGTAATGAATTGTAAATTCTTGCAATTGCTGACCGTTCAGGTTGATGACTTTTCCGCTTGCTTTTTCAAATTCTTGGTTGATTAAAATGTTTACATAATCGCGCGTTGGATTCGGATAAGCTTCTATATACGTTCTATCGGTTTCTTCTTGTGTCTGCTTATTGCCCAATTTCACCATCCAAAAGTCTTGTTGTCCATTGCTGGCAATTTCTTTATCAGCCGAGTTGGATGCATCCGAATTACCAATCAACACCACCGAACCATCACGGGTTTCAATGGCAATTTGCAAATAATCAAAGCCATCACTTTTCAAGGTTTTTGTCCATTTCTCTTCGCCGTATTGGTTCAATATAAAACTGTTGTATGCACTGCTTGGTTTTTGCTCGCCATTTTTAGTTTTGGTATAACCCAAATTACTTCCTGCCAACAAATAGTCACCTTGCTTGGTCATCAGTAAGCTGTTGATAATCTGATGCGAATCGATTTCGGTCGATGTTTCTTTCAACTGATTCAGATGGGTATCTAAACTAATGATGCTGAGTTTTCGTTGGTTTTGATTTTGTGAAACACCTGCTAGAAAAAAAATTTCATTCTCCTTATCAAAATAAACCGAATTCAAAATATCATCGTTTTCATTGCCATAACGCATCGCGGCTTGCAGTTCACCTGTTTTGCTTAACAGTATAACCTCCCAATCAAAATCGTTGAATTTTTCATTTTCGGGTGAATTGGTCTGTCCAAACAAAACAAATCCATCTTTGGTTTCATAGATCGCTTTTACTTCTTCAGTGTATTCTCCACCAAGGGTTTTATCCCAAATTATCTCCCCTTTTGGGTCTAATTTTACGATCCAATAATCTTTACCTCCAAAACTATTTTCGGATTTTAAGTCTGATTTTGGTGAATCAGAGTTTCCTGCCAACAGATATCCACCGTCTTGGGTTTGAATAATCGAAATCAATTCATCATTCCCATAACCACCAATGGTTTTCTGCCATTGAATGTTACCAGCAGCATCCAATTTCAAGACCCAATAATCGGCTAAACCAAAAGATTTGGTTGTTTTATCACCACTTTCGGAAGATTCTGAATATCCACCCAAAATATAACCACCGTCTTTTGTAAGAGCGCCAGCGGTCAAAAAGTCATTTTCATCTCCACCAAAAGATTGTTGCCACTCTTGTTTGCCAGCTTCATCGATTTTCCATATAAAATAATCTAACTTCCCTTGATTGGCTTTGTTTTTTTGACCTGTAGCATCCGAAACTGAACTGCCCAATAACAAAAAGCCATAATCGGGTGTAGCAAGGGCGTGGTATAAATATTCAGCATGTTCTCCGCCTATACTTTTTTGCCAAAGAACAGCATCATATGCATACTCTTGTGCTTGCAAAAACGTACCAACAGAGAAAAGAAGTAGAAATATTCTTTTCATCAATGATAGATTATAGTGTTAATTTGTGTTAAACTTATTAAGTTTTTCTTAAATAAAAAGGTGTAAGCTTATTTATTTACTTGTATTTAACACTGTGTAGCTTATAGTATTAGACAATACATCCATTATTTTTCAAATTTCCTTTGCCGATTTCAAAAATTCATTTCACAATCGCCACAATTCATTTTGTTTCTCGCAGATGGATTGTGGCTTTTCATTTTGATATCCGCACTTTACCACAACACAGTGCTAAAATTCTGTTCCGACATTTTATTATAGAGTTGTTTGCTTTTCTAAAAAAACAATCAATGTATTATTTAGTCTTTTTTAAATTTAATTAGCTTATAAACAAACACTTATATTGATTTTACAAAGTAATTTTTTGAATTTTGAAGTAAGACTTGTATGGCAAAGGATGATTTCATTGAAGAAACTTTGAAGTTTGATGTTGATTGTCAAACTTTCGAAATTGACGTTAATTCCATAACTAGAATAGGTCTTGAAAATTTATTAACTATAATTCAATGTATAATTATTATGGAAAACAATCATAATTTTAATCAATTAGAATATTTGAAAAATCAACTAAAATATCTAATCTTTGGAGAAGATGAAAAATTACATCACGATTTAGAGTCTGGTATTCTCTATAGTATATACGAAACATCAATGATTTAAAAAAATACACTCGGACTAAATCAGAGACTGTATCCTAAAATTTTAGACTTTCTAAATCTGACACTAAACAGTATCTTTGTTAAAAAAACATGAAATACTTTTTACTTTTATTTTTCTTATTCATTACCAATCAATCGTTTGCACAGACAAATGAAGAATTAAAAAAGGAGATTCAAGAGATTAAATCTACTATTAAAACAATTCAGCAAGATATTGATGCTATTAGAACTGAAAATATTTCTTTGAAAAAAACTTTAGCTATAAACAAAGCTATTCTCGAGCAAAATGAGGCTAATAATCTTTATAAAATAATTAAAGTCAAAGGCAATAGAGCAAAAAAGACTATTGAAATTACTTTTCTTGTTGAATCTAAAGATGCAAACAAACAGCTTTTCGTTAATGATCTTTCGATAATTGATTTAGAGGGCAATGAATATAAAGTTAATTTATTTAAATCAAGCAGTCCTTTTCCAAAACTTGCAGTGAATATTCCTTTAAAACTTAATTTTTCTTTTAACGATATAGAAAACGAACCTGATTATTTAAAGTTGTTTCGATTTCAAGTAACTAGTACGCTTCAAGAATCTAGAAAAGAATTTAGAAGTAATTTAGAATTTAGGGACTTAAAAGTTAATTGGGAATAATTTACAAGCGAACTTTTTTTGCCCAACCTTATCGTTTCGAAGAAACAAAAATTAGTTGTATTACGAATTACAAACTAAGCGTATAGAATAATGGATCTGAGGTAAAAGCACTCGCTATTTTTGCACCTGCAATATTTACAGCTTTAGGGAATATTTGTTCGTTATCAAGAAGAAAAAAATAATAATTTTTTTTATAAAAACTGGGTTTAATACCAAATTGAAGTTCTATACTAATTTCCTCTCCAATAACTCTTTTTTCTTCTTTTTTTATCAAAAAACTCACATATTTAGCCGAAAAACGTACCAAATCCCGAAAAAATAATCATAGAAACGAGCAATTTTTTTGCTTTACAGAACGAATAATCCAACCATAAAAAGTATATTTGCGCAAACTGATATTAGAAAAAAGAATGAATTTAACAGTCGAAAATATACTATTAGTTGGCTCTATATTGCTTTTCATAAGTATCATAGTAGGTAAAACTTCTTACAAATTTGGTGTTCCGACTTTATTACTTTTTTTGGCAATAGGCATGTTGGCGGGGTCAGACGGTATTGGCGGCATTTACTTCGACAACCCACAAATAGCTCAATTTATTGGTGTAATTTCATTAAATTTCATTTTGTTTTCTGGTGGTCTAGACACAAACTGGGATTCGGTGAAACCTGTCCTAAAAGAAGGACTTGTTTTGTCAACTTTTGGTGTTTTGTTAACAGCCCTCTCCCTTGGAACATTTGTTTGGTATGTTACCGACTTTACTATTTATGAAAGTATGCTCTTGGGTTCTATTGTTTCATCGACCGATGCTGCAGCAGTATTCTCTATTCTACGCTCAAAAAGCCTTGCATTAAGAACCAACTTGCGTCCGACATTAGAGCTAGAGAGTGGTAGTAACGATCCAATGGCTTATGTTTTGACTATTGCATTTTTGACGTTAGTTATCAATCAAGACCAAAATATATATTCTATCATTCCACTCTTTTTCCAGCAAATGATATTGGGCGGTATTGCAGGTTTTGGCTTTGGAAAATTGAGTAAATTAATCATCAACAACTTAAAATTAGACTTCGAAGGGCTTTATCCAGTTTTAGTTATCGCCCTTACGTTCATTACTTTTTCTGCAACCGACTTTGTTGGCGGAAATGGCTTTCTTGCCATATATATTTGTTCTGTTTACCTAGGCAATCAAGACCTTATCCACAAAAAAACCATCCTAAAGTTTTTTGATGGACAAGCATGGCTTATGCAAATAGCTCTGTTCTTGACCTTAGGTTTATTGGTAACTCCATCTCAAGTAATACCATATTTTGGCATTGGTTTACTTATTTCTCTATTCCTAATCGTTGTTTCAAGACCTTTTAGTGTTTTTGTTAGTCTGATGTTCTTTAAGATGAAACTAAGAAGAAGACTTTACATTTCTTGGGTTGGTTTGCGGGGTGCAGTTCCCATTGTATTTGCTACCTATCCACTTTTGGCAGGGATAGACAAAGCAAATATGATTTTCAATATCGTGTTTTTTATTTCAGTTACCTCTGTAATTATTCAGGGCACAACCATATCTGTAGTTGCCAAATGGCTAAACGTTGCATTGCCAGAAGAGAATAAGTCGATGAACGAAACAGATAAACTCATCTTAGAGCTACCTAAATCTTCTTTACAAGAATTCGAAATTACGCCTGATTTTCATGCAGTAAATAAGAGAATAGTTGATTTACACTTCCCTAAATCGGCATTCATAATAATGATAAAAAGAAATGGAAAGTATATTCGACCAGTCGGTTCAACAGAAATAGAAGCAAATGATGTTTTAATGGTTCTTGCCGATAGCCAAGAAGATTTTACAAATGTCGAGAAAAAACTGCAAATGCCAATCACCACATAAAAAAACATCAACACTCCGAAAAAAGAAGATTTTTCATTAATCATACACAACAAAAACAAAAAGCTATCAGCCAACGCCGATAGCTTTTTCTTTGTCCTACAAATCTGTTATCTAATTTCGGCAATCCACTCAATTCCGCTAATGTCTATCAGTTTCAAAGTATAATTATTTTGGGGTGTAATCTCCTCCAAATCTATTGTTATATCGGCTTTTGCACCAAGCGGTATAATTAGACTATGTTTTCCCGATTTGATTTTTGCTACGTAATGATTATTGATTTTTTCTTTCGGGAAACTCGCCAATTCTTCTTGCCCAATGGATTTAACAACCTGATTATTTTCGTCTAAAACCTGTATACCAATCAAAAACGAACCGTAAACATCTGCACCCTCTACCCTGAATAATTGAAAAGTAAGTTGCGAGCCGTTATGCTGAATATTTGAAATTTCTACTTTAGGTTTTACGGATTTGTTATGAAGTGTACCCAAAACCCCTCCATGAAAATATTGGTTGGTAAACAAAGTTAATCCCAAAATGATGAGCGACATTACCAGAACTTTTGGAGCTAGATTTTTGATCGGAAGTTCGCCCGAACCTAAAAAAGCAAACCATTTTTTTTCGGTAAACGGATAGGGTTTATTCTTCAGGTAATTGTCTAAAGAATAAGTGCTGCTGCCTGTGAGGAACAAGACAAATCCACTTGCCACCCCCAACACACCGATTTGCCACTCATCTAAACATGTAGTACCTATCCAGCCCGAACCCAAAAGAATTCCCATTGCCAAAAAGAATATACCAATACTCATAAGCCTTGTAAATAAACCGAGAATAATAAATAAACCGACAACGGCTTCGACGATTGTAAAAGTAATCATCGAAATTTGTAATGCATCAGGGTTTGAAACCAAATATTCTATAAGTGGTTTGATAAACAAAGCATTGGGAAGAAAGTGATTGAATTTTTCGCCTATATAGCCCGCCTCTTCCGGAATAAGCTTATTGTCTAGAATTAATCTTCGCCAAAAAGCAGAAAAATATGTCCAGCCGATTACCCAACGTAGCGGCAACGTAAAAAGTCCGGCATTGCTAAATACACTGCCAATGTGATGTTTCATTGAATTTTATATTTTAATTAAACGTGAAAAATAATGGTGATAGCGTGAGAAAATTTACGCTAAATCAATTTTCAATCGTTTATATAAGATATATTTTGGCGGACTCTTGCCAGAAGATGTATCTGAATGATAACTGTAAACCTTGGTAGGAAGTATCGTGAAAAATGGTTTATCTACGATATCAATCGGCTCGATTAGTTTGTAGATCTTCGTCTCTTTTACAACTAAAATTTGTTGATATTCATTTTGCGAATACGAACAACTGCCTACTGAAGTAGTTGCCTTGGACTTGTTGAGGGGTTTGGTATAGTCGGTATTTACTGAATGGAACAACGCCCCCTTAACGATACAGGGACTTAACGAAAACAAAACAAACCACATTAACAGAATGAGTCTGAAGTTCTTGCTATGGTTCTCTTTTTTCAACATCGCTACAAAGATACAGTTTTTTAATTGGCCCTATGTTAAACTTACCTTAAAACAGTTTTTTCTGTATCCTTATTAAATAAAACCAAGAAATAATAATCAAGAAATGATACAGCTACTGTCTAGTGATTGTAGAAAAAACGAGGTTGGAGTACTTGTTCTGTCTGCGGGCTAATGTTCAAACGAGCGTCTAATACATAGATCGTAAACCATTAGACCTGGTCTTCACTACCTCCTCTATTGCTACCCTTTAACTTAATAAAAAGAACGTCATCTTTCATGCTCCCACCAAAGAACCATTTATTTACTTTACTGTATCTTTGTACAATACGCGATAAAAGAAGGATGAAAAAACAAAACCAAAGCTATTTCAAACAACTGAAGCAAGTATTCAAAGATTATTACATCGATATTTATAGATGGGCGACCAAAAACAAAGAAAACGAAGATTACGAACTCCTCCAACTCCTATGGCGTGTGCCTCTAGCGATCCTAGCGATTATTCTATCACCGGTATTTTTCTTGATTTTTTCGCTTATTTTCCTGATTACTTTCTGATTTCTTAGAAAATGAGGTGGCGACAGATTTTTCGACCATGGTTTATTACCACCATTTTGGTTTTTACTGTTCATCAAATCAGTCAAAAACTGTTGCAAATAAAGCTTCCTTTTCTTGATAATTATCTCGACCCAATATTACTAATGCCGATGCTTCTTCATGCTCTTTTATGGGAAAGACGTTTGCTTTTTGGGTTTGATGATCAACATATCCTACCAAAAAAATATATAATTTTAGTTTGGATAATCGTCAGTATTTTGACTGAATTTATTTTTCCGATTTGGAATAAAGGCTTCACAAAAGACCCGATCGATATAGTATTATACCTTATTGGATCTCTTATATTTCTAAAATTTTTCAATCATCCCATCAAAATTACAAACTAACAAATTGTATCAAAAAAAGTAACAGATTGCTTACTATTAGACGTAGTTTTTGGTAGAATACAAATTAGACCGAAAAATTATTTATCGCATACTCTTTATCGTGATTCATGGCCTCTGTAAGCTCTTCTAAGGAATTGAACTTCTTTTCGTTACGAATAAAACCCATTATTTCTACACTTAAAATCTTGCCGTACAAATCGCCTTCAAAATCAAGAATATTTACTTCAACACGCAATTCACTATTATCCGTTACTGTCTCACGGTAACCGATGCTGAGCAAGCCCAAATGCAATTTCCCTTCTATCTGCACATGCACAACGTAGACGCCCGTCTTGGGAACCAACTTATAAGCCGGCAACTTCAGGTTGGCCGTAGGAAAACCGAGAGTTCGCCCCAATTTATCACCATGGATAACCTCGCCAGTAAGGGTAAAGTTATACCCCAAAGCGTTATTAGCGTATTCGATATCTCCCGTTTTTAGAGCCTTTCTAATTTTGGTTGAACTGATAGGAGTTTCGCCTTCACAAATCTCGTTAATCCGAACCACATTAAAACCGTATTCTTTAGAAAGTTCTGTCAATTGCTCAAAATTTCCTTCACGGTTTTTGCCAAAATGATGATCATATCCTATCACCAAGGTGTGAACATTTATTTTACCAATGAGGTAATCCACCACAAAATCTCTCGCACTTACTTGCGAAAACTCACGTGTAAAAGACTGTATAACAAAGTTATGCAAATCGTTCTGAGCTAATATTTCTTTTTTCTCGCTGAGAGTGGAAATTAGTTCCAAATCAAAATCGGGTTGTAAAACCAACCGAGGATGTGGATCAAAAGACATCAACACACTTTCACCGTTTACTTCTTTTGCAATGGTGTTCAACTGCTGTATAATTTTTTGATGCCCCTTATGTACCCCATCGTACATGCCCAAAGTGAGCACGGGATTTTGGATGTTTTGGCAGGCTTCTATGGAAGAGAAAACTTTCAATTTATTGTTTTTACAAATGTAAGCTGTTTAAACCTTTTTGGCAAAATGAAAAATAATTTGGATATATATGGTGCATATTATTGATAATTTAAATACAACAAAAAAAGTCTGAAATATTTTAAAGAGTGAGATTAAAAGATGTTGGGTATAATTTCACTTCTACACTTATTAGGGAGATTTCATTAACGCACAAGCATACAGAAATAGAGTACAAAAAACGCTTCACCTGATCGATATAGAACTTTTAGAGGAAAACTCTTAGGAAGTATACTCCTAACGATTGATGTGATTCAAACAAATAACCAAGAAAAATTGAAGAAAACTATGCCAATTATCAGAAAAAACTTCAGTCAATGATGAGTAACAGAGTCGAAAAAGAGCAAAAAAAGAAGTTTAGTAGAGCACTCTAGCTTATTTATGAGAAAAATCTTGTAAAGCGTGCTGTAAAATCGATTGATATACATTACCTTTGCACCCAAATATTTAAAACTAAATCATTCGAGATAATGGCAAATCAACAAAAAGGTAAAATTTCACAGGTGATTGGACCTGTTATCGACGTTATTTTTGATAACGCAGAAGACCTTCCAAAAATTTTCGATGCGTTAGAAGTTCCTCGTGATGGAAAAGAAGCGCTTATCTTAGAAGTTGAGCAACACATTGGTGAAGATACCGTACGTTGTATCGCAATGGACAGTTCAGACGGATTACAACGCGGACAAGAAGTTGTCGCTTTAGGTAAACCCATCATGGTACCGATTGGTGAATCAATCAATGGTCGAGTGTTTAATGTAGTGGGTGATGCTATCGATGGTTTAGGAAATCTTGACAAAGACAACGGATTGCCTATTCACCGTCCGGCTCCAAAATTCGAAGACCTCTCTACTTCTACCGAAGTATTATTTACGGGAATCAAAGTAATAGACCTTATCGAACCTTATGCAAAAGGTGGTAAAATTGGTTTATTCGGTGGTGCAGGTGTAGGGAAAACCGTTTTGATTCAAGAGTTGATTAACAATATCGCAAAAGGACATGGTGGTTTATCTGTATTTGCGGGTGTAGGTGAGCGTACCCGTGAAGGGAATGACTTATTGCGCGAGATGTTAGAGTCAGGAATTATTCGCTATGGTGATGATTTTATGCATTCTATGGAAGAAGGCGGATGGGATTTAGACAAAGTAGACAAAGAAGTAATGAAGGACTCGAAAGCAACTTTCGTTTTCGGGCAGATGAACGAACCTCCTGGAGCACGTGCTCGTGTAGCTTTAACAGGGTTAACCTTGGCAGAATATTTCCGTGATGGTGATGGTAAAGGACCAGGACGAGACGTATTGTTCTTCGTAGATAACATTTTCCGTTTTACCCAAGCAGGATCAGAAGTTTCAGCTCTATTAGGACGTATGCCTTCTGCAGTAGGATACCAACCTACCCTGGCAACAGAAATGGGTGCTATGCAAGAACGAATTACATCGACCAAAAACGGATCTATTACCTCTGTACAAGCTGTGTATGTACCTGCGGATGACTTAACTGACCCAGCTCCAGCTACCACATTCGCACACTTAGACGCAACCACAGTATTAGACCGTAAGATTGCTTCATTAGGTATTTACCCTGCTGTAGATCCACTAAATTCTACCTCACGTATTCTTACACCAGAAATCGTAGGAAAAGAACATTACGATACTGCACAACGTGTAAAAGAAATCTTACAACGATACAATGCTCTGCAAGACATTATCGCGATCTTGGGGATGGAAGAATTATCAGAAGAAGATAAGTTGGTAGTTCACCGTGCACGTCGTATCCAACGTTTCTTATCTCAACCGTTCCACGTGGCTGAGCAATTTACTGGTATCCCTGGTGTGTTGGTAGATATCAAAGATACCATTAAAGGATTCAACATGATTTTGGATGGTGAAGTTGACCAATATCCAGAAGCTGCCTTCAACCTACGCGGTACAATCGAAGAAGCAATCGAAGCAGGTGAGAAAATGTTAGCAGAAGCTAAATAACTAAGATAACACGAACAAATAGAATGAAGAGTACTTACGTTGTTCAAGACTAAGTACTCTTTATAAAAAAAAGAATATATGCGTTTACAAATAGTCACTCCAGAATATGTGGTTTTTGATGCTGAAGTAGATGTGGTTACTGTACCAGGGAAAGATGGTGAATTCCAGATCATGAAAGACCACGCTCCTATTGTTGCTACTCTAGGTGAAGGAACTATAAAAATAAAAGTACATTCGGATACGTTTAAAGATTTTGACAATGCTTCGGGGAAAGTATACAATTCTCCTGCAGATCAACATACGTATTTGTTCGATATCAAAGGAGGAATCCTAGAGATGAATAACAACTTTATCTCTGTATTAGCAAGCTAAAACCCTTGTTAATTTATCTAACAAAAAACACCGACTAAAAGATATTTAGTCGGTGTTTTTTTATCCACCCACGCCTCTTACATAAAAATATAATCGATTGGATATGCTTTTAGTTTCGCAAATGTATACACCTAAAATACTCAGAATCCTCATCTATACAAAAAAACCACTTTAACAAAAGTAAAGTGGTTTTATGATAATAGAAACGAAAAATCTTATCCTTCTGCTCCTTCTTCTTTAGGTGCATCAGTAGCCCCTTCTTCCTCATCTTCATCGTCATCTGCAACTGCATTACGAGAAGTTCTGATTGCTACAACTACTGAATTATCTGGGTGTGCAAATGTGTATTTATCGTTTTTCAATGATTCTACATATTTCTTAGCACCGATTCGCATTGATGTAATATCAATAACAACTTCGTCTGGTAAATTTGCTGGGATAGCTCTTACTTTCAGTTTACGCATATTGAAGCGTAAAACACCACCCGCAACAACACCACGCGCACGACCTACCAAACGTACAGGAACTTCGATAGTAATTTCTTTGTCGTCTTTTAATTGGTAAAAATCAGCATGCAAGATACGGTCAGTTACTGGGTGAAACTGAATGTCTTGCAAAATGGCATGTACTTTAGTTCCGTCATTGAGCTCAACATTTACAGTGTGTGCTTCTGGGGTATAAACCAAGCCTTTGAATGCTTTTTCATCAGCAGCAAAGTGAATTGTTTCCTGACCTCCATAAACAACACAAGGTACTTGTTCAGCATTACGTAAGGCACGAGTAGCAACTTTACCTACGCTTTCTCTTTTTACACCTTGGATTGTAATTGATTTCATAATATATAATAAATAATTAAAGTTTCTTTATCGAATCAATTAGATTATAAATTTAGAACTAATTGATTTATTGCTATGTACCATGTGCATCACATCGGCAAAAAGCGGTGCGCAAGATAACACTTTTATTTTAGATACAGAATTATTTTTTAATGGAATCGAATCGGTTACGGCAATTTCTGCCAATTGAGAGTTATTCAGACGCTCATACGCTTGCCCAGATAAAACAGGATGCGTTGCAATCGCTCGGACAGATAGGGCTCCTTTTTCCATTATTAAATCAGCAGCTTTGCAGAGTGTTCCTGCTGTGTCTATCATATCATCCACTAAAACTACATTCTTCCCTACTACATCTCCTATCAGCATCATATTTTCTACTTGGTTAGCAACTTTACGCTCTTTGTGGCAAATTACAATATCTGCATTGAAGTGTTTTGCATAATTCTGCGCTCTTTTTGCTCCTCCCATATCCGGAGATGCGATCGTGAGATTATCCAAATTCAGCCCACTTATGTAATCTACAAATAAGGTTGATGCATATAAGTGATCTACGGGTATCTCGAAAAAACCTTGAATTTGATCTGCGTGCAAATCCATCGTCATCACACGTGTCGCACCGGCAGCCTGTAACATTTTCGCCACTAATTTTGCTCCAATAGGTACACGAGGTGCATCTTTTCTATCTTGTCGCGCATATCCGTAATAGGGTATTACTACAGTAATGTTTTTGGCCGAAGCTCTTTTTGCAGCATCACACATTAATAATAACTCCATCAAATTATCACTCGGCTGAAAAGTTGAACCAATTAAGAATACGCGAGCTCCACGAATCGATTGTTCGAATGCTGGTTGATATTCACCGTCACTAAATTCAACAACTTTTAGTTTTCCTAATTCTTGCCCATAATATTCTGCAATGCGCACGGCTAAATGTTGCGATCCACGAGTGGTAAAAAGAAATGCTGATTGTTCCATTTTTGTTTCGTTTGTTTTTTTCTATGCAAATTTACTTTAAAGGATTTTTCCTTACCAATTTATTTTGATAATTATTTTGGCACAACCTTTGCAATATTTACAAAAGCATTAAGAAAAATGTTGTTTTTTTTAACACTCTCAATTATAATGCTTCAAAACACATTAGTAAATTTGCATAAATAATTAATTAATAATATAAATACGAAATCTATGAAAAAAGTAGTTTTATCATTAACACTACTCTTTGGATTGTTTACAACTTCATATGCTCAAGAGGATAATAACTCTGTTTATGTTGTTGAGGAAGGAGTAAATAATTTTAACAACCCATTGAATTATAACAAATGGTCTATCGAGTTCCAAGGAGGGGCTAACAAAGCAACAACGCCTTTTACTGATGGCTATTTTAATGAAACCCCAAGTTTTTACAATGCAAACTTTGGTATTCGCTATATGTTCAACCCTAAGTTTGGTTTGAAATTATCTGGTGGATACGACCGTCTAAAAGAAGGTAAAAACTCAAAACGCTTCCGTTCTAATTTTTACCGTGTAGACTTATCTGGTGTTGCAAACTTAGGTAGAATAATGAATTTTGAGACTTGGACAAATACTTTCGGACTATTGGGTCATGCAGGTGTTGGTTACGGTTTCATGAACAACGATGCTACAAAAGGAGACACTTCTGGTTTATTAGATGATCAAGACGAAATGGGTCTTGTATCTTTTGGGTTAACTCCTCAGATGAAATTATCTAACCGTGTTGTGCTTACAGGAGATTTATCTTATACCAAAACTATTCGTCAAAACACTGCATGGGATGGTCAATCATCTGATGCACACGCAAGAAGAGGTTTTGATGGAACACTATGGAATGCGACCTTAGGTCTTACATTCTACTTAGGTAAAAATGATATCCACGCTGACTGGGTAGCCGACGATACTTCTTTATTAGCTAACCGCGTTTCTGCAATCGAAGAAATGTTGAAAGATAGCGATGGGGATGGTGTTGCAGATTACTTAGATCTAGAACCAAACTCTGCACCAGGTGCTGTAGTAGATACAAGAGGACGCACAATTGACCATAACGGTAACGGTATTCCAGATGACATCGAAGAATACATCAAAAATAACCAAGGTAGCAATACAACAACCGTATTGGCAGACTCTGATTTGTTAGAACAATTGATCAATTCTGGTATTATCAATGTTTATTTTGACTATAACGTAGATCAACCATACGAAGCTTCTGTAGGAGGAATCAAATTCGTATCAGAATACTTGAAACGCAATCCAAACGTACAAATGGACGTAATCGGATATGCAGACCCTGTAGGATCTGACGGATTCAATAAAAACTTATCGCAAAGACGTGCAGAAAACGTTAAACGTATCTTGGTACAACAAGGTGCCAATGCAAATAACTTAAACGTTGTAGCAATGGGTGAAGATAAATCTTTCCAAAACTCAACTGTTTCTGCTCATCAATTAGCAAGACGCGTAATCTTTAAAATTAAAAAGTAATTTTTTAGAATAACCTCAATAAAAAAACCACATCAATTTGATGTGGTTTTTTTTGTTCTACTTACTTATCAAATAAAAAAGAGTGCCTTTTTACAAGCACTCTTTCTATTATATTTCTTTCTGCTATCGACAGACTATTATGCCGTGAACCGAAGAAGATTCTCTATTCTAGCTAGAGTTTCGTCTTTACCTAGCACTTCCATAATCACCGGCACATCAGGCCCTTGTAGTGCACCAACCAATGCCAAACGCAATGGCATTCCAATTTTACCAAAACCTATTTCTTGAGTACTCACAAAATCCTGCATCGCCGCATGCAAAGAAGTTTCATCAAAATTGGTGCTTTGTAAAACATTTTTAAAACTTTCTAAAATCGATTTCGAATCCTCTTTCCAAGCTTTTTTCAATGCTTTTTCATCATAACTAGTAGGGGTTTTGAAAAAGAACAATCCTTGCTCTACAATTTCATGAACAAAATTTGCACGGTTTTTCAGCAAATTAATTACTTTTATTTTCAACTCATCGGTAACCGAAAAAGAATGTTTTGCTAATACAGCATCGAACATTGGCAATAACTCTTCAGCAGATTTTTGCTGAATGTATTGATGATTAAACCAAACCGTTTTATCTGGCGAAAATCTTGCTCCTGATTTTGATACTTTTTCTAGCGTAAAAAGACTTACTAATTCTTCAAGAGAAAAAATCTCTTGATCAGTCCCAGGATTCCAACCCAACAAAGCCAACATATTAACAACAGCCTCGGGCAAATAACCTTCTTCTCGATAGCCTTTTGCAACACCCTCGGTTGTTTTCCACTCTAGCGGAAAAACCGGAAATCCATGTTTATCTCCATCGCGCTTGCTCAACTTTCCTTTACCTTCTGGCTTCAAAATCAAGGGTAAATGTGCAAAACGAGGTGTTTCCCAACCAAAAGCTTTGTACAGCAATTGGTGCAAAGCCATCGATGGCAACCATTCCTCACCACGTATTACGTGTGTAATTTTCATCAGATGATCATCTACTATATTGGCTAAATGGTATGTTGGCATTCCATCAGATTTGTACAAAACCTTGTCATCAAGTGTCGATGAGGCGATATGGATTTTACCACGGATCATATCATCCAATAGAATATTCTCATGAGGCTCTATCTTGAATCGAACGGTGTACGGTTCACCTGTCGCTAATTTTTCTTTCAATTCCTCTTCGCTCAATCCAAGAGAGTTATTCAATTTATCTCGGGTAGACCAATTGTATATAAAAGGTGACTTTGATTCTTCTCCTTTTGCACGCAAAGCATCTAATTCTTCGGCCGTATCGAATGCATAATAGGCTTTTCCATTTGCCAAAAGTTCATGGATATATTGGGTATAAATTTCTTTTCGTTCGGATTGAATATAAGGACCATATTCACCCCCAAAACCAACACCTTCATCCGGTAATAAATTCAACCATTTCAAGGATTCGATTATGTATTCTTCTGCACCTTCTACAAATCGTGCTTGATCAGTATCTTCTATTCGTAAAATAAATTTACCTTGATGATGCTTGGCAAATAAATAATTAAATAAGGCGGTTCTTACCCCTCCGATATGCAAAGGCCCGGTCGGACTTGGTGCAAAACGAACACGAACTTCTTTTGTCATAATTTACTAAATTTTCACAAAATTAAAACTTATCAGCAGATTTTGACCAGATTTGAAGTTTATTTTGAACAGCCAAAAAAAATATTGTACTTTTCTAGTCTAAAACCAAGAAGAAATGAAACTTTATAGCATAGAAACCGGAAATTTTAAATTAGATGGCGGTGCGATGTTTGGTATCGTACCAAAATCTATCTGGAATAAAACCAATCCTGCCGACGAACGAAACATGATAGAATTAGCCATGCGATGTCTTCTGATTGAAGATGGCGATCGGCTGATTTTGATTGACACCGGAATTGGAAACAAACAAGACGATAAATTTTTTGGTTATTATTATTTGTACGGTGAACAAAACCTAGACACTTCCCTTGCAAAACATGGATTTCATAGAGATGACATCACCGACGTTTTCCTTACACACCTCCATTTCGATCATTGTGGTGGCGCAATACAATGGAACAAAACCAAAACCCTATTAGAACCATCTTTTAAAAATGCAAAATTTTGGTCAAATGACAGTCATTGGGATTGGGCAGTAAACCCAAATCCGAGAGAAAAAGCATCGTTCCTCAAAGAAAACATTCTACCAATACAAGAAAGTGGACAATTAAATTTTATCGATCTACCTCAGAACACCAACCGAATACATAATTCTCCATTAGGTTTTGATATTCTTTTTGTCGATGGACATACCGAAAAACAAATGCTACCGATCATTACCTATAAAGGTAAAAAAATCGTATATGTTGCCGATCTTATCCCGACCGTAGGACACATTCCTCTGATCTACGTTATTGGTTTTGATACACGACCATTATTAACAGTAGAAGAAAAAGGAAAGTTTCTGAACGAAGCCGTCGAACAAGAATATTATCTATTTTTCGAACACGATCCCTATCACGAGCTAGCTACTCTTCAACAAACAGAAAAAGGAGTTCGACTGAAAGATACCTTTGGATTTGATGAAATTTTCCGATAAAAATACGATACCATAAAAACTTACTCATCACGGCGTACAAAAAATGCTTACCTTTGTATGTCATTATAACAAAAAAAGAAAGGTCATATGGGATGTGGATCATGCGGAACCAAAAATGGCCTCCCGAAAGGGTGTAACAATAATGGAGCTTGTGGCGTAGACGGTTGTGGAAAACTAACCGTTTTTGATTGGTTGAGCAATATGCAATTACCAAATGGTCAGAAGCCGTTTGAATTTGTTGAAATTCGATTCAAAAACGATCGAAAATTATATTATAAGAACGAAAACAACTTATCTCTTAGCATCGGCGATGTCGTTGCAGTAGAAGGTAATCCTGGTCACGATATCGGGGTTGTTACACTAACCGGAGAGCTGGTTCGAATACAAATGAAAAAAAAGCACCTATCTGTAGAAACAGAAGATGCGAAAAAAATATACAGAAAAGCCAACCAAAAAGATTTAGAGACTTGGCATTTATACCGCGAAAAAGAAACTCAGACCATGATAGATTCGCGTATAATAGCAAATAATCTTGGTCTAGAAATGAAGATTTGCGATGTAGAATACCAAGGAGATGGCAGCAAAGTAACCTTCTATTACACCGCAGAAGGCAGAGTCGACTTTCGTCAACTGATCAAAGAATATGCAAGCAGATTCGGTGTACGAATAGAAATGAAACAAATTGGATACCGACAAGAAGCAGCTAAAATTGGTGGTATTGGCTCTTGCGGACGAGAATTATGCTGTTCTACATGGTTGACAGACTTCCGATCTGTTAGCACAGCTGCTGCTCGATACCAGCAACTATCCATCAACTCACAAAAACTAGCTGGACAATGTGGGAAACTAAAATGCTGTTTAAATTTTGAGCTCGACACTTATCTAGATGCACTAACCGATATTCCTACCATAGACACTAAACTGCTTACTGTAAATGGTTTAGCAAACTGTGTAAAAGTAGATGTTTTCAAACGAGTAATGTGGTTTTCGTACGATACAGGAAGTGTTTTGTGGTACCGATTCCCAGTAGAAGATGTAAAAGAATTTATTCGATTAAATAAAGAAAATCAGAAAATAGATTCTTTGGAGGAATTGTCTAAAAACATCATGGAAACTAAACCGGTATTTACAGATGTGATAGAGGAAGACTCATTGGAACGTTTTGATCGTAAGAACAAAAGTCAGAACAAACGAAATCGCCAAAATAGGCAAAGAAACAGCAAAGAATCGAACCCAAAACAGTCGACGCAATCAACACGCCAGAGAAAACCTCAGAACCGTACTGCGACATCAGGCAAACAGCAAGTACCTTCTACCCCGTCTAAACCGGAAGAAGAAAACAAAACGTTGCACAAACAGCGAAGACGCAAGCCAGTTCCTGTAAAAAACAAAACAGAACAAAGAACCAATCCCATCAAAAAACAAGACGTACAGCCTACCAAGAAAAACACACATCAAGGGCAGAACACTGTACAACACGGGAAACAAGAGCAAAAATCAAAACCTAAAAAAAGATACAATCGTGGGCCACAAAACCGTAAAAAAGATTAGTTTTACTTTTTTGTTAGTTTTGATTTTCTTTAGTTGCGAATCGAAACATTACTACCAAGAAAACCAAGACCTAAGTGCTGGTTGGGCAAAAGATAGTATAAAGGAATTTTCTTTTCATGTAAAAGATTCTGTAGACATACATGCTAATTTGGCATTTCTCTTGAGAAACAAGACCGATTATGCATATAGTAATTTGTATCTTTTTACGACGATAAAAGATCCAAAAGGGCATGAAATGACAGACACATTGCAATATTATATTGCCATTCCCGATGGAAGTTGGATTGGGAAAGGCATACAAGCAAAAGAGCAATTACTTATTTTACGTGAAAACTTACCTCTGAAAGATACAGGAGTTTATAAAATACAGGTAAAACAAGGTATGCGTACCAATATTTTAAAAGGTCTTAAAGATATTAGCTTAATTGTTGATAAAACGAATAATTGATGGAACAAAAATCAACGACAAAAACATCTACCACAAACAAGAAGTCGGAAAACAATGGACGAATAGTAGGCCGTGTTATCAAATTTTTATGGCTCGGATTTTTTGCCATAGTTCTTGGAGTTATTGCTATTTTTTGGGCAACCTCGAATGGTTGGTTTGGTGAGATACCCAATGTACGTGATCTAGAAAATCCTGATATTTATATTTCATCGGATATAATTTCTTCTGATGGTGTACTACTCGATCGTTTCGAGACAGAAAGCCGAACCCCGATCTACTATAAAGATTTACCCCCTCACTTGGTCGATGCACTTTTAGCAAAAGAAGACATTCGGTTTTTCGAGCACTCTGGGATTGATGTTCGGGCTGCAATGCGTGCAGTAACTTCAGCTGGCGATTCAGGAGGAGGATCTACAATCACTCAACAACTTGCAAAACAATTGTACACCGTAAGCCCTTCGACAAACTTTGTGAAACGTGTTTTCCAGAAATTAAAAGAATGGGTAACATCTGTACAACTAGAAAAACTTTACACTAAAGAAGAAATCATTGCTATGTACTTTAATAAATTTGATTTTATTTATGGTGCAAAAGGAATCGAGTCTGCATCGAAAGTTTACTTCAATAAAAAAACCAAAGACCTCGATTTAGCAGAATCAGCAACCTTGGTTTCAATGTTTCAGAACCCTGTAGCATTCAACCCACTGAAATACCCCGACGTATCAAAAGACAAGCGCAATTTGGTAATTGATCAGATGGTAAAATACAATAAAATATCGAAAGAAGAAGGTGAAACAGTAAAAGCTTCTCCAGTAAAAACCGATCGCCAATTCATTACCCAACGAGACGAAACGTATTCTGCATACTTCAAAACTGCTTTACGAAAAGAAATCGAAGCTTGGCTAGAACAATACGAGAAAGAAACCGGAAAGCGATATAACTTAGACAAAGACGGTCTCAAGATTTATGTAACCTTAGACTCGAGAATGCAAAAAATGGCAGAGGCAGCAGTAAAAAAACATCTTACACATTTACAACAACAGTTTTTTGCAGAACAACGCGGACGGAAACTCGCACCCTTCTACGGAGTAAATGAACAAAAACGCAATAATATCTTCTTGCAAGCCATGCGCCGTACAGATTTATACAGATTAATGAAAGAGAACGGAAGCACTGAGGAAGAAATTATCAAACGATTCAACACCAAAAAAGATTCGATTAAATTCTTTACATGGGATGGAATAAAATACGAAAAAGGGAAAACCTTAATGGACTCCATCATCTATCACAAGCATATCTTGCAAGCTGGTCTAATGTCGATGGATCCTAAAGATGGTACAATCAAAGCTTGGGTTGGCGGAATAGACTGGGAATACTTCAAATTCGACCACGTGAAACAAGCGCGACGCCAAGTAGGATCTACCTTCAAACCATTTGTATATGCAACCGCAATCAACCAAATGGGATACACTCCATGTACTGTAATATCCAATGACCGGATCACAATTGGCGGTTGGTCACCAAGAAATGCAAATGGCCGATATGGTGGTTCACAAGATTTACGTACAGCACTCGCCTATTCTACCAACATGGTTTCGGTACGATTAATTCTCCAGACCGGAATCGACCCAGTAATCCAAATGTGTCGAGATTTAGGAGTTGTTTCTCCGATCATCAAAGATAATACAATTGCATTAGGGTCGACAGATCTCTCTGTATACGAAATGGTTGGCGCAATGAGTGCTTTTGCAAATGGAGGAATTTATATCAAACCAGAACTTATTTTACGAATAGAAGATCGACAAGGAAAAGTATTAAAAGACTTTTCTCAAACAACAAGAGAAGTTGTAAATGAACAAGTTGCATATACCATGATCGACATAATGAAAGGAGTTGTAGACCGAGGAACTGGTAGTTGGGTTAGAAGAAAATACGGCATTACCGCAGAGGTAGCCGGAAAAACCGGAACTTCAAATGACAACTCAGACGGTTGGTTTATGGGACTTACCCCAAATTTGGTTACCGGAGTTTGGGTTGGTGCAGAAGACCGATTCGCTCACTTTGGTAGCACTGCACTAGGACAAGGAGCCAATACAAGTTTACCGATTTGGTCGTATTATATGCAAAGCGTTTACAAAGAGGGAAATAAACTTGGCATTACTTCTGCCGATAAATTCGAAAAACCAGAAGGGTATGACAATGGATGCGAAAACTTCCATTCGTATAGCAACCTAAGTGCAGGTAGTTTTGATGACGACGAAGTAATCGAAGGAGGTGGTGATGACCCTAATTACAGACCATCGAAAAAAGTAGATCGTTCACCTGATCTTGACGAAGATGATGAAATCGATTTCAATCAATAACAAAAATCATAAATAAAATCTTTGCCTCTATTATCAGACAATAGGGGCTTTTTTTTAGAATCGAAAGTATAATGTATTTTTGATAAAATTTATTCGAACCATGAACACAGTAGAACAAGCAACAAAACAACTTATGACCAAAGGTTATATGGATATGAAAATCCCTGAAGGAATTGATCTTGTAGCCGAAATCAATCGAATGCGTAAAGAAAAAAACGCAGTAATTTTGGCACATTACTACCAATCGGGAGAAATCCAAGATTTAGCCGATTATTTGGGGGATTCTCTACAGTTGGCACGTGCAGCTGCCAAAACCAATGCCGACTTAATTGTTTTTTGCGGCGTTCATTTTATGGCAGAAACTGCTAAGATTATCAATCCTACCAAGAAAGTTATTTTACCAGACACCCAAGCTGGTTGTTCACTTGCAGATGCCTGTTCGGGTGAAGCATTGAGAGATTTTAGAAAGCAATATCCAGATGCTATAGTTGTCAGTTATATCAATTGCGATGCTAGTGTAAAAGCAGAATCAGATATCATCGTTACCTCTTCCAATGCCGAGCATATCATCAATTCTATACCAAAAGAACAAAAAATTATTTTCGCCCCCGATCGAAATCTGGGTCGTTATCTCAACCAAGTTTGCCAACGAGAAATGATTCTTTGGGATGGCTCTTGTATTGTACACGAAGCTTTTTCGCTCGAAAGAATTGCCCAACAAATGGCCGAAAATCCTAACGCTAAACTTATTGCACATCCAGAGGCACAAGAAGATTTGCTACGCATGGCACATTTTATTGGATCAACTTCGCGCTTGTTAGAATATGTAGAAAAAGACAAGGCTAACGAATTTATTGTAGCAACCGAAGAAGGAATTTTACATAAAATGGAGAAAATTGCACCTAATAAAAAATTGATACCCGCTTTGGTACAAGACGAATCTTGCCATTGTAGTGAATGTTTTTTCATGAAGCTCAACACCCTCGAAAAGTTATACTTATGCATGAAATATGAACTTCCAGAAATCGTAATAGAAGAAAATCTACGTCTAAAAGCACTTGATTCTCTCAACCGTATGTTAGAATTATCAAAAACAATAGCCTAATGTACGATGTTCTAGTCATCGGGTCTGGAATTTCGGGTTTATCATTCGCCCTGAAAATTGCACAGCAAAAAAAAGACATAAAAGTAAAAATCATCACCAAAGCAAATAAAGATGAATCCAACACCAAATATGCACAAGGAGGGGTTGCGGTGGTCACAGATTTCGTGAATGATAGTTTCAGAAAACATATTCATGATACTTTACAAGCTGGCGACGGAATTTGCAATCAACAGGCTGTACAAACCGTAATTACAGAAGGTCCGGCAAGATTTATAGAATTACAAGCATGGGGTACACAGTTTGATACTTCTCAAGAAGGCACACTCGATTTGGGGCGAGAAGGCGGCCATACCGAAAACAGAATAGTACATTACAAAGACTCTACAGGTGCTGAAATAGAACGAAGCTTGTTAGCGAACATACTGAAATTCCCGAACATAGAAATACAACAACACATGTTTGCTGTTGATTTACTGATGAACGAGAAAGTGTGCTTCGGGGCAAAAGTATTTAATCTGCTCAACCAAAAAAAAGAAAATATTTTTGCCCGTTATACCCTATTGGCAACTGGTGGTTGTGGGCAAATTTATCAGAATTCTACCAACCCAACCATTGCTACGGGCGACGGAATTGCACTGGCTAAAAGAGCAAATGCCGAAATAAAAGCAATGCAATTTATTCAGTTTCATCCGACAGCTTTCTATCGTAAACAAGAAGGGCAACTTTTTCTGATTTCAGAAGCGGTAAGAGGATTTGGTGCTAAGTTACTCAACGCAAAAAAAGAAGCTTTTATGGCTCGGTATGATGAGCGAGCAGAATTAGCATCACGTGACATTGTCGCAAGGGCAATCGATGAAGAAATAAAAAAAACTCAGCAAGAGTATGTTTGGTTAGATTGTCGACATCTGGATAAAAAATCATTGATCGACCATTTCCCGAATATCTATCGGCATTGTTTGGAAAATGGTTTTGATCTTTCGACCGATTTGATCCCGGTTGCTCCGGCTGCGCATTATTTGTGCGGTGGAATTGCTGTTGATTTGGACGGAAAAACATCGTTAGAAAATCTTTTCGCTGTTGGTGAATGTAGCAATACCGGCTTGCATGGAGCGAACCGATTGGCTTCGAATTCACTTTTAGAAGCTATGGTTTTCGGACATCGAGCTGCAGAAAAAACATTCAAACTTTTATCGAGCTCTGTAAGTCATCCTACCGAAAAACCTTTCCTAGAAACCAAATCGAAAAAGAATTTGTCCAACAAAACAGAAAGAACTAACTTGTTGCAACTACGAACTAATTTGCAAAGAATGATGAGTAAACGGGTAGGAATTGTTAGAAACTTTCAGGATTTACGCATTGCAATGGAAGAATTGAACGAAATGAAAACTACTTTTGATTCTCTATGGGAAGAAATAGACCTTGGAAGAGAAGTTTTAGAGATTCGAAATATGCTAGATGTTGCCGAACTTGTTATCTCGCAAAGTTTGGAACAGAAAGAAAATAAAGGTACTTATTATAATAAAGATCTTGATGTATGAACAAAAAATCGACCTTTTTGATTTTTACTTTTTTGCTTTTCTCTTATGTTTGGGCACAGAAAATGAATACGCCACCTATTTTTCCGGGTTGCGAAAATAATAAAACGAAAGAATCTATCGCGCATTGCCTCAATAAGCAGATACAAGACGCTTTGCGTTATGAGTTGGATTATTTCACGATTGTTGCCGACTACATAGAATTACCCGAAGCGAAGGCAAAAATTTCGTTTTCCATCAACCAAAATGGTCAATTTAGCGATGTGATAGTTGATGGAAAAAACGAAACCTTTAATGGATTTATTTTTTCTACATTTTATTTAATGAATACAAAACTCAAGAAAGCAAATTTAGCCATTCGACCAGCCTTGGATAAGCAGAAAAATCCGATTTCGGTAACATATCAAATTCCGATTAATTTTCAATTAACAAAAAACCAAAAAGACTATCCGAACTTCAATACCGAAAACCGAGTTTTGTTTACATTTTTCAATGAACAGGACAAAGAAAACATCGAAGTAAGGATGGATACCGATTATATATTACGAACGTATGCAATCCGAGACGACCGACAAATTTATTTAGGGAAGTTTAATTCTTTGGTAGAATTAGCCATGGTAGAGCCGTATGCAAAGAATATAGAAAACAATTTTAATTCGGGCAAAACCCTGGTAACGAAAGGCTTGCTAAACGATAAAGAATACACCATACAGTTAAAGAACTTTTTCAACAATGATCCATCAACCCAAGTATTCATCGAGGTTTTCAATGAAGAAAACAACGAATCGAAAGAATATTATCAATACAAATCTAAAGAAGAATTTAATCAATCACCCTTTGTTTCCCTAACATACAGAAAATGAATTTACCCTCGTATATTACCTTAGAAAAAATAGATACTTTTATAGAAGCAGCTCTCCATGAAGATGTTGGTGATGGAGATCACTCTAGCTTGGCATGCATCCCAAAAGATGCTATACAGACAGCCGAACTTTTGGTAAAAGATAATGGCGTTTTAGCCGGGATAGAATTGGCTAAATATATTTTTTCTAAGACCATCCCCAACGCAGAACTCATTGCCTACAAAAAAGATGGAGATTGGGTAGAAAAAGGAGAAATCGCCTTGGAAATAAAAGGCAATGCACAAAAAATTCTTACCACAGAACGTTTAGTACTAAACTGTATGCAACGCATGTCGGGCATTGCAACCTATGCCCACGAAATGATGCAACTTATTGCTCATACCACAACCAAAATTCTCGATACGCGCAAAACGACACCAAATTTCCGAATGTTAGAAAAATGGGCTGTGAAAATTGGCGGTGCAGAAAATCATCGGTTTGGGTTGTATGATATGGTGATGCTAAAAGATAATCATATCGATTTTTGTGGTTCGATAATGCAAGCTGTTCATCAGACAAAAAAATATTTACAAGAAAATCAACTCGATTTGAAAATCGAAGTAGAAACCCGTAATTTAGAAGAAGTGCAAGAAGCTCTAGAAGCCAAAGTAGATTGTATTATGTTGGACAATTTTTCTTTGCCTGATCTGAGAAAAGCAGTACAATTAATAGACAATCGAGTAACAACAGAAGCATCTGGTAGTATTACAAAAGAAAGTGTTCGGGCAATTGCTGAAACAGGAGTTGATTTTATCTCATCTGGTGCAATCATACACTCGGCAAGAAATTTTGATTTGAGCTTGAAAGCGAAGACTGTTTTTTAACATTTTTTATGATTTTTCTCAGTGTTGAGTTATAAAATTTTAACATTAAAAATATTTGGTTATTTTTGCATATCCCCTAACAACATTTTCATTTTCAAATAGAAAAGCGAAATTTATCATATTTTCTTTTTCTACAATTAACATTAAGTTAACATTAAACCTTAAAATAGTTTCGACATTTGCACCGTAAACATTAAACTATTTTTTACGATGAGGTTAAACTCAATGAAGCTATTCTTAATAGGAGCTTTCGCTTTAACAGCACAACTTTCTTACGCTCAAGTTGAGCCAACAGAATCAACTCATATCCAAAATGATACAATTATGGATAATGAGACCGTAAACTTAGCAGAAACATTGATTATCGGTAAAGGGGTAATCGACTTGCAAGAAAACCGTAAAACACCTGTGGCTGTTTCTACCATTTCTCGACAAGAAATCCAGGACAAAGTAGTGGGTAACGTAGAGTTCCCAGAAGTTATGGCAAACACACCTTCTGTTTACGTTTCTGACCAAGCATCAGGATTTGGAGATTCTCATATGTATTTACGTGGATTCACAGAACAAAATACCGCTTTCTTATTAAACGGGCAACCAATTAATGGTATGGAAGATGGTAATATCTATTGGTCGAACTGGTCGGCTATGAACGAGGTAGCGAATGCTATAGAGGTACAACGTGGTTTAGGTTCTTCTAAATTAGCAATTTCTTCTGTAGGAGGTACTGTAAACATCGTTACTAAAGCAACCGAAAGAAGAGAAGGTGGTTTTGCTCGTTTTGTTGCAGGAAACGATAGTTACTTCGGAGGAACATTGTCGTACGACACTGGTTTGAAAGGAAAATGGGGATTCTCTATTTTATTAAACCATTGGCAAGCTCATCGTAAGTATGCTTACGGAACTGGCGGACAAGGTCAAGCGTACTTCATCTCGATAGGATACAAACCAAATGAAGACCATAACATCAACTTCATGGTTTTTGGTGCACCACAATGGCACGACCAAAACTACTCTACAAAAAGAGAAAGTCAATGGGAAGAAATGGGTGGAGATAAAAAATACAACTCAACCTACGGATACTACAAAGGTGAAGGAAAAAACTTACGTCGTAACTATTACCACAAACCAGTAGCAAACCTTAACTGGGACTGGACAATCAACGATAAAATGAACTTATCTACCGTTGCTTACGCATCTGTTGGTACAGGTGGTGGAACCTCGGGAGTTGGTAGAGCATCAAGCACTACAATAGGAGGATTAAAGGGTAGAGGATATATCGATTTCGACAAAATCGAAGCGAATAACTTATTAGACCAAGACGGAATCGGAAACAATGGTGGAGTAGATAGCAACGGAAACCCAATCAGCAATGCAGCAATACGTGCATCTGTCAACAACCACTCTTGGTACGGAGCTGTATCTAACTTTACATTTGATACACAAGCAGGTCTTACCTTAAACATCGGTGGTGATGTACGTTTTTACAAAGGGCAACACCATCAACAAATGATTGACTTGTTCGGATTGAAAGGTTGGTCAGATAAAAATAAAGTAACAGGTGAACAAGTGGTTGTTACAGAAACTTTCACAACAAATCCTTGGCAAGCACTTTTCAAGACTGCTGGTAAAGATCAAAGAATTAACCGCGACTATAACGAAAACATCAACTACCAAGGTGTATTCGGTCAAGCAGAATACGAAATCGGAGGATTTACAGTATTTGCTCAAGGAGCATTATCAAACCAATCTTACCAAAAGTTCGATCGTTGGAACTATGGTGGAGTTGAACACAAATCAGAAAAAGTAAAGAAAACTGGATGGAATATCAAAGGAGGTATGTCGTATACTTTCTTAGACAACAATGCAATTTTTGTGAATGCAGGTCGCTATTCTCGCCAACCTTTCTTAGATAACATCTTTGTTTTCAATACAGTAGACTTACAAGAACCTTCTGTTGACAATGAAGAAATCACCGGTCTAGAAGCAGGTTACCGTTACAAAACACGCAACTTACGCGTAAACGTAAATGCTTACTACACCAAGTGGGGTAACCGTTTCTTATTGATGGATTATGGTGAAGAAATCATCAAGGATCCTGCAGGAAACATCTTAGAAACCTACAATTTCTCAGAATACGCAAACGACGTAACACAAATTCACAAAGGAATCGAAGTTGACTTTGATGCAAGAATCGAACGCATCTGGACAGTAAGAGGATATGCTTCTTACGGTGATTGGCAATACGATGGTTCTACGCCAATGCAACGTAGAAACAACGATGCTGGCACAATCGTAACACAATATGATGATGTAGACCTTACAGGTGTAAAAGTTGGTGATGCTGCACAATTCACTTTCGGTTTAGGTACTAAATTAGACGTAACTCGTTCTTTCTCTGTAGATATGGACTTCAACTACTACGCTAATATTTATTCGCAAGTTGATGCTAAACAATTGGTAACCAATTTACATAACGGGAAACCATACAAGCCAAACGAATTATCTCCATATGCAAAAGTAGATTTAGGAGCTTCGTACGAATTGAAATTCGGAACTCAAAAATTACGCTTAAGAGGTAATATCAAAAACTTGTTCAACGACCAATATATTATCCGTGAAAACAGAAATGGATACGGTTACGGACTAGGAAGAACTTGGAACGCTTCTGTGTCATACAGCTTCTAATTTCAGAAAACGATATTTTATCATATCAAATATTTAAAAGGCGGACTTCGGTTCGCCTTTTTCTTTTACATTCGCACTATGATACAACCCAAATTTTTACAACAAGGAGATACCATCGCCATCGTTGCTCCTTCTAAAAGAATACTACCCAACGAACTAGACCAAGAAATCACAATGATAAAAGATTGGGGGTTCAAGGTTTTGGTAGGAAAAAATATCTATGCGCAACACCAATTTGGTTACGCCTACGCCGGAACAACCCAACAGCGTTTACACGATTTTCAGGAAGCATTAGACAACCCAAACATCCAAGCAATTTGGTGCGCTCGTGGCGGATATGGCGCTATACAACTCATCGATTCCTTAGATTTTTCACGCTTTGCTCAATCTCCAAAATGGATTATCGGCTACTCGGATATCACCGTTTTTCATACCAAATTACAACAACTCGGTTACCAATCTATCCACGGAATGGTCGTGAAAAAATTAGCCCATACACTCTATCACCCATCCACGTACGAGAGTGTTCGACAACTACTCATTGGCGAAAATCCTACCTATCCGCTTTTGGCTCATCCTATCAATATCACTGGTGAAACAACCGGAATCTTGCTCGGTGGTAACCTCTCTATTCTCTATAGTCTCCTCGGATCAGAAACTTCGATAAACCCCGAAAATAAAATACTATTGATAGAAGACTGGTACGAAAACTGGTACCATATAGATCGAATGATGATGAGCTTGCAACGAGCCGGAATCTTACAAAAACTGAGAGGGATTCTGGTCGGAAATTTTACACGTATGGATGTAGAAGAAGAAAACACTACCGATTTCGAAAAAGCTTTCGACCCGATGAGCCTTCAGATCATTCATCAATACGTAAAAGATTTACAGATTCCGGTTGCTTTTCATGTACCTGCCGGGCATACGGGTCATAATATGGCGATGCGTTTTGGTGCAAAAGTAGAACTGAAGATTCAATCAAATTCCGTAAATTTGACCTATATTTAAGATACCTTATGCAAAAAAATAACTTAACCGTTATCAATCATCCGTTGGTAAAAGCCAAAATTACCCAAATGCGCGACCGCAATACCACAACCAAAATGTTTGGTGAATTGGTCGATGAAATTTCGGGTCTAATGTGTTACGAAATCACACGTGATTTAGAAACAGAAGAAATCGAAATCGAAACACCAATTACCAAAACAAAAGGATATAAAATCAAAGGAAACGACATGGCAATTATCCCGATTCTCCGTGCTGGACTGGGAATGGTAGAGGGAATCCATCAACTTATTCCGACTGCAAAAATTGGGCATATTGGAATCTACCGTGATCACGAAACTCTATTACCAGTAGAATATTTATGCAAACTACCCTCTGATTTA
This sequence comes from Weeksella virosa DSM 16922, assembly GCF_000189415.1. Taxonomy (GTDB): domain Bacteria; phylum Bacteroidota; class Bacteroidia; order Flavobacteriales; family Weeksellaceae; genus Weeksella; species Weeksella virosa. The sequence goes on from NC_015144.1 coordinate 945,756, forward strand.
GCATCTCGAGATGTCATCTTAGTTGACCCTATGTTAGCTACAGGTGGTTCCTCTGTAAAAGCTATAGAAATCCTTAAAAAAAACGGGGCAAAAAAAATTAGATTAGCCTCTTTGGTAGGATGTCCCGAGGGGGTAAAAGCTGTACACGATGCCTATCCAGAAGTGCCTATTTATTTAGCTGCACTCGATGAACGACTAGACGAAAACGGCTATATCGTACCAGGCCTGGGTGATGCAGGGGATCGTTTATACGGCACAAAATAATGGCACAGCATTTTGATTTTGGTCGAGAAGCCGAAGTAAAAGCCTGTCAGTTTCTTATAGAAAAGAATTACAAAATTCTTGACCGTAACTTCTATTATCAAAAAGCCGAGATAGATATTATCGCTCAACATGAGCAAGAAATTGTGATTTGTGAGGTGAAAGCAAGATCCAATACTTTTTTTACAGAACCAGAACTTGCCGTTACCAAAGCCAAGCAAAAAAGACTAATTTTGGCAGCAGATGCATATATCCAGAAAAATAATTATCATCTTTCGGTTCGTTTTGATATTTTAGCACTCACAAAAACAAACAACATTTGGAGCATTAAGCACATAGAAAACGCCTTCAATGCTTTAGAAAATTAATACTCAACTATGGAAATTATTCAACAAGCATTCGATTTTATCATGCATATCGACCAACACCTAACCTACTTCGCAAACGAGTATGGTTTGTGGCTCTATGGTATATTATTTCTCATAATTTTTGTAGAAACAGGTGTGGTTGTAATGCCTTTTTTGCCTGGCGACTCTTTGCTGTTTGCTGCCGGTATGTTAGCTGCTCAGCCCAATGACCTCAACGTAGTTGTGATGATGCTCATTCTCTTTGTTGCCGCTGTATTGGGCGACACACTCAACTATACCATTGGTCGAGAGCTGGGAATGAAAGCAGTAAAAACACGCATCTTTGGTAAACAATTTGTCCAACAAGAACATCTTGACAAAACACATCAATTCTACGAAAAGTATGGTTCTAAAACCATTGTTATCGCTCGCTTCGTACCTATCGTAAGAACCTTGGCCCCTTTCGTAGCAGGCATCGGTCACATGCGTTATACGACTTTCCTATTATATAATGTACTGGGAGGTTTTATTTGGATTTTCGGTATTACTTTGGCAGGTTATCTCTTGGGAGACATACCGTTTATCAAAAATAACTTCTCGAAAGTAGTACTCATTATCATCGTGATTTCTTTATTGCCAATCATCTTCGAAGTGGCCAAGGAAAAAATGAAGAAAAAAGCATAAAATATTATTTTTATATGGTATAAAACTCAGTTCTCGAACTGAGTTTTTTTGTACCTTGCTTAGATGGAAGTCATAGATTATCTTTTACACATCGACCAATATTTAGAAAGCTTTCTGATGCAGTATCAGACTTGGTTATACCTTTTTCTGTTTTTATTAATTTTCATAGAAACAGGTTTGGTTTTCATGCCCTTTTTACCTGGAGATTCTTTGCTATTCGCTGCAGGAATGCTGACAGCAAGCTACCCTCAATATTTGCATATTTACATAGTTTTATCCTTGCTAATTGCTGCAGCTATTTTGGGCGACACCTTGAACTATTTTATCGGATTGAAAGTCGGACTGAAACTCCTCAAAAAGAAACTATTTGGCAAGCAAATAATCCAAGATAAAGCTTTGCAAAAAACAGAACACTTCTTCGATAAGTACGGAAAAAAAACCATAATCATAGCCAGATTTGTACCGCTAGTAAGAACCATTGCTCCCTTTATAGCCGGAATTTCGCGTATGCATTACCCAACCTTTTTACGGTTCAATATCATCGGTGGTGTACTTTGGGTACTCCTTATCACTTTACTTGGTTATTTTCTTGGGAAAAATCAGACCGTAAAAGAAAACTTCGAAATTGTCATTATCCTAATAATCAGCTTATCTTTGTTTCCTATGATTTACGAATTGATCCGAGAGAAATTTTGCTCGAAAAGCGAATCATAAAAACTAATTTAAACTACCGAACAAAAGAATAAAAACTTACATATCGATGCTTGAAGTAAAGGAAGTACAAACCGAAAAAAATATGGACAACTTTGTGAAATTTCCTTTCACCTTGTACAAAAACGACCCTTATTGGGTACCGTCTATCATCCGAAATGAAAAACAATCTTTTCATCCTTCTAACAAAATTTTCAACGAAGTAACTGCTCATTTTTACCTAGCATATCGCGATAATAAAATAGTTGGTAGGATAGCAACTATCATCAACTGGGAGGAAGTGAATAATCTGAAAAAGAAAAAAGTTCGTTTCGGCTGGTTTGACTTTATTGATGATATTGAGGTGGCTAAAGCTTTGTTACAAAAAGCAGAAGATTTGGCAAAAAAGCATCAACTGACTTATGTAGAGGGACCAATGGGCTTCTCTAATATGGACAAGGCTGGAATGCTTACCGAAGGTTTTGATTATTTGCCCACCATGATTGGTCTCTATAATTATGAGTATTATCCGAAACATATGATCAGTTTAGGTTATCGACCTGAAGCTTCTTGGGTAGAATACCTGATGGATATTGATAATTTAGGCAAGGTGAATGAGATATCGCGCATAGGAAAGATCATCGAGAAAAGATTCAATGTTCGGGTTATGAAATTCAGAAACTCGAAAGAATTGGTACAACACGCCGACGAATTATTCAATCTATTGAATAAGACCTACGCTGACCTACAAAGTTTCGTGCCGATTTCGGCTGATCAGGTAGAGCATTATAAAAAGAAATATCTGAAGTTTATCCATCCAGATTTTGTGGTATGTATCGAAAATGAAGAGAAGAAAATGGTTGCTTTTGCCATTACGATGCCTTCTTTCTCCAAAGCCTACCAGAAAACAAAGGGTCGACTTTTCCCTTTCGGGTGGTGGCACTTATTGCAAGCGCTAAGGAAAAACAACCATGCAGAGTTTTATCTTATCGGGATCGATCCTGCCTACCAAAACAAGGGTTTACATGCTTTGATTTTTAGAGATTTGTATAGAAATTTCCGAGCAAGAGGAATCGAAACTATGGAAACCAATCCCTTACTCGAAGAGAATATTAAAGTTCAGCAGCTTTGGAAAGATTTTTCACCCAAAATCCATAAAAAAAGAAGTACTTTCAGGAAAGATATTAACTAAAAGAATCTACTCGTTCGGGTAGATTTTTCGGCTTCTTATTTCATTTTCCATACATTATTATTCAACCTATGTCCAGCAGCAGGTTTATAATACAACAGCAAGCCAATATCTTCTTCTTTCATATTGTCAGGAGCCGTCAGTATTGGTTCTTATCTTTTAGAAAAATAAACATTTCCCATTTGTTGGATTGTTTATCGTTGGAGCATATTCACCTTTATTAAAATCTTTGGTAGAAAGAGAGTTGATAATAGAAAAAATAAATCTAGAGAAAATCTTCATATTGATCAAATTAGAATAGATTATTAAATTTAATCTGTATTTTTCTTGGAATCCGAACAAACCGCCATTTAATCTATCCTGTCTACAAAACCCTAAATAAAAACTTATCGATAAAAATATACTGCCAAAGAGATTTAGTATTGTGGTTTTGGCAATTATCTGTATCGTGCAATAAATCTTTGTCTAAACAAGATTCTACGTTTTGTTTTATTTATTATTTTATTATAAATGCAGTGTAGTTCATCCTACCAAAAAAGATTTTATGGTGTTGAGAGGAGATGAAAAGGATGATAAATAATTTCTTATTTTTGTAACATTGAAAAAGCCTAATCACATTGAGCAAATTCACCGATAAAGAAATATTTGATTTACTAAAAGATTCGATTGCAAGAAAATTTTTGCAAGAGAATTCTGCTCAATCACCCAATATTAGTGATTGGCGAGGCTTGGACATTAGCAACTTTCAGGAAGATTTGTTGCAGAAGACCAAGTCGTCGGTAAGTGAAAAATGGTTTTATACGTACTTCAAAACCGAATTCAAAAAACTTCCACGAATCGACATGCTCAATCTTTTGGCACAATATTGCGGTTACCGAAATTGGGCACAATTTGTACACAAAAAGGAAGTTGAGTTTTTTAATAAACCCGAAAAACCCAAAGCAGAAATCATACTCGCTGATACTCTTCCTCAGAAAATTTCTCCGACCGAAAAAAAAGAAAATATTGGTCTGCCATTGATAGAGAATAAGCCAAAGAAAGAAGTAATTTTGGTCCCCGATACAGAAAAGGTTAACGAACAAAAAGAAGAGAAGAAAAAACAAAAAAAATGGATTGCCATTGGGGCAGGTTTGGTCCTTTTACTGGGTAGCGTAATTTTTGGCATGTATAAAGCTTTTTTTACTGACAAGACTTATGAATTTTGTTTCATCGATTCTGACCGTGTTGCACCGATAAAAACGCCAATAGAAGTTACAATTTTCCGAGAAGGATTTACTCCACTGGTATTGAATACAACGTCGGGTTGTGTAATGTTTGAGAGCCCAAGAGACACTCTAAAAATGGCGGTTAGTTCACCCTACCACAAGGTAGACACTTTGCGTATTAACCTAAATAATTACCGAGAAACAGAACGAATTGTCCTCAACCCAGATGACTATAAAGTTATGCTGCATTACTATTCTCACTCGGCAAAGAATCTGAAAGAAAGAATCAAAAAACTTAACCAGATGATCGACGATAATGCGTTGATTTATCAGGTTTATGACAATGATGTTTTTGGCGTAGAAATACTTTCTAAACAGCAGTATATCAACCTAATGACCCTACCCACCTCTACCCTAAAAAACTATACCTTGATTGAATCTGAACGAAACAAACAAGGAAAAATTGTTAAACTAAAATTCAAAATTCAACAAGATGAAACAGAATTACCGTAAAAAAAACTGGCTCTTGTTTGGGCTGTTTTTCTTTAGTTTTTTTTGGTTAGTGACTTGTAAAAAGGGTTCTACTTATCATGGAGATTATAATCCAGATGAGATAAAATCGTACAAAAACGACCACACTTCTTTGGGTACGAAAATGGACTCTACCCAGGCAATAGACTTTATCAGTAAACAAAAATTACGCGAATTTTACGAGCTATCTACCTTAGCCGTGAATACGCAAGACTCTGTTTTATCGCATATGTTATGGAGTCAATTGAAATCATATTTCTCACCAAAAGATACGGTAGAAATTATGCATGTTTTGGATGATTTACGGAGCAAGAACGTTAAATTTACTTCGATAAATAGTTTACATTCTAATCCTCTAGATTCGATTTATTCTGACACTTTGAAACGTATTCATTATACCGTAAATTATTTTGCTGCCGATAAAAAATTAATAGAATCGAATGAGAGAATTAGTATTTTGGTTTTGAAAAAAGATCCACAAAAATTTGTGAAAGAATTCAAATTCTACTTCAAAACGTTGAATGATTTTCCACCGAAAGACAGTATTTCTGTAGACGACACCATCGCATCTAGAGGTACATCACCTCGATGAATATCGGTTATTTGCTCTACAGGCGAAAAAAAACTCAACCCAATTTTCTGCACATTTTCAGCGGTTGATTGTAGAAAACGATCATAAAAACCGCCACCATACCCAACTCGATTACCTTGCAAATCTGCCACAAACATTGGCAGAAAAATTACCTCGATTTGTGTTGAATCAATCACCGAGAATACTTCGGGTTCGGGAATAGAAAATTTCCCAATCCGTATCGGAAAAGATGATTGCACCTCGGCACTTATCATTTCATTTCCTTCTACAATCGGTACGACCACTCGTTTCCCTAAAGAAAAAAGCCATTCGATAATGGGCCAAGTATTGATTTCATTGTTGCTTTTTATCGGTAAGAAAATATGAAAAACATCGACATCAGAAAAGTCTATACGCTGCAATTGATGAAAAATCTGCTCACTCAATTCTTCAACTTCAGTTGCTGACATTTGTTTACGCTTGGTTCTGAAATAATCTCTTGCTTCTTTTTTCGTCAATTTCATATTCTACCCCAAAAATTATTCAATAATATAATAATTCAAAAACATTTTGATATAGAGTTCTCCTGACTTTTCTTCTCGCAATAGTGTATCCAATTTACAAAGTATCTAAATCATTTGTACTATACAAAGTAAAGAAAAGTGCACAGAACAACAGCTATTCAAAAGAAATCTTTATGGTCAAAGTTACTTTTTTCTTTTGTTCTAAAATTTGTTTTCTACAAAAAGCTGTTTTTTGTTGGGATTATCAGCAAGATAATTTATAAAGTTCTATCCAAAAATAAGTGAATAACAAAACAAAAAAAACCATCCTAAATAGAATGGTTTCTAATAATTTTTATTTTATTTTTTATATTTCTTTGACTGAAATAATATTCACTGGGCAAGCTTTGGCTGCACGTTCACAGCTATCGAAAATAGTATGATCTGGATCTTTCAGTGTAAAAAAACCTTTCTTTTCTACTGACTTCAATAAAACAGATTTTCCGTCTTTTTTCGACATCCGAAAGCGTTCTGGGGCTAACTCATAACAATAATTACAACCAATGCACTTGTTGCGCTGAAGGGTAATAATCACCATATTTTTATATTTTATTGTTTTAGTGCGAGTAAGCACCTTCTTCTACATTATTCTGTTGGGTTCCTGGCTCTTCTACCTTGACCAATTTATATAGCTTATCAGACGGTCTGATTCGGAAATTCAATGGAATGGTAATGCTCGCTCCTTTGCTTGCAATTTCATTCGGCTGATCATCTACATACATCGATTCTACAATCATTTCTTTGGCACCGGTTGTTGGGCCTGTTACCAAGATTAGATCTCCGACTTTTAGGTCGTATGCTTCGATTGCAAATTCACCGATATTGGCTTTCGGGAAAAAGTGTTTTCCTTTGCCGATATATACTTTCTTCTGAGTAGCCATAGAACCTGGTGTTGCAGACCATTCTCCTAATTTTTGTCCCAAATAATATCCTGACCAAAAACCACGATTGTAAACAGTTTGTAATAAGCCCATCCAATAGTCTACTTTTTCTTGAGAATATGTCCCATCGGCTATCGAATCGATTGCTTCTCGGTAACAACGAATAACGGTTGCTACGTATTCTGGCGCACGGCCGCGACCTTCAATTTTCAGGACTTTTACTCCTGCGTCGACTACCTCATCTAAGAATTCTATCGTGCATAAATCTTTCGGCGACATCATGTACTCGTTATCCAACTCGATTTCGAATCCAGATTCCTGATCGATTACCGTATATTTCTTACGACAGTTTTGTTTGCAAGCACCTCTATTTGCAGAAGAGTTATGCGAATGTAAGCTCAAATAGCATTTTCCAGAAACAGCCATACATAAAGCACCATGACCGAAAATTTCTATTTCTACTAAATTTCCGTTTGGGCCTTTGACCTGTTCTTTTTCTATTTGTTCGGTAATTTTTTTCACTTGTTTCAAGCTCAATTCTCGCGACAATACCATTGTATCGGCAAACATTGCATAGAACTTTACTGTTTCTATATTGGTTACATTAATTTGTGTAGAAATATGCACTTCCATCCCAATCTGACGTGCGTAGGCAATCACCGATTGATCCATAGCAATTACCGCCGTAATATTGGCTTCTTTGGCTTTGTCTAGCAATACCTTGATCAATGACAAATCGTGATCGTAGATAATCGTATTGAGGGTAAGGTAAGAACGTACACCAAATGATTCGCAACGTTTCACAATTTCGGGTAAATCATCTATTGTGAAATTAATCGAGGCACGTGCACGCATATTCAATTGGTCTACACCAAAATATACAGAATCTGCACCATTATCAAGGGCTGCTTGTAAAGACTCGAAATTACCAGCAGGAGCCATCAACTCCATTTTTCCATCTTTGGTCATATTCTAATATTATTTAAGTTGCAAAGGTACAAAAAAATCACAGGAGTTTTTCTTACTATTTTTTAGGTTTAATGCTTTTGCGAAGGTTTAGCATTCTTTGCATTCACTTGACTATGTTGTCTTTATGAATATTTGCCTTCTAATTACAATCAAACTATAGATTTAGACTTTGTTTTTCACCCAACAAGAATCGAACAGAAGAAGCTATTTTTGATGATATTTTACTGTATTTTTGTAGTATGCATATAGAAAGTTTACAAAATCCGAAAATAAAAAATCTTCTCAAACTACAAGAAAAATCCAGGGAAAGAAAAAAACAGAATACCTTTGTAGTAGAAGGATTACAAGAAAATCGCTTGGCGATAGAAGGTGGTTTTCGAGCGTTGGAATTTTATATTTGCGAGGATATTTTTGATGATAATCTTCCGTTAGAAAACGGAAAGATCTACAAAGTGAATAAACCCGTCTTTGAAAAAATTGCATACAGAAAAACAACGGGCGGAATTGTAGGCGTTTATGCGACAAAAGAAAACAATTTATCGGGGGTAGAACTACCAGAAAATGCCTTGATTTTGGTTCTAGAAGCAGTCGAAAAACCCGGGAATTTAGGTGCAATTTTACGTACAGCCGATGGCGCAAAAGTGGATGCAGTGATTGTTTGCGACGAAACGGTTGATTTCTACAATCCGAATGTGATACGTTCTTCGGTCGGAACTTTGTTTACCAACCAAATCGCTTCGGGCAGCAAAGAAGAAGTTTTAAATTTCCTGAAAAACAATAACATACAGATCGTTTCTACCTTTTTGCGAGACAATACCAAAAGTTTGTATGAGATGGATTTCAGCTCTTCTTCGGCGATTGTTTTGGGAACCGAAGCCACTGGGTTGTCTGATTTTTGGGCTGATGAATCGGATGTGTTGATCAAAATCCCGATGCTGGGCAAGGTCGATTCGCTCAATGTGAGCAATGCAGCTGCGATTTGTGTTTATGAAGCGGTGAGACAAAGACTGTAGTACTATAATTATTTGTCTTCTCATCCAATTAGGCTATTGTTTTATCCTTTTCATCTTTTATTTTTAAGTTAGCTCCTATCAAACATTGTTTAAACCATAATTAGTAATATTTTACTTGCATTCAGTAAAAAAAATACCAGGAACGAAAAAAGTTATTAGTTTTTTTGAGTATATTAAAAATCATTAAACCATAAGAAAAACATTTTTATTATTTATGATGTTTATTGCAACATCTTTATTATTAAACTCTTGCTCAAATGATGAGTTTGAATTAGAAAACCTTGAGAGTAATAAAAAATTAAGTTTAAAAGATTTTCAGATTATGAAAAAAGTGATTCTGAAAAGTTCTTTTTAAAAAACACTAAAACTTTAGATTATTCTGATTTAGTTTTAAAAAACTCTGAACTATTGAATAGACAAGATGTCCAAGAAAAAATTCGAATTAGATTTAGATGGTCTGGATTACGAGGAAATGCTGGTTGTGAATTTCCATTGGGAAAATGTGTAACAATCGGTGTTGAACAATCAGAAATTTCCATGTTAGATTCCAACGCTTCAATTTACAAAGTGGATGACAAATTGGCTATAGTACCAGAAACGATAGATAATGGATTGACAAGTGATAATTAATTACCAATCTATTCAGATGTATATGTTAATGATAGTTTAACAATTAAAGCTGGAAATTATAAGGCATTTTTTGATGAAATTAATGATCAATATACTATAATTGTAGATACAGAATAATTTAATTTAAAAACGACAATTCTTTTTAGAATTGTCGTTTCTTTTATATATGAAAAAAATAGCTCTTTTTTTAATAGTTACGCTGACAATTTTCTCATGCAATAAAATGCTTTTGTAAGTCCCCCAAAAACTCCAACAGTTTAAAATATTATAAAAATTTATAAATTTAAACTGTTATTAGAGATGAAAAAGTCAAGATTTACAGAAACACAAATCAGTCAAGTACTCAAGGAGCATGAAGCTGGAAAAAAGGCATCCGATATATGCCGAGAATTATCCATCAGTCCAAATACCTTTTATTTGTGGAAGCGCAAATATGGTGGCATGGATCAAGAAATGTTGCGTCAATTCAAGGAATTGGAGCGAGAAAATGCCCGCTTGAAGAAGATGTATGCCGATTTGAGTTTGGATCATAGTATTTTAAAAGAGGTCATCGAAAAAAAGCTTTAGGGCTCTGTCAGAAAAGAGAATTGGCAGAAGAATTAAAAGATGACAAACAAATCAGTACTGCCAGAGCCTGTCGCATCATCGGATTGGAACGTTCGGGATATTATTATCAAAGCATCAAGGACGATACAGAAGTAGAGCGTCGATTGCTTTATTATGCCGAAAAACTTCCGTCAAGAGGTTGTCCGGAATACACTAAACGCATCAGAAAGGAAGGTTATGGGTGGAACCATAAACGCATTGAGAGGATTTACCGTAAATTAGGACTGAACAAACGCAGAAGAAAAATCAAACGTCGCATCCCCAATCCGGACAAAGAATACTTATTGCAGCCGATTGCATCCAATATTACCTGGAGCATGGATTTTATGAGTGATGTGTTGGAGAACGGCAGAAAGATTCGGATACTGAACGTGATAGACGATTACAACCGGGAGGCATTAATGTGCGAAATAGACTATAGTTTTCCTTCAGAGAAAGTAGTTAAACTCGTGCAAAGGCTCATTGAGTGGTATGGAAAACCAACCAACATCCGTACGGACAACGGCACGGAGTTCATCGCAAAAGCTTTTGAGGGCTTTTGCTCCAACTCCTCGATCCGGCATATCCGAATCCAGAAAGGAAAACCCATGCAGAACGGATTTTGTGAAAGGTTCAACAAAACCTTTCGGGAAGATGTACTGGATGCTTACCTATTTGAAAATATCGAACAGGCAAGAACTCTCGCTCAAGATTGGATGGAGGATTACAATCATAATCACCCACATTCAAGTTTAGGAGATTGTTCACCGATAGAATTTAAATTGAAAAGAAGTGCATAATTTGCTTAGTTTTGAACTGTTGGAAAAACGGGGAACTTACACTTTCTGATTTGTATGGCGTTAGAGAAATTAACGTGTTTGATGAATCGGAAGTTGAAAAGTTTTATCAAAAAATAGAACATCCAACCATCAATCTAATTCTTGATTCTATAGATTTCTATGAATTATCGAAGATCGAAACGAATGAACTGAGAAAGAAAGACCTTACTCAACCAATACAAATTTTATATTTTGAAGAAAATAAATTATCATCCTTTCATGCAAATTGTTATGCAAAAGCAAAGTTGAATGGGTTTTTAGATTGGAATACAAACAATAGATTTGACACTTTTATTCCACAATCTGCTATAAATCCTGCTAATTTTGAAATCGAATGGAATCATTATTCTAAAAAAATACCAAAATTAAATTCCGACAAAAAATATAAAGTACTTATTCTTTGGAGCTTGATGTTAGAAAAACAATCAAACGAAGCTATAAACACTGTTACCCAGAATTTGAATAAGTTTAACAAACAAGATTCTATCAATTTATATTTAATCAATATAGACAAAGCATTTATAACAGCTAAATAACTTCAACTAAAAATCTCGTGCAAAACCTCTAAAGATTTAGGTTGGAAAAAATTGGGCAGATGAATTTGATAATACTTCATCAACAAATGAAGCAATTCTCTTCTTTGTGATTGATTAAAGGCTGACGATTGTTTTTCTCTAAAATCCAATTGCAACAAGGCTTTCCAGAGCTGAGTCTGAGTCTGAGTAAGATGCTCTACATGAACAGATTCTGAAGTGAAAACACCGTTTTCTAAATCGAAATAATCTTGCTCCATTGCCTCAATATTCGGAAAAAAGCCAAGAAACTTAGTCAGTTGCATTAGAAACCAAAGATGAAAATCTGCGTAATTTTTTTCTCGTTCATCAAACCGAATTAAATTTTCTTCTAAATATCGGTACAATAAAGTATTGCTTTCTTCTTCTTTGAGAACCATTTGCATCACCTCTGCTAGAAACATAACCATTGTAGATTTAACAGGATTTACGTGTATCGTATGAAAATAATTGGCAGCAGATAATTGTTTGGCATTCACCAAAGTAGAGTTGTTTTTTAGTCTAAAAAAAACTTCTACCGAAGCCAAAGGAAAATACAAAGCGGCTGATTTGTTCTTGGCAAAAGCATTGCCTACGATAAAAGAACGCAACCCAAATTCTTGTGTATAAATGCGTAAAATAAGTCTTGTGTCGCCATATTTCACAGCCGAAAGTACAAAACCACGTGTCGTGATATCCATCTGAGAAAAGATCTACAATTATCTGATAACAGCGATTTTGAGGGTTTTCGTTTCGGTTCCGTCTTGGTTCGACATCAAAACTAAATATACACCCGAAGCCACTTCTTTACCTTTCATGTTTTTGGTATCCCATTCGGCGATACCTCCCGATGCTTTTGTCTGATAAATAAGATTCCCGGCAACATCGGTGATTTTTACAGAAGCTCGATTTGGCAAACCTTTGATCGTAACTCTCCCTCTAAATCCTGGTCGAACCGGGTTGGGATACGCATACGAATTTTCGAATTTTCCACTCGCTGTACCCACATCTCCACGATACGCAACAACTCCTTTTTCGGTAGCAAAATAAACGTATCCCGTTGCAGGATCAACATCTATATCGTAAATAATATCCGACGGAAGAGCTGAGTTTTTTTTGTTGAATTGTAGAATGGTTTCCTCACCGGTATCCGAAAAGTAAAATGCACCCGATGAAAGGGTACCAACCCATTTTCTATTCGACTGATCTACTTTGATTGTATTGATACCGACATCGGTTAATAAAGCTTCATAAATACCGTTTTGTTCAATGACAATTGGTTCTGCAGAATAGACTTCATTATTGTTATGCTTGATGAGCGTTCGTAAACCTCGATCGGTACCAATCCATAAAGTGCCAAAATTATCTAAGCCAAGCGCCAAAACATTGCTAGAAGGCAAACCTTCGTTTATGCCCAATCTTGTCCATTTCAGCTCATTATCACCATTGTTTTTGAGTTCTTTCTTGGGCACAATGATAAGCCCCCCTAAACGTGCACCTGGTATGTAAACATTGTCTTCATCTAGCGTTGGTTTACCAGCTGATATTTTTTCTGTTTCTGCCTGATTTACTATTCGACCTTTTTTCCATGGACCTTTTTTTCCTTCTCTTTTATAGAGATATATTTCATTGTCTTTTTTACCCACAAACGAGCTTGTAACATACAAATTCTCTTCTTCATCGTAGGTAGCACCACCTATTCTAGTGAGTGACTCGAAGTTGTTTGTAAGATCTACAATATTATTCTTACTATCAACAATTTCTACTTCTAGACCTCCTAATGGCGTAACAAAATCGTTGGATACATCGTGCCAAGAAGAAATAAAGAAGTTTTGATCATTTTCTGGGTTTACTGCCACATGAACAATATCCATGGCTCCATACAAATCCTTACTCGCATCAAAATGAATCCAGTTTTCGCCATTAAAATACGACATCCCTTCTTGATTTTTCAAGGGCGTATTGTAGGATTCCATTCCGCCGGGCGAAACCCATACTTTGGTATTGAGTGCTGTTACAGACCAAGAGCGATTGGTGTAGGGTCCATCGGGATAAATTCCGATCTTTTCATCTTCAGGAACCTTCTGATTAGAACTAAAATCAATCAAACCATTTTTATGAGAGCCCCCATAATATTTATCATTATGAAAAATACCCGACAAGTAGGTGTCATTTTCTAGCGAAAAAGTGCTTGTAAAGGCTCCATCCTGATAAAATTCTACTCCATCCTTATGCGTAATCGATAAAACATCTTGGTTACTTTCGAAATCGAGGATTGTTCCTTTCATTGTATCAATTGCTGCTGTTAATTGATTTCCTTCTATTTTTTTTAGATATTTATCATCGCTCACATACACCTCATTTTGGTACACCACCATTTTATGAAAATTTGGTCCGCTTACAATTTTTTTCCAACGTGCATCCAACACATTCGGATAATTTACTCCATTAACCAGTTTTGAGTGATAAAGCCCCTCGGAAGTCGCTACATACAAATCTTCGCCCAACACCGCCGAGCTACGAGCAAACTCATTAATGTTCAACTTATTGAAGAATGTAGTTTCTATAAACTCTTCGCGGTTCAATGAAAAGCTAGCTATACCGAAATCTCCGGTTATCATTGCTTTATCGTCGTAAATAAAAATATCTTTTACCGCCTTAGAACCCTGAAAAGAATTCCAAGGAATATCGAGAATAAACTTCGGCTTTCCTTCTCGTAATATATCGAGTGAACCCGATTCATATCCAATCAAAAGTACATGAGAAACTTGATCATATTCTATACTCGATATCCCCACATCACTCAGTAGATTGGCTTTGCTAAACTTCTCTACTTTCGATGTATCTTCAGGATCGACAACAAAAATGCCGTTCTCTGAAGCGCAATACAACAAATTATCTATTTGTTTGATATCGACAACTTTTCTGTATGAAAATAAATCTATCCAACGCGTTTGCATTGTTTGAGCGGATAAACAAAATGGAGTTAATAGTAAAAAACTGAAAATTTTCATCATCATATAACAAATGTACTTGTTATTCTCGATAACGAAAGAATTGGAAAAGAATTATTAAATAAGTTCGAAAAATTTACCAGGTAAAGGTTTCACGAGCTGTTTCAGTTCTAAGTCGAGCAGTATTGGTAATAATTGATAAGTATATTGGTTGGATAAATCGGCCAACTGATCGATATGTAGTTTTTGATTTTTCTGTAATAATTGAACGATTTTTTGTTCATTTTCGGTTAAATCCACAAACATTTCGACCTGCTTTGTTTTATTATCTTTGGATTGGATATTCAAATGATACAGTAAATCTTGTGTATTTTCTATGAGATACGCCTGATGTGTTTTGATCAAATGGTTGTTCCCTCGACTCATTTTATCCGAATTTCGTCCGGGCAAAGCAAAAACATCTCGATTATATTCATTGGCAAACTTTGCTGTTACCAATGCTCCGCCAGAATAGCTAGATTCTACGATAATTGTCGTCGGAGAAAGTCCAGCAATGATCCGATTTCTCTGCAAAAAACATTCAGGAATCAATGCATGCTGAGAAGAATATTCGCTAATCAACCCACCATTTTCTAGCATTTCTTGTGCTTCTTTTTTATGTTTTGCTGGATATACTTTGTTCAGATGATGCGCCAAAACACCCCACGTCGGTAGACCCAAACTCAGTGCAGCACGATGCGCCTGAATATCGCAGCCGTAGGCCAAACCACTCACAATACAAATCGGATAATCGCGTAAATCTGCGACGAGTTCTTGTATAAACTTGGCACCATATGCAGTCATTTTCCTTGATCCAACGATAGAAATATTCAGCTCACTTTTGAAGTTTATATTACCCTTATAATACAGAATTAAGGGAGCATCGATACATTGTTTCAGATAAAAGGGATAAGCATCATCAAAAAAAGAAAGGATTTTGATTTGATTTTGTTCGCAAAAAAGTATCTCGTTTTCGGCCATCGTTAAGATTTCATCGCGCCCAATATCCATCAGATTAGTTAGAGGTATTTTGGTTTTCTCTTGTAGAGTAGATAACTTTTCTTGCCATACCATTTTTGCAAGCCCAAAGCTGTGCAGCAATTGCTTGGTGTACTTGGGTCCTAAGCCTTTACAAAAACTTAGCGCAATTTGGTATTTCAAATCATTTATCATAATTTTAAAGATAAGGAAAATCTTCTTATTTTTGTGAATATTTTTTTATACTAAAAAATGCGTCATTAAGATGATCATCATATGAAAATAGAACAACTTATACATGAATTATTATACGAACACAATTGTGTAATTGTTCCTGATTTCGGGGCTTTTATTACACAGACTTATTCGGCAAAGAAAGATAAGGAAGCCCAAAACTTTCTCCCGCCAAGTAAGACAGTTTCATTTAATGCTTCTCTACAAAAGCAAGATGGGTTACTTATCAACGCCTTGATGAGAAAACAAAGCATGTCGCAAGAAAAAGCTCTAGAAACAATTCAGAATCAGGTGCGTTTTTGGCAAGAACATTTGCAAGCAGGTAAAGAACTTTCGCTTATTCGTTTGGGAAAACTACAACAAAATGTCGAAGGTAATTTGGTTTTCACCCCCGAAGACACTAATTTCTTATTAAGTAGTTTTGGGTTACCTGCCGTTCATGCTCCGTATGTTCTACAAACCGAAATAGAAAAAGAAAAACCGAATCGTTATGCTGGTTTGTTGGCTGCTGCTTCTTTTCTACCTATTCTGATAGGAGGTTTTTTATACTTCAATACGCCTCAGCCTGTCAAAGCATTTGTGGATGAACAATGGAGTGGAATTGTTTTGCCAATGTTCGGTAAAGAAAAAGTTAACCACAAAGTAATTCATCCTACCGAAAAAAGCATTCATCATTTGCCAAATATCATGGCAGAAGAAACGACCCTTGTGGCAAGTAATACGACAAAAAACAACGAAACAGTTGTGGTGAAAACCAAAGAAACAACCGGGAAATACCAAGTAGTCGCTGGCTCTTATAAAAGGCTAGATGAAGCACAAGAAGCAATTGAGAAACTGCATAAAAAAGGATTCGACAAAGCTGGCATGGTGTACAAAAAAGGTAGTTTCTTTTATGTAAACTACATGACTTTCGAAACCGAAGAAGGAGCAAGAGCATACCTTAACTGGATTCATGAACAGAATAAAGATGCATGGATTAGAAAAAACTAAACCTTCATTTCTCATAAAAATTTAAGACCTTTGTTAACCTATAACAAAGGTCTTTTTTTATGTTAAAATCTAAAACAGCCAAAGAATCATTAGCAATCATGACTAATTTGGTTCTTCCAAGTGAAATTAACGCTCTCAACAATATGTTTGGAGGCGAACTACTCGCGCGTATGGATAGGATTTCTTCTATCGCTGCAAGAACACATGCAGGCAGCTACCAAGTAGTAACCGCTAGTGTGAACCACGTTTCTTTCGATAGACCAATTCCGCTCGGGAGCACGGTTCGTTTAGAAGCCAAAGTCACGCGTGCTTTTTCTACCTCTATGGAGGTCTATGTCGATGTGTATTTGTACGATTATAAAAACTCTTGTTATGAGAAAACCAATAACGGAATTTACACTTTCGTTGCGGTAGACGAAAACAACAAACCGACACGTGTACCCGAATTAATTCCAGAAACCGAACAAGAAATCGAACGTTATGAAGCTGCTTTGCGTAGGAAACAATTGAGTTTGGTATTGGGCGGAAGAATGAAACCAGAAGAGGCTCATGAGCTAAAAGCTCTTTTCTCATAAACTTTTGTAAGGAAAAACGCATTAAAATGAAAATACTTTTACAACTTGCTCTATTCGCATCTCCTTTTATTGTTTTTGCACAATATACTTCACCAAATTCTGGAGTTGTTTTGCACCTACAAGACATTGCCAATGCGGATAATACGACAATTTCTGTAGATAATGATAACCCAAACACCTATTATATTCATAAAAACATTACGATTTCTGCCAACGATAAGTTGGTGATCGATAAGGATTATTGGGTGTATATCTCAGACGAAGTTTTACTCAACATCGAAGGAACAATAGAAGCCATTGCCCCCAACCGTGCAAATTTCACAGTACAAAATCCTGAAACAGAATCCTATCAAGGTATACGGTTGGATGAATTTTCCACCGCAACATTCAAAAACATTTCATTCAGTTATGGTGGTGGTATTCGTGCACTAAGCGGACATTTTTTGGCCGAAAATTGTTCATTTTCTTATATGCACGACAAAGGTATTTCTACAGGAGGAGCAATATCTTTCTCGCGCGGTACCCCGAAAGTTATCAACAGTCAATTTCTTCATAACGAAACACCTGCTGTTGGCTCTGCTGCTAACTCAAAAGTCGGCTTGATTTTCGAGAATAATTATCTAGAAAACAACAATACCAAAAATACCAACCGTCCACAAATAAATATGGGTCCGAGTGGAGAAAATCAACAAATTATTATTAAAAACAACACAATAATTGGTAACCGAGACAATACCAGAGTTGGCGGAATTGCTGTAGCAAGTTTGGTTGGGCTCGATAGCTTTGCAATTATCGATGGGAATATTGTGAAAGATAACCGATACGGAATCACACTAGTTGGTCCAAAGTCGGGTGGTGATATTCTGAATAATCAACTCATCAACAACAACTCAGAAAACTTACCTATGCAAGGCGGAAGTGGTATCTCTATCACACAACCTGGTAATGTTTTGGGGGATAAAATCAGAATACTCGATAACCATATCGAGAATAATTTATGGGGCATTACGCTTATCGGTGAAGCTACGAATATTTTTATGGGCGATGCTACCACTCCTGGAAATAATTTTTTCTACGAAAACGGAAACAACGGAGAAACTTTTGCTTTGTACAACAATTCTCCCAACGAAGTTATTGCACAAGGAAATTGCTGGATAGCTCCTTCGACAACCGATTTGTCGGCGATAGAAAACGTAATTTTTCATCGGGTAGATAATCCATCTTTGGGGCTTGTAGATTATAGCAACCCTACATGTACGATGAGTGTAAATGATCAAGAACAAGCGATAGTTTCTATTTATCCGAACCCAGTAGAGGATTTCCTTTTTTGGCAATCGAATCACCTGATCCAAGAAGTAGAAGTCTTTTCGATAAATGGAGAAAAGCAAATGCAGCTTTCACCCCAAAAAACTGCAATTTATATGAAACACTTAAGCAAGGGTGTTTATATCGTTCAATTCACAACCCAAAATGGAGAAATTACCCGTAAGAAAATAATCAAAAAGTAAAGTAATTGTTTACTGCATAAAACAAAAAAACGCTTTATTTGATAAAGCGTTTTTTTGTTTAATCTTTCAATCCTTTAAAAATATATTGTAACAATGGATTAATGGAAGGATTTTCTTCGTGATGCTTGAAGATTTTGGTATAATATTTCGGAGGATTTATCATGTTTCGCGCAATCAACTCATCAATCGTATCGATATATTCTACCGATGTTTTCCCGATTAATAGATTATTGATAGGACGACCCGAGTCCATAAAACTTAAAATTGTTTTAAGACCTTTTAGATATAAAGCATCTTTGGTAAAACCTCCTCCGCGATAGACACGTGCCGTAAGATAATAGGCATTATGAGGCTCCATTTTATATTTTTCTACCATTAACTGAAAGGTCTCTGAGAATGTATTTCCAGAGGTCATATATTTCACAGCCAAAACGCGTAAACCCAACTCTCGCAAACGATCGATATTCATACTGTCCGAATAATACTCGGATAAAATAGCCAATCCTTCCTGAGTTAATGTATTGACAGGCAATCCAATACTGAAAATTTTCAGTGGTTGATCGGCTGCATTCATCGTTGTTACCATGTGTACACCAATTTCATGTTCGATCAAGCCTTTGGTGAAGCGTTTATTGAATCGGACTCCTTTTTTGATGATTACTTTTTTCTGGCTATTGATAACTAAAGCTTTCGATGCAATGTGATCGGACACTTCTATTGTGAAATCGAAACCATATTCTTTGGTAGCATTCTGAAATAACTGAACCACTTCTTTTTCTGTATAATCGTCTACTTTATCGGGCCTGAAATCTGGACAATACAGTATGAAATTCGCATTGTCTATATCTTTCTGATTGGGTTCACCGAAATAGCGTAAAGAATTGTATAGAAACTTTTCTGATCCGATGTTGGCTAACATATCTACCTTATCCATATATGCACTAATGGTATCGATATACATTTTTTGGATGCTACTATCGTCTATTCGCTCTACATTAATCGAGGTTAATTTTCGTTTAAATTCTAAAGGATTCAGATTGATTGGATGGTATTTGAACTGAGGCTCATAATTATATTTAGAAGCAAAAAATTTCATTTTTTCGAACTCTAAATTCATTGGATTGATTACTGAAAGCAACTCGAAATTATTCACCAAACTGAATAGTTTTTTATCTACTTTTATCAAATCCGATTCTAATTCATTATGTAGAATATTGAATTGTTTAGAAATTTTATAGGTAGTTTCTTTTTTAACGAAAGAAAATGCATGGTTTACAATTGCATTTTTGAAGCCTTCTCTAATTAAGAATATAATTTCTGGAAAGGATTCTCCTGTCAATTCGTCGCAATATATTTTAGAAACTTCGGTGGCTAAGACCAACGTGTTGTCGAAGTTTTCTGTAAGATATTTTAATAGATAGCCACGACCATAAAATACATCATTTATAGCCGTATCATTTTCGATTTCTCCCAATTGAATTTCACTCAACTCTCTGGCCCAAGAATCAACATAAACATCATATTTTTGATGGTTTATCAATTCTGATCCAATGTTAAAAACCGGAACTTTTCGATTCCATCTTTTCCAATTGTACGAATGAATATCGTACACCAAACACGCATTGAATTTCTTTTCTAACTTTTCGATCAAGGCATGAACAACGCGGTAAAAATTATGATGCTTGTCTAGGCTTCTTTGTTTTTCTTCTTCGGTTAAAGGAACTTTCCAGCATTGTTTACCCCAAGCTTCTTCATACACTGCTGTATTGGGATCGCGGTTCAAATCATATTCGAAACGCGAGTCATTTCCTTGAATCACAATCGGGAATTGGGCAATAAACTCTGCTGTATGGGGATCTTCTTCGTACCAACGCTCGTAATCACTTAGCGATGTTTTCTCAAGTAACTCGAGACGCATCAAATGTCCGTTATGGATTGCCGCACAGACATACGGTATATATTCATCTATCTTCAAACGAAAAGAATCATCTTCGGCCATGACGTCGAAAACTTCTTCCGCCCGAATTTTTTCGATTATTTTATCGACACTTAATTTTTTCATCTCTTCAACTCTTCATATTTATCAACAATCATCCCGATGATTTGTTTCTGTATTTCGGTATTGTTATTGGCTTTATTGTGCGGATAAACGCCTCCCGGGCTCATTACATTGAGTTCGACCATTTTATTATTGATAATATCAATACCGCAAATATACAAGCCATCTTTCACTAATTGTTTCCCGAGTTTACGGCAAAGTTTTAGCTCGGTTTCGGTCAACTCATGTTTCACGGAATCTCCTCCTGCACTGATATTAGAGCGGTGATCTCCTTCGGCCGGAATTCTTTTTATCGCACCAATAGGTTCACCATTGACCACGATAGCACGAATATCGCCTTTTTCTGCTCCTTCGATATAATTTTGAACAATAATTGGTTTCTTTTTGCCTTCTGCATTGATGTAGAAATCTGCAATTGCCGACACATTGTTCAGTTGACTGCGCTCTAGAAGTATCACACCCTTACCGCCCATTCCATCTAATGGTTTGATGATAAATTTCTGAAAATCGTTCTCTTCTATGAATTTTTTTATCAGGGGAACTTCTGATGTAATCAAGGTTTGCGGCACAATTTCATCTGTTCCGTCGTCGAAAAATGCAGCATAGATTTTGTTATTAGCTTTGCGTAAACCAGAAATTCGATTAACAAAAAAAACCTCGTCTTCTATTAGTTCTAAGATATTGAGCAACATATTGTCTACAGGCGGATCGGCACGCATGAAGATGATATCAAATGTTTTGAGCTCTTGTGTAGAATACTCAAACTGCATCTGATCGTAGAATGCAACACAATCTTCACCTACTACTTGCGGTATAAGTTTTTGGCATTGCCCCAATACTTTTCCTTTTTGTAAAGTCACTCCCGATTTGGTAACCAAGGACACTTCATAACCGCACTCTATGCACTCTTTTATCAGTCGAATTGTGGTATCTTTTCCTGGAACAATTTTATCCCAAGGATACATCACGAAGCAAATTTTCATATATCCATTAATAGTTTTAAGTGCTTGCAATTTATAGAAAACAATTCGATAAAAAAATCTATTTTTATTAAGAAAAAAAATTAGAAATTCTATCCCTAAATCTATCCTCATCAAGTAGATAATGCAAGATCTATAAACAAGAAACGGAGTGTGCTTTTATATCGACAATTAACACAAAATCTTATTTCTAGAAATAATTTTTAAGCTAGAAATACAATGATAGAATAAGTATAAAGGAAATCTAATCCTTTTCTTACGTACCATCTTATCTGCGTTACAATTGGTTCATTGCCTGTTGCAATTCTTGATCGTCGGCCTGAATGGTGTAATATTTTGCAATATTTCCTTCTCGATTGAGCAACAAATAACGTGGCACCCAGTTGAGGTCGATATAGTTATTGAACGGATTTTCCCAACCACTGCTAAACCAATAGTGATCTCCTTGCAAAGCATATTTATCTATTGCTTTTTCCCAAGCTTTTTGGGTTTTATCCAAGGAAAAGAAAATAAATTTCACTTTCGGATTTTTTTGTTGTAAGGTTTTGAGTTTCGGAAATCCGACCAAACAATCCTTGCACCAACTTGACCAAAAATACAAAACCACAACTTCGCCTCGCTGTTCTTGGAGAATAGATTGCAAAGAGACATCATCTAAGGCTCTATTTTTCACGGTTTGGTGAAGAACATCTTCGGTAAAAATCTTTTTATCGGTCTGCGGTATTTTCTGTCCAAACACAATTCCGCTCCAAATAAAGAGCATGAAAAAGTAAAAAGAAATTAGTTTATTCATGATATGTAAATTGTCAAAAACTACACCAATTTATCAAAATTAACTTTCGTTCGACTAGAAAATAAATAGAATACATTATTTTTGTGGTATGCAGAAATTTTTAATTGTGGGCCTTGGGAATATAGGCGACAAATACGAGAATACTCGTCATAATATAGGTTTCAAGGTAGTAGAAGAAATTGCCAAACGTAACGATACTAAATTTTCCTCGTCTAATTTTGGTGAGATTGCACAATTTAAATACAAAGGACGTCCTGTAACTTTACTCAAACCCAACACCTATATGAATCTTAGTGGAGATGCAGTACGCTTTTGGATGCAGAAAGAAAATATCGATCTACCTCAACTACTCGTCGTTACCGATGATCTGAATTTGGATTTCGGGACCTTGCGCATGCGTGGAAAAGGAAGCGACGGCGGACATAATGGGTTGAAAGACATACAAAATAAATTACAAAACACCAATTATCCACGTTTACGCTTTGGGGTCGGAAATGATTTTTTAAAAGGACAACAAGTCGATTATGTTTTGGGAGATTGGACAATAGAAGAAAACAAAATCTTACAAGACCGACTCGATATGGCAGCCGAAGCTGCTTTGGCTTTTGTCTTTCATGGATTAGCAAACGCAATGAATCTATACAATGGTAAATAAAATGAACTTTTTTTTCGGACTTATCTTATTGGTTTTCACCTTAGGAAGTTGTGGTCATCAACAAACCCTAAAAAAATTAGACCATATAGAAGCAACTCTTTATACGAAAGACATTAATACTACAGATAAGATAAACTTTGATCACCCAGATATTATTCTTCTCGATGTTCGTACTCCCGAAGAGTTTGCACAGGGTCATATAAAAGGTGCGATCAATATCGATTTGCAAGCAGAAGATTTTGCACAAGATATTGTACGATTAGACCCCAAGAAAACCTATTATATTTATTGCCGATCTGGCGCTAGAGCTCGGATTGCAAAAGACGCCATGGATGTAGCAAATATAAAAAAATCATATCCTTTCCGTAACGGAATTACCGATTACGAAGGGCAATTGCTGAAAGGAGGTTTGGATGAAAATCAGGCAAAAAAAGAAACTTTATTTCAAAAACGTAAGAAAAAATAATAATAAGCTGATGGAAAGTGGTTTTCGGCCCGAAATATTACAAGCAATGGTCTCACAGACAATGCCTTTTGGTCGATACCAAGGTAGGTTATTATGCGATTTACCCATTTCTTATCTCGAATGGTTTGCTAGCCATGGCGGATTCCCTAAAGGAAAACTGGGTGAAATCTTGGCGACAGTTTATGAAATAAAAGTCAATGGATTAGAACAAATAATACAACAATTGAAACAAATGTATCCTAAAAAATAAAGTTTATTTATAGAGATTACTTCCGTCTAGGTATTCCCATACTTTAGGAGGAAGCATTGGTTTAATGTTCTTATTGTGCTTCACAGCATTACGAATAAACGTTGATGAAATCTCCATCAATGGAGCTTCTACGATAGTAATTTTGGCGTCGAAATCGGCTAAAATCTCACCCGGGCGTGGATACACATACATCGAATAATCACGTAAAAGAATATCTGCATTCTTCCATTTTGGTAAGCTTATCAACACATCAGACCCCATAATCAGCGAAAAATCATACCGAGGATATTTCTCTTTTAGGTGCGTCAAGGTGTCAATCGTGTACGATGGCCGAGGTAAATGAAACTCATCACTACAAGCACGAAGATTTGGGTAATCTTGTATCGCCAACTCAACCATCTCTAGACGATTATATTCGTTGGCTAAGGATTTTTTTTCTTTGAATGGATTTTGAGGACTTACCACAAACCAAACTTGCTCTAAATCTGAAAATTGCTGAAAGTGATTCGCAATTATCAAATGACCTATATGAATCGGATTGAACGACCCAAAGAACAAACCAACTTTCATTTCTATTTTTTTTATCCAACTAACTCTATTATTTAAGCTGCAAACTGTCCTTGAAACAAGAAGAGGAGCATTTTTAAATTTCGGTAGGTTGCGCCACAGAGCACTTTCTTTCGGTAGGATGAAATGAGTTACTATATATATCTTTTATCATAAAAAATCATCCACAAAGAAAGTGGTTATTATTCTATTTTTTCCTGAAATAAATCTCAATCGGTACACCCGAAAAATCAAACGATTTACGCAGCTGATTTTCTATAAATCGCTTGTATGGTTCGCGTATATATTGTGGTAAATTGGCGAAAAAAGCAAACTGAGGTGTTCGCGTTGGCAATTGCGTAACATATTTTATTTTGATATATTTCCCCTTGTAAGCTGGTGGGGGTGTAATCTCGATCAATGGCAACATCAACTCGTTTAGTTTACTTGTTTTGATTCGTCGATTACGGTTCTCATTAACCTGCATAAACACTTCGATTGCTTTATGAATACGTTGCTTGTTGAGTGCAGAAATAAACAAAATTGGGACATCCGTAAAAGGAGCTATTTTGGTTTTAATCATCTTCTCGAAATCACGCATTGTATTGGTTTGCTTCTCAACTAAGTCCCACTTATTCACCAAAATCACCACACCTTTCCGGTTGCGTTCTGCCAAATAGAGAATGTTAAGATCTTGTGCTTCTAAGCCTCTCGACCCATCGACAACTAATACACAAACATCGCATTCTTCTATCGTACGAATCGCTCGCATAACCGAATAAAACTCTAAGTCTTCGGCAACTTTTCCTTTTTTTCGCATCCCAGCCGTATCAACCAATACAAACTTATGCCCGAATTTATTGTAGAGCGTTTCGATAGAATCTCGAGTAGTCCCAGCAACGTCGGTTACGATATTTCTTTCTTCACCCAAGAGAGCATTGATCAAAGTCGATTTCCCAGCATTTGGACGACCTACAATTGCAATACGTGGTAAACCTTCGAATTTATCCTCAAATTCTTTGGTCTCGAAAGAGTCTACTACCTCATCGAGTAAATCTCCTGTCCCACTCCCGCTAATAGCAGCAATGGTAAATATTTTATCGAATCCTAAAGTATAAAACTCATAAGAGTCGTCTAAATTTTTATTCGTGTCGACTTTATTAACGACTAAAAACGTTTTCTTTTTAGCCTTGCGCAAAAGGTGAGAAACCTCTTTATCCATATCGGTTAACCCAACTTGATTATCGACCATAAAAAGGATAACATTGGCTTCGTCTACGGCCAACTCTACCTGTTTACGGATTTCTTCTTCGAAGGTGTCTTCTGATCCCACAACATAACCTCCGGTATCGATTACGGTAAACTCTACTCCGTTCCAATCCGATTTGCCATAATGGCGATCGCGTGTTACGCCTGATACATCATCAACAATGGCTTGGCGTTTTTGTACCAACCGATTAAAAAAGGTAGATTTCCCTACATTGGGTCTTCCTACTATAGCAACAATATTCGACATGCTACAAAGGTAAGTCATTCGCCTCTAATATCGAGAATGCATTTTGTGTATTTTGTGTTTTTTTATATTTTTTTTATTAGTAGATTAGTTCTTTATAAAGAAAATTCTTCTTTTGCACTCTCCCTTTAGGTTCTCTTTTCATCCTACCGAAAACATCTTCTATCATTGATCAACCACAACACTTAACATTTGATAATCAATCACAAAACAAATAAAACATGTAAATATATCATACCGAAATATTCCTCTTTTGTATTGTAAAAAACGTACCTTTGCCTTCTTATTATTTTTTTCCACATGTCGAGCATCATCCTCTTATTTTTATGTTTATTGATTGGCGTTATTATTAAAAAATTTCCTCAATTCCCATACAATACTCATGTGGTACTGAACCAGTTTGTTCTGTTTATTTCTTTGCCTTCGATGGCCTTGTATTATTTACCCGAAGTGAAATTGGGTTGGGATTTGCTCTTCCCGGCGGGTGTAGCTTGGTTGGCTTTTGCAATGGCTTTTGGTTTTTTTTATGGGTTAGGAAAATGGCTCGGATGGTCGAAAGCCTTGATTGGATGTCTGATTCTTACAGCAGGCTTAGGCAATACTTCCTTTGTCGGAATCCCTGTTATACAAGCAATGTATGGCGACGAAGGAATCAAAACTTTGATTATTGTCGATCTTCCAGGAACCTTTGTGGTGTTGAGTACTTTAGGTATTATTACGGCTACGATTTTTTCGCGTGGCGAAAATAATTTGGGTGCTTTGGTCGGAAAAGTTTTCAAATTTCCGGCGTTTATTGCCTTTCTAATCGGAATAACGATGGCTGCCTTCGGGTGGCATTTCCCTGTCGAACTGAAAGACGTTTTCGGGAAGTTAGCAGTTACAGTTTCGCCTTTGGCTCTCGTTTCGGTTGGTTATCAACTAAATATTGATAAACGAAGTAAACACTGGAATTTTTTGATTTTGGGTCTCCTCTATCAATTGATATTCTTACCAATCGTTATTTTTGTGCTCTATGTTTTGATTTTCAAACAATCGGGTTTACCGATCAAAGTGTCGATAATCGAAGCGGCCATGGCGCCGATGGTCACTGCTGCAATTATTGCCGGACAATATGGGCTGAAACCTAAATTATCGAATATGATGGTCGGAATCGGTATTCCGATTTCCTTTATAACGCTCACAATTTGGTACTTTTTCTTAGAATGGTATTTCGCCTAAATATTATTTTCTTTTGGATTTAGACGACCCCAACCAACTAAATAACATCAACAAAACCACGGCCATAATCAATAACCAATAATATTGACTTAAATAACTGTACAATTGTTGATTGACGATTTGTTGCGACTCTGCGGCAATGCTTATCATATTTTTGTACTTTAATAAACAGCAGGTGCACTTCCTCCTACCGAAAAAAACATTATTACTGTAAGCAAGATACTACATATTCGTTTTTGGATTGGGATAGAATAAAAAAATCATCGCTCAGAAAAAAGAGTTTCTAAACTTCGTATCTTTTGCTATGACAATATTGTATCTTTGTGCCAATATTTCATTTTATGTCAAATACAAACAGATATACCATTACGGCGGCATTACCTTACGCCAATGGTCCTTTACACATCGGTCATATGGCTGGCGTTTATGTGCCTTCTGATATTTTTGCACGCTACCTTAGAAGAAAAGGGAAAGATGTTGCATTTATTGGCGGATCAGACGAACACGGAATACCGATTACGATTCGTGCCAAAAACGAAGGCGTTACCCCACAAGATATTGTCGATAAATACCACGAAAACATCAAAAACACCTTAGAAAGTTTTGGGGTTACTTTTGATGTTTATTCGCGTACAACTTCTGCTAAACACCGAGAAGTAGCGCAAGATTTTTTCAAGACATTGTACCAAAACAGCAAATTTACTGAAGAAGTTACCGAACAATATTATGACGAAGAAGCCAAAGAATTTTTGGCAGATCGCTACATACGTGGCGAATGTCCGAAATGCGGTAATCCGGATGCTTATGGTGATCAGTGCGAAAAGTGTGGTTCTACCTTGAGTCCAGAAGAATTAATCAATCCTCGTTCTGCTTTATCAGGAAATACACCAATCAAGAGAGAAACCAAAAACTGGTACCTTCCCTTGGATCAATACCAAGATTTTCTGAAAGATTGGATCTTGCTAGGACACAAAGAAGATTGGAAATCGAATGTGTACGGACAAGTGAAATCTTGGTTGGATGACGGACTGAAACCGCGTGCCATGACACGTGATCTGAATTGGGGAATCCCAGTACCAATCGATGGAACCGAAGGAAAAGTAATGTATGTTTGGTTCGACGCGCCGATTGGTTACATTTCGTTTACCCAAGAATGGGCCGAAAAAAACGGAAAAGATTGGAAAGATTATTGGCA
Organism: Weeksella virosa DSM 16922; assembly: GCF_000189415.1. Classification (GTDB taxonomy): domain Bacteria; phylum Bacteroidota; class Bacteroidia; order Flavobacteriales; family Weeksellaceae; genus Weeksella; species Weeksella virosa. The sequence goes on from NC_015144.1 coordinate 974,218, forward strand.
AAACCCAGAAACCAAATTGGTGCATTTTATCGGGAAAGATAATATCGTTTTCCATTGTATCGTTTTCCCGTCTATGCTAAAAGCGCATGGCGAGTATATTTTGCCCGACAATGTGCCGGCCAACGAGTTCCTTAACTTAGAAGATGACAAGATATCAACTTCGAGAAATTGGGCTGTTTGGGCGCATGAATATTTAGAAGACTTCCCGAATCAGCAAGATACTTTGCGTTTTGTGCTTACATCGAATATGCCCGAAAACAAAGACAACAATTTTACTTGGAAAGATTTTCAGACCAAAAACAACTCAGAATTGGTGGGCATTTTAGGAAACTTCATCAACCGTGTTATGGTATTGACCCATAAATATTACGATGGAATAATTCCTACCAAAACTTCAAGCTTTGATGAGGTTCTTCAGATAAAAGAGTATGCAAAACGCATAGGAGAACACATCGAGCATTATGAATTCCGCGCGGCCTTGCACGAATATATGAATTTGGCGCGTTTAGGAAATCAGTTTCTACAAGCACAAGAACCATGGAAGAAAGCTAATGATCCCGAAGCTGTGAAAAACATCATGTATGCAGCCAACCAGATTGCAGTAGCTTTGGCTCAATTAGCAGAGCCTTTCTTGCCTTTTTCTTCGACCAAAATGTTGGATATGATGAAAGTCGAACTAAAAAACTGGGACGATTTAATTGCCACGGATGAATGGATAGAGAGTGGGCATCAATTAGGAGAAACCACACTGATATTCAACAAAATAGAAGACGAATCAATACAAATACAACTAGATAAATTAAATCATAGCAAAACAAAAAATAGCATGACAAACCCCAATGCCGAACCACAGAAAGAAATGATTTCTTTTGATGATTTTCAGAAAATGGATCTTCGTGTAGGAACTATTTTAGAAGCTAAAAAAGTAGAAAAAGCTGATAAGTTATTCGAACTAAAAGTTGATACTGGACTAGATGTTCGAACAATTGTATCTGGAATTGCAGAGCATTTTACGTTAGAAGAAATCGTTGGGAAACAAGCGACGGTTTTAGTTAATTTGGCACCTCGAAAAATTAGAGGAATCGAATCGAACGGAATGCTTTTATTTGCTGACAAAGCTGATGGTAAATTAACCTTTGTTCACCCAGAAGAGAAAACACCTAATGGTGTACAAATCGGATAAACAAAGTAATCTATAAAAAAACAGAAGGTCGAATTCAAATGAATTCGACCTTTGTATTTTAAAATAATTTCTATCGATTAAATTATTTGAAATTTGGTTTTCTTTTTTCGATAAAAGCAGTTGTTCCTTCCTTAAAATCTTCTTGATCAAAAAGATAACCAAAGCTCTTAATCTCAGTTTCGAAACCATATTCTTTATCCGAATCATTGACAGCTTTGATGGCTTTTGCAATGGCTACCGAAGAGTTTTTAGTAATTTTTTCTGCAATCTCTTTGCAGCGAGGCAGTAGGTTTTCTAAGTCTACAACCTCATTTACCAACCCAATTTCTAAGGCACGTTCTGCCGAGAACATTTCAGCTGTCATAATCGCTTGCATCGCACGTCCTTTCCCGATAAGTTTAGGTAAACGTTGCGTTCCACCATATCCTGGAATCAAACCTAAGGTAACCTCTGGCAAGCCCATTTTGGCATTCGTAGAAGCAATTCTGAAATGTGAGGCCATCGATAACTCTAGCCCTCCTCCCAAAGCAAAACCATTTACAGCGGCGATCACTGGTTTGCAAGAATTTTCTACTTTATTGAAAACATTTACTTGACCTTCAGCTGCCAAACGTTCACCTTGCTCTCCATTAAAAGAAGCAAACTCTTTGATATCTGCACCTGCCACAAAAGATTTTTCGCCAGCCCCGGTTAAGATAATTACTCGGATTGCTTTATCTTCTTGTGCCACAGTGATAAAATGTGACAACTCGTCTAACAATGCTTTATTGAGTGCATTGAGTGCTTGTGGTCGGTTGAGCGTAACCAAGGCAATCCCGTCGGTTACTTCTACCAATAAATTATTGTATTCCATTCCTTTATGCTTTAGTTTTAAACTTATTAAGAGTTGTTTTTGTAAAGTCAGACAAGACTAATTTACCGCTCATTGCAGCTCTTTCTTGCATGACTTCGGGCCAATCTTCGGTATCTTTCCAGAAGACTTGTTTTAGGTTTCTCATGGCTTCGAGGCTGTATTTTGATAATTGTTCAGAAAACTCCTCTACCCTATCTATGCATTGTGCTTCTGTCTCCATCACCTCAGAAAAGAATCCTTTCTCTTTTGCCCAAAAAGGATCCTTCCATTCTACTGGGTTCAAGGTCATTTCTGCAAAAGCATTCAGCCCAATTTTTCTGGTAATCGCAGGTTCTATCACAAAAGGACCAATACCAATCGATAGTTCGCTAAGGCGTAAAAAAGCCGATTCGTCTGCAATGGCATAGTCACAAGCAGAAACCAATCCTACTCCTCCTCCGACTACTTTTCCGGTGATTGCCCCGACAATGAATTTAGGACAAGCTCTCATCGCTAAAATAACGCGAGAGAAACCCGAAAAAAATTTTTTACCTGTTTCGAAATCTTCAATCGTTAATAATTCATCGAAAGAAGCACCAGCAGAGAAAACTCGGTTTCCTTTACTACGAAGTGTAATCACCTTCACCTGGTCATTGTTTCCCAATTCTTCTAGCACTTCGATCATGCGTTCGAGTTGTTCGGTCGGAAATGAATTACTTTTTTCTTGATAAAATTCGACATGAGCTATTTGATTCTCAATGTGATAGTTAACGTATTGTTCCATGAAATATTAAAACTTCTGTTTGATATTGTATTTATTAGACTCTATAAAAATAGGAAAAATCTTTTACTTGAGTTTTTTCTTCATGACAGCATTCTTCTACATTTTTAGATAAAAAAAAATAAAACTATTGTTATAAACATACCAATAAACCACTACCTATAAAAGATTTACGCAATAAAAATTTCTATCAAGCAAATTAAATAAAAGACTAAAAATCAATATAGTAACTATAGGTTTTATCCTGTCCATATGCTAAAGCTTAAAAAAATATTTGCACATTAACGAAATAATGTTTTAGATTTGTGGACAATGAAAACATTTAGTACAAATAACTGGTGGTGGTTAAACGAACAGCAAAACGTTGGTTCGTGAGACCTCTATGTAGTTATATGTAGGAAAGGCTTGTCGGAACCGACAAGCCTTTTTTTTTATGTCTAATGATTAACATTACATGATGAAACTAAACTTTAAAATACACAGCATC